>JAZNYG010000060.1:0-44800 GCA_045594245.1 Bacteroidaceae bacterium
TCTACGCTTAGAGTGTGAAACGTTGTTGCCAATCATGGCTTTCTTACCGGTAATTTGACAAATCTTCGACATTTCTATCTAATTTTGATGTTTATTTTGCTCTGTATTCAAATTTCAGCGTGCAAAATAACTACTTTTTTACGGAATAGCCAAATAAATCAGTCATTAATTTTATTTTATGGTTGATTTTCTTCCATTTCCACTACTTTCTGCAGCATTTCCAATGCTACTAGCACTGCATTTCGTGTATTTTGCTCTCTTCCCTTATCATAATTGCGGATGCAATGAGTGAGCATACAGGAGCGAGACGCAGCAGCCACCCAAATGGTGCCTACCGGCACTTCTTCGGTCCCGCCCGATGGGCCTGCAATGCCCGATGTCGCTACGGAAAAATCCGAATTCATCGATTTCATCGCACCTTGCGCCATCTCTACCACGGTCTGTTCGCTCACCACTCCCTCCGTATGAAGTGTATCGGGCTTTACACCCAACAGAAGCATCTTCATTTCCTCTGTATAGGCCACGATACCGCCCCTTACACAGGCCGAACTACCTGGCACAGCGGTCAGTACAGCGGCTATGCCCCCTCCCGTACAGCTTTCGGCAGTAGCCACGCTCCATCCCTTGTCCGAAAGGGTCACTTCGATGGATTGGGCGATTTTATACAGCTCTTCTTTCACGTCTTTTGGCCATTTTACCCGATGGAAACGCGAGAATATGCCGGTTTGTCTATCGAGCAGAAGTCATTGTCCATAAACTTATAATATCCCGTGATAGCAATCATGGCCGCATTGTCGGTCGTGTATCCAAACTTGGGGATATACACGTTCCATTTATAGCGCCGTGCATGGTCAAGGAAGGCATTGCGTAGTCCCGTATTGGCCGATACACCACCAGCTACAGCTACCTCCTTGATGCCCAATCCCTTGGCTGCAAGGCGAAGCTTCTTCATCAGGATATCCACGATAGTAGTCTCGAGCGAAGCTGCCAGATCCTCCTTGTTTTGTTCGATGAAATCGGGGTTTTCTTTCAGCCTGTCGCGTAGGAAATAGAGGAATGAAGTCTTCAGCCCACTGAAGCTATAGTCGTAGCCTGCGATATTAGGCTTGCTGAATGTGAAGGCCTTGGGATTTCCTTGGCGAGCCAGTCGGTCGATGATGGGTCCTCCCGGATAGCCCAACCCCATCACTTTGGAGCATTTGTCGATGGCCTCGCCTGCTGCATCATCGATGGTCTGCCCTATCACCTCCATATCATTGTAGGCCTTGACCAGGACTATCTGCGAATTGCCACCCGACACCAGCAGGCACAAGAAAGGATACTTAGGCGTCTCCTTTTTCGTCTCAGACTCTTGTATAAAATGCGCCAGCACATGTCCCTGCAAGTGGTTCACATCAATCATAGGAATGTCCAGCGAGCGGGCAAAACCCTTGGCAAACGACACGCCCACAAGCAGCGATCCCATCAAGCCTGGGCCACGGGTAAACGCCACAGCCGAGAGTTCCTCTTTGGGTATGCCCGCTTTCTTGAGCGCCTGATCCACTACAGGAACAATGTTTTGCTCATGAGCACGTGAAGCAAGTTCGGGCACTACCCCGCCATAACTCTCGTGCACGGCCTGACTGGCCGTTACGTTCGACAGCAACTCGCCATTCTTGATGACCGCAGCCGAAGTGTCGTCGCACGAAGACTCTATACCTAATATAATAATATCCTTCATTCTCTTGGTCGCTTTATCTGAATATACCTTATTTTAAAGCATACTTCACCAATTCCTCGGCAAAGGTACAACTATTTTTCAAGATAACACTCTATCTCCTACCCTTTATACTGTAAACTTCGTCTTTTACCTGTCTCCAATTGTAAGTGATCATAGGTATTCCTTCTCACCCTATGCCGAAGCGCCATCGGGCATAATCACACCATGGATATTGTCGATATACTTGGCCAAGGGCTGTATGTAGGCAGTGAATACCGACAGTCGTTCATCGAAGGGAGCTTCATTTACTACTATCTCCTTGGTGATGTCTCCATTCTCACATACATAGGAGATGATAGACATCAGGAACTCCTCCTGCTCGGCATTCAGCTCTGCTCCCGACAGGAAGGTGGCAAACCGCTTCACGGCATCCTTCCTGTCTACCCCAATGATAGAGCGGATGAAGATGGCTACATTGGCACCGCACGGCATTCCTGCGGTATATCTGTCGTAGTCCTCCTTGTTGCCCAACTCACTCCATAGGATATGCTCCAACTCCTTGATGTCGGCACTTGTCAGCTGCTCCATGCCGTATATCTTGGTGAGCACAGGTAGGTTGCGGTTCTCGGCAAGGAAGTCCATCACCTTCTGTTTGTAGGACACTCTGGTCATGATGCCCTCGCTCGTGCCATCATACGATACCACATCCTCGATGTCGACGACAAACCATTGGTTAGGTTCTCCTGCAAGGAACTTCGTCAAGTCGCGCAAGTCCTCACGCACCTTCTCCAGCCACGGCAATGTCAGGTTCTCCCAATACACAGGAGTCAGCACCTCCTGTATGGTTGCCATCTTCGCTTGCACTTGGGGCAGGGTTGCCTTCTTTTGCAACTTCTCTGCCACTATCTGAATGTTCTGCGCTGCCTTGCCCACCTTCACCTCTTCGTCGAGCAAAGAGAGTTGCACGGCAAGCACAAGCATGTCAAACTTCTTGGCATTCTCGTCCTGGGTATCCTTGGCAAGCAAGGGTGCAATGTCGTTCTTCAGAGTGAGCGTGTCAAGTTCAGAGATATACACCCATGAGGCATCCTCCTTAAAGTGCGCTACCTGTTGCCACTTGCTACGCACCGAGATGTGACTATCCGAAAGCTTCGCCACTTGTTCCTTCATCAACGCCTTCATGTCATCGTGCATCTTCTTGGCAAACTCATCCTCTTGGTACTGCTGATGTTGCAGGTGGAATGCAATGTCCGTTCTCAGTCGGAACAATCGTTCTGTCAGTGATTGCGTGCTCCCCACCTCCTTGCCATTGGGGTTCTTCTCGAAATAATCAAAGTTGCAGCACCAGTCGAAGATGTAGAACTCTTTCTTGTCCTCCGCACCGAATACACCCTGTGAGAGTCGTGTGCCGCGTCCAATCATCTGCATGAACTTGATTTTCGACTTCACAGGCTTGAAGAATACCAAGTTCAGTACATCGGGCACATCGATACCCGTGTCGAGCATATCCACCGACACGGCAATCTGAGGCGCTGCATCGCGCTTCTCGAATCTGTCTATCAAGTCCTGCGCATAGGTTACCTGGTTATCGATGAGTACACAGAAGTCCGCCCCATACTCAGGGTACAGTTCATAGAACCGCTTCACGATGAGTTCGGCATGGGCATGGCGGTAGGCAAAGATGATTGTCTTGCCAATGCGTTCACCGCTCTGCACCTTCAGTCCATTCTCCATCAAGTCCTGCAACACCTTGTCTATGGTGTCGAGGTTGTGGATGTAGGTGAATATCTCGTTGTTGTTGATGTCGCGCACATACTTGCTCTTCCCGTAGGGCACGGCATCCTCGGCAGCTCGGGTCTCAATAGAATCTTCAGGGGCTTTAAAGTCCTTAAAGTCTTTAGAGTCCTTAAGGTCCTTAACGACCTTAGAGACCTTATTGACTCTATCGACCTTAAAGACCTTAGAGCCATTATCCTTAGCCTCCTCATACTCCCATATCTGCTCCATCTGTTCCTTTTCCTCCTCAGAGAGGTTGCTATACTTGATACCCTCTTTCAAGATGATGCTTCCGCGCTTGAATCCCGTGTAGTTCACCAGGTAGCCGTCCGATACCGCATCCTCCAGCTCATAGGCATAGTTGGGTGCTCCCTGCTCCATCTCGAAGATGTCGTAGGTGCTCTTGTCCACCTCGTTGCGTGGCGTGGCAGTGAGTCCGATGAGCATGGCATCGAAGTAGTTGAATATCGCGCCATACTTGCCGAAGATCGAGCGGTGTGCCTCGTCGATGATGATGAGGTCGAACCGCCCCACCGAGAAGGTCTTCTCGTCCGTGTCGATAAAGTTGATCATCGTCTGATAGGTAGAGAAGGTGATGCGGGCATTCATGTCGCGCTCTCCACTCTCATTGAGCACGGTGGTCGTCTCATTGGGCAGCAGCTTCACGAAGTTCTTGTGTGCCTGCTTCACGAGCGAGGTCCTGTCGGCAAGGAACAGCACATTCTTCACCCAGTCGTTGCGTTTCAGCACATCCACCAGCGATATGGCTACACGTGTCTTGCCCGTTCCTGTTGCCATCACGAGCAACCCCTTCCTGCGCTTCGTGTTATAGTGTTCACACACCGCCTTGATGGCCATCTTCTGATAGTAGCGGTCGGTGATATTGTCGTTCACCGCAAAGTCCGAGATGTCCTTCCTGCCGCGCTTCTGCAGCATACGCTCCAAGTCGGCCTCGGTGTGGAAGCTATACAACCGGCGTGGAGGATAACCGAGCCCGTCGATGATGTAGGTCTCAAATCCGTTGGTGTAGTATATCACAGGACGCACGCCATACCGTGCCTCCAGACAGTCGGCATACAGCTCGGCTTGGTGCTTCCCCTTGGTGGGCGACACCGAGGTGCGCTTGGCTTCCACTACGGCCAGGGGCTTGCCATTGCTGCCAAACAGTACATAGTCGGCATAGCCCACATCGTGTGCATTGGGCATACCCTGCAACTCTACTTCGATGCAAGCCTTCGAGGGCTGCACCAGTCCATCGGTGTCCAGTATCTGCCATCCTGCCTCCTTCAGCATCAGGTCGATGTACAGGCGGCGTGTCTCAGCCTCCGAGATGTCTGTAGGCAGCATCTCCACAGGAGCCTTCGACTCCACAGCCTCCTTATGGGCAGCCTCCACTATCTGGTCCGAGGGAGCGATGCTCGCCACCTTCGTGGGGACCACAACCGCCATCTGCGGCCTGGTGGGTATTAGGTTTCTATCAAATGGCTTCACGCTCTCCACCACACGCAGTTTGAGCAGTATGGCGGCTACTACATTATATATATTAAGCAGGCAGAAGAACGACTCCCGCTTGCTCACCTCGGCTGCATGAGCACCACTGTTGCCCACCTTGCGCACATAGTGCACGGCCATCATCACCTTGTCATCGCCGATAAACTCCCTGAAGGGCTCGCCATCGACCAGTTCAAACAGCGAGGTACGCTCTCCCACTGCAATGTTCTTCATCTGATACAGCGATCGCACGATGTACTCCAATGCCCGCCGCGCATTGATGGCACTGATATCGGGATTGCTCACCTGATTCTCTTCGGCTACCGCGCAGAAGCGGTGCAGGTCGGTAAGCTCCAAGGCTTGTAGGTAATCGAAGTTGCGCATGGTTGGTATGGTTGGTTGTTAGTGTTGGGTATTAGTTGTTTTTGGTTAGTTGTTTTTGGTTAGTTGTTTTTGTTTTTTTCTTTAGGGTCCTTAAGGTCCTTAGAGTCCTTAAAGACCTTAAAGACTTTAAAGACCTTAGAGACTTTAGTGCCCTTATCCTCAAGCCCCTATTCTCAAAATCCCCTACTCTTCTTCCTCATCCTCATCATCCGTTCACTGAAGCCGCCCTCCTTCACGAAGTCGTCGGCGAGGCGCTGTATTTGGCGGTGGAGCAGGTAGTCGGCTTGGCGCAGCAGCACGATGGCCATGTTGGCAATCGTTTCGGGCGGACGTGTCTCGGCCAGCGCCATGAAGTAGGCACCGTCGTTATGCTCGCGGCCCAGTCGGCGCATGGTCTCCAGCTCCACCGAACCCTCTTCCCACTGGCGGTGGCCGCGGGTCTTCAGGTAGTCCTCATAGTCTTCGGCAAGCTCGTGCAGACTGGCCTTGGCCACATTGAGCAGCTTCAGCTCGGTCTTGGCCGAGGTGCCCGACGCCATGCACCCCTCCACGATGTTCTGCTTGCCCGAGCGGGCTGCCTGCACCATCTGGTCCACCGTACGGTCGCCCTTCTGCAGATAGGTGTGGCAGAAGTAGTAGGTGAGCTGAAAGATGACATCGGTCTTCTGATAGCTCAGCAGTTCCTTGTAATTGCCGCGTTGTGGAATCAGTTCCTCGCTCATGGTCGTGTAGTGTGTTAGTGGTTACTGGTTGTTGTTCTCGTTGTCACTATCAGCGTTGATGGTTGTTATTATCGTTATCAGCGTTCTTGTCCTTAAAGTCCTTAAGGTCCTTAAAGTCTTTAGAGACCCTAAAAGCCTTAAAGCCCGCGGCCCTTACTGCTTACCTGTCATCATCCTTCTTCAAAATAATACTGCATCCTGCTGGCAAGCAATGTCTCCGCCTCGATGATGGATTGCTTTATCAGCTCCTTCTGCTTCTCGATGGCTTCTATCTTCTGGGCAAAGGATTGTTGCAGGGGGAGAGGGGTAACACATGTTGGCATTTCTTTCAGATTAACAATGGTTAGTGCAGAATAAGCACAACCATTTGCCATCATTGCCTTATATTCATTAATCAAGATAGTCAGTATGTATTTGAAATAAACGGGATTTGTGTTATCTTTAACTTTTAGCCACAACACATTTCCATCCTTGAAATAGAACGGTTCATCAGTATCTACTACCCATATATTTCCAATTGTACCAACTGCTGTGATTAAGATGTCACCTATTACAGGAACACCATAATTTGATTTAATTTCGTCATATCTTTCCTGAGAAATATATAATTCTATACTTAAAGGATTACCCTTGCTTTTTTCTGTCACTTCCTTTCCTCGATAGAAAGGGATTCCACTATCCGTATATTCATTGGCAAAGATTCTCTTGCTACTAGAAATATCTGCTTTGTTTCCGAGCCTTTCAACCTCCCATCCCCTTTCATTCTCGACGGGATTTCCGAACATCTCATAGAAGATAGATTGAGCCAGTGCATCGAGTTCCTTCAACTGCTGACGCTTCTTCTCAATGAGCACTGAAAGGCAGTCCAACTCGGAGACTATCTTCTCTTGCTCAGGGAGAGGGGGGATGGGGATGGAAATCTGTTCAAGATTCTTTCTGCTTATTCTCTTTCTCGTTGTACCTGTTGTGTTGTTATTAATATCCCTTTGATATGTACCGCTTTGTGAATAATACACAAATAGTTCGGGAATCAGCATCTCTCTGAATCTTATAACAGTACAATCAACTGCTGTTATCATCCGACAATCCATTTCAGGAATGATACACGCTCTCCCCACAGGTTCAGGAAGTCTTGATACAAGACAATCACCTGAAAAAATCTCCGTGCAACCCAATTCCTCAAAAATTTCTTCACTTATATAGTGAGGTTTATCGTCTTTTGCCTTGAATATCCCGCAACCTATATTGCCTGTCTGTATTAGGCGGATTCCATCTTCCGACTGATGTCTACTCTCAATCCAATCACCATCAGTAATCAAAGAGCAAACCTCTCCCAACTTCTTTGTCTCCCAACCCTGCTTCATACTATGCCCTCCTCATTGCCTTGTTGTTTTTTGCTTACCTCAAGGAGATGACACACTTGCAGCCCCAACTCGGTGAGGTAGTACTGTTGCTTGGGATGGTGAGGTGTGTCGGGATAGGTCTTGGCCAATAGGCCCGCTTCTATTGCAGGATTGATATACTGAGCTATGAACAGTCGTTTGCTGAGGTGTGAACAGTTAGTGAACAGTTGCAGATTCGGCGTGCTTGCTTTCCTGCCTTTTAGATTGATAATCAACGACGTTACTTGTGATGACAAGTTCGTGACAAGCTGGTGAACAGTTGGTGAACAGTTCTCGTCTCTCGGTTCCTCTACAATGACACTGAATGCAGTCAGTAATCCGACCTTGAAGATGGCCTCGGGACTGCCGTTGGCACGCAGCAGGTCGCGCACTTCACCGACACCATGATTAAACATATTCACATAGTTGAGCGTACGCATCATCTCGGCCACAACGCTGTTGCGATAGTCATTTACATAGGGAAAATTCTCGGGACGCGCTTGACCATAGAGACCACCCGGATTCATTATCTCAATATGGTCGTCATACTGGTAGAGACGTGTGGGCATGTTGGATTGATAGTCGCGGTGCATCACGGCATTCATCAGTAATTCGCGCAATGCCTTGTAGGGATAGTTGAGCACATTCTTTTCGCGCAATATGCTGATGGGGACAGGGCGTTGGGTGATGATGCCATCGCGAATGAAGTTTTCCAATTCGGGCAGTATCTTGTATAGACAGCCTTCGAAACGGCGCTCATTGAGTATCGTACCAGCATTGTCCCTTCCACTAAATCGTACATATTGGATGTAGGCACCAGGCATGAAATACTTTGGATTGCGCCCAAACATCACTAAAGCTGCATATGTAGGGCAGTCGTACTGCATGTTGTAGAGTCGCAATGAGGCCAACTGCTCTTTTAAGGGGCGGTGGTCACCTGCCAATACTTCGGCCTCGATGGCATGAGGGAGATAGTGTCTCTGTATGGTATCGGTATCAATGTCGTCGAGCGTGGCTTCGCGGCACGGACGAGTATCGAATGTAGGCAAGCTGGCAGCACAGCGCTCGCTCAAGATGCGTTCTTCTTCAATCGTGGCAAGGTCTCTGCGTGGACCGATTCGGATGAATGTGCGGCCCCGATAACGGACGGGAGTGTCAAACGAAGGAGTGACCTCGACCACCAACACATCGCCATCCTCGCTCGTCACCTTTTCGGTCGTCATCATGGGCAATGGCAGTATGTTGCCGTCAGATCTTATGCCACTAATCCGCTTCATCAGTGCATCAGTCACCTGTAGTCCGCTCAGAGTACCATCGTCTTTCACTCCAATGAGCAGATAACCTTTTTGACGCGAGCCCGGCATATCATTGGCAAAGGCACATATAGCCTCTTGAAATTTATCCATATCGCTCACTGATACCGTTCGTTCTATACGGTAAGTCTCATCCGAAGCGATAAGTTCCAGCAATTCGTCTTTCGTCATCATAGCCTTATAACATCTTCTTTAGTTCGTCCATCGCCTGCTGTATTTCACTTTCCAATGCTTCAATGCGGGCGAGTATCACTTCGGAGGGTTCGTACACCACTTGCTCGCGCTCTATCTCCTTGTACTTGTTGATGGAGAGGTCGTAGCCCTTCTCACGAATCTCTTCCACGGGTACGAGGAACGACTTGTCCTTGCGTGTGCGCTCTGCCTCGGCTTCGAGGTGGTGGAAGCGGGCGATGATGTCGGGGATGTCATTGTCGCTGATGGGGTTGCGCTTGTCGTCGAGCGAAAAGCCATCGGCCTTCATGTCGTAGAACCACACCTTGTCCGTGCCTCCTGCATTCGTCTTGGTGAAGATGAGGATGGCGGTGCTCACTCCGGCGTAGGGCTTGAACACACCGCTCGGCATGGAGATGACGGCCTGCAGGCGTTGGTTGTCGACAATCTCCTTGCGGATGGCCATGTGCCCTGTGCTGGTGCCGAAGAGTACGCCATCGGGCACGATGCTTGCACAGCGGCCACCCATCTGGAGCATACGCACGAAGAGCGCCATGAAGAGCAGCTCCGTCTTCTTCGTCTTGGTGATGGCGAGGAGCGACTTGCTCACGGCATCGTAGTCGAGACTGCCGGCAAAGGGCGGATTGGCCAGGCAGAGGGTATACTTGTTCTCATCGGTGTTGTCCGTCGACAGGCTATCCTTATAGGCCACATCGGGATTGTCCACCCCATGCAGCATGAGGTTCATGGCACCGATGCGCAGCATCGTGGAGTCGGTGTCGAAGCCGTGGAGCAGCCCTCGCTTATAGTGTTCGGCATGCTCACGCTTGAGCAGTTCTGTCTTGTAGTGCTCTTGCACGTACTTGGCACTCTCGACGATAAATCCTGCCGAGCCCATGGCTGGGTCGCAGATGCTGTCCTGCAAGGTGGGCCGCATCAGCGCCACCATCATGCGGATGATATGGCGCGGCGTGCGGAACTGTCCGTTGTTGCCCGAGGCGGCCATCTTGCCCAGCACATACTCGTACACATCGCCCATGGTGTCGCGGTTGTTCATGTCGAGCGCATCGATGCCCTCGACAATCTTCACCAAGGTACGGGGATTCTGCACGAGGAAGGTGGCGTTGGCCATGAAGCGACTGTAGGCCGACTCCTTGCCGTCGTTCAGGTTCTTGATGAAGGCAAAGGCATCGCGGCTGATGATGCGGTACATCTCCTCGGCCTCCTTGTTCTTGAACACGCTCCAGCGCAGCGTCTCGTAAGGCACGTCCCTGTCCGTCTCGGGATTGTGCCACATGCCCTCACGGAAGGTAGGGTCCTTCACTGCCACGCCCATGATACTGGCATTGGCCTCCTTGGTCTTCTGCGCATCATCGAGCATCTTCATGAAGAACAGATAGGTCATCTGCTCCAGGATGGTGATGGAGTTGGTGATGCCGCCCGTCCAGAAGGCATCCCAAATGCTATCGATACGATTCTTTATCTCGCCTGTTATCATAATGTATGAGTATTTATCCTATTTCATTGCAATTACCGCAAAGTTAGGAAATAATATGGATAAAGAGAAGAAAGAGAGGGAAAACTTTTGGTACTGAGACAGCCATTAGCTTAAGGCTTGCTTAATGCTTAGAGCTTAAAGTGTAATGCTTATGGGTTAGATCCGATAAGCGAATTTGGCGTAAAGAAACAGTTTTGCTTTTTGGGGTTAAGGTGTCGGTAATCACATCTAACATATTGTATTGCAATAGAATGCCGACCGACACCCATACTGTGGGGTATCGGTAGGCTGATGGTTGTAGCATATTGTCACCCAATCAGCAATATTGGCAGCAAAACGTCAGATTTCGGAAGGCCGAAAAAGGCAGTTTTTAAATCGGACAAAGAGATTTTGGAAATTGGATAAAGAGAATTTTTCTGTTGCAAGGCTCTGACATTTTGATCAGAGCCTTGCAATAACTCCTTTAGGAAGATAAACCTTCCGTCGTCGTCAGTAGCGAAGCCCTCGGCTTGTCCGAGAACCGACGCTAATGCTCCGCGTCGGCTAACATTTTGATTCACTATACCCAATTTTTCCAATCACTATAGTGAATTTACGGAATCAAAGGTACAAGACTGAAAAATCGCAGGTGCGATTTTTAGAAAACGCATATGCGATGGCACAAAAAGGCAAGTGCGATTGCACGTTATCGCAGGTGCGATTTTTCCCAGACTTTCCATTCCATAGCTATATCCAGGAGTGAAAAGTTTATTTTTGGGGTGGCAGTGGCAGAAGGAATAATGGATTATTGTACAATTTTACAGTGCGGATTTGTACAAAATTACAAGTTTTGTTAATCTCTGCCACTGCCACCCCAAAAATAAACTTTTTTCACCCTAAAGGGATTATCGCATGATACAAAAAAGCGGTGAGAGGGATGTTCTCACCGCTTACACTGCTGACAGGTGCCAGTATTTCTTATATCTTACCGATGCAGGTGTAGCTGAATCCGGCCTCCTTGAGCTCGTCGGCATCGTAGATGTTGCGGCCGTCGATGATGTGGTGTTGCTTCATCGTCTTGCGTATCACGCTCCATGAGGGTAAGCGAAACTCCTTCCACTCGGTCACCAATATCATGGCATCGGCATCAACCAGGGCATCATACATGTCGGTGGCATAGTAGACGGCATCCCCTATCCTACGGCGGCATTCGTCCATAGCCACGGGGTCGTAAACACGGATATTGCAGCCTGCGGCACGCATCTTCTCGATCATCACCAGCGAGGTGGCCTCGCGCATGTCATCGGTGCCGGGCTTAAACGAGAGACCCCAGAGTGCGATGGTCTTGCCCTCAAGGTCGCCATCGAAGAGGCGGGTGAGCTTTTCGAAAAGGATGCTCTTCTGACGCTCGTTGACCTCCTCCACGGCATTGAGCACACGCATCGTATAGCCATTCTGCTCGGCAGTGCGGATGAGAGCCCTCACATCCTTGGGGAAGCATGAGCCTCCATAACCACAGCCCGGATAGAGGAACTTGCGGCCGATGCGGGTGTCGGACCCGATGCCAGCACGCACCATGTTGACATCGGCACCGACGAGCTCGCAAAGGTTGGCGATATCATTCATGAAGCTGATGCGAGTGGCGAGCATCGAGTTGGCAGCATACTTAGTCATCTCCGCCGAGGGGATGTCCATGAACATGACGCGGAAGTTATTGATGAGGAAGGGCTTGTAGAGGCGGGTCATCACCTTCTTGGCACGCTCAGACTCTACGCCCACCACCACGCGGTCGGGACTCATGAAATCGTCTACGGCATTACCCTCCTTGAGGAATTCAGGATTGGAGGCCACATCGAACTCAATCTGCAGGCCACGCTTGTCGAGCTCGGCCTGGATGGTCTCACGCACCTTGCGGGCTGTGCCCACGGGCACGGTGCTCTTGGTGACTACGAGCACGTAGTTGTTCATGTGCTCACCGATGGTCTTAGCCACCTGCAACACATACTTGAGGTCGGCATTGCCATCCTCGTCGGGCGGAGTGCCAACGGCGGAGAACACTACCTCTACATCGTCGAGACAGCTCTCGAGCGATGTGGTGAAGGTGAGGCGCCCGGCATTGGCATTGCGGGTGACGAGTTCCTCGAGGCCTGGCTCATAGATGGGGATGATGCCCCGGTTGAGATTATCGATCTTCTGCTTGTCGACATCCACACAGGTGACATCCACGCCAATCTCGGCAAAGCAGGTACCTGTGACAAGACCTACATATCCGGTTCCTACAATTGCTATCTTCATACTGCTTTATCAATCAAAATATTCAGCTTCTACAAAAGGCACGGCGGCCAGATCCTTGGGCGAGAGTATCATATCCTTGGCTTCGATGGGCCATTCAATACCGATCTGCTCATCGGAGAAGAGCACCGATGCCTCGGCCTGCGGGGCATACACATTGTCGACCTTATAGGTGAACACCGCCTCGTCGCTCAGCACGAGAAAACCGTGGGCAAAGCCGCGGGGGATGAAGAACTGCATCTTGTTCTCGTCGCTCAGCTCGACCATCACGTACTTGCCGAAGGTGGGAGATGACCGACGCATATCGACCGCCACATCGAGCACACGCCCCTTGATGACGCGCACCAACTTGGCCTGGCTCCACTCGCCCTTCTGGTAGTGCAGCCCGCGCAACACGCCATACGACGACATCGACTCGTTGTCCTGCACGAACTTCACGGGATAGACATTAGCGTCGAACTCCTCCTGCTTGAACGCCTCCATGAAGTAGCCGCGGGCATCGTTGAACACGCGCGGCTTGATGAGGTAGACGCCCTCAATCGCAGTTGATATATATTCCATAACTATACCTTTATTTATATATAATGTGCAAAAGTAAGGAAAAAAAGTTTGCACTGCAAATAGAATGGGAATATAACGACTAAATCCGGGCATAAGAAGAAGCGAAGGGCCATCATATAAAAAACCGGTACATGAAACGCAAAAGCATTGAACCTTTTACTTGCAAAATTGTCATATATTTGGTTGTGGCACGTTATTTGTGATTAATAATACATAATGATTATAGGAAAACGCCAGCTATAACGTTATATTTGCAATGAAAAAGAATTTATTGGATAGAACAGTAAGATAGAATATGAACAAACAATATTCACAAAAGCTATCAGACATTCTCGTATATAGTCAGGAGGAGGCAAACCGCCTACGCTGCGACTACATAGGCCCTGAGCACCTGCTGCTGGCGCTCTTGCGTGACGGAAACAATGTAGCCATTGACCTGCTAAACAAGCTGCATGCCGACCTCAGACATATCAAAATCGAGATAGAAAGCGACATAGAACGAGGCAACACATTCAACGACAATGCACAGGCACTAGCCCTCAATAGTGTTGCCAACAAAATCATGCGCCTGAGCCTGCTCGAAGCTCGCATGCTGAAGAAGAGCCCCGCTGATACGGAACATCTGCTACTAGCCATATTGAAGGAGAACCACAATATGGCGGCTGACGTTTTGACACGAAATGATGTCAATTATGACAAGGTAGCCGAACTGCTTTCCATAAAATCGGACTTCAGCAGTGGCGAATTCATGGATGACGAGGAAGAGGATGATGAGTTTCCCATGGATAGAGGGAACACTGGACACTCAGCCTCAACCAAACAGCAGGCACAGCGCCCGTCGAGCGACACACCCGTCATCGACAACTTCGGAGTGGACATGACACGTGCTGCTGCTGAAGGCAAGCTGGATCCTGTCATTGGACGCGAGAAGGAGATAGAGCGCATAGCCCAAATACTCAGCCGACGCAAGAAGAACAACCCGGTACTCATCGGTGAGCCTGGTGTGGGAAAGTCGGCCATCGTAGAAGGACTGGCACTGCGCATCGTACAGAAGAAGGTATCGCGTATCCTATTCGACAAGCGCGTGGTGATGCTCGACATGGCCTCCGTAGTGGCTGGCACCAAGTATCGCGGACAGTTCGAAGAGCGACTGCGCTCTATACTCAATGAACTGCAGAAGAACCCCGACATCATACTCTTCATAGATGAGTTGCACACGATTGTAGGGGCTGGATCGGCACCCGGCTCTATGGATGCCGCCAATATGCTGAAGCCTGCTCTTGCCCGGGGCGAGATACAATGCATAGGTGCCACCACGCTGGACGAATACCGCAAGACTATCGAGAAGGACGGCGCACTGGAACGACGTTTCCAAAAGGTAATCGTGGAATCGCCCGACGCAGAAGAGACCATACATATATTAAGGAATATCAAGGACCGATACGAAGATCACCACAACGTACACTATACGGACGAGGCCATCACGGCGTGCGTGAAGCTATCGGAACGATATATCACTGACCGCTGCTTCCCCGACAAGGCCATCGATGTGATGGACGAGGCTGGCTCACGAGTGCATCTGACCAACATTCAGGTGCCTCAAGAGATTGAGGCACAAGAGGCACGCATTGCCGATGCTCACGAGCAGAAGAACCGCGCCGTAAAGAATCAAGACTATGAGCTTGCAGCCAACTATCGCGATCAGGAACGCCAACTGGAGAATGAACTGATCGAAATGAAGCGCAACTGGGAGGCTGGCCTCAAGGAGCACAAGGAGACCGTAGATGAGGAGCAGATAGCCGAAGTGGTGTCTATGATATCAGGAGTGCCCGTGCAGCGTATGGTGCAGTCGGAGGGGCTACGTATCAAAGGTATGCGTGAAGCCCTCAACAGCAGCGTCATCGCACAGGAGACTGCCATAGGTAAACTCGTGAAGGCCATACAGCGCAACCGCCTAGGGCTCAAGGATCCCAACCGACCCATCGGCACCTTCATGTTCTTAGGACCGACTGGTGTGGGAAAGACTCTCCTGGCTAAGGAACTCGCCCGACAGATGTTCGGGTCGACCGATGCACTCATCCGAGTAGACATGAGCGAATTCATGGAGAAGCATACCGTATCGCGCCTTGTAGGAGCACCTCCGGGCTATGTAGGCTACGAGGAGGGCGGACAGCTGACAGAGCGAGTGCGTCGCCGCCCCTACTCCATCATCCTCCTCGACGAGATAGAGAAGGCACATGCCGACGTGTTCAACATATTACTCCAAGTCACCGACGAAGGACGCCTTACCGATGGCAACGGACGTCTGATTGACTTCCGCAATACCGTCATCATCATGACATCGAACGTGGGTTCACGGCAGCTCAAGGACTTTGGCCGTGGCGTAGGATTCTCTACCAGTATGGAATTTGACGACAAGGAGCACTCACGCAGCGTCATACAGAAGGCGCTCAACAAGACCTTCTCGCCCGAGTTCCTCAATCGTATTGACGAGATTGTCACCTTCGACACCCTCGACAGCAAAGCACTGCGCACGATTGCAGACCTCGAGATAGACAAGCTCATCGGACGCCTTGCAAGCATTGGCATCGAAGTAAGCGTAGACGAAGAGGCACGCGACTATGTCAGCCGCAAAGGCTACGACCCGCAATACGGAGCACGTCCCTTAAAGCGAGCTGTACAGACCTATCTAGAAGATGAGCTATCCGAAATGCTCATCGAAGAGGAACTCACATCAGATGAACGCATAGAAGTAAAGCTCGACAAAGATACCGGCAAGCTTACCTACAACAAAGCGAAAAGAGAACATGCAGAATGATAGAGCCAAGGACATTAAACTGCCTTATACCATATAAATAAAGGGAAGTGATGCGTCGCTTCCCTTTATTTATGACAGCGGTCTCTATTACTGCAATATAGTATTGATCCGTGCCAACTCATCGGCAGTGAAAACAATATTCTCTCGAGCCTGGAGATTCATCTTCAGCTGCCCTACCGAGCTGGCACCTATTATAACGGAGGTAACACGCTCATCATGCAATATCCAAGCTAAGGCCATCTCGGCCAACGTCTGTCCGCGGAGAGCAGCCATATCATTGAGCTGGTGCAGCTTGCTCAACAGTTCGTCGGTGAGGGATTCGGGACGGAGGAAGTTGCTCTGTTTCATGCGCGACCCTTCGGGGATGCCTTGCAAGTAGCGGTCGGTGAGTAGCCCTTGCGCCAAGGGAGAGAAGGCTATAAAGCCGGTACCATTCCGATGTGCTTGGGGGATAATGACCTCCTCGGGCTGGCGAGTAAGCATATTGTAGCGTCCCTGATAGAGGATGCAGTGTACATCGTGAGCCTCTAGATAGCTGTAGGCCTCACGGGCGGCATCTTCGGGATATTTCGACAAGCCCACATAGAGCGCTTTACCCGAACGCACGATATCGACCAGCGCCTGCATAGTCTCTTCGAGCGGTGTGTTGGAATCGTAGCGGTGGGTATAGTAGATATCCACGTAGTCGAGGTTCATACGACGCAAACTCTGGTCGAGACTGGCTACAAGGCTCTTGCGGGATCCCCAATCACCATAGGGACCGGGCCACATAGGATGGCCAGCTTTGGTGGCGATGAACATCTCGTCGCGATGGGTATGCAACGACTGCTTCATATAACGGCCAAAGCGTTCCTCGGCGGCACCGTTGGGAGGGCCGTAGTTATTAGCAAGGTCGAAATGGCAGATGCCATGATCGAAGGCATAGTGCACAATCTCGAGACCGCGTATCTCGTCGTGGTTCTCTCCGAAGTTGTGCCAAAAGCCGAGCGAAATCTCAGGTAGCACTACCCCACTCTTACCTGCGCGACGATAGCCCATGCTCTCGTATCGATTGGGATTAGGGGTATAGATATTGTCATTCATATACAGATTATAATGAAAAATGTAACATATATGCAAAGATATAACTTTTTCGATACAACAGCCACTAATGCATATTAAATAAATAAAGCCGATATTAGAAAAGTTATAAATCCTTATTCCACGACTCTTATCACACGCACTCCAGGACAGCTCTTGCGATTTTCCAAATAGTCGTATAGAGTACGCTCATCAGTAACCACCTTGTTGTGATTCATGGAGGCATGCATGAGATGTAGCTTATCGCCCTTCCATACCGCAAAACCGAGATGCGTCACATCAAGTCCATCGATGGTAGTCACCAGAGCCAATATATCTCCATCACGAATGGGAAGTTGCCCCGGAGGCAGGTTTAAGTACGACTTGTCGATATAGCTGAAAGGATAGCAGGCATAGCGTTTCTCTATCCGTCGCATGGAGTCGACCGCCCACGCATGGGTCTTGAGATAGGGATAGCTATCGGGATGACTGCTCATGAAAGAGAGCGTGAGCGTATCCGGCACCCACAGATGAGCATATTCTTTCGTCGGATTCAGTTCACGCCAAACACCACGCCCGGCATTCTCGGCCACCCAGTCAGTAAAATAGTGTAAGCGCGAGAGGTAGCCATCAACTACGCCATCACGGTAACGCAAGCGCTGCACCTGCTGCTCGAAGCTAAGGCTGTCGCTCTGCGTAGTCAGCCAACGGGCTACGGAGAGTTCCACGAAGGTGGTACAGTCCAGCCCCACAGTATCTATTACCAGACGCTCATCGCCCTCCACCTCCAAGGTGCCACTGACGTAAGGTGTGCCAAGAAAGTACTGTGCTGTGTCCACGACACCCGGCATTCCCAGCAGTCCCAATAAACATAATGTCAGACTCCAATGTTTCATGGTGTAAAGATACAAAAAGTTTTGGTTATTGGTGCAATCAAAAGAAATCCTTTGTATCTTTGTCTGTCAAAGAATGGTAAGTTATGAAGCAGAATCTTATACGCATACAGCTGGCAGCACTGATATTTGTGGCTGTTCACGTTGTCAACGCACAGAGCAACAAGGTGTACCACCCGATGATACACACCCTGCAAACCATTGTCAATGACGACTGGCTGCTCGATGATGTCATCACCCTCGGCACCGATGACTGGGTGAGCATCTCGTTTGACCATTTCTCACATGACTACCACCGTTTCGTCTACCGTATTGTGCATTGCAATGCCGACTGGACTCCTTCAGACCTTTTCGAGGTGGACTACATGGACGGATTCAACAACCAACCCATTGAAGACTACGAGAACTCTCTCAACACCACTATGCTGTACACCCACTACCACCTCGACCTCCCCAACGACAACATACAGTTCAAGGCTTCGGGTAACTATCGGGTAGAGATCTACTTGGATGAGGATGACAACAGTGGCAATGCCTTAGCTGCCGTAGCATGCTTCCGCATCGTGGAGCCACGCATGGCACTCAATGCCAGCATCACAAGCAACACCGACATCGACACCAACCTGAGCCATCAGCAGTTGTCATTTGCCGTCAGCTATAACTCCAGCGAAGTGGTAGACCCCGCTACTGAAATCAAACCCTATATCTATCAGAACAGCCGCACGGACAACTGTGTATCGCTCGTGAAGCCGACCTATGTCAGTCCTGGACATGTCGAATATGTCCACAACAAGGCACTCATCTTCCCTGCCGGCAACGAGTATCGCCGCTTCGAAGTCATCAATATGCACTATGCTACACAGGGAGTAGACAAAATCAGTTTCTTCGCCCCCTATTACCACGCAACGCTCTATCCCGATGCTCCGCGCCGCAACTACAGTTACGATGAAGACCACGACGGGCGCTACCTCATCCGCTACAACCTCGCCGAAGATCCCAATACCGAAGCAGACTATCTTTTCGTACACTACCGTCTCAACAGCCCTCATCTTTCTGGTGGAGAATTCTACCTCTCAGGCGAATTCACCTACAATGAGTTCACCCCTGCATACCGGGCAACCTACAACGAGGCCGAGCAGGCCTACGAAGCTACCGTAATGCTCAAGCAGGGTGCCTACGACTTCCTGTATCTGTGGGTATCCAATGGCTCTAGCATAGGGCAAACAGGACCCGCAGAAGGCAACTTCTATGAAGCTGAGAACGAATATCAGATATATATATACCACCGTCCGTTCGGTGGGCGTTACGACCGCCTTGTGGCTACTCAGCAAATAAAGTTTACGCAAGAGTAAACAAAAACGTAAATCAAAGGTGTATAAAGATTAGTACACCTGCAATACAATATCTTTCTCCTGAGCTATGCGACGCATATTGAGTATAGCGTAGCGCATACGACCAAGCGCTGTATTGATACCCACACCTGTAATCTCAGCAATCTCCTTGAAACTTAAGTCTTGATAGAAACGCATATACACCACCTCACGCTGGTTGTCGGGAAGTGCATTTACAAGGCGACGTACATCGGCTAGAGTCTGGTCGTTGACCATCTGCATCTCAATGTTGTCATCGCAGAGATCGACATTGTTGAGTAGGTCTACTTCGCTCTCGTCATTCGATACCGTATTCTCATTACGTTCCTGACGGAAGGAGTCGATTACAAGATTGTGGGCTATACGTGTAAGCCAAGCCCCAAACTTGCCATCAGCTGTATAGCGTCCCTGCTGAATAGTTACAATAGCCTTAACGAAGGTCTCTTGGAAGATATCTTCGGCCAATTCCTGATTACGGACTACGAAATAAATATAGTTGAAGAGTTTGCTTTGATAACGTGAAAGCAACTCATCGAACGCCTTGTCTACACCCTTTGAATAAAGAGCTACCAACATATCGTCGGCTAGCTGATTCAAATTTTCCATTACTGCTTACTTTTTTTATTGTTTTAGAGTAAGAGTGTTTCGATAGGCGTTCTGTTTTTTAGTAGTTAGTAAATAAATATTTGACTCCATCTGCAATAATTACAGAAGGTTTTCGTTGGCAAAGAAAAGCATAATTTTGTTATTGTGCAACAATTTTGCCCAATTTTAACACAATAAGGTGCATTTTTCCGCGTTATCACAACATTTTGGAGCCTTCGGGAAGGCGAAAACCACGTAAAAAGTCCTCCACGCCCATGCGTTTCTTTCCTGCTAGCTGCAGGGTACGCAGACTCAGAACTCCATCCAGTGTGTATACATTGATATAGCGTTTGCCGTCTGTCACAATGGTTCCGCAAGGCAAACCTTCCTTGCTAGCACTAGCGATAGATGCCTTATATATCTTGACCACCATCTCTGTACCTTCGGGCGTAACCAGTGTGGTCCACGCTGCAGGATAGGGCGATAGGCCCCGAATGAAGTCGTAGACGCGCTTAGTGGGACACTCCCACTCTATGCGACAAGTATCTTTGAAAATTTTCGGTGCAGGGCGCAATTCCTCTGTGGTCATCAGCTCTTGAGGAGTAGCCTCGGCAGTGCCATCAATGATAGCATCTACCGTTTCGCACACGACACGGCCACCCAGCAACATCAGACGGTCATGCACATCACCCACGCAATCCGTATCGCTGACAGGCACGCGCACTTGGCGTATCACAGCACCAGTATCAATCTCATGCTTGAGGAAGAAGGTAGTAACACCTGTCTCCGTATCGCCATTAATCACAGCCCAATTGATAGGAGCAGCACCACGATACTGAGGAAGCAAGGAGGCGTGCAGGTTGAAAGTTCCCAACGGAGGCATTGCCCAAACCACTTCGGGGAGCATACGGAAGGCTACTACAATCTGAAGATCAGCCTCAAGGGAACGCAATTCATCAATGAAGGCCTCGTCCTTGAGCTTCTCGGGCTGCAACACGCGCAGGCCGTGCTCTATGGCGTACTGTTTCACGGGTGTTGGCTGCAACACACTGCCATGTCGGCCCACAGCCTTATCGGGACCAGTCACCACACCCACTATGTTATAGCCACCCTCCACAAGGCAGCGAAGACTCTCGACAGCAAAGTCGGGAGTGCCCATATATACGATTCTCAGATTCTCCTTGGTCAATATCTTATTGTCGTGCATATCTCCTTATTATAATATATAAAGCAAGGAGCGACACACATAGCCGCTCCCTGCCTATTGATTACCATTTCTTTATTTCTGATGCTGGTCGCGCAAGAGGTCGTTGACCGTCTTCACCGGGTTGAACGTTGTGAGCGGCACCTCTACGAACACAGTATTCCAGTCGCTCATAGCACCGTTCCACAAGCCCGGAAGCTCAAGCGCCTTAAGCGAGCGTCCACCCTTCGACTTCGAAGAGATGAATCCCGTAGACTTGTCCACATACTTGGGCAAATTAAACTTCTCACCCTTGTAGTTCTTGATAGCGCATACAAGATCCACGGGATTGAAGTGAGTACCTTCTAGGAACATAGCCTTCTTCACAGGATTGTCCATGTCAATCTGTGAGCTCTCGAGAATCTGTAGCGATACAGTGCCATCTGCATTGTATGCTAGGAACGGCCCCCCGCCAGGCTCACCCACATTCTGTACCATACCACATACACGCATCGGACGGTTGAGCTTCTTTTTTAAGTATGCCACAAGCACATCGCCCTTGAGCGTTTCAACAGCCGGATGTATGCAGTAGAGTTTATTCTGCAAGAAATTTACCATCTCTTGCAACTCCTCCTCTGAGTAGCTGCCCTCATCGAGACGACGCAGATAGGCAAATGTCTGCGTTTGCAGCGATACGAGGATACCAGCCAGCAGCTTCTTATAGGTAACGGTATCGTCCTTCAAACGGTCGGGTACCACATTGTCAATATTCTTGATGAATACCACGTCGGCATCCAAATCGTTGAGGTTCTCAATCAGTGCACCGTGACCACCAGGACGGAACACGAGACTACCGTCTGTATCGCGGAACAGTTCATCGTGCATGTCGGCAGCTACTGTATCGGTGCTAGCCTTCTGCTCCGAGAAACTGATGTCATACTTCACGCCAAATTCCTTTTCGTATCGTTCCACCACTGAGGCTACCTTTGCCTTGAACGGCTCGCGGTGCTCAGGCGATACTGTAAAGTGAACATGTACGTTCCCTTTGGAATCCTGTGCGTAGAGCGCACCTTCTACCAAATGCTCTTCAAGTGGCGTGCGAACCGTACCATCTTCATAGAGATGGAAAAGCAACAATCCCTTGGGTAGCTGGCCAAAGTTGAGACCTTCAGGGTTGAGCAAAGCTGCCACCACCTCACGATGACGACTCTCAGCCATCAAGGCTACTATATCCTTACCATATAGCTCAGTACACTTCTCGTTCAGTGCGGCATAGAAACCAAAGAATTCTATATGATCGAAAAACACGTGCTCAAAATCGGTCACAGGTTCATCGTGCCCTCCGTTGAGAAACTCATATAGGTTTTTGAACATACGACTGGCTGCGCCAGAAGCTGGCACGAACTTCACTATATGATGATTATCCTTGAGATAAGTATTCCAGTCATCGGCGGCTACTTCAACTTCAGCTTTGTCGGCCTTGATAATACCGTGCCCTATCGAAGCGGGGCCATTCAGCGTCAAATATGGGAATCCCTTCTTGAAACATTCGAGCTGCTCCATCACCTGTGCCTCCGAAATACCTCTTTTTGATAATATCACTTGGTCTTCTTTTGTAAACATCACTAACTCAATTTAATAATTACCCACTAGAGCCGACAAAAATGTACAACTCGTGAAATCTATATTACTACAACTTTTCCTAAAGGAAAAACATTTAAAGTCAACTTAAACTATACTGCAGATACTTCGATAAAAATAATCAAAAAGTATAAAAAAATCCGATAGAACTATTTGAAGTGTCAATACCGATAAAATTATCTGAACTGCGTACTCCCAAGAAACCGATTTTAGCTACCAGACTAAGATGCTCAAATAAGCGAAAAGAGACACCAGGCTTCAATCCCAACTGAGAACCTTTTGTGTTAGAGACATCATACATGTAGGCCAGATCAACAAAACATGTCAGTACATCACGATGTAAGAACGACCAACGAAGGTATGGGGTCAACTGAATATTTACATCCATATCATATATGTTAAGCCCTAATTCAGTACCTAAACCCAAGTACCGATTAAAGCTATAGCCAATTTCTGGATTCAATGTTGATACACCCACAAAAGTAGTCTTAGAAGAGGTACTCCTCTCACTCACGCCAAAGGAAAAAGAGCCACCAAGGTATACTTGTGCATAGTTCGATACAGTAATCAAAGATACTAAAAGAGCAAAGAATAATCTTTTCATAACAAGAGACATTTTTGGTTTATACTGATACAAAGATACAGACATTTTCTTATTTATAAAATTATTCCAGCAATAAAACTTGTATTCCTTTAGAAATTATTAATTGTCTAAATATTGATTAGAAAGTGATTCGATTAGCCCAATAAACAAAAAAAGGACTGAATCGATTCAGTCCTTTGAAATTATTCACTTTCGTTTTTGGGGATTTAAGCCTCCTCGGCAACAACCTCGAAAGGTATTTCCACAGAAACCTCCTTGTGGAGTTTTACTGTAGCAGTATAAGAACCCACCTCCTTAACGTTGTCCTTAACAATAATAGTCTTGCGGTCAATCTCGAAACCGAGCTTAGCTAATGCCTCAGCAATCTGAATATTGGTCACAGCACCGAAAATAGTACCTGTAGAGCTTACCTTAGTAGCGATAGTCAATGCAACAGGAGCAAGCTTAGCTGCCAAAGCCTCAGCGTCGGCCTTAATCTTTGCGAGCTTATGAGCACGCTGCTTCAAATTCTCAGCCAATACCTTACGAGCACTCTCTGATGCGATAACAGCCTTGCCTTGAGGAATCAAGTAGTTACGGCCATAACCCTTCTTCACTGAAACGATGTCGTTCTTGTAGCCCAAACCTGCTACGTCTTCAATTAAAATAAGTTCCATGCTAAATTCCTCCTTTTAATTATTTCATCATATCAGTTACAAATGGGAGCAAAGCCAAGTGACGAGCACGCTTAACGGCCTGAGCCACACGACGCTGATACTTCAATGAAGTACCGGTGATGCGACGGGGAAGGATTTTGCCCTGCTCATTCAAAAACTTCTTCAAGAATTCGGGATCCTTGTAGTCAACATACTTAATACCGCTCTTCTTGAAACGGCAGTATTTCTTCTTCTTAACGTCTACAGTAGGGGGAGTTAAGTAACGGATTTCACCATGTTCCTGTGCCATAATTATGCCTCCTGTGCTTTAGCTTGTTTAACACTCTTTCTCTTAGCTGCATACTCTGCTGCATACTTGTCAAGCTTGACTGTGATGTAACGGATTACGCGCTCGTCACGACGGAAGTTCAACTCCAACTTCTCAATTACTGTAGGCTCAGCCTTGAACTCGAGCAACTGATAAAAACCTGTTGACTTCTTCTCAATCTGGTATGCCAATTTCTTCATACCCCAATTCTCTTCATTGATAATCTCAGCGCCAGCAGCGGTAAGAACACCTTTGAACTTTTCGACCGCTTCCTTTACCTGAACATCAGATAAAACGGGAGTCAAAATGAAAACGGTTTCGTACTGATTCATACTCTGTTTTGTTAATTAATAAATATATTTTTCAAAAATCGGCTGCAAAGGTAGTGCAAATCGAACGAAAAACCAAATTTATTTGGATATTTCTGAGATGCAGCCTACCGTCTGTTGCAAAAACAAGCAAAAAACAGTGTAAACAGAGCAAAAAAAACAAATATTTCTGCTACGTAACCTAATTCTTTGTTTGCATAGCAGAAATACAACCAACCAAGAGAACTACACCTCCAATGCACCGATGATATCGCGCACTGAAGCGAAACCGTGACGGTCGAGATAGGCATTGATCTCGTCGATAATCTTACCTGTCACTGCAGGGTCGATAAAGTTGGCCGTACCCACCTCGATAGCCGAGGCACCAGCCAAAAGGAACTCAATGGCATCGGTGCCATTGGTGATGCCACCAAGACCCACTACGGGAATCTTCACGGCCTTGGCTACCTGCCACACCATACGCAAGGCGATGGGCTTTACGGCAGGACCGCTCATACCGCCTGTAACAGTGGAGAGCAGGGGACGGCGACGCTCGGCATCGATGGCCATGCCCAGCAGGGTATTGATGAGCGACACGCTGTCGGCACCGGCAGCCTCGGCAGCACGGGCAATCTCGGTGATATCGGTCACGTTGGGTGAGAGCTTCACGATGAGAGTCTTGTCATACACTTGACGCACGGCACGCACTACCTCCTCGGCTCCCTTGGCGGTAACACCAAAGGCCATACCGCCCTGCTTAACGTTGGGGCACGAGATATTGAGCTCAATAGCGGGGATAGCTTCCAATGCATTGATGCGCTCAGCAGTAGCCACATAGTCCTCAATGGCCGAACCGCTGACGTTGACAATCATATGGGTCTTGTAATCCTTGATGGTAGGATAGATGTGCTCGCAGAAATAGTCGACACCCTTATTCTGAAGTCCAACGGCATTGAGCATACCGGCAGGCGTCTCGGCCATACGGGGATAGGGGTTGCCCTCACGATGATGCAACGTGGTGCCCTTGACAATGATACCGCCAAGGCGATTGAGGTCTACAAAGTCGGCAAACTCGGTGCCGTAACCAAATGTGCCCGATGCTGTCATCACCGGGTTGGCAAGTTCGAGCTTGCCTATCGATGTTCTTAAATCTGCCATGATAACTTGTCTATTGAAAATACGGGACCTTCCTTACATACACACACATTGCCCTCCTTGGTGTCTTCCACGCAGCAGAGGCAGGCACCTACGCCACAGGCCATCTTGTTCTCGAGCGACACCTCGCACACCACGCCGGCACCCTTGGCCCAGCGGGCTACAGCCACCATCATGGGTTTGGGGCCACAGGTATACACCTGGTCGAACTGCTCACGAGCAAGTACCGAGTGCTGGGTAACATAGCCCTGCTCACCTACGGCACCGTTCTCGGTGGTGATGAACACACGGCCCACCTTCTCAAACTCGGCAATCTGCATCAGTTCGTTTTCAGTACGGCTTCCGAGGAGGAAAGTGGGGGTGATACCCATCTCCTTAAGCTTCATACCAAGATAAAGCAGTGGGGCCACTCCTACTCCACCGCCTACCAGCAGCGGACGCACCGTGTTGTCGGCAGGAAGGGTGAAGCCATTACCCAAAGGCAATACGACATTGAGCACGTCGCCAGCCTTCAACGTGGCCATCCAACGGGTGCCATTGCCTACAAGCTGTACAAGCAGGCCCAGTTCATTGGCTTTCTTATCATAATAATGTATTGAGATGGGGCGGCGGAGCAACACACTGGGTGTCTCATCTACACGTACCTCTACAAATTGTCCGGGAAGCATCTCGGGCAACGGATTCTCAGAGGTGAGGCGCAACAATACGAACTGCTTGCCTACGTTCAGGGCCTCGCGAACCGTCAAATCAAGAATGTACTTTTTCATACGTATCCTTTATGTTTTTCAAAAAATAGAATTTCAACAATCATCATTTATGCCTATTGGCACGCTTGCGCCGTATCTCGGCCTTCATTTTGGCCGATGCCGAGTGATGTTGACCAGTGATATAGGCTTTCTTCTTGGCCTTGGTCTTGACCTTCTCCTCTTTAGGGCGGTCTGAGGCCACTTTCTTGAACATGATGCCCTTAGTGAAAATGTCTTCGCTATTCATCGTCGTCGGTGTCAAATTCAAATTCGTCGTCAAACTCATATTCAAAATCATCCATCTCGTCAATGTCGTCGTACTCGACAGAGATGTCATCGTCTTGTCCCATAGCACGGAGTTCGTCCTGCAACTTACCCATATCCTTGGCACGATGCACAAGGCTATCCTTGCTGAGTTCGGCATGAATATCCTCCTTGTTAAGCTCGTTCCATAAAATATCTTTCAATACCGACACACCAAGTCCGGTGACAGAAGAGATGAACACGTGAGGAACATCATCGGGCAATGTCTCTTCCAACATTTCTACCAGTTCCTCATCCAACAGGTCGCACTTGGTGATGGCCAGCACACGCTGCTTGTCGAGCATATCGGGATTGAAGGTGGCCAATTCGTTGAGCAGGATGTCATACTCCTTGCGGATATCATCCGTGTCGCCCGGAACCATAAACAACAGCAGAGAGTTGCGCTCTATATGACGGAGGAAACGCAAACCAAGTCCCTTGCCCGCACTGGCGCCTTCGATGATACCAGGGATATCGGCCATCACAAACGAACGGTTGTCGCGGTATGACACGATACCTAGATTAGGCTCCAACGTGGTAAACGGATAGTTGGCTATCTTTGGTTTCGCGGCCGAAACGGCAGCCAGCAAGGTTGACTTACCGGCATTGGGGAAGCCTACAAGGCCGACATCGGCAAGGAGTTTCAGCTCCATTATCACCGTGAGCTCCTGCATAGGTTCGCCCGGCTGTGCAAAGCGCGGAGCCTGACGCGTGGGAGTGGCAAAGTTGAAGTTGCCCAAACCTCCACGACCGCCACGCAGCAGGATAACCTCTTGCCCGTGTTCGGTGATGTCGCACAGGTAAGCACCCGTCTCGGCATTATACACCACAGTGCCACAAGGAACTTCTATTATCTTGTCTTCGCCGTCCTTACCGCTACTTTTGTTCTTGGAGCCATTGCCTCCGTTGCCTGCAAAGGCATGACGGTCGTAGCGGAGATGGAGCAACGTCCAGTAGTTGCGGTTGCCACGAAGGATGATATGTCCGCCACGACCACCATTGCCACCGTCAGGTCCACCATTGGGATTATACTTGACACGGCGCATGTGGGTGCTGCCACGGCCTCCCTTGCCCGAACGGCAATAGATCTTTACGTAATCGACAAAATTTGTTTCAGCCACGCGTATTTTAGTTAGGAGTTATGAGTTAGGACTTAGGACTTAGAGTACATATTATCGCACGTAAGCCATAATTCCTAACTCTTAAGCGCTAATTATATAATTGTATTTACGTACTCTGTAATGTTCTTTACCATACCCTCAAGACCTATCTCATCGGTGTAGGTAAAGCCTTGGAATACGCCCTGTCTCTTGAACCACTCAATGAGCGGAGCTGTCTGATTGTGGTATACGGCAAAGCGTTTCTTGATGGTTTCTTCATTGTCATCAGCACGGCCTTCGAGGGTAGCACGGCGCAACAGACGAGCCATCAGAATATCCTCGCTCACCTCAAGATTAATCATAGCCGAAATCTTCTCGCCACGTTCCTCAAGCATGGTCTTCAGCGCCTCGGCTTGAGCGATGGTACGGGGGAAACCGTCGAAGATTACACCCTTGCTCCCCTTAAAGCTGTCATAAACGTTGGCCAAGATACCAATCATCAGTTCATCAGGAATGAGCTGACCATTGTCAATGTAGCCTTGAGCTGTTTTACCCAGTTCTGTTCCGTTCTTGATTTCAGCGCGGAGCACATCGCCAGTAGAGATATGGTCCAATTTAAATGTATCTACGAGACGAGCACTATAAGTACCCTTTCCTGAGCCTGGGGCTCCGAAAATCACAATGTTTAGCATAGCTTTTTACCTTATAATAATTGTTATTACTCTGTTTACTCCACCACAGTATATATATCCTTCAGGTTTCGACCGAAACCATCATAGTCGAGGCCATAACCCACGATAAAGTCATTGGGAATCTCCAATGCCACATATTCCACATTGAGGGGAACCTTCAGTTTCTCAGGCTTGAGAAGAAGAGTGCATACATGAATCGATTCAGGCGAACGTGTGCCAAGGTTCTCCAACAGTTTCTGCATGGTGCAACCTGTATCCACGATATCCTCAACCACTACAATGGTACGACCACTGATATTCTCAGAAAGTCCGATAACCTCTTTGATAACACCCGTAGAAGCTGTTCCCTCATACGAGGCCAACTTGACAAACGAAATCTCGGCAGGGATAGTAATGCGACGGAAAAGGTCGGCCGCAAACATGAAACTACCATTGAGAATACCCAAGAAAAGCGGGTTCTTACCTTCGAGGTCGCGGCTAATCTGTGCTGCAAGACGCTCAACCTCCTTCAAGATTTTTTCTTCAGGAATAGAGACAGCAAATTCTTTGTCTTTAATTTTTACCGTATTCATATTTAATATTATGCGAAATTTCTACAAAATTAAGCAAAATCCATTTATTCAATAACGAAAAAGGATTTTTTTTTCTCGACTGCATAAAATATCATCGAAAAGCACTACTTTTACAACCTAAAACACGGAGCCGAAGATGAACAAGAACGACCACAAAAAGGTAGAAGCCACCTACGATTGCCCCATTGATTGGGAGCAGAGCCACATCATCACTGCAAACGACGTGGTCCCCTACCTTCACCAACGCCCATACAACAGCCACAAAGGCACATTTGGGCATGCTATGCTCATTGCAGGCAAGCGAGGTATGGCTGGAGCAGCCATCCTATCGGCCCGGGCAGCACTACGTTCTGGAGTTGGCCTCCTTACGGTACATACCCCCACATACAACACCCCTATCATACAAAGTGCCGTACCTGAAGCCATCATCAGCGAAGACGATTCGTCCACACATTTCAGCCATGCACCCAACATGGGCAAGTACGATGCCATAGCCATAGGTCCTGGTTTAGGAATCGCAGAAGAGAGTGCACAGACATTTGCCGAATTGCTTGAAAAAGAAGCCAAGCCACTTATCATAGATGCCGACGCACTGAACCTCATCGGCACCCACCCCGAACTACTCGACATGGTACCTGCCAACAGCATCATCACTCCACACTATCGAGAGTTACAGCGAATAGCAGGTAAGGAATTCGCCCTCAACGAACGGTTAGACATAGCCCGCGAGCTAGCAGGCAGATACCAACTTTACGTCATAGTAAAAGGAGCTTATACGGCCATAGTATGCCCTAACCAGCATATCCTATTCAACACAACGGGAAATGCCGGTATGGCAACTGCTGGCAGCGGCGATGTACTGACTGGCATATTGGCCGCTCTGCTTGCACAAAATTACACACCTTACGAAACTTGCATATTGGGAACATTTACCCATGGGCTTTCAGGTGACATTGCCGCCTCTGAAATTGGTGAGACGAGTTTGATTTCCAACGATATCATTGAACATCTACCACAAGCATGGAAGTTGCTATATAAAGAAAAGAGTTGAGTTAATGATTGTTCAATGCGAAAGGCAACATACTTCACTTAGAGATTAAGGAGATACTATTAAGTCGTCAAGTTTCAACTTTGGCACATAGTGTATTCCCTCTGGAGTGCGATAATAGGCATGGTTATCACTTTCTGACACTTCAACAATACGAATATCCTCTTTCCCCTTCCCTATGGCAATGATGAGCAAAGGAGAATATGGCAGAGAAAGCTTTTCAACCAGCATTGAGGCATTGAAAGCGCCTATACATATGCCATTGAGTCCCATTTCTGTTGCCTTGAGCAACATGCTTTGGGCAGAAATGCCTAAATCTATACTTACCCAACGATCTTCGGGGACAGTGCTACAAATAATAATATATGCATTAGGTTCAGTTCCTTTGAAAGGAAGATGTAATTCAGGAAGTGCTCCTCCAAGACGTATGAATGGGAGTATCTTATCAGCCTCTTCTGCAATGACAGGCCGAAAGCGTAGACATTGCTGGTTGCGTGCTGAGGGAATACGCGTGTTGACATTGATAATACGACGAAGCTCCTCTTGTGTGACAACACGTTGCTTGTCGTAACCTCTGTAGCTCCGATTGCGCAAAAATAATTGGTTTAGCGTTAGGGAAGCTTTGCTTGGTTGTCTATTTATGCTTGAGGAACGATATTCCTCCATTTTCTTTTCCAAATAGTTATCAGCCATAATAATAGCGCTTTTATTAAGAAAGGATGCCAAGCGGCATCCTTTCGTGATGGTAATCAGCTAATATCCTGTCACTGATTATTGTTCCTTTTTCTTCTTCTCCACGATGGCATCAATCACAGCGATGGCAGTGATGTTGACGATGTCGCGTACCGATGCTTCCCAGTCGGTGAAGTGGATAGGCTTATTCAGACCCATCTGGATGGGGCCGATGACTTCGCTGTTGTCGCCCATCATCTGGATGAACTGGTAGGCTTGGTTGGCACTGGAGAGGTTGGGGAACACAAGGGTGTTGACCTCCTTGCCATAGAGCTTGTTGAAAGAGAATTTCTCGTCGCGCAACTGGCTGTTGAGGGCAAATTTTACCTGCATCTCACCATCTACATCCCACTCGGGGTATTCGCGGTGCAGATAGTCTACGGCCTCGTGTACGGCAGCCGGACTGCCAGTAGTGTCGGTACCGAAGTTGGAGTATGAGAGCATGGCCATCACGGGCTTGTGGTTGAAGAACTGTACCGTGTGGTTGGCCAGACGGGCTATGTCGATGAGGGTGTCGGTGTCGGGGTGGCGGTTAATAAGCGTGTCGGCAAGGAAGAGGGTGCCCTTCTTGCCATTCACGATGTGCATGGTGCCGAAGGTGCTGAACTCATCGCGCACACCAATAACTTCTTTGGCTACCTTGATGGTGTTGCTGTACTTGGTATACAGACCGGTTATAAAGGCATCGGCCTCGCCCGTCTCTACCATCATCATGCCGAAATAGTTGCGCTCAAACATCTTGTCGTTTGATTCCTGGAAGTTGGCTCCCTGACGGGCACGCTTCTCGGTGAGGATACGGGCATAGCGTTCGCGACGCTCGGCCTCGCGATCGTGGCGCAGGTTGATGACTTCGATACCTTCGAGGCTGAGGTCAAGCTCCTTGGCCAACTTCTCGATGCGCTCGTCATTACCCAAAAGGATGGGGTGACAGATGCCTTCGGCCTTGGCCTCTACGGCAGCCTTGAGCATGGTAGGGTGTATACCCTCGGCAAACACGACACGCTGTGGATTGCTACGGGCGGTATCGTAGAGCTGGCGGGTGAGCTTGCTCTCCTGACCCATGAGCTCGCGGAGCTGGGTGGCATAGGCATCCCAGTCGGTGATGGGCTTGCGGGCTACACCGCTCTCCATGGCAGCCTTGGCTACGGCCATGGATACTTGGGTGATGAGGCGAGGGTCTACGGGCTTGGGAATGAAGTAGGCAGGACCGAAGGTGAAGTTGTTCACGTGGTAGGCCTCGTTCACTACATCGGGCACGGGCTGCTTGGCCAGGTCGGCGATAGCGTGTACGGCGGCCAGCTTCATCTCCTCATTGATGGCGGTAGCTTGTGTGTCGAGTGCGCCACGGAAGATATAGGGGAAGCCGATAACGTTGTTGATCTGGTTGGGATAGTCGGAACGACCGGTAGCCATCAGCACGTCGGGACGTGATGCCATGGCATCCTCGTATGAAATCTCGGGAGTGGGATTGGCAAGGGCAAACACGATAGGCATGGCGGCCATGGAGCGCACCATGTCTTGTGTGAGTACGTTACCGCGTGAGAGACCGAGGAACACGTCGGCACCCTTGATGGCCTCTTCGAGAGTATGTACATCGCGGCGGTCGGTCGCGAAGAACTTCTTCTCCTCGGTGAGGTTGGGACGGTCGCTGGTGATGACTCCCTTGCTATCAAGCATGAGGATATTCTCGCGACGGGCACCGAGGGCAACGTAAAGCTTGGTGCATGAGATGGCCGATGCACCGGCACCGTTGACCACAATCTTTACCTCGTCAATCTTCTTGCCTGCTACTTGGAGCGCATTGACAAGACCTGCCGATGAGATGATGGCTGTGCCATGCTGGTCGTCGTGCATCACGGGAATGTCGAGTTCGGCCTTGAGGCGACGCTCAATCTCGAAGCACTCGGGGGCCTTGATGTCTTCCAAGTTGATACCTCCAAAAGTGGGAGCGATAGCCTTCACGGCTTGGATAAACTTTTCGGGATCCTTCTCGTCTACCTCTATGTCAAACACATCGATGCCGGCATATATCTTGAACAGCAGACCCTTACCCTCCATCACTGGCTTTCCGGCCAGTGTGCCTATATCGCCGAGTCCGAGCACGGCGGTGCCGTTGGAGATGACGGCCACGAGGTTGCCCTTCGCGGTGTAGTCATAGGCGGTCTGTGGATTCTTCTCGATTTCGAGACAAGGCTCAGCTACGCCGGGAGAATAGGCGAGCGAAAGGTCTGTCTGCGTACTGTAAGGTTTAGTGGGAACGACTTCAATCTTTCCCGGCTTGCCTTGCGAATGATACAGCAAGGCAGCCTCTTTGGTTATCTTTGTCATACCTTAATAAAACTAAAAACTAATATGAGCACAAAATTAGTACAAAATTTTGGTTAGGGATAACAATAAATAAAATATTTGTATTATTCAGCGTAGAAAAAATCTAACTGAATGAATAGAATACGAAAAGCTAGCAACATGAAACATATTAAAATGGTTATCTCTCCCTGATATAAAGAGCAACAATCCGCATCAATAGATGCCACCTATTAGCCAATAGACTATAAAATGGATGAGAGAAACATAAATACATATTATAATATAGTGAATGCCGAAAAAAAGTCGTACCTTTGCACTCGAAAAACAAAAGATAGGGAATACTTTAATTTATAAGATAAGATAAAACATATATAAAAATCTATTCAGAAATGGAACAAAACTTTATCAACGGACTTTGGAACAAAGAAATCAACGTAAGTGATTTCGTAAGTACCAACATTGCCCCTTACACAGGTGACGCCTCATTCTTGCAAGGCCCCACAGTGCGCACAACCAACCTTTGGAACCTTTGTTTGAAGGCTCTTGAGGAGGAACGCAACAATGGTGGTGTACGTGCTCTCGACAACGTAACCGTATCTACCATCACCTCACACAAGGCCGGCTACATCGACAAGGAGAACGAGCTCATCGTAGGTCTGCAGACCGACGAACTCCTGAAACGTTCTATCAAGCCTTTCGGTGGCATCAATGTAGTAGCCAAGGCTTGCCGCGAGAATGGTCTCGAAGTAGACGATAAGGTAAAAGATATTTTCACTCACTACCGCAAGACACACAACGACGGTGTGTTCGATGCCTATACCGACGAGATTCGCTCGTTCCGTTCATTGGGCTTCCTCACCGGTCTGCCCGACAACTACGCTCGTGGTCGTATCATCGGTGACTACCGTCGTTTGGCTCTCTATGGTATCGACCGTCTGATCGAGGCCAAGGAGGAGGATAAGCGCAACATCACAGGTCCTATGACCGATGCCAACATCCGTCTTCGCGAAGAGGTAACAGAGCAAATCAAGGCTCTCAAGGAGATCAAGGTGATGGGTGAGTACTACGGTCTCGACCTTAGCCGTCCCGCTACATCAGCTCAGGAGGCTGTACAGTGGGTATACATGGCCTACCTCGCTGCCGTAAAGGAGCAGGACGGTGCTGCCATGTCACTCGGAAACGTATCTTCGTTCCTCGACATCTTCATCGAGTACGACTTGGCTCATGGCAAGATCAACGAGGTATTCGCACAGGAGCTCATCGACCAGTTTGTTATCAAGCTCCGCATGGTACGCCACCTCCGCATGCAGTCATACAACGACATCTTTGCCGGTGACCCCACATGGGTAACAGAGGCTATCGGTGGTCGCTTCAACGACGGCCGCACCAAGGTGACAAAGACCTCGTTCCGTTTCCTCCAGACACTCTACAACCTCGGCCCGAGCCCCGAACCCAACTTGACCATCCTCTGGAGCCCGCAGCTCCCCGATGGCTTCAAGGAGTTCTGCGCCAAGGTTTCTGTTGACACCAGCTCTATCCAGTATGAGAATGACAACCTGATGCGTGAGGTTCGCAATTGCGACGACTACGGTATCGCTTGCTGCGTATCATATCAGGCTATCGGTAAGCAGATCCAGTTCTTCGGTGCCCGCGCCAACTTGGCCAAGGCTCTCCTGCTCGCCATCAACGGTGGCCGTTGCGAGAACACCGGCACCGTAATGGTGAAGGGTATCCCCGTACTCACCAGCGACGAGCTCAAGTTCGAGGAGGTAATGGCCAACTACAAGAAGGTGCTCACCGAAATTGCTCGTGTATACAATGAGGCGATGAACATCATCCACTACATGCACGACAAGTACTACTACGAGAAGGCTCAGATGGCATTCATCGACACTAACCCCCGTATCAACTTGGCATATGGTGTAGCTGGTCTCTCTATCGCCCTCGACTCACTCTCAGCTATCCGCTACGCAAAGGTAACAGCCAAGCGCAACGAGATCGGCCTCACCGAGTCGTTCGACATCCAGGGCGAGTTCCCCTGCTTCGGTAACAACGACGACCGCGTAGACCAGCTTGGTGTAGACCTCGTATACTACTTCTCTGAAGAGCTCAAGAAGCTCCCCGTATACAAGAACGCACGTCCTACCCTCTCACTCCTCACCATCACCTCAAACGTGATGTACGGAAAGAAGACTGGTGCTACACCTGACGGTCGTGCCAAGGGTATCCCCTTCGCACCCGGTGCTAACCCCATGCACGGACGTGACAAGAACGGCGCCATCGCATCGCTCAGTTCAGTGGCCAAGCTCCGCTACCGCGACTCACAGGACGGTATCTCCAACACCTTCTCTATCATACCGAAGTCACTCGGTCCCACACCCGAGGAGCGTGTCGAGAACCTCGTGACCATGATGGACGGCTACTTCACCAAGGGTGCCCACCACCTCAACGTGAACGTGCTCAACCGCGAGATGCTGATGGACGCTATGGAGCATCCCGAGAAGTATCCGCAGCTCACCATCCGCGTATCGGGCTATGCCGTTAACTTCATCAAGCTCAGCCGCGAGCATCAGCTGGAGGTTATCAGCCGTTCGTTCCACGAGAGAATGTAATTAGAGTGAAGAAATAATAGTGAAGAGTGAAAAGTTTTTCATCCATATGATTCTCTTTACTTTTCACATTCCAACTCTTCCCTCTTAACTCTTAACTTTTCACTATAAAAGATGATAAACGTACACTCCTACGAAAGTATGGGGACATTCGACGGGCCGGGTCTCCGGCTCGTCGTTTTCCTTCAAGGCTGTCCCTTCCGTTGCCTATACTGTGCCAACCCCGACACCATTGACCTCAATGGTGGCAAGGCTACCCGTCCTGAAGAAATCGTCGATATGGCCGTGAGCCAGATACCCTTCTTCGGCAAGCGTGGCGGTGTCACCTTCTCGGGTGGCGAACCCACCGTACAGGCCGAAGCCTTAGTGCCTCTCGTGCGTGACCTTAAGAGCCACGGCATACATACTTGTATTGATACTAATGGTGGTGTGTGGAACAAGCACGTAGAGGAGCTCATGGGCGAGATAGACCTTGTACTCCTCGACATCAAGCAGTTCAACCCCGAGCGTCATCGCCACCTCACGGGCCGCAGCAACGAGCAGACCCTGCGCACCGCCGCTTGGCTAGAAGAGCACAATCATCCCTTCTGGCTACGCTACGTACTCGTACCCGGATATAGCGATATGGAAGAAGACATCCGTGCGCTCGGTGAAGCCCTCGGCCACTACAAGCAGATAGAGCGTGTAGAGATACTGCCCTACCACCGCTTCGGCGTACACAAGTGGGAAGCCATGGGATGGAAATATGAACTCGAAGAGGTGAAGGAGAACACGCTAGAGCAACTACAACGTGCCGAACAGCTGTTCAGTGAATACTTCCCTAACGTGATTGTCAACTAATCAAACTCACATAATCCCTAAAACGTATGAAGAAAAACACATTAACCGCATTATTACTCAGCTGCGGATTACTTGCCTGTTCCGACAGTGTACCTACCGCCAATTATCGAGTAGTACCACTGCCGCAGGAAATCACAACGACAGATGCCACCAGTTTCACCCTCGATGGACAAACAGCCATCGTATATCAGGGCGATGAAACGATGGAGCGCAATGCTGCTTTCCTTGCTGAATTCATTAAGGAAAAGACAGGTCTTGAATTACAGCTTACTGACAAAGCCAGCAAGAAGGCCATTACCTTATCAGTAGACAATAACGGTGAGAACCCTGAAGGATACCACCTTGCTGTAAATGCAGACGGCATTGCTATCACTGGAGCATCACCTGCCGGTGTATTCTATGGCATACAGACTCTGCGCAAGGCACTTCCCGCAGGAGAAAGCAGCAAAGTATTGTTACCTGCTGTCGACATCAATGACTATCCACGCTTCACCTACCGCGGAGCGCACCTCGACGTATCGCGCCACTTCTTTACGGTAGACTCTGTGAAACGCTTCATTGACATCTTGGCGTTGCACAACATCAACCGCTTCCATTGGCATCTGACCGACGACCAGGGATGGCGCATTGAAATCAAGAAATACCCCAAGCTTTCAACCATTGCTGCCGAGCGTAGCGAAACTGTCATTGGCCGCAATAGCGACAATTACGATGGGCAGCACTATGGTCCCTTCCAATACACACAGGATGACTGCCGCGAGATTGTTGCTTATGCAGCCGAACGTCATATCACCGTAATTCCCGAGATAGACCTCCCCGGACATATGCAAGCCGCCTTGGCCGCCTATCCCGAATTTGGTTGCACAGGAGGGCCGTACGAAGTATGGAAGATGTGGGGCGTGTCAGAGAATGTACTTTGCGCAGGCAACGATGCCACACTTGGTTTTATCGAAGACGTATTAACCGAGATTGTGGATATATTCCCCTCTGAATACATACATGTAGGCGGTGACGAATGCCCTAAGACAGAATGGGAGAAATGTCCTAAATGCCAAGCACGCATCAAGGCCCTCGGCCTCAAGGATGATGACAAGCACAGTGCAGAGATGTATCTCCAGAGCTTCGTGATATCACATGCCGAGAAGTTCCTCAACAGCAAGGGACGCCAGATTATCGGGTGGGATGAGATCCTTGAAGGCGAACTGGCCCCCACAGCTACCGTGCACTCTTGGCGTGGAATCGGAGGTGGACTCGAAGCTGCCAAGAAAGGGCACAACTGCATCATGTCGCCCAACACCTTTATGTATTTCGACTATTATCAGACAAAGCATACAGCCGATGAGCCACTAGCTATTGGTGGTTATGTACCAGTTGAGACCGTATACAACTACGAGCCTATGCACCCCTCATTGACACCCGAGCAACAAAAACACATCATTGGCGTGCAGGCCAACCTTTGGACTGAGTATATCCCCCACTTCACGCATGTAGAATATATGGAGCTTCCCCGCATGGCAGCCCTCTGCGAGGTACAATGGTGCAATCCCGAGAACAAGGACTACAACGACTTCAAGCAGCGCATCATCCCGTTAGTCGAACTCTACGACATCAAAGGATACAACTATGCAAAGCACATCTTCGATGTAAATGCCACATTCACCACCGACACCCTTAAGAATGCTATCGCTGTCACACTGAGCACCATCGACGGTCGTCCCATCCACTACACCACCGACGGGAGCGAGCCCACCGAAGCATCAGCCCAATACAAGAAGCCCATCGAGATCACATCCGGCTGCACACTCAAAGCTAAAGGTACCGGCAAACGCGGTGCCACACGCCTGTTTACAGAAGAGTTCTCTTTCAACAAGGCAACTGGTAAGCCTGTAACGCTCTTGCAGCCGACTCACCGCAGCTATACATACGAGGGAGCCCCCACACTTACCGACGGACTGAAAGGCAACCACAACTACCGCACAGGACGCTGGCTCGGTTTTGCGGGCAATGACTTCGAAGCCGTAATTGACTTGCAGAACCCCGTAGAGGTTAGCCAAGTATCATTCAACACCTGCGTAGAGAAGGGCGATTGGGTGTTCGACGCACGCGGAATCACTATCTCCACCTCCGAAGACGGCAAACATTATACCGAAGTGTTCAATGAGCAGTACCCGGCCATGACCGAAAAGAATCCCAATCAGATCTATCACCACGAACTGAACTTTTCACCAGTTAAGGCTCGCTATGTAAAGGTCAAAGCCCTTGTAGAGCACAGCATGCCCGATTGGCATGGTGCCAACGGATATGGAGCCTTCCTGTTTGTGGATGAGATAGCCATCAACTAAGCCATATATACCTATTATATATATAAAGACTTGTTATCGAATCACCGTTGTATGCTGACAAAAACTGCCATGTTGACAGAACGGGAGATATGGCACTCTATTTGCAACTTATATGGCAGAACATTTGTTTCCACATTACCATATATATAATTTAGGTATAACAAAAGTATAACGATATGAAAACAGGTAACATTGGGGTTACGACCGAGAACATCTTCCCCATCATCAAAAAGTTCCTCTACAGTGATCACGAGATTTTCCTCCGCGAATTGGTATCCAATGCCGTCGATGCTACACAGAAGCTCAAGACATACGCCATGAAGGGCGACTTCAAGGGCGAGCTGGGCGACCTCACCGTACATGTATCGCTCGACAAGGAGGCCGGCACTATCACCATCAGCGACCGCGGTATCGGTATGACAGCCGAGGAGATTGACAAGTATATCAACCAGATTGCCTTCTCGGGTGCCAACGACTTCCTGGAGAAGTACAAGAACGACGCCAATGCAATCATCGGCCACTTCGGCCTCGGCTTCTACTCAGCCTTCATGGTAGCCAAGAGTGTAGACATCGTGACACGCTCGTACCGCGACGGAGCACAGGCCGTGAAGTGGAGCTGCGACGGCAGTCCCGAGTTTACGCTCGAAGAGGTGGAGAAGGCCGACCGCGGTACCGACATCATCCTCCACATCGACGACGACTGCAAGGAGTTCCTTGAGGAGAGCCGCCTCAGCTCACTGCTAACCAAGTACTGCCGCTTCCTCCCCATCAGCATCGCCTTCGGCAAGAAGAAGGATTGGAAGGATGGCAAGCAGGTAGAGACCGACGAGGACAACATCATCAACGACACCACTCCGCTGTGGACACGCACCCCGAGCGAGCTCACCGACGAGGACTACAAGAAGTTCTACCGCGACCTCTACCCCATGAGCGACGAGCCGCTGTTCTGGATACACCTCAACGTGGACTACCCCTTCAACCTCACGGGCGTGCTCTATTTCCCCAAGATAAAGAGCAACATCGACCTGCAGAAAAACAAGATACAGCTCTACTGCAACCAGGTGTATGTGACCGACTCCGTCGAAGGCATCGTACCCGACTTCCTCACCCTGCTGCATGGTGTGATTGACTCGCCCGACATCCCCTTGAATGTATCGCGCTCATACTTGCAGAGCGACTCGAACGTAAAGAAAATCTCCACCTACATCACCAAGAAGGTGGCCGACCGCCTCAACGGTATCTTCAAGGACAACCGCAAGGAGTTCGAGGAGAAGTGGAACGACCTGAAGCTGTTCATCAACTACGGCATGCTCACCGAAGAGTCATTTTACGACAAGGCCAAGCAGTTTGCCCTGTTCACCGACACCGAAGGCAAGCACTTCACCTACGAGGAGTACAAGGAGCTCATCAAGGGCGAGCAGACCGACAAAGAGGGCAACCTCATCTACCTCTATGCCACCGACCGTGACGAGCAGTACACCTACATCGAGGCAGCTCAGCAGAAGGGCTACAACGTGCTCCTCTTCGATGGCCAGCTCGACACCGCCATGCTCAACCTCTATGAGCAGAAGATGGAGAAGAGCCGTTTCTCACGTGTGGATGCTGACATCATCGACAACCTCATTGTCAAGGAAGACAAGCAGCGAGTGGAGTTACCCGCCGAGGAGAAGGAGATGCTCACGGCAGCCTTCAAGAGCCAGATGCCCGAGGTGAAGAAGACCGAGTTCCACGTCGATGCACAGCCGCTCGGCAACAGTTCGGCACCCATCATCATCACACAGAGCGAGTATATGCGCCGTATGAAAGAGATGGCAGCCATCAATGCAGGCATGAGCTTCTACGGTGAGATGCCCGACATGTACACCCTCATCCTCAACACCGACCACCACCTCATACAGTCCGTACTCACAGCCGAGAAGGAGCAGACAGCCGACAGCCTCAGACCCATCAATGAGGAAACAGCTACCCTCAAGGCACGCGAGGAGGCACTGGAAGCATCGCACAAGGGCATGAAGGACGAGGAGATACCCTCTGCCGAGAAGGATGAGCTCAGCGACCTCCACACCAAGATACACGAGCAGAGCCACAAGCGCGAAGCCATCTTTGCCGACTTTGCCAAGGACAACAACGTGCTACACCAGCTCATCGACCTTGCACTGCTGCAGAACGGTATGCTCAAGGGTGAGGCACTGAGCAGGTTTATCAAGCGTAGCGTGGAGATGATTGGGTAATTTTGAATGAAACAACAAGAGGAGACTGGGCAACAAACCCAGTCTCTTTTTTTATGCATAGCTCTATCAATAAACTCGAAGATATATCGCACTCGCTTTGAAAAATATTGAAGAAACGTCATATTTCTCGCTCGTTTATGTGTATCTTTGCCTCAATTTAATCAAAAGCACACTCTTATGGTCAAGAAACAGCCATCAATATTAAGCCGACTTTTCAAGACATACCTGGTCGATGCACTCAGCTTTATGGCAATGGGTCTCTTCTGCTCACTTATCTTAGGTCTCATCATCAAGCAGATAGCCTTGATTCCAGGACTCGACTTCCTCACTGATATTGCAGCGCTGCTCCAGTCGGCTCCTGTTGTCGGAGGTTCCATCGGTATGGCCATTGCCCTCGGACTCAAGCGTGCTCCGCTGGTAACGATTTCTTCCGTGGCTGTAGGTGCTCTCGGTTATCAGTTTGGCGGCCCGATAGGTGCCTATCTGGCTTCCATTGTGGGTGTAGAAGCCGGTTCGCTCGTATCGAAGCGCACACCGGTCGATATCATCATCACACCTCTTGTTGCGGTTGTCGTAGGCGGATTGTTTGCCAAGTATTGCTGCGCCCCTATCAACGAGTGGGTGATGTCGCTGGGGGCAATCATCAACCGTGCCACCATGCTCCAGCCATTCATTATGGGAGTTGTGGTATCGGTCTCCGTAGGCTGCATCCTTACGCTTCCTATCAGTTCGGCAGCTCTTTGCATATCCATCGGCATCAGCGGACTGGCAGCAGGAGCAGCTACAGCAGGTTGCTGCGCACAGATGATAGGCTTTGCCGTTATCAGTTATAAGGACAATGGTATGGGAGGTCTTATCTCGCAAGGCTTAGGCACCTCCATGCTGCAGATTGGCAATATAGCGCGTAAGCCCATCATCTGGCTTGCCCCTACCCTCACTTCGGCCATATTAGGCCCAGTCTCGACTATGTGGCTGAAGATGACCAATAATGCTGCAGGGGCAGGTATGGGCACAGCGGGGCTCGTCGGTCCTCTCGGCTGTTGGGACACCATGGCTGCCACTACCGACCATAGCATACTCCTTGCCGAAATCATCGGCCTCTATTTCATCGCTCCAGCCGTTCTCAGCCTTTTCTTCCACCTCATCATGAAGCGCCTGGGATGGGTAAAAGATGGCGACATGAAGCTGCAGGGTTAACGTCACAATCGATGCGTCCGTCAAGGAGCGACATCAAGTGGTAAAATTTGCAAATATAGAGATAAATACTATTTCTAAAAACATCGACAACCTTACAAGAGGTATTGGCTGCGTAGCCCCTTGAACTCGGGGCTACGACCAATCCCTTTGTTGATTTGATAGACCGCCATATTAGAGGAAGAATGAACGTAAGATGGTGGCGGCTACAATCAGGAAAATACACGCACCGAACCAAGAGGCTGCGGTCTTCGAGGTATCGGGGTCGCCCGAAGAGAACTTCGAATAGACCTTCACGCCACCGATAAGGCCGACTACGGCTCCCACTGCGTAAATCAACTTGGTACCGGGATCGAAATACGATGTTACCATGTTGGTAGCTTCGGTGATACCTGCGATACCGTTACCCTGTGCGTAAGCACCTACTGTTGCAAGCATAAATGCTGCTGCGAATAATACTTTTTTCTTCATACGTCGAAATGTTTTTTAGTTATACAAAAAGTGATTTCGACTGCGGATATATAGCACTTAATCCATTGATTTTCAAATCGGTCTATACACGTCATAACGTGTCATCAGATGTCATGGTTGGGGCGTTTGGAGGGGTGGATTTTGGGGTGGAAGGAAGGGGTAAAAAGCAATAGATGATATGCCAAATGACCAAACAAGTTTAAGCCAGATAACCAAATAGAATATCGCCAAATAACCAAACAAAAACACGCCAAATAACCAAATTTTCCCTTAAAAATTTTGTTAGATTAAAAATCTTCCATATTTTTGCTGAAAATATTCGTGGTATGAAATATAAGGTAAGAATAGCAGACCAATTGTTGGCTGACAAGTTGGATGCAATGGGTGCAGTTCTGATAGAAGGACCTAAAGCATGTGGAAAAACGACAACTGCAGAGCAACATGCAAAGAGTACTCTATATATGACGGATCCTTTAAAGAAGGAACAGTATAAACAGATGGCTCAAACAAATATTAAGTATCTACTTGAAGGTGAAAAACCGAGATTGATAGACGAATGGCAAGGTGTTCCTCAATTTTGGGATGCAATACGCTTTGAAGTTGACCATAGTGACGGCGATGGACTTTATATGCTAACGGGTTCTGCCGTCCCTGCCAATTCGGATGAAATTGAACATACTGGAACAGGGCGATATGGTTGGCTAACTATGCGCCCAATGAGTTTATGGGAGTCAGAGGAATCTAATGGCGAAATTAGCCTATCAACGCTTTTTGAATCTCCTGAAAGTATCGGTGCCAAAAATCCGATGACTATAGAGTCATTGGCTTTTACCACATGCCGAGGCGGTTGGCCTAAATCTTTACAAAAAAAGACAGAAAAAGCAGCTTTAATGCAGGTTAAAGAGTACTTCAAAGCTATTTGCAACAATGATATATCGCGTGCAGATGGTGTGTCAAGGAATTCGGATCGAACAAAACGACTTATGCGTTCATATGCTAGGCATCAAGGCGCACAAGCTAGTATACCTACAATCTTAGCAGATATTGCAACGAATGAAGCAGATGATTTAAGTGACGAGACTGTTGCTTCATATTTGTCGGCACTACGAAAGATTTTTGTGATAGAAGATATGCCAGCATGGAATCCTAATCTTCGAAGCAAAACTGCTATTAGGACTTCAGATACAAGATATTATGTTGATCCTTCAATTGCTGTCGCCGCTCTTGGTTTAGGCCCTAACGATTTAATAAATGACTTAAATACTTTTGGTTTATTCTTTGAGACACTATGCGTTAGAGACTTACGAGTGTACGCAGATGCACTAGATGGAGCAGTTTATCATTATAGAGATAAAAACGGGCTAGAATGTGATGCAGTAATTCATTTGGATAATGGTTCGTATGGTTTGATAGAGGTCAAATTGGGTGGAGATAAGTTAATTGAAGAAGGAGCTACAACATTAAATACTTTAGAAGCCATAATAGATACCACCAAAATGAAAAATCCATCTTTCAAGATGGTTTTAATAGGCGTTGGTGAATTTGCATATAAAAGGACTGACGGTGTTTATGTCGTACCTATAGGATGTCTACGTCCATAAAGTCCTATAAAACATAATTTAGCAAGGCAAGAATCATAATGCACGAGGCATTACGATACTTGCCTTACTTATTTAATTGGAGTAGCCGACATACTTACATAAACACTGACACCCCGATTCACATCGGAGTGTCAGTCCCAAGAAAAAAAAAACAAAAACGAGGAA
>JAZNYG010000061.1:0-25542 GCA_045594245.1 Bacteroidaceae bacterium
CAGGTCGGATACGCGTTACTCACCCGTGCGCCGGTCGCCATCGTTGGTTGCAAGCAACCAACATGCTGCCCCTCGACTTGCATGTGTTAAGCCTGTAGCTAGCGTTCATCCTGAGCCAGGATCAAACTCTTCATTGTAAAATATTATATGTTCGCCACAAAGGCGACGTTGACTCTGCTCGTGATGTATCCTTCTCTACTAAAAAAACGTAAATTGACGGTTAGTGCATTTACCCTGTACAGTGACGACATCACCGTACAGCTTCTTGTACTACTTGTCTGTATGGAAAATATTTTCAAAGAACTCTCTCTTTAACGCTCTCAAGGGGTGTCCCTCTCGATTGCGGATGCAAAGGTAGTACAAAATTCACATTCCAACCAAATATTATGACAACTTTTTTTCAAAGAAAATCTAAGAAAAATCACAATACACTGATTTCCAGCAGCAACACCAGAAAACAAAATTTGGATGTTTTGCAGAAATTGCCATTTTTGTGTTGCAAAACATGTTTTTGGAGGGTTTATGCAAAAAAAAGAAACTATATAGAAAAACACTGAGAACGAAAAGATGAAACACTAAAGATTTCCCGACACCTTATATAATAATAAGAATGCGGCTAGAAAGAGAAGCCTACTCACCAATAACCACATCTACGAATAAGTTCCTGCCACAAAATCGACATCAAAAGAAGCAAGTTGGCACATCAACATCAAAAATTTGACAAGCAAGAGCGGTAGTTCGTGGAATATTGCGTACATTTGCGGAAAGAATGATTGACCAAGTTACGATAGACCGCATTATGGATGCCGCACAGATTGTGGATGTGGTATCCGAGTTTGTCACCCTGCGTCGGCGGGGTGTAAATTATGTCGGTTTATGTCCCTTTCACAACGAGAAAACTCCATCTTTCAGTGTGTCTCCAGCCAAAGGATTGTGCAAGTGCTTCAGCTGTGGCAAAGGCGGCAATGCCGTACACTTCATTATGGAGCACGAGCAGCTCAGCTACTATGAAGCGTTGAAATGGCTAGCAAAGAAATATGGCATCGAAGTCAAGGAGCGTGAATTGAGCGACGAGGAGAAACAGGCGCAAAGCGTGCGCGAGAGTCTGTTCCTTGTCAACGACTTTGCCAATAAATATTTCCAGGGCATCCTACACAATCATCCCGACGGACAAGCCATAGGCATGAGTTACTTTCGCCAACGCGGTTTTCGCGATGATATCATCCGCAAGTTCCAGTTGGGCTTCAGCACCGAGGGGCGCGATGCTCTTGTGATAGAAGCGAAGAAGCGCGGTTTCAACACCGATTACTTGGTCAAGACCGGTCTGTGTTACACACGCGATGACGGGCAGCTACGCGACCGTTTCTGGGGGCGTGTCATGTTTCCCGTACACACTCTCTCAGGCAAGGTGGTGGCATTCGGTGGCCGTGTACTGAAGACCGACTCCAAAGTAGCCAAGTATGTCAACTCGCCCGAATCGGAGATATACCATAAGAGTCGTGAGCTCTATGGCATATTCTTTGCCAAACAAGCTATTGTAAAACAAGACAAGTGCTTCCTTGTAGAGGGATATACCGACGTAATATCGATGCATCAAGCCGGTGTAGAAAATGTGGTAGCCTCATCAGGCACCTCGCTCACCTCGGGGCAGATACGCATGATTCATCGCTTCACCAACAATATTACCGTGCTATACGATGGCGATATGGCAGGCATCAAGGCCTCTATACGCGGCATTGACATGTTGCTTGAGGAAGGCATGAACATCAAGGTAATGCTACTACCTGACGGTGATGACCCTGACAGCTTTGCTCGCAAGCATAACACCACAGAGTTTCAAGAATATATCGCGGCCCACGAAGTGGACTTCATCCGCTTCAAGACTAACTTATTAATGAGCGATGCTGCCGGTGACCCATTCAAACGAGCGACCCTAATAGCCGACATCGTAAAGAGCATCTCGGTAATTCCCGAAGCCATCGTACGTTCAGAGTATATCAAAGAGTGTAGCCAGATGCTACACGTGGAAGAAAAGATTCTTGTCGCTGAAGTCGCCAAGCTAAAGAGAGATAAAGAGCCATCTAACACTAGCCAATCCAAAGCCAAACCTACTGCACCCTCCACTCATGGCGAGGAAGCACTCAGCACCATCGAAGGTCCTACCCCCACCGGAGAACCAGAAAGCCCCGCAACCGGCGACTCACCGATAACACATCAACAGCCTTCAAGTTGGGAACAAGAGAGAGGGCCTCTATACTCCAAGGAACTGCTTATCGTGCAGCAACTAATACGCCATGGCGAAAAGATCATTTACCAAGATGAAGAGGGAGACGCAGAATGTATGCGCGTCGCAGAATTTGTCGCGGCCGAATTGGAGCGCGATAGTCTGACACTCAGCACTCCCCTATTCATCCAGTTGCTCTCAGAGTTACTACAGCACCTCAACGACAAGGACTTCACAGCAGAGCGATACTTTATCACTCACGCCAACCCCGAATACAGCAAGCTGGCAGCCGACCTTGCCGAAGACAAATACCAATTAAGCAAGTACCACTCAAAGACTCAAACAATTGCTTCCGATGCCGAACGCCTACACGAGATTGTGCCACACCTGCTCTTCGACTACAAGATGGCCGTTGTAGAGATAGAACTGAAAAACACTCTTAATCTATTGCGCCAACCCTCCGTAACGAATGACCCAACTCTGTGTATGGAGACAATGACCCGCTACAAGCAACTCATCGAGACAAGACAAACGATAGCCAAGATTCTTGGCGACCGCGTAGTAGGTGCATAAGGCGAATGCCTCACGCGCGTACATTTATATATAATAGAGTATTATTTATTGCACCAGTCAACCGCGAATGAGATTCATGAACTCTTCGCGAGTCTTGGCTTGGTTGAATGCGCCAGTGAAATCCGAAGTCGTAGTGATGGAATTCTGTTTCTCCACCCCACGCATCTGCATACACATATGCTGAGCCTCTACCACCACCATCACTCCTAGTGGATTGAGCGTCTCCTGTATGCATTCCTTGATTTGAAGTGTCATGCGCTCCTGTACCTGCAAGCGGTGCGAGAAGATATCAACTACACGGGCAATCTTGCTCAACCCCGTGATGTAGCCATTGGGGATATAGGCTACATGTACCTTACCGAAGAAGGGGAGCATATGATGCTCGCATAGCGAGTAAAAATCAATGTTCTTGACGATTACCATCTGGCTATAGTCCTCCTTGAACTTTGCCGAATTAAGCACAGCCTTTGGGTCCATCCGATAACCACGCGTAAGAGTCTGCATTGCACGAGCCACACGCTGAGGGGTCTTCACCAATCCTTCACGTTCAGCATCCTCACCCAATAGGCCAAGTATCTGTCGATAGTGTTCTTCCAATTCCGGATTACGCTCGTCTACCGGATAACTGCTCGGATTATTTGTCAAGTCCATCTTAGTATTATAATGTAATATTTATCAATTGGTTAGGAAGGATAGCAATTTCCTTGAAGCCTCCAGCCTTCTTCAGCATACGCATCGCCTGATCAGCCTCTTCGATGGTCTTATAATCACCCACACGACACACCCATCTAGGTGCCACAAACTCCGTATACACCGGTATGTCAGGAAATTTTTTCTTCACATACCCGGCAGTTTTCAGTGCCTCCTCCTTTGCATAACGTGTATTGCCTCCCGCATATATCTGGATACGGTATCCCACTGTCTGTATCTTTCTGCCTTTTCCTCGCGACGAGTCGAACACCTTGCCCAACATAGCATTAAGGCGAGCATCCTGATGGATAGTGATTACGCCCTGTCCGGGAACCGGTTGCATAAGCCGGTCTACCACATTGTCCTGTGCCATCAGCGGCAATGAGGCCAATGCAACTAACAATACACCAATCTTCTTCATCTTTTCTTTTGTTATTCGGAGAACTCCGAGCGCTTATGCTCCCGGAGTTCTTCGAGATAAATCAATGGTTTCAATTACTTGAATGCATCGATGATGCCCTTGAAGTCTTCCACCTTCAACGCGGCGCCACCGATAAGGCCACCGTCAACGTCGGGATTAGCGAAGAGTTCCTTAGCATTAGAAGGCTTGCAGCTACCACCATAGAGGATAGAGGTATTGTCAGCCACTTCCTTACCAAACTGCTTAGCAATCACTGAACGGATGTAAGCGTGGATTTCCTGAGCCTGCTCAGCAGTAGCGGTCTTGCCGGTACCGATAGCCCATACGGGCTCGTAAGCGAGCACGATCTTAGAGAAGTCCTCAGCAGAGAGGCCGAAGAGCGAACCTTCGAGCTGGTTGTAAACAACCTCGTTCTGCTTGCCTGCCTCACGTTCCTCGAGCACCTCACCGATGCAGAAGATAGGAGTCAAGCCATTAGCCAATGCCAAGAGCACCTTCTCCTTCAGGATTTCGGGCGTCTCACCATAGTAAGCACGACGCTCTGAGTGACCGAGGATAACATACTGTGCACCAGTAGAAGCTACCATAGCGGCGCTCACTTCGCCAGTGTAAGCACCAGAAGCCTTGTCGGCGCAGTTCTCAGCACCTACAGCGATAACGCCCTTGTCAACGATAGGAGTCACCGATGCCAAGTGGATAAAGGGAGTACAGATGATTACCTCGCAGTTGGGTTTGTCGGCTGCCAATGCTTCGTTCAACTCAGTAGCCAATGCGATACCCTCCTGAAGGGTCTTGTTCATTTTCCAGTTTCCTGCTACAATGTTCTTTCTCATTTCTTTTTGTTTTTAGTTAATAATACTATTTTTCTTATTATATCTTAAGTTCTTATCGATCAATACCAGCAGCAACAGCGGGAAAAACATCCACAGCGCCATCACCACATACCGCGTATTTACCTCATGCGACGTGATTTCCAATGCAGCATTACGTTCTATAGGTACAGTAAGATCTCCGTCGCGCGGCATATCCGCAGTACTCCACTTACCCACTATAGTAGCATCTTTCAGCACAATAAGTCCAGGATTGGCTCGCACCATTGTCTTTAGGAGTATATCATCGGCCTGCAAGAAGGGATAAGTAGCCCCTGTATGCTCCACCCAGCGGTCAATCACCTGGCTGTTCGATGAAGTAAGCATATAGAAGGCATATCCATTGAACTTGGCATAATCGCAAAGGTCATTGACAACATCAAGCACACCCTCGTTGGCATGCTCCAAGTCGTGCGCCACCATCAAGAACGTATAGCCCGGCTGTTCGAGCACCTCATAGGTCACGTCCTCCTCATCCAAATTGCTCAGATAGAAATCCTTGATAGGCGGCACATATCCACGCTTTACCAACCGGTTCTCCCGCGACACAAAGTTCCACGTAGAGTCGGGATATTCATCAAACGAGAAGATGCGCTGCTTGCCATCCTTTTCCATTACAAAGAAGGTCTCATACTCATCCTGCGGTGCATCTTCCGGCACACTCATAGCCTCTACAATATTCGTGCCGATACTATAAGGACGAAAATCAATCACAGGCAGATGACGTATGTTGTAATGCATAAACACCACAATAGAAGCTAATGCATACACAAAAACCAGCCACTGCGAGCGTTCCGAGATGACACGCAGCATGCGCCTATTGTAAACCAGCACCACGACAGCTACAATCAGCAGCACCACATTCTTCCCAAAGGTCTGCCAGTTGGTAAGCGCTACGGCATCACCGAAGCAACCACAATCGCTGATCGGGTTCGTGAGCGCCAGGAAAAGCGTTAATGGAGTCATGACCAGCAGGAATAGGGTCATCGCCCACAGATAGAACCTGCGATACATCCCGAAGAAGAGCGCCACACCCATCAGATACTCAGCTACGATGAGTACCCCCGCCCCTAGGAGCAGCCATGTAGGATGCACTCCAATGCCAAACGCCTCCGCGTAATCGGCCATCTTATACACCGTACCCATAGGGTCTACAGCCTTCACGAATCCCGAGAAGACAAACACCAAAGCCAATGCAAAACGCAAGCTATTGACCGTGATGCCCGACACTATTTGGTTAAAGGTACGCTTCATCCGTTATTCTCCAAAGTCAATCTTTATCAACCCGAACACCGAGTAGTTGATCATATCCATATAGTTAGCATCGATCCCCTCCGACACGATGGTCTGTCCCTCGTTGCTCTCTATCTGCTTGGTGCGATAGATCTTCATCAATATGAGGTCTGTATACGAACTTATGCGCATGCCGCGCCAAGCCTCATCATAGTCATGGTTCTTGGCCTTCATCAAGTTGAGCGCCTTGGCGGCATACTCATCATATTTGGCCAGTGCTGCCTCGGGAGTCATATCGTCAGTATCGGCATAGCCCAACTCTAACTGTATGAGTGCTATAATACCATAGTTCACGATACCGATAAACTCCGAGCGCACTCCCTCATCCACCATCGTCATCCCTTTCGTCTCAATGCTGCGTATGCGGTTAGCCTTGATGAAAATCTGATCGGTCACCGACGAGGGGCGCATGATACGCCACGCTGCACCATAATCCTTGAGTTTCTTGGCGAAGAGGTCGCGGCAAGTAGCTATTGTCTGTTCAAATTGTTGATTAGTATCCATATTGGTTGAGGGTTGAGAGTTTATAGTTGACGGTTGAGGGTTAATTGTCCATTAATAAAGCCTCAGCACCTGTCCAGGGCGAAGGATGGTCTTCGTAGTGATACCGTTGAGTTTGCAGAGGTTCTTCACCGTCGTTCCCTTGCGTGCCGCAATGCGTCCGAGCGAGTCACCTGAACGCACCTTGTAGTAGGTATCAGGATCGCTGGGGTCATACACCTTCTTCTTCGGCTTCATGTAGAGGTAGGTATCTCCCGTAACGTCCTGATTGGGGAAGTCGAACATCAATGCCGGGTTCAGCGCCTTGCCCAGCAGTCGGGTTTCAAAGTGCAGGTGCGTACCCGTACTGCGTCCCGTATTGCCACCTAGTCCGATGGGGTCGCCTGCCTTCACCACCTCATTCTCATCCACCAACTTCTTCGTCAGGTGAGCATAAAGCGTCTCCAGCCCATTCGGATGGCGTATCACCACATAGTTGCCATAGCCACGGCGTTGGTAACTCACATAGCGCACCTTCCCATCGAAGGCCGCACGAATAGTGTCGCCACGCTGCACCTTCACATCCAATCCGTAGTGCATACGGCGACGTCTCGGACGATAGCCGAAGATATCCGTGATCTTCGTATTCTCCGTAGGCATGCAGAAGCCTGTCAAGTCAATGACGAGCGAGTCGGGCATCACCACATTGGTATATTTATGAGCATATTCATTGCTCCATTCCGGATACAGGTCATCGGCTGGATACTCATAGCTCTCGGCCTGAATGAGACGATTGAGCACCACCGAGTCAATCATGGCCATCTGCTTGTCCATAGGAGCCTGAGCAGCCAGCACATCCTGACCATAAGCACGGGCCGACCCAACCAGCAGCACAGCAAGAGCCATTATTTTAATCGCACTGATTTTCATTATCGTTATCTATGTTTTTCTCTTATTAATGTTTCAAACTGCAAAGGTACGATTTTTATCGCACATGGCAAAGCAGATAGGGATTTTTCCGAGCACACCAAGCTTATCACGAGATAGCGCTCCAGTTGACATTCGTCTTGCGCAGGCGCTCCAGCTGCTGCCACATCACCGCATTCTCGGGGCGCGAGCCATCGGGGTCCTCATCGGTGATGCGCTCGGCAATGCTGCGCACATGCCCCAGCAGCTGTCCGTCGCGGGCGATATTGGCAATCTTCAGATCGAAGGCGATACCGCTCTGCTGTGTGCCCTCGAGGTCGCCCGGCCCGCGTAGTTTGAGGTCGGCCTCGGCAATCTCGAAGCCGTCGTTGGTGCGCACCATGATCTCGAGGCGTTTCTTGCTCTCCTCGCTCAACTTAACCGAGGTCACCAGGATGCAGTACGACTGGTCGGCCCCACGCCCCACGCGACCACGTAGCTGGTGTAGCTGCGACAGGCCGAATCGCTCGGCATTCTCGATGACCATCACCGAGGCATTGGGCACGTTTACGCCCACCTCTATCACCGTGGTGGCCACCATGATCTGCGTCTCGCGGCGGAGAAACCGCTGCATCTCGGCATCCTTCTCGGCAGGCTTCATCTTGCCGTGCACCATGCTTACTTGGCATTGCGGGAAGGCCTCACACACCTGCGCATAGCCCTCCTCGAGGTTCTTGAGGTCAATCTTCTCGCTCTCCTTGATGAGCGGGTACACCACGTACACCTGCCGCCCCTCGGCTATCTGCCCTGCCATGAACTGGTATAGCTGCGCCTGGCGGTTGCCATACTGGTGTATTGTCTGTATGGGTTTGCGCCCGGGCGGCAATTCGTCGATGATGCTCACGTCGAGGTCGCCATAGAGCGTCATGGCCAGGGTGCGCGGTATGGGCGTGGCCGTCATCACCAATACATGCGGCGCATAGGCGTTCTTCGACCACAGCTTGGCACGCTGCGCCACGCCGAAGCGGTGCTGCTCATCGATGACCACAAAGCCCAGGGCCGAGAACTGCACCGTATCCTCGAGCACCGCATGGGTAGCCACCAGCAGGTGTATGTCACCCGTGAGCAGGCCCTCGAGCACCTCCTTGCGCCGCTTACCCTTCACGCTGCCCGTGAGCAGGGCCACGCGCACAGGCAGCCCCTCGAGCATCGACGACAGCGTGGCGTAGTGCTGCTCGGCCAGTATCTCCGTGGGTGCCATGATGCAGGCCTGGTAGCCGTTGCCTATGGCGATGAGCGATGTCATGAGCGCCACCAGTGTCTTGCCGCTGCCCACATCACCCTGCAGGAGGCGGTTCATCTGTCGGCCGCTGTTCATGTCGTGCCGCATCTCGCGAATGACCCGTTTCTGCGCGCCCGTCAGTTCGAAGGGGAGCTTCTTGGCATAGAACTCATTGAACAGTTCGCCCACCTTGGTGAAGCACAGCCCGCGGTACTTGCGGCGGCGGTCCTTGCAGTAGCGCAGTATGCTGAGCTGTACGTAGAAGAGCTCCTCAAACTTGAGCCTGTACTGCGCCCGGCGCAACTGCTCAGGCTCCTTGGGGAAGTGTATGGCATGCAGCGCCTCGGGTAGCGGCATCAGGTGATGCTCCTGCACGAACGGGGCAGGCAAGGTCTCGGCTATGGGCATACGCTCGAGCAGGGCAAAGAGATTGCCCACAATCTTCTGTATAGCATTGCTGTTGAGCCCGCTGCGCTTCATGCGCTCCGTAGTGTTGTAGTAGGGCTGCAGGCCCATCGAGGAGAGCGACAGCTCTGAGGCCTTGTCGATATCGGGGTGCGCCACGTTGATGCGGTCGCCAAACATCGTGGGCTTGCCGAATACGATATACTCCACCCCCACAGGGTAGCTCTTGGGGATAAACTTGGCACCGTTAAACCACACCAGGTCTATCACCCCCGTGCCATCAGAGAAGTGAGCCACCAAGCGCATCTTGCGCCCCGTGCCCACGGTCTCGTAGCGCAGTATCTTGCCCTTGAGCTGTATGTAGGGCATGTTACCGTCTATCTCGTGGATATAGTAGAGACGGCTGCGGTCTACATACTTGTAGGGGAAGTTATACAGCAGGTCGTGCATGGAGCTAATGCCCAGCTCCTTGGCCAACAGGGCCGCCCGCTGTGGGCCCACACCCTGCAAGTACTGTATGTCGCGCGTCGTGAGGTCGTACATTTGTTTTGCGCTACAAAAATAGTCATAAATGTTGACTTTGCCGACAAGCGGCGTCAGTTTTTCTCTTGATTTGTCTCTTTACACAACGAGAAAGTACAGATTACATACATGCAACGCGGACGGTACATACATGTACCAAATCCCGTACATGCATGTGATGGATTTTCTGCGTGCACGATTCAGACGATGGAATGGACGTTTTTTGAGAATTCGCACCATTTTATCGAGTAAAAAAGTTTTATTTTTGGCCTGGCAGAGTGCAGCGGAGCTGCTTGTTGAGAGTCCCCTCCGCTTCATTTCCTATATGGCGAAAGTTCATAAATCGGTTGGCAACCGTTAGGTCGACGCCCGTAGGGGCTTAAGTCAATGGCAGTTCCGCACAATTTCTATATAGCGAAACTCCAGTATCACTATGGCGAAACTGGAATTTCAGAGTGTAGAGACTGCAGTCTCTCTATAGTGAGACTCGAGTCTCACTTCGCTGAAATGAAGTGGTACTGGAATCAAAATAAAGCACTGCCAATATAAAGCTATGCTTTAAGATAGCTTGCTTGCTAGGCATAGCCCAAGCGAGCTTAGCGCTGCTCTCGCTCCGCTGCACTCTGCCAGGCCAAAAATAAAACTTTTTTACTCTGTCGTAGGCCACTTCTCCACTATGCCGCACCGATTCTTGGACTTGCCACAAAGGGTTACCATCCACTATCGACCAGCGCCTTGGCTACGATGAGGTCGAAGGGGGTGGTGAGCTTGATGTTTTCGCGGTTGCCATCGACGAGCGTTATGGCTTCGCCCAAGGCCTCCACTACCGAGGCATCGTCGGTGAAGGCATCCGTATAGGGCTGCTCGTAGGCACGGCGCAGCAGGGTGGCACGGAAGGTTTGCGGGGTCTGCACCAGCCGGTAGGCATTGCGGTCGACGGTAACACTCCCCTCGCCTGTCAGTTGCCTCACTGTCTCCACCACGGGGATGACGGGCACGACGGCACCATGCGCCTCGGCCTCGGCATAGCAGCGGCTGATGACCTCGTGGCTCACGAAGGGACGCACCCCATCGTGTACGGCCACCAAGGCTTCGGGTGCATCGACCTGCGAGAGGCCGCTCTGCACGGAGTGGAAGCGGGTGACACCGCCATCGGCAATGCGGTGGGGCACGGCAAACTGATACTGGACACACAGCTCGCGCCAGTAGTCCTGATGGTCGCGCGGAAGCACCAAGATAATCTGTATGGACTCGTCGCACGCATGAAACGTATCGAGCGTGCGCATCAGCACAGGGCATCCCTCGATGGGGATAAACTGCTTGGGCAGATCGCCGCCCATACGCAGGCCCTTGCCTCCGGCTACGATAATAGCGTATCTTTTCATGGGGGGATGGGTTATGGGTGAGAGGTGAGAGGTGAGAGGTGAGGGGTGAGAAGAACCGGATAACCGCTAACCACTCACCACTAACCGCTCACCACTAACCACTAAATCAAGAACTGCATGCCTCCACGCAACTCCTCAGCCTTCTCCACTCCGCAGAAGTGCTCCACGAAGGTGAAGCCAAGCTCCCAGGCGGCACCAGGGCCGCACGCGGTGAAGATATTGCCATCCACAGTCACCTTCGCTGCCGTATACTCGGCACCCCGCATGGCACCCTCGAAACCGGGGTAGCAGGTAGCCTGCTTGCCCTGAAGCAAGCCGAGACCGCCAAGCACGAGCGGCGCAGCACAGATGGCCGATACCACCACTTCCTCGGCAGCCTTGCCCACCAGCAGTTCGCCAAATGGCTTGTGTGCCTCCAAGTTAGTGGCACCGGGCAGACCACCCGGCAAGAAGAGCAATGCCGCATCGGCATAGTCACACTCATCAAACACGGCATCGGCCACCACGGGGATGCCATGGGCACCTGTCACTACCAGGTTGCCTGTCACGCTGACCGTCGTCACCGTCAAGCCGGCACGGCGCATCACGTCTACGGGAGCCAGGGCCTCAATCTCTTCGAAGCCATCGGCAAGAAACACATACATTGTTTTCATATCTTTCATAATGAGGAATGGCTGACGGAAAGGACTAACGTAGTTTGAAGAAGTATGTAATAGTACCCTGCACATTAGACACACCATCAACTTTGTTGAAACGCGCACGTTTGGCCGCTTTCTCGGCAGCTTCGCGCAATTTAAGATTAGCGGATCTAGTTCTCAAGTTAATGCGTGTAGCAACGACTTCTCCTGCAGGATTCACCTCAATGGTAACAACAATCATCGCTTCTTCATCCACATCATCGACTATTGGCTGAGGAAGGCCTTCACCCAATAAACTGCGTCCATTTAAGTCCCAAGAGCCTTGAGCTCCTATGCCAGCTGCCTTATCAGCTGCAGCTACACCAGCCTCGGAGCCTTGGGTACCTTCTGCTGCTTCTTCTGTGGACTCGCCCTTGCTGCCCATCTCGAAACCCTTACCAAAGGCACTGGCCATCTGCTGGGCAGCACGCTCGGCAGCCAGGCGCTCGGCCTCGGCACGCTTCTGTGCCTCTATCTCCTCGGGAGTGGGCATCTCTACGGTTGGCTCATCGGGTTGAGTGATGAGGGGTTCCTCCACCTGAGGCTTGGGTTGCGTTTGCGGCGCATTCTCGATGTTGGGCACATCGCTCTTCACGGATGACACCTCGGTAAACTGGTACGACTCGGTGTGCCCTTGGGCCAGCTCCGTGTTACCCAGCATCACGGGGATACCACTCTCGGCCTCCAGCTGCGGGGTGCGCATCACGAGAAGCAAAAGCAGCACCACTGCCACTGCATGCACGGCGAGTGTCGCCACCGCTCCCTGTATCTGACTCTTAGTGACTTTCACTGGGCTTATCTCTTTTTATCGGGTTTACGGGTTGCCAGCACCATCTTGAACTGGTTCTCGTTGGCAATATTCAACACACCTACAATCTCACGGTAGGGCACACGCTCATCGGCATAGAGTGCCACATACATCTCAGGTTCCTTGGCTGCACATTCCTGTAGGAAGGCTGAGAGATCCTCAAGCTCGATAGGCATCTCATCTTCATTGCCGAAAGCGGTGTAGTAGTTGAGATCCTTGTCAATGATTACGCGCGTCAGCGGCTTGGCAGACGTCTGCTGCTTGCCCTGCGGCAACAACACCTTGATGGCATTGGGGGTCACCATGGTAGAGGTGATCATAAAGAATATCAGCAGGAGAAAGATGATATCCGTCATCGATGCCATACTGAAGGCGGGTGATATCTTGTTTCTTCGTTTCAGGCTCACGGGGAATACGAATTAAAAGTTTAGTATTAAAGGTCAACAGTCAACGGACAACAGAGGCCTTCAGACAAGCAAGTTGTCATTATCGTTGGCGTCCGCTTGTTTTAATATCTCATTCTTAATTTTTAATTCTTCAGGTCCATGAATGCCAATGTCTGCGCCTCCAGCATATTGGTCACATCATCGACGCGCGACACCAGGTAGTTGTAGGCAAACATGGCGACGATACCCACGATAAGACCACCTACGGTAGTAATCATGGCCTCGTAAATACCGCTCGAAAGCAGGGTGATATCAATATTGTTGCCTGCATTGGCCATCTCCCAGAAGGCTTTCACCATGCCGAGCACGGTGCCAAGGAAACCAATCATAGGAGCACCGCCCGAGATGGTAGCCATAATGGACAATCCCTTCTCGAGCTTGGCAATCTCGAGGTTACCCGCATTCTCCAAGGCTGCCTGCACCTCGGCAGCAGGACGGTCGATGCGCTCAAGTCCCTTCTCAATCATATTAGAAGCAGGAGTATTAGCCACACGGCAGTAATTAATGGCCGACTTCAGCTCATCGGTTTTCACATAATCGCGGATACGCTCCATAAACACGGGATCTACCTTGGAGGCCTTGCGGATGACCATCAAACGCTCTACAAAAATGTAAATACACAGGACCGACAACAGGGCTAAGATAATCATTATCCAACCGCCCTTGACGGCCATATCCCATAGATTCATCTCATTGGCTACCTCCACCACTTCGGTAAGGACAGGATTCTCGGCCACTTCGGTTACGGCCTGCTCTACTTGTGCTTGCAATAATAACATTGTAATGATTTGTGATTTTATTTATTGTACTTCTTGATTTTCCGCTCATCGCTTCACCACTAGACACTCCTTGTATCTCTTGATCGTCTCAGCCAATCCGAGATATAATGCATCGCAGATGAGGGCATGGCCAATAGACACCTCATCGAGATTAGGAACCTGCGAAGCAAAGTAGGCAAGGTTTTCCAAGCTCAGATCGTGCCCTGCATTAAGGCCAAGCCCCATACGCTTGGCCGCTACAGCGGCCGTGATATAGGGTGCAACGGATTTTTCTCTATCGATAGCATAGCCCGAAGCATAGGGTTCAGTATATAGTTCCACTCGGTCGGCACCAGCCTTGGCAGCATACTCCACCATCTCCACTTCGGGATCCACGAATACGGAAGTGCGTATGCCTGCTTCTCTAAACGTTCCGATAACCTCCGTCAGAAACTCCTGATGAACCACAGTATCCCAGCCGTGATTGGAGGTAATCTGATCAGGCGCATCGGGTACAAGCGTCACCTGTGCCGGCTTCACCTGCAGCACCAGATTGATGAATTCTGGACTAGGATATCCCTCAATGTTGAATTCGGTATGTAGCAAGGGGCGCAACGCATATACGTCGGAACGGCGTATATGACGCTCATCCGGACGAGGATGTACGGTGATACCTTCACCACCCATAGCCTCGCAGTCGAGTGCGAACTTACATATATCAGGATTGTTGCCACCGCGAGCATTACGCAACGTGGCCACTTTGTTGATATTTACGCTCAATTTCGTCATAGAATCCGAAAAATATATTACCTTTGCTCAGTATTAGCAAATAATCGGTTCAAAATTTGTTGCAAAGGTACTAAGTTAAATTCATAATTCATAATTCATAATCCATAATTATTGTTCATTAATGCGTTTTGCACTATTTGGAAATACCCACGAGACAGGCAAGTCGGCCCACGCCGAGCAATTATTCCGTATCCTCTCGCACTATGCCGATGAGGTATACGTAGACTCTGATTTCAATCGCTTCCTACGCGAGGAACAGCCCTTCTCCTTTGAGCCAGCCGGCATCATCAGCAATCTGGGCACACAAGACATCGACATGGCCATCAGCCTGGGTGGCGACGGCACTTTCCTCAAGGCAGCTCGCTGCGTAGGCAACACCGGCATACCCATCGTAGGCATCAATACAGGCCGGCTGGGATTCCTGGCCGACGTATCGGCCGATGAAATGGAGCACTTCTTTGCCCTACTTCACCAAGGACGCTATGTAATACGCGAACGCAGTCTATTGCGATTGACCACCAGCGACACACCTACACAACCCATCTATGCACTCAACGAGATTGCCGTATCGAAGCACGACAGTTCTTCGATGCTGGCCATCCACACCGCCGTTGACGGCGAACGCCTCACCACCTACATGGCCGACGGCCTCCTTATAGCCACCCCTACCGGTTCTACGGCTTATTCGCTCAGCGCTGGCGGCCCTATCATCTATCCACAGGCCGACGTCTTTGTACTCACCGCAGTGTCGCCCCATAGCCTCAACGTGCGCCCCATCGTGATTGCCGATGACAAAACCATCGATCTGCACATTGAGAGCCGCAGCGGCAGTTTCCTGGTTGCTGCCGACGGCATCAGCCACAGCCTACCCGAATCCACAACGCTCACCATACAAAAAGCAGACTATACAATCCGCGTCGTGAAGCAGGAAGGCAGCACATTCTTCCAGACGCTACAGAAGAAAATGCTTTGGGGTACCGACCCTAGGGAATAACACGCACCAGCCCTTATAGCTATGGCCAGGCGACAAAGAAGAAATTTGATTTCAAACTTGCATTTTCGCTCGCCTTGCACTGCTTTAGCTTGTTTTTACAAGCAGAAGATAGGCTGCGGCTCGGAAAATTGCAAGTAAACTTGCATTTTCGCTCGCCTTGCACTATCTTTGCAGGCGAAAAGAGGTGGATAGATTTGGGCAGCTTGCAACCACAGTAAAAAATGCTAAAAAACAGCAGTTTCATGCTGCTTGCATATTTCCCTGACTATCCCCTTGTTTGAGTTTATGAGTTTTTAAGTTGTTGAGTTTCCATCCAGATGGGGACATAAACGCTTGAAAACTTTTAATCTCCACAAACTAAAAGATTTGCAAACTTATAAACTTTAAAACTGACATGGGATATCTGTTTACATCCGAATCGGTGTCTGAGGGACACCCCGACAAAGTGGCCGACCAAATATCGGACGCTGTACTGGACAAGTTGCTGGCCTATGACCCCAACTCGAAGGTAGCTTGCGAAACGTTAGTAACCACCGGACAGGTTGTGATTGCCGGTGAAGTAAAAACGAGTGCCTACGTAGACCTCCAGCTCATCGCACGCGAGGTTATCAACAAGATTGGCTATACGAAGAGCGAATATATGTTTGAAGGCAATTCATGCGGTGTGCTATCGGCCATCCATGAGCAAAGTGCCGACATCAACCGCGGCGTAGAGCGCGAAGATCCCATGAACCAGGGAGCCGGCGACCAAGGTATGATGTTTGGCTACGCCACCAATGAAACCGAAAACTATATGCCGCTCTCACTCGACTTGGCACACAACATCCTCCTTGTATTGGCAGAAATCCGCCGCGAGGGTAAGCAAATGACCTATCTGCGCCCCGATGCCAAGAGCCAAGTAACCATCGAGTATGATGACAATGGCAAGCCTGTACGCATTGACACCATCGTAGTATCGACCCAGCACGACGACTTCATCGTTCCGGTCGACAACAGTTCCGAAGCACAACTTAAGGCCGATGAGCAGATGTTGGCACAGATACGCAAGGATGTCATCGAGATACTCATGCCTCGCGTCATTGCCGATATACACAACGAAGATGTACTGGCTCTCTTCAACGACAACATCACCTACCACGTGAACCCCACAGGCAAGTTTGTTATCGGTGGCCCTCATGGCGACACAGGTCTTACTGGACGTAAGATTATTGTAGACACTTATGGAGGAAAGGGTGCCCATGGAGGCGGTGCCTTCAGCGGCAAAGACCCCAGCAAAGTAGACCGCAGTGCAGCATACGCGGCACGCCACATTGCCAAGAACCTCGTAGCGGCCGGCGTAGCCGATGAGATTCTGGTACAGGTATCCTATGCTATCGGTGTAGCCAAACCCATCAACATCTACGTTGACACCTATGGCCGCAGCCATGTGCCCATGACCGACGGTGAGATTGCCAAAAAGATTGACGAGCTATTTGACATGCGCCCGAAGGCTATAGAGGAGCGTCTCAAACTGAGAAACCCCATCTATGCAGAGACTGCTGCATACGGCCATATGGGACGTCGTCCTCAGACCATCACCAAGAGTTATAAGTCGCGCTACGAAGGCGACAAGGATGTCACAGTTGAGTTGTTCACATGGGAAAAGCTCGACTATGTAGAGAAGGTCAAGGAGGCTTTCGGATTATAATTTAGATTATATAGAAAAAAGAATGAGGGTCGCGATATCTCGACCCTCATTCTTTTTTATCAGTTCTTCTTAGGCATTGCACACAGCCTCAATCTCCTCGGCACTACTAGGCTTATGGTTACCCAAGCGACGGGCTCCATCAGCTGTAATGAGATAGTCCTCCTCATTGCGAATACCACCGAAGTCCTTCCATGCATCGAGCTTGTCGTAGCAGATGAAGTCTGTGTACATTTTCTCTGCACGCCATTTGTCAATAAGCTCTGGGATGAAATAAATACCGGGTTCAACGGTAAACACAAAGCCTGGCTCGAGAGGACGCGCCAAACGAAGTGACTTGAAACCAAACTGAGTGCTCTTGGGCTGACCATCATAGCCTACATATACCTCGCCCAAGTTCTCCATATCATGCACATCAAGACCCATCATATGACCCAATCCGCAAGGCATGAAGAGGGCATACGCACCTATACGCGCTGCTTCGGCAGGGTCTCCCTTGAGAAGGCCCAACTCCTTCATACCCTTACAAATCTCCGTCATAGCGATCATATGAACATCACGGAAAGGCACACCCGGCTTCAAAGCATTCACCGCAGCTGTGTAGGCACGATGATTGATGTCAAAGACTGTGCGCTGACGCTCTGTAAAGTGTCCACTGACTGGCATAGTAGAAGTAAGGTCACCAGCATAATGCATAGCATTCTCTGCGCCTGCATCGAGAAGGAATAGCTGTCCTTCCTTAAGCACATTACTATGGCAATGATTGTGAAGAGTCTGCCCATTGATGGTCGCAATCACAGGAAACGACAGATTACCCCCCTGACGCATGGCTACCTCCGTAACGGCAGCAGCAATCTCACTCTCCTTGACACCGGGACGAGCCATACGCATAGCCGTCACATGCATTTCAACACTGGTGTTTACTGCCTCTTCGATTTGAGCAATCTCTTCTGCACTCTTGTAATTACGCTGATCAACTACGGCACGGATAAAGGGCACCGATGACTTGGCAGCCAACTCGGCCGGATGTATACCCAACAGTTCGCTGAGCCATAGCTTGTGATCGCCACGATAAGGAGGCAAGAAATGTATTGGCTGGCCTTTCGCGGCAGCACGCGCCAAGTAGTTCTTGAGCTCACCCATAGGCAGTGTTTCGCTGATACCTACGCGCTCGCTCTTCTCACTGATGGTTGGCTGTGTGCCCATCCATACAATGTCATCGATCGTAAGTTCATTGCCAAAGATAATCTCACGGTCCTCATCTATGTCAATGACAGCAGCCAAGCCAGCATAGTCAGAGCCAAAGAAATAAAGGAAGGTAGAGTCCTGACGGAAGTGATAGGTGTTGTCGGCATAGTTCATGCCGCACTCGTCGTTGCCGAGAAACAGCAACAAACCGCTCTTCAGCGTTGCCTTCAGCTGCTGGCGGCGACGGATGTAAGTTTCTTTTGCAAACATGGTCTTCGTTATTATTGATGTATATTAGTGAATAAATCTCTATTACGCATGCATACCCGTTATACGGTTGTATATTCCGATATACTTCATGGCCACACTGTTCTCTCCATATGTGTTTGCTGCCTTGCGAGCGGCCTCACGACTCAGCATCTCGTAGTCTCCTTCAGTAAGCAGCCAATGGATGCCCGCAGCAAAGTCGGACACATTCTTGTAATCCGCCACATAGCCATTATGCAAGTGATCTATCATTTCAGGTATACCCCCCACGCTGAATCCTATACAGGGGACCCCACAAGCCATAGCCTCCACGATAGTATTGGGCAAGTTGTCCTGCAAAGATGGTATGGCGAAGAGATCCACAGCATTGTAGACCTCTACCAGTCTCTTCTCCTCTGCCACATAGCTTAGCGGATACACGTCGAACGGGATATCTTGATACAACGCGGGTGATATATTCTTACCGATAAGGACAACGCCCAACTGATTCCTCCACTCGGGATGCTCGGTCGACAACATTTTAACAGCTTCCTTAAGGTAATGATAGCCTTTACGTTCATCGGCCAATGAGTGTGAACTGAAGAGTATCAGACGTTTGTCGGTCGGCAGCCCTAATGCTTCACGAGCCTGTTGCTTGCTACGCGGTCTAAAAAGATTGGTATTTATGGCATTAGGCACACACTGTATCTTACAGCCATGCAGCAGATGGCTGTTTATGGCCATATTGCCGAGCCATCGACTACAAGCCACAAACTGAATATGCGCCCCTTGCAGCATCTGTTCCTTACGTTTGAATATGCGGTAGGCCATATCGCGATATTTGCGGCTATTGAGCTGCGGGCAATCGTGGCATTGCTCGGTATAGTGGTCACAATCATGTGCGTAATGACATATTCCCGTGAAGGGCCACATGTCATGCAATGTCCATACAATAGGCTTTCCTGAAGCAATAATTTTATCTATCGAAGAAAGCGAGAGCATACCGCCATTGGTCCAATGCAGATGGATTACATCAGCCTGTTTGAACTCAGGCAGGTTGGTAATATCAGTGCCCGATCGGCCCAGATCGATGGCATAGACCCGATTGCGACGGAAGTGCGTATGTAAAGCTACAGACAGCCTCTCCCATACCATACTGAAACGATCAGATAGGGTATACTCAGCCTGCACCGTGGTCACTTGATCGGTGCTTTTGCGACGCACCAGCATCTTGGCCTTGATACCATTATTCTTCAATGCCTCAGTCAGGCGATAAGCAGCAATCGCAGGACCACCCTGTCGCTCCGTTGTATTTATAATGAGTACTCGCACAAACAGTTCCTAAGAAAAATCTTCAATTAAAGTTTACTTGCCACATCGAGCAACGACGTTGTCATATTGCTCCATGCATACTTCGCCTTTTCTTGCACCACACCCTCATGGAAATCACTCTCGCTGCGGTTGTCTACAAAGTCGACCAATGCATCAGCAATGTCTGCGGCATCAGGTTGAGTGACATAGCCCACTTTCCCATGAGGGACAATCTCGGCCAGTCCTCCAACATTAGTCACAAGCATAGGGCGCTCGAAATGGTAAGCAATCTGCGTAATACCACTCTGCGTGGCCGACTTATAGGGCTGTGCCACCAAATCGGCAGCAGCAAAGAAATAGCGTACTTGGTCGGCCGGCACAAACTCCTTATACCAAACAATATGCTCTGTGAGTTCCAACTCTTTTTCCAACTGCTCGTATAACTCAGCATTGCTATAAAACTCACCCGCTACGATGAGCTTCACCCTTTTGCCCCGCAAACGTCTATCGGCAAAGGCACGAAGCAAAAGGTCAAGCCCCTTGTAATCACGAATAAGTCCGAAAAAGAGAATATAACGAGTGTCTGGATCAAGTCCGAGATGAGCAATTGCTTCATCACGAGACACCTTAGGGCCAAAGTTATCGTAAAGCGGATGTGGAGTAAGGGCACAAGGTTTGGTGTCATCAAAACTCTTGGCATCGCGCAACACCGACTCTGACATTGCGATATAGCCTCCTACCGACCGTATCATATAACGGGCAAACATATGGTCTCCGATGCGATGCTCATGAGGAATCACATTGTCGAGCAGAGCCACCACCTTAATGCTCTTGTCCTTACGGACGATGCGGGCTACAGTACCAAGACAGGGAGCCAGAAAGGGAAGCCAGAAACGTATCATTACCATGTCGGGATGAGCACGACGTATCTCACGACCTACCTTTAACCAATTAAAGGGATTAATGGAATTAAGCTTGCGCACTATTGACAACTTCTCAGGAGCTGCACCAGTGGCATATTGCGTCTTTCCGGGAAACAAGAAACTAGGATACTGCAACGTGAAGGTGTATATCGTCACCTCATGCCCCTCACGCTGGAACTCATAGGCCAAACGTTCGTTAAAATCAGCGATACCACCTCTATAGGGATAAGCTGGGCCAACTATGATAATTCGTTTCTTCTCCATAAAAAACAACTTTAACTCAGACAAAAGTACAAAAAAGGAGAACAGTTGCCATAAATTATCCAAAAAAACTGTACTTTTGTGCATCAATAAGTAGTTTTTAACGAACCATCAAAGATGAAGAAAGAAAATATTTGGCAAAAATACGGAGCCTACGCTGTGGCTTTGGTAATTTTCGTGGCTATCGCCTGTATCTATTGTTCGCCAGCTCTGGAAGGCAAAGTTATCCAGTCTGGCGACAGCACAAGCGCAACCTCAGCTGTGCAAGAAGCCGTAAAATACACCAAGGATACGGGTGACCATACCTTCTGGACCGGCTCGATGTTTAGCGGTATGCCCAACTACCAGATTGGCGGTGGGCACTACGAAGCCAACGACTGGCTGAAACCCTTCCACAAGATTATGCTCAAGGGACATTGGAGCACACCTTGGGTATTTATCATCTTCTTCGTATGCTTCTACATCCTGATGCGGGCATTCAACATCAACAAATGGTTGAGCATCGTAGGTGCGCTGGCCACGGGATTCTCTTCCTACTTCTTCATCATCGTGCAGGCGGGGCACAACTCGAAGACCTCGTCCATAGCACTTATCTCGGTAGTCGTAGCAGGCTTCTACCTCATCTTCCGTAAGAAATATGGATGGGGAGTGATACTGACCATGCTGTTTACCGCTATCGGATTTGGCAATCACCCGCAGATGTCCTACTACCTATTCATGATGATCGGCCTCTTCTTCATTGCCGAGCTATATACCCACATCAAGGAGAAGCGTTATAAGGACCTTGCCATTGGCAGCGCACTCTTCTTCGGTTCGCTGCTCATAGGTTTGGGCACGGGCAGCTCTACCATCTTTGTGAACCAGGAATATGCCGAGCAAACGATGCGCGGCGGGCACTCCGACCTTGCCAAGGCGAAGGATGCCGACAACAAGACCAAGGGCCTCGACCTCGACTACGCTACCCAATGGAGCTATGGCATTGATGAGTCGCTGTCGTTCCTCATACCGGGTGTGATGGGTGGTGCATCGACCTACGATGTAGGTACCGACTCGGAACTGTACAAGTCATTGGTCAAGCATGGTGTACCCCGCAACTCTGCCGCCCAGTTCTGTGCCAATGTACCCCTCTATTGGGGCGACCAACCCTTCACGGCAGGCAACGTCTATATGGGTGCCATCGTATGCTTCCTCTTTGTGCTGGGTTTGCTCATCGTGAAAGGGCCCTACAAATGGGCGATACTGGCCGCCACGCTCTTCTCTGTGGCTTTGGCTTGGGGACACAACTTTATGCCGCTCACCGAGTTTTTCTTCAAGTACTTCCCTATGTACAATAAGTTCCGCGCTGTGTCGTCCATCCTTATCGTTGCTGAGGTGGCCATGCCGTTGCTTGGATTCTTGGCCATCAAGGAGCTGATGGATGACACCCTTTCACGCGAGAAAGCTATGCGCAGCATTTACATCGCTACGGGAGTGACAGCAGGAATTTGTTTTATCATCGCCCTGTTTGGCGGTACGCTGTTTGACTTTACCGCTCCCGTTGATGCCGGGTTTGCCTCAAGCCTCCCCGACTTCGCCTACCAAGGTATCCTTGCCGAGCGTGAGGCGCTGATGAAAGGAGATGCCTGGCGCTCGTTCCTCTTTATCATCTTAGCTGCAGCCACGCTCTGGGTGTTTGCCAAGGGATGGATCAAGTGGAGCTATATGGTAGCCATCTTGGGTGTGTTGGTGTTGGCCGATATGTGGCCCGTAAATCAGCGCTACCTCAACGACGATTCCTTCGTCCCCAAGAAAAACAACAGCGCTGCATTCCAGATGTATCCCTACGAGAAGCAAATCTTGCAGGATAAGGACCCGCACTTCCGTGTGCTGAACCTTACGACCAACACCTTCAACGATGCCCGCACATCATATTATCTAAAGTCGATTGGTGGCTACCATGCAGCCAAGCTGCGCCGCTATCAAGACCTGATAGACCAACATATCTCGAAGATGAACATGAACGTCATCGGCATGCTCAACGCCAAGTACTTCATCGTACCTGACCAAAAGGGAGGGCAGCCCACCGTACAACGCAACCCCTATGCCATGGGCAATGCGTGGTTTGTAGATACCCTACAGGTAGTAGACACTCCGAATGAGGAGAGCGATGCCCTCAACCATATCAACCTGCATACTACCGCCGTGCTGGACAAAGAGTTTGCCCCCTATGTAGAAAACTTCACACCTGGGCATGACTCTACAGCCACCGTACGCCTCACCAAGTACACTCCCCGCTATCTCGACTACGAGTACACTGCCAGCAAGCCCGGCACACTCGTATTCTCAGAGATCTACTATCCCTATGGATGGAAAGCCACCATCGACGGAGTGCCTGCCGACATCTATCGTGTGAACTACATGCTACGCGCCATCAATGTGCCTGCAGGCAAACACACCATCCACATGGTGTTTGACCCGGATAGCGTGAAGAAGGGCGAAACCATCGCCATGGCGTGCATCATCATCATGTATGCTACCATCCTACTGATTATAGGTCTCGGTGTGTACCGCATCCTGCGCAAGCGTAAAAGCCAAACGAAACAATCTGAATAATATTCTATAAACACTATTATTACAAATCAAAACTAACAGTAAAGCTATGAAGACAAACTATGAAGTGCGTTATGCAGCACATCCCGAGGATGCGAAGAGCTACGACACCAAGCGTATCCGTCGCGACTTCCTCATTGAAAAGGTGTTTGCAGCCGATGAGGTAAACATGGTGTACTCTATGTACGACCGTATGGTAGTGGGCGGTGCCATGCCCGTGAACGAGGCGCTCAAGCTCGAGGCCATCGACCCCCTGAAGGCACCCTTCTTCACCACTCGCCGCGAGATCGGTATGTTCAACGTAGGTGGCCCCGGCGTAGTGAAGGCTGGCGATGAGACCTTTGAACTCGACTATAAGGAGGCGCTCTACATAGGTTCGGGCGACCGCGATGTAATCTTCGAGAGCAAGGATCCCCAGAACCCCGCCAAGTTTTACTTCAACTCATGCACCGCTCACCGCAACTATCCTAACAAGAAGGTGACCAAGGCTGATGCTGTAGTAGCACACATGGGTTCGCTCGAAGGCTCCAACGACCGCAACATCAACAAGATGCTTGTCAACCAGGTGCTCCCCACCTGCCAGATTCAGATGGGTATGACCGAGCTGGCTCCCGGTAGCGTATGGAACACCATGCCTGCTCACGTACACAGCCGCCGCATGGAGGCTTACTTCTATTTCGAAGTACCCGAAGAGCATGCTGTATGCCACTTCATGGGTGAAGTTGACGAGACCCGCCACATCTGGATGAAGGGCGACCAAGCCGTGCTCTCTCCCGAGTGGTCTATCCATAGCGCTGCCGCCACACACAACTACACCTTCATCTGGGGTATGGGTGGCGAGAATCTCGACTATGGCGATCAGGACTTCTCTTTGATTACTGACTTGAAATAATTAATATACAATAGAAATATGGCAAACATTTTTTCATTAGAGGGTAAGAACGCCTGGATCACCGGCGCATCTTACGGTATCGGATTCAACATCGCCAAGGCATTCGTGCAGGCAGGTATCAAGAACATCATCTTCAACGACATCAACGAAGCCGCTTTGGAGAAGGGCTTGGCCAACTATAAGGAGGCAGGCATCGAGAACGTACACGGCTACGTATGCGACGTTACCGATGAAGTGGCTGTAAAGGAGCTCGTAGAGAAGATTCACGCCGAGGTAGGCCAGATTGACATCCTCGTAAACAATGCCGGCATCATCAAGCGCATCCCCATGCACGAGATGAAGCGTTCAGAGTTCCAGCAGGTTATCGACATCGACCTCGTAGGTCCGTTCATCTGCTCCAGCGCCGTTATCCCCGAGATGATGGAGCGCCGCGAAGGTAAGATCATCAACATCTGCTCTATGATGTCAGAGCTCGGCCGCGAGACCGTATCAGCTTATGCAGCAGCCAAGGGCGGTTTGAAGATGCTCACCCGCAACATCTGCTCAGAGTATGGCGAGTACAACATCCAGTGCAACGGCATCGGCCCGGGCTACATCGCTACTCCACAGACTGCTCCTCTCCGCGAGCGTCAGGCCGACGGCAGTCGCCACCCCTTCGACTCATTCATCTGTGCCAAGACTCCCGCAGGTCGCTGGCTCGATCCCGAGGAACTGGGTGGCCCCGCAGTATTCCTTGCTTCTAAGGCTTCTGATGCCGTAAATGGTCACGTGCTCTACGTTGACGGCGGTATCTTGGCTTATATCGGCAAGCAGCCCTAAGCTTTTTAGAAGGTACATAATTTAGGAGTTGCAGGAGTCGAAATCCTGCAACTCCTAAAACTATTCATCTATAAAAATCAGTACAATATGAAAAAGTATTTTTCCCT
>JAZNYG010000062.1:0-40012 GCA_045594245.1 Bacteroidaceae bacterium
AAAAGCAAGAAACGCATTCTTGATCCAAGGATTTCTCCCCTCGGATGCTGCAAAGATAGTGCAAGGCGAGCAAGAAGCCAAATTTATTTGAACTTTTTTCAGCGAGCCGCAGCCTATCTTCAGATTGCGCAGCAAGCTAAAAGTATAAAATAATTAGGAATTAGTAGTTATGAAACGCAGTTCGACGCCCATAGGGGCTAAAGTCAATTAGGAATTATTTTCTTAACACTACCCCAAAATCTTTCATACCTCTCATTTCGCAACCTTGCAACCAACGCAAACGCTCTGAGATATTCGTTTCTCGGAAGCAAAGAAAAGGTATTTATAACTATAGATGTCATGAATGGGGTAATATATTAAAGTATAGCCTGCTATCGTTCGCAATAATCCCCAAGGCCTTCAAGGTACGCCTTCGCCTATTCCTTAAAAGCCTTGTTTTTTTGCCCTCACGAATAATAGTGAGCACGAGACAAAGCCCTCAACACTAAGACGCTCCCATGTTTATACCCTTGGCAAAACTACACTTACCCCTTGGCAGAAAGATACGCTTCAAACAAATTCTGCCAAGGGTATATGCATTGACAATGTGGATATTACGCATAGTAGAGAAAAGCAACATTAGACCATCAAACCTGTGCTATAGCAATATTTCATCTGCCCCTTGGCAGGAGGAATGAGGGTTTTATGGTTGATGGATGATGGTTTATGGATAATTGATATTGATAGGGTGGGAAGCTGCGTATCTTTTACTTGTGAAATTCGTAGTTTTTATTAATATTTCAAGCTATTTGTTGGCGAGCGTACACGTAAATGGTCGACTACATACGCGCGAATGGTGGCGAGCATATGCGCGGATGTTCGCCAACAAACACTCATAACATAGGTTAAAAACAGGGAAAAGATTTATTTTGCAAGCTCAGTGAAAGAGCTATAAATCAGCGACGTAATAGAAATATTTGTGATAATCCGTGTCATTCGTGGGCGATATGAAATAATCCGCGGCAATCTGAACAATTGCTGATGACAAGTTTTGTCAACATGATGACACTGATGAAACTGATAGTCGCGCGTGCCAATGCCAAGGGGTAAACGCAAATCATTACGTAGGGGTATGCGTTGATAATCAATGACAATTATCGCAAAATGGGCGTTTTTGCCAAGGGGTCGCCAAGGGAGTTGGCAGCGAAATTAGGCTGCACCTCGGGATAAAAAAAATAAATAAATTTATTTTGTCTCCTCTCGGTTTGCAGTACCTTTAATCTGCTTCGCAGCTTGAAATTAGGCGGCGGCTCAGGAAATTGCAAATAAATTTAACTTTGTTGAATTTCGGCCTCGCTCAGCAATAGAAAAGTAAACTTTTCCATTACATTCGCTCGTTGAAATTTGCATTTCTCTCGCCTTAACATCAGTTGCACTAATTTTAACGACTAAGTCGTTTTAGGTACGCTGCACCTCGGGATAAAAAATAAATAAATTTATTTTGTTCTCCTCTCAGTTTGCAGTACCTTTGTCTCCCATTATGAAGATACTGATTCTCGGAGCCGGCAAGATGGGCTCCTTCTTTACCGACCTGCTCAGTTTCCAGCACGAAACGGCAGTATATGACATCGCCCCACGGCGCTTGCGCTTTGTGTACAACACGTGTCGCTTCACCACACTGGACGAGATACGCGAGTTCCGCCCCGAGCTCGTCATCAATGCCGCCACGGTGAAGTACACCATCGAGGCCTTCAAGCAGGTGATACCCGCCCTCCCGCAAGACTGCATACTGAGCGATATCGCCTCCATCAAGACGCAGCTGCCCGAGTTTTACCGCGAGAGTGGCTTCCGCTTCGTGAGCACACACCCCATGTTTGGCCCCACCTTCGCCAGCCTCAGCAACCTGAGCAATGAGAATGCCATCATCATCAGCGAGAGCGACCACCTAGGCAAGGTGTTCTTCAAGGACCTGTACCAGAGCCTCGGGCTGAACATCTTCGAATACACCTTCGACGAGCACGATGAGACCATGGCCTACTCGCTCTCCATCCCCTTCGTGAGTACCTTCGTGTTTGCCGCCATCATGAAGAAGCAGGAGGCACCGGGCACCACCTTCAAGAAGCATATGGCTATCGCCAAGGGACTGCTCAGCGAGGACGACTACCTGCTGCAGGAGATCCTCTTCAACCCCCGCACACCGGGTCAGGTGGAAAACATACGTCGTGAGCTCAAGGAGCTGCTGCAGATTATCGAGGAGCACGATGCCGAGGGCATGAAGGCATACCTCACCAAAATACGGGCAAAGATAGAGGGGTAAGAGTCAACGAAAACGATAACGATAACGATGACGAAAACGAAAACTGCCTACCAGACGGCAACTCATAACTCACCACTCAACAACATCTGTGTGCCATTAAAACGATAACTCCCATCCGAAGGCAATCATTCATCTTTCATCTTCCAACTTTCAACCATAGTCCATCAACCATCAGTCCAACACATACACCTCATCAAGGATGATATGGGGGTCTAGGGCTTCGATGGTCAGCGTATGCTTACCTTCACCCAAAGGGCCGAACGGCAGGGGACAGAGTGCAAGGTTGCGTTTCACATTACGTTTCCAAGCCTCGCTACGACCATAGGTTGCAATATTGACTACTTTGGATGCCTGCCCATCAAGAGTCACACTTACACGCATTTCTTTGCTCTGCACAGGATGGTTAGGTACGAAGGCCAATACGATAGAGTCTGCAGCCTCCACTTCCAGTGTCACCGGATTGCCGATATGCAGAGGCACTGCCTGTCGGCTATAGCCGAGTTCGGCAATCATCCCCTTGCGTTCCCACTCAAGCGGGGTACCTATTGTATATATCTCATGCTCCAACACGCCCTCGTACTCTCCTCGCGGCACCTCATCATAGGCTGCAAGGTTGCGGGGATGATAGTTCATCATCTTGTTCCACTTGCCATCGGCCATCACCTCATTATAGTGCTTGGTGCTGCTCACTATCTTGCGATGACACTCATCGGCCTTGTTCCAGAAGTCCTCACCTGCACCATGGCGAGCCAGCTGCGCGTAGCACCACTTATGGTTCATGTATGCTGCAGCCTTCACCGGATACTCTATGAGCTGGTACCACGCATCGGCATGAGCCTCATCCTTGCCGTCGGCCAGGCGGTTGCAATCGCTTATCAGCGCATCATAGGCATCTATACGGCTACGCACAAACTCCTCGCTCCAAGGGAGCGAAGTAGGACGCTTGTATTTGGGATCACGCTCCTCGGTGCGTGTATGAGCCATAAACTCAGGACGGCGTATATAAGCCAGATGATAATAATCCATCATAAGATCGGTGAGTGAGCTAGCTTGACGCTGACCAAATTCCCGTGCCATAAACTGCTCCATGTGGCCACGCACGCCCACGGCTCTCACCTGCTCGGGGTTCCATGCGATATCCATAAACAGTTCCGTCAAGTATTCAGCAGGCTTGATATCGCCTACATTGAGTACCCACATATCCCGATTATGCGCATCATAGGCTCTGAGAAGTTCTGTCGCCATCAATACAGGATGCGTAGAGGGCAGCCAAAGATAGTCGTGCGGACGCCCCCAATACGACACATGATAGTATAGCCCGTTGCCGCCTGAGCGCACACGCTCAGCCGAATCGGGGAGGTGGCGTATGTAACCGTAATTATCGTCGCACCACATGAGAGTAACATCATCGGGTACCGAAAGTCCGGAATTATACACATCGAGCACCTCCTTGTAGGGGATAAAGACTTGGGGAATGCGGGTCAGAGTAGAATCGACCAGCTCTGCCAGCATAGCCCGCTGGTCGGCCAGCACTTGTGTGAGTACTGCACGCTGCTCGTCTACAGTCTTGGCACCATTCATGCGCCCATCATGCACGCCACGCATACCCAATGTATAGATGACGGGCTGGGCAGCCACCTCCTCTACACGTTCGCGCCAAAAGCGCTTCACCTCCTCGCTATTGTTCACATAATCATAGTCGCCCACTCCACTCACGCGCCATTCTCCATTGGTATTGCGTGCCATGGGTTCGCAGTGCGATGCTCCCATATAGATACCGTATTTCTCGGCCATCTCACGGTTACCCTCCACAAAGAAGAAGGGCACCGTGCACTCATGCATCGCTGGCCAGCAGGTGTTGGCCTGTAGGCGTAGCAAGAGTTCGAATATGCGTCCGTAAGTTTTCGGACCTAGCTCCCCCCTTCGGGTTCCTAGGTCATAGGTTTCGTTTGCCCAAGGTACAAGAGCGAAGTCCTCATCATTGAGAAATATGCCACGATAGCGTACGGCAGGATGCTCAATAGTCTCAAAAGCATCGACCACCCATCGTTTGCGAGGCTTTACAGGACTATCGGCCCACCACTCCCATGGCGACACACCCATCATGCGAGACACAGCCATCAAGCCATAGGCCGTACCGTGTGCATCACCACCGATAACATAGAGGCAGGGATTCTCATCCACACAACGCACTCCTATATAATAGCTTTCGGGATAGGCAATCAAGGTATCACGCTCAATACCCAACACAGCCATCAGGGAATCGGCCTCCCCCACTCCACACGTGGCCACTACGATAAACGGAGTATCACATAATCCACTGGCCGAAGAAGCCAATCGCAACGTATCGCCAAACACGTTGAGATAATCGTGCTCCACCAGCCCTACAGCAGTTTGTACCACCTGAACATCATCAGACAAGAGTAGTAAAGTCGCAGGAGTACCACGCTCCACGACAAAGCCCTGCTTTCCCATACAAGACACTGCCAGCAAGGCTAGAGCAAAGATATAGAGAATTCTCTTCATAGTAAATTATTATATAGGCGCAAAGATAAACAAAAATATGAATTACACCTACAAGAATTACTTTTTCTAAAAAAGTTATTTGATACGCATTGGCATATCGCATTCCTTTTGCTCCAGTCATGGATTAGTCTTATATTTTCATCTATGGAACCAATTGTATAAAAAAAAGCACTACCTTTGCACTATCAACTTTAATATATACACATCAATGTCCGTCATAGACTCCATCACCTCCGGCAACGGCACCGCCTTCTCCTTCGAAGTGCTGCCCCCGCTCAAGGGCACAGGCATCAACAGCCTGTTCCGCACCATCGACGAGCTGCGCGAGTTCAACCCCCGCTACATCAATATCACCACCCACCGAAGCGAATACGTATACCAGGAGTCACCCGAGGGTGTCTTCCATAAGATATCGCTACGCCGTCGCCCCGGCACCGTCGCCGTAGCCGCCGCCATCAAGAACAGGTACGACATCCCCGTTGTCCCCCATATCCTATGCAGCGGTTTCACCCGTGAAGAGACCGAGTATGTGCTGCTCGACCTCCAGTTTCTCGGCATCACCGACCTGCTGCTGCTGCGTGGCGACAAGGCCAAGCACGAGTCCCTGTTCACCCCCACCGGCAACGGCTACAGCCACGCCATAGAACTGCAGGCACAGGTCAACCGCTTCAACGAGGGCTACTTCATCGACGGCTCGCCCATCAAGGAGCCCGGCCAGCCCTTCACCTACGGCGTGGCCTGCTACCCCGAGAAGCACGAGGAGTCGCCCAACATGGATATGGACCTCCACTGGCTGAAAGAAAAGGTCAAGGCCGGCGCCCAATATGCCGTCACCCAGCTCTTCTACGACAACGACAAGTACTTCCGCTTCGTCGATCGTGCCCGTGCCGAAGGCATCACCATCCCCATCATCCCCGGCATCAAACCCTTGAAGACCGCCCGCCAGCTAAGCATCATCCCCAAGACCTTCAAGGTGGACATCCCGCAAGCCCTGGCCACCGAGGTGCTCCGTTGCAAGAGCGACGAGGAGGTGCGCCAAGTAGGCATCGAGTGGTGCACCGCCCAGTGCCGCGAGCTCATCGCACACGGCGTACCCAGCATCCACTTCTACGCCATGGCAGCCACAGACAGCGTGAAGCAGGTGGCACGTGCCATCTATTGACGGCTTGCCGCTATACTCAACAGGCATTTCATTAGCTTTTTCAAGACATTAGGGTTTTGAGCAAAAAATGACATATAACAGATTTGGCTAGAAAGAGATTTGCGGATTTGAAGAAAAAACTATACCTTTGTCATAATATGCCAAATAAGGACAGAAAGTGTACTTCAAGGATATCATAGGACAAGACAACGCGGTGCAGATGCTACGCTCGGCAGTTGCCGAGGGGCGCATACCGCATGCGCAGCTCATCTGCGGCCCCGAGGGTACGGGCAAGCTGGCCGTGGCCATCGCCTACGCACGCTACCTGTGCTGCTCACACCGCAATGGCGAGGATGCCTGCGGCGAATGTCCCTCGTGCAAGAAGTTCGACAAGCTGGTGCACCCCGACCTGCACTTCGCCTTCCCCATCTACAAGAAGGACTCCAACAAGACGCCACGTAGCGACGACTTCATCGACAAATGGCGGCAGGCTGCACTGGAGAATCCCTACATGAACCTCAACCAGTGGATGGACCACATAGGTACGGAGAACCAGCAGGGACTCATCTATGCCTCGCAAAGCGAGGAGATAATCCGCAAGCTCACACTCAAGTCGAGCGAGGGCGGCTACAAGGTGATGATCATCTGGATGGCCGAGAAGATGAACACGGAGTGCTCAAACAAGCTGCTGAAGATGATAGAGGAGCCGCCAGCCCAGACGGTATTCCTGCTCGTGGCAGAGAACCCCGACCTGCTATTGCCCACCATACAGAGTCGGGTGCAGCGGCTCACGCTACGCCCCATCGAAGAGAGCATCATCAGCGAAGCCCTCATCGGAAGGTATGGGCTGACCGAGACCGATGCCCGACAGATAGCCCATGCCTCGGCAGGGAACTGGCTACAGGCGGTAGAGACCATTCATCTGGGCAACCGCACGAAAGAGTACATCGAGCTCTTCATGGCACTGATGCGCCAAGCCTATGCACGCAACCTCAAGGGTATGCGCCAATGGGCCGAAACGGTGGCCGGCATGGGACGCGAGCCACAGAAGAACTTCCTCATCTACTGCCAGCACATGATACGGGAGAGCTTCATCTGCAACTTCCACCGCCCTGAGATAAACTACATGAACACGGACGAGGCCAACTTCACCTCACGCTTCGCCCCATTCGTGAACGAGAAGAACATCTTCGGCATCATGGAGGAGCTGAGCGAAGCACAACGGCACATTGAGCAAAACGTGAATGCCAAGATGGTGTTCTTCGACCTCGCACTAAAAATGATTATGCTACTGAAACAATAGATATATGAGCGAATTTAAGACCAACGGCTGCGACGGCATTTGCAGTGAAGGATGCGGCCGACAAGATAAGCAACTCAACGTATTCGATTGGCTGGTAGATGTACCAGGCAACATCGATGCAACCGATTATGTGGAAGTGCAATTCAAGAACACACGTAAAGGCTACTACCTCAACAGCAACAAAATACCCTTGCAGAAGGACGACATCGTAGCCGTAGAAGCCAGCCCGGGCCACGACATAGGCACCGTCACCCTCACTGGTAGCCTCGTACTGCTGCAGATGAAGAAGGCACGCATCAAAAGTGACGCCGAGGTGCGCCGCGTATACCGCAAGGCCCGCGAGGTGGACATGGAGAAATACTACGAAGCCAAGGCCAAGGAGCAAGACACGATGATACGTTCGCGCCAAATAGCCAAGGACCTTGGCCTCGACATGAAGATAGGCGACGTAGAGTATCAGGGCGATGGTAACAAGGCCATCTTCTACTACATTGCCGATGGACGTGTAGACTTCCGCCAACTCATCAAGGTGCTGGCCGAAGTGTTCAGAGTACGCATCGAGATGAAGCAGATTGGTGCCCGCCAAGAGGCAGGACGCATTGGTGGCATCGGCCCATGTGGCCGCGAGCTCTGCTGCGCCACTTGGCTCACCAGCTTTACCTCCGTATCGACCAGCGCAGCCCGCTTCCAGGACATCTCCATGAATCCACAGAAGCTCGCAGGCCAGTGCGCCAAGCTGAAATGCTGCATGAACTACGAGGTAGACGTCTACGTGGAAGCCTTGAAGCGGTTCCCCGCCCGTGACATCACACTAGAGACATTGGACAACACCTATTACTTCTTCAAGTGCGACATCCTCAAGCGCGAGATTACCTACTCTACCGACAAGAGCTTTGGAGCCAACCTCGTCACCATCAGCACACGCCGCGCCTTCGACATCATCAACCTGAACAAGAAGGGCGTGAAGCCCGAATCCCTGTCCGAGGATGGCGAAGCTGACGAGCCACAGAGAGTCGACCTCCTTGACCAGGATAGCGTGACCCGCTTTGATAACGCTAAGAAAAAGAAGAAAAAGAAAAAACCAAGCAATAAGAACGGCAATGGTGGCCAAAACAGAGAACAGAAACGCCCCTCACACAAGGAGAATGCACCACAATAGGCCAACTGCCAAATACAAACTATTTACCTTTATGTTAGCAACCACTCTCTTGAGTGGTTGCATCAAACACACACATTACCTATCCTTCATCCCTATACATGACGGATGGAGAATTGAAGATACACTCTGCTTTCATGTAGACACACTACGCAACAATAGAATTAACGGCATAGAACTGCTACTGCTGACCGACAATTACCCTTACTCCAATATTGCCTTTCACATACAGATTGAGCAAGACTCAATCAGCGTATACAACGACAGTATAAGTACCAATCTTCAGAATAACAAGTCAATAAAAAGTATAGGACGAAGAACTGACTTCACGATACCTATTGCCAACCTTACGCTATGTGACAGCACACATACCACCATCAGACTAACCCATCTAATGAATGTAACATCAATAAAAGGTATACGTGATATTGGCATCAGAATCGGGTCTCCCGTTCAGCATCCAGACGAAGTAGTATGGCAAGTAGAATGGTAAATCCCCATAAAGAGGAGCCACCATAACTAAAGAATGGCAACGGTATACCAATTACTGGTGCCAGACCAATAACCATACCTACATTCACAAATAAATGGAAGGTAAGAATTGACGCCAGCGAATATCCATAAACACGAGTAAATTTATTGCTGCTACCTTGCCGCTCTGCCAATAGAATAATACGCACGATAAACACCGCGTACAAGAACAAGATAAACGTACATCCCATAAAGCCCTGTTCCTCACCAATAGTACAGAAAATAAAGTCCGTGTGCTGCTCTGGCACGTATTCGAGTTTAGTCTGTGTACCTTTGAGAAAGCCTTTGCCCCAAAGCCCTCCCGAGCCTATAGCAATTTTCGATTGATTGATGTTGTAACCCACACCTGCAGGGTCGTCTTTAAGCCCGAGTAGTACCATTATACGCATCTGCTGATGGGGTTGCAACTTGTCGATAAGCATATTGCACGAGTAGTAGAAGCCTATCGACCCCAAAGCAAAAAGCGCAATGAGAAGGTATGAGGCATAACGTTCGAGCACATATACATATATTAGATACAGCGCCGTGCATATGCAGAGTATAAGCTGTACGATGCAGATGTCGAAGGGGATTACGTAGCGAGAAAAGAGCCAAGCGATGAGTGTCACTAGCATGTTAAATGCGGCTATCCACCAGGCGCGTCCTGCTCGCTTGCCATATACCCCCACCATAAGGGAGGTGAAGAGAGGTATGAGCAGAAAGACAATAAATTCACCCACATTAACCGGCATCAGTTCAAAGAACTTCTCGCTCTGCCCTACTCCTATAACGAAATAGAGCACCGCACAGACACCCACAGCGAGAAGCGATCCTGTCATCCCCTCACGATAGAGCACAAGGAAAAAGGAAGCGAACACAAGTGCCGAGCCCGTCTCATTCTGTAGCACAATGAGCAACATAGGCACCAAAACGACAGCAATCATCTTTACCACATCGCTGCGCTTTGCCATAGAGAAACCATACGTACTGAGCAGTCGGGCCAAAGCCAATGCTGTAGCAAATTTGGAGAACTCGGCAGGCTGTATTCTGATAGGTCCAAACACCAGCCACGAGTGCGAACCTTTGATGTCAGGAGCAACAAAAATGGTAACAGTTAGCAGTATTACAAAAGCAAAATAGACGGGATAGGCAAACATCTCGTAATACTTTTTCTCAATGTTGAGCAACACCAGTCCCAATACCATGGCACAACCCGCCCATACCAACTGCTTCCCTGGATTGGTTGAGAAGCTGAAGAAGTCGGTATCGCCAAAGCCATAGCTGGCGCCACAAATGCTGAGCCATCCGCATAGCACCAATATGAAATAAAGTATGATGGTGAACCAGTCTATCGACCGCCACAGACTAACGTTCCTGATTGCCATAATAGATTACGCGTTGTTGAATGTCCTTTACCTTTTGCTCGCTGGCTTCGCTGAGTGTTCCAGTCAAGTACTTCTCCATAATGAGGGCCCCAATAGGTACGCCATATACCGCACCGAAACCACCGTTCTCAACATATACCGCCACGGCAATTTTAGGATTGTTCATAGGAGCAAATCCCATAAAGGCCGAATGGTCCTTACCGCGATTCTGTGCAGTACCCGTCTTTCCACAAACCTCTATGCCCGGGAGATCTGCCGCACGACAAGTTCCATTAAGCACAGCCTCGCGCATTCCCTGCACTACTATTTCATAATGTTCCCTGTCAACCATAGTATACTTGGGAATACGATATATACTGTCAAGTACTTCTCCCTGCACCTCTTTGACTACATGTGGAGTTATAAACTTTCCGCGATTGGCTATCGTAGCACCGAGATTAGCTATTTGTAGTGGAGTCAGTGTCACCTCACCTTGTCCTATAGAAATAGAGATAATAGTCAGTCCATTCCAACGGCGCCCATACCATTTGTCATAAAAGGCTGAATTGGGAATGAATCCACGTGCTTCGCCTGGCAAGTCAATTCCCAAGCGATAGCCAAATCCCATAGCTACCATATGGTCTTTCCACCGCGTCAGTGCTTCTTGTGGCGAGGAATACTTGGAAGAACCAATCATACGATATAGTCCCCAGCAAAAGTAACTATTGCAGGAAGTAGCCAACGATGGAACCAAAGAGATAGGAGAACCATGCGGATGGCATCCTAGGTGAAGTCCTTTGTATCTAAATCCATGTGAGCAGGGAAACTGGATTTCTGGATCTACCGCCCCTTCCTGCAGAAAGGTCAATGCCTGGGCAGTCTTGAATGTAGAGCCAGGAGGATAGGTTCCCATAATGGCACGATTTAGCAAAGGTTTTTGCCTATCCTTTGAGAGCATTCGGTGGTTTTCACCACGCTTTCGGCCTACAAGTATCTGCGGATCAAAGGTGGGTGATGAGGCCATACAGAGTACCTCGCCTGTTTCAGGCTCTATAGCAACGACACTGCCTATCTTGTTCTGCAGCAGTCGTTCAGCCAGCATCTGGAGTTCAATGTCGATACTTAGCGTCAGATTCTTTCCAGGCACAGGTGCCACATCCATAGTTCCGTCCATATATTTACCCTTGATGCGACCATATGCATCACGCAAGAGCACCTCCTTACCCTTCTCTCCGCGCAGTTGCTTCTCGTAATAGCTTTCTATTCCCTGCTTGCCGATAAAGTCGCCCTGCACATAGTATTCGTCATTGGCTATATCCTTCTTGGACACCTCACCCAAGTCACCGAAGAGATGTCCCGCTACAGGGTATCCATACTGACGAATGGCACGCCGCTGAATAGAAAAACCCTGAAATTTGTACAGCTGCTCCTGAAACATCGCGAAATCTTCTGCTGTGAGCTGACTGAGAAAGAGTTGGTCAGTGTAGGATGAATATCCGGGGTTGAGCCGTTTGTTCTTGACATCAGCCATACGCTTGTCGAAAAACTCTCTTGTTATACCCAATGACAGGCAGAATGCCAAGGTGTCTAAATCCTTAACTTTACGCATGCAAACCATTACATCATAGGCAGGCTTGTTTGATACGAGCAGTTTCCCATTGCGATCATACATAACTCCACGCGAAGGGTATATTGTCTTGTTGAAGAAGGCGTTGGAATCGGCATATTTTTTATATTCATCATTCAGAATCTGCAGATAAAAAAGCCGGCCAACGAACAGGAGCACTATGCTTAGCACAATGCCAACAATCACAAACTTGCGATTTTCAAAGCGATAATCATTGTTCATAGGCTACAGTAATATTAACGACGATGACGGACAAATTCTAAGGACATCACCAACATCACCGTCAACAAAGCACTGCATACGACTCGAAGCAACAAGTATCCAATATTTGCAAAAGAGAATGATTCAAGCAGAAACAATACGGAATGATGTACAAGCACAGCAATAAAAGCATAGCGAACAAAGGGCCATATACCCATAACCTCAATGCCTGGCTCATAATTATCAAATTCCTCACGCGGAGAGAACAAACGTAACAAACGCATGCGAATAAAGGCCAAGAGCACTGTAGCTCCAGCATTTACTCCTGGAGTATTGCTAAACACATCTACCAACATTCCTAAAGAAAAAGCAACCAGCAACAATGTATTCTTATCGATATCTCTATCCAACACGAGAATAAAATACACATAAATAAACGGAGTGGCCAAGCCGAACAAGAAGATTTTGTTGAGAAACAAGACCTGTACAAGCAGTAACCCAACAAACCATGCAATGCGAGTTAAAATCTTTTCCATGACTTATTTCTTTTTCTTCGTATTCTTCTTGGGGTTCAATTGTTCATTCAGGGCATTCAACTCATCCGCATCCATTCTCCTCAAGATGAAAGCATGCTCCAACTTCGAGAATTGCGTACTTAATGCCACTTTAAGTATCACATACAAGCCTTCTGATGATGGATACAGTTCTTCGACAACTCCCACCATCAGTCCTTCAGGGAAGAAAGAGGAGCTTCCACTGGTAACAATAGTATCGCCAACCCCTACAGACGAATAACGAGGGAAGTCATGCAACATCGCATATCTTGGATCTCCCCCACTCCATCGCAGATAACCTATGCTTCCACTACCGAGAACTTTACAGCTGAGACTGCTCTTACCGTTCAGTAAAGGCATCACCAACGAATAGTGATCCGTACATTTATATACGACACCTATGACACCGTCTATTCCCACTACTCCCATATCGGGATGCACTCCATCTGCAGTGCCTCTATCAAGGGTAATATAATTATCCGTTTTATTGATAGATTTATCAATAATTTGAGCCGACGTAATATGATATCCTGTGCGCTGCACTCGCTGCATAGTTTCTATAGCAGAAAGGCTATCCAGCAATTGCTCAGCAGCAACCGCCTCCAGTTCAAATATCCGTTGCTGCAATTTAGCATTCTGTGCCACTAAAGACCTATTCTTCTCTGCCAGGCCAAAATAAGATGTCACCTTATCCCTTCCCCTTAGGAAACGGGCCGACACGGCATTTGCCGTAGACAGATACACACTACTCTGATAACTGTTGAAAGAGAACAGCAACACAAAGCATAGTATTTCAAGAAAAACAAACAATACCCAATGACTATGCTTATAGAAAAATTGCAGCAGGTTGTTCACTATATCATTCTAATATAATACAACACGATAGCCGCAGAAGTATTCTACAGGCTATCGCTATGAGCGTTTACTTTATACTTATCTCATCAAGAAAGAGAATCGCTCTACATTCTTCAGAGCAATACCAGTACCACGAGCTACACAGTGCAACGGATCTTCTGCCACATGGAAAGGTATATTGATCTTGTTCTGCAGACGCTTGGCCAAGCCACGCAGCAAAGCGCCACCACCTGCCAGATAGATACCGTTATGGATGATATCGGCATATATTTCGGGAGGGGTATTCTCAAGAGCATCAAGCACTGCCGTTTCAATACGTGCTATTGACTTGTCCAGACAGTGTGCAATTTCCTGATAGCATACGGGCACCTCCATAGGCAACGCCGTAATCTTGTTCGGACCATGCACGATATACTCTTCAGGAGCATCCTCCTCAAGATCAGTCAAGGCAGAGCCTACATGTATCTTGATACGCTCAGCCATACGTTCACTGACCTTCAGGTTGTGCTGACGGCCCATATATTCCTGAATGTCGGCTGTAAAGTCATCACCCGCTACACGGATAGAGCTGTTCTTTACGATACCACCCAATGAGATAACAGCAATTTCGGTAGATCCACCCCCTATATCCACTACCATATTACCTTCGGGAGCCTCCACGTCAAGGCCTATACCTACAGCAGCAGCCATAGGCTCATAGATAAGATAGATATCACGTCCGCCTGCATGCTCTGCTGAGTCACGCACCGCACGTAGCTCAACTTCAGTACTACCAGAGGGCACACCGATTACCATACGCAACGAAGGGGTAAACAGGCGAGCACGTGTATTAACCATCTTGATAAGTCCACGCATCATTTGCTCACAGGCATTAAAGTCAGCAATCACGCCATCGCGTAGCGGACGTATGGTCTTGATGTTTTCATTCGTCTTTTCGTGCATCAACTTCGCACGTCCGCCTACAGCAATCATCTTGTCGGTGCGGCGGTCGAGGGCTACGACAGAGGGTTCATCCACCACAATCTTGCCATTGTGCAAGATGATGGTGTTGGCCGTGCCGAGGTCCATCGCTATTTCTTGTGTAAAAGAGAAAAGTCCCATAAATTCAGTGAAGAGTTAAAAGTGAAGAATGAAGAGTGAAGAGTGAGGACAGGGCTATAAAAACTCTTCCCTGTTCACTCTTAACTCTTCACTCGTTTTTTAGTGTTTGAAATGACGGAAACCAGTGATTACCATAGCCACATCATGGTCGTTACAGTACTCTACTGACTCGGCATCACGTACTGAGCCACCAGGCTGGATCACTGCGGTAACACCTGCCTCATGGGCAATCTCCACACAGTCAGGGAAGGGGAAGAAAGCGTCGCTGGCCATCACCGCGCCATTGAGGTCGAAGCCAAAGCCGCGAGCCTTATCGATAGCATGTTTGAGGGCATCCACACGTGAGGTCTGACCCACACCGCTGGCGAGCAACTGCCTGTTCTTGGCCAATACGATGGCGTTGCTCTTGCTGTTCTTTACTATCTTGTTGGCAAAAAGCATATCCTCGATTTCCTCGGCTGTAGCCACCTTGTTGGTCACAGGCTTGCAATCCTCGGGAGTCTCCACCTTGAGGTCACGATCCTGTACGAGCACGCCATTGAGTACTGAACGGTATTGCTGACGGGGCATCTCGGTCTCCTTACGCACAAGGATGATACGGTTCTTCTTCTGTGTAAGAATCTCGAGCGCATTCACATCGTAGTCAGGAGCGATGATTACCTCAAAGAAAATCTTGTTGATTTCCTCGGCTGTAGCCTTATCGATAGCACGGTTGGTGATAAGCACACCACCGAAAGCCGATACAGGATCGCCAGCCAAAGCATCGGTCCAAGCCTCGAGCAATGTATCGCGTGAAGCAAGACCGCAAGCGTTGTTGTGCTTGAGGATAGCGAAGGTAGTATCTTCAAACTCGTCGATAAGGTCAACGGCAGCATTGATGTCGAGCAGGTTGTTGTAAGAGATCTCCTTACCGTGAATCTGGTCGAACATTGCCTCAAAGTCACCATAGAAATAGCCCTTCTGATGAGGATTCTCACCATAGCGGAGAGCCTTGGGATGATTGATAGCCTTGCGGAACATAGAGCCGTTCTCGCCATCGAAGTAGTTGAAGATAGCCGAGTCATAGGCTGATGAAACGGCAAAGGCCTCCTTGGCAAACCATGCACGCTCTTCGAGGGTAGTCTGAGCACCCTTGTCGCGCAAGATATCGGTAAGCGGTGCATACTGGTCCTTGCTGGCCACGATAACCACATCCTTGTGATTCTTGGCAGCTGCGCGGATGAGTGAGATACCGCCTATGTCAATTTTTTCGATGATAGCTTCGTGCGAAGCGCCCGATGCCACAGTAGCCTCGAAGGGATAGAGGTCTACGATGACGAGATCAATCTCGGGAATCTCGTAGTTGACCATCTGCACCTGGTCGCCTTCGTTGTCGCGACGGCCAAGGATACCACCAAACACCTTGGGGTGAAGGGTCTTCACACGACCACCGAGGATTGAGGGATAGCCCGTCAGGTCCTCGACACGCTGACAAGGAATACCCAGCGACTCAATAAACTCTTGGGTACCACCTGTAGAAAGCAACTGCACGCCCTCCTTATGGAGTGTAGTGATAATCTCTTCCAATCCATCCTTGTGGAATACCGACACAAGGGCGGTTTTCATGTTCTTGTTATCCGACATTATTCTGTATTTTTAGTTATTATTCGTAGATACACTTTTAAGATTGCAAAGATAATAAATATATGCAAGACTTCACCCATAAATTGCAAATAAAAACATCGGTTTTTAGGACAAGCACTGTTAATTCTTGTTACTTTCACCATATTGGTCCCCGAAAATAAAAATCAAAGGAGAAGAAGTCAAAAATTGCAGGCAAACTTGCATTTTTTCTCTTCTTGTACTACATTTGCCAAATGAAAAGAGCTGTAAGATTCATTATCGTCATTGTATATATCGCCATTGCAGCGTATGGCTGCTATGGTTCGTGGGTCTACGGTACCCGCTTCTTCCTCTACTTCACCAACCTCGGCAATCTATACTGCCTCGGTATGATGATCAATGAATTAGCGCGACTCATCCGCCGCAAGCCCATCTCCGTACCATTGATGCAGTGGGAATTTGGCGGGTTCATCTCCATTCTCGTGATCGGAGCCGTATACAACATACTGTTGGGCGCCCCCACCTCAACAGCCTATTGGGAAAACCGCCCCAGCATATGCCTGCACCTCCTCACTCCTATCCTTTATGCCATCTATTTCTTGGCCACACGTCCCATACGCAAAGTTACAGTAGGCGGAATACAATGCGGCATCCTCCTCCCCTACCTTTATATCGCCTTCATCTACACACGGCACTTCATCACGGGCGACCCATGGTTCCCCTACTTCTTCCTCGATGTCAACCATATCGGTTGGCTAGGCGCTACAACTTGGATAATCGCACTTACTGCTGTATTCGTTCTTGTCGGACTCATTTTCATCTATATCGGGAGAAAGAAAAGCAAACGATCCTGACTCATCCTACATCTCGCGGTGAGGCATCATATATGAGAATACTGAGAGGTGCTTACCTATTCCTCGCCACCCAAGCGTATGCGCCCCGTCTCCAGCGCCAGCTGCTCATAGCGTTCACGCAGGCGAGGCATGCGCGAGGCACGTATCGACAGGCGTATACGGCAATCCATCTGGAAGTCCTGCTCCACCACCGTGGGCCCCTCCTCTTTGACGATGCGCATCACCTCGTTCATCATAGGGTACTCAAACATCACGTCCAGCGTCAGGTCCACCGTCTTCTCCACCACCTCGGCCACGTCCAACGCCTCGGCTGCTGCCGCCTTGTAGGCCACGATGAGTCCGCCCGTGCCCAGCTTGATACCGCCGAAGTAGCGCACCACAACGACGAGTATGTCCGTCAGCTCGCGGCTGTTGATAGCTCCCAGAATAGGGCGCCCCGCCGTACCTGAAGGCTCACCATTGTCGTTGGCGCGGAAGTTCGTCCGCTCATGTCCCAGCATATAGGCATAGCACACGTGCCGCGCATCGAAGTACCTCTTCTGACACTCGGCAAGGTGCTCCTTGATCTGCTCCAGCGTAGTCACGGGGAAAGCCATAGCGATAAACTTGCTACGCTTCTCGGTGAAGACGCCCTCGCACGGCGCTACTATGGTCTTGTATGTATCCAAAACTGCATTATTCTTGTTAGGTTCTGCAAAGATAGCATATTATCGGCAATCCACAAACTGCAACGTGAAGGTAGTGCAGACATTGGGTCGCGACACGGCAGTGATGCTGCCGCCATGCGCCATCATAATCTGATAGGCCAAGGCAAGGCCTATGCCCGAGCCATTCTTCTTGGTGGAATAGAAGGGTTCAAACACATGTTCGATCCGGTTCTCGGGGATACCGGGTCCATTGTCCGTAACCGTAATGTAGGGCACGCCATCGGCCAGTGTGGCACGCACCTCGATACGTGCTTCGTCGCACCCTTCGAGTGCTTGAGCGGCATTGCGCACAAGGTTGATGAGGGTGAGTGTCAGCAGATGCGGGTCGGCATAGAGCTGCATCTCGGCCGGAGCGTTGAGCTCCAGTTCACACGGTCCGGTCTCATTGCGTAGCAAACGGCCGAGCTTGGCAAAGAGGTCCTTGACAACGATATGACGGCACACTGGCTCAGGCACATTGGTCAGCTGATGGTATGAGGCGAGGAAGGTATTGATGCCTTCGGCCTGCTCGTTGATGATATTAAAGCACTCGTGTATGCGCTCAGGGTCATACTCATCGGGACGACTCAGCACATCCTTCGTAAGCGAGACGATAGGTGCCACGGTATTACGCAGTTCGTGCGTCATCACACGCAGCATGCGGTCATAGTGTTTCTTGCGCCACTCCAGCTCTTGACTTTCGGCGCAGTACTGTTGCAGGATATGGTTCATGTCGTCTCCTATAGGTCCCAGCATCGGATCCTTGGAGGCGGGAAAGCGCATGGTAAGGTCGTGCCCACGGATGGCACCGAGAAAGTAGTGCATCCGACGCAGGGGGAAACGCAGCACACGCCATAGCCATGCTACCGACAACCCCAGTGCCAATATTGAGGTGATCACCCACCGCTTGTCATCTATATATATAAATAGGTATAGCAGCAGCGTGTAAGAGAGCAGCAGGCTGAGCAGTGCGCCTATGAGGTGCAACGTATAGTGCCGGTTAACGGATGACTCCATATTTCTTCAGTTTAGTGTATAATGTCTGGCGGCTTACGCCGAGTTTCTGTGCCACGGACGAGAGGTTGCGGCCCGAGTCCTCCCATGCAGTGCTTATGAACTGCTGTTCCATCTCCTCCAGCGTCAGTGTAGAGCGCTCGCCCCCATCCTCTACAGGCACTATGATGTCGCGTGTCCACTGCGTATCGGGGCACAGCAGTATGGTGCGTTCGATGGTCTCTTCCAGTCGGCCAAACTCACCGTCACATGCCATCCTCACCAGTAGCGCCATCGCATCATCGGTAACCTCAGGCTCGGGACGGAAGTAGGTCGATGAGTAGCGCTTGACGAGCGAACGTATATATGCACGCACCACACTCATATCGTCAGGCAAGGTGTTGTGCCGTTTCTCTATCACCTCGGTCAGTGTCTGTATCAGGCGTTCGTTGTTCCACGGCTTCTGCACGAAGTCGTCGGCTCCCTGCTTGAGCGACTCCACGGCCAATGGTACATCGCCAAAGGCGGTGATAAGCACCACCGCCGGCGGATTGTCCAGTCCGCTACGTTGCTTGATACGGTTGAGCCAGAAGAGTCCGTCCTGTCCATCGAGCCGTCCCGCCCCGAAGTTCATGTCGAGCAGCACGGCATCCACGTCACCTGCAGCAATGAGTGCGGGTATCAGCTGTGGGTCCTCCACGGTCACTACCTTGGAGAAGGCTCCCTTGAGCACGATGCCCATGGTCTTCAGCACAGCAGCATTGTCGTCAATGACTATAATCTTTGCGTCAATCATATTTTATTCATGTTGTTAAAGGGAGTCAAAAGGAGTTAGTCGCTTCGCTCCTTGGAGATAAAAGCCTATAGTTTTTTACGCGCGCAAGAACATTTAACTCCATTTATCTACCTCTTACTCCCTTTGTCTTCTCTTCCCTACAAAGATACCCCGAAATCAGAGAATAACCCCTAAAATCAGGGAAAAATCGATAGTCGCGAACAAAAAGTGTCAAAAAATTGGACACTTTTCATCAAAAAAAGCATTTTGTTGATTTTTTCTTGCGAGTGTGCTTGCACGAACATTTAACTTCGCAGAGGAAAAAAACAAAACAAAATATAAATATGAACAAACTGAGTAAACGAATCCTTATCACCACGCTGACCCTGTTGCCCCTCGGACTACAGGCGCAGTCGGAGCGCACGCTGACGCTTGCCGAGGTCATCGGCATGGCGCAGACGGAGTCGCCCGATGCCGTGTCGGCACGCAACACCTACAAGTCGGCCTACTGGAGCTACCGCAACTACCGCGCCAGCAACCTGCCCGCCCTGTCGCTGGCCAGCAATCCTTATTTAAATAGGAGTACCGACTATGTGACCATGGGCGACGGCTCAGTGTCGTATGTGAAGCAGAACAATGTGAAGACCGACCTCTCGTTGGCGGTGACGCAGAACGTATGGTTCACCGGCGGTACGTTCCAGGTGAGCAGCACCGCCCGTCGCCTCGACCTGCTGGGCACGCGCAGCACCACCTACAACGTGCAGCCGCTCTACCTCACCTACCAGCAGAGCCTCTTCGGCTACAACTCGCTGAAGTGGGACCGCCGCATCGAGCCGGTGCGCTTCCGCGAAGCCCGCAAGCAGTATGCCGAGACCATGGAGCTGGTGGCCGCGCAGGCCTCAAACTACTTCTTCGAACTGGCCTCGGCGCAGACCAACCTCGAGATAGCGCTCACCAACCAGGCTGCTGCCGACACGCTCTACCGCTTTGCCCTGGGCCGCTACCACATAGGCACCATCACCGAGAACGAGCTGCTGCAGCTCGAGGTGAGCAAGCTCAACGAGGAGGCCAACGTGCTGAGTGCACAGATCTCCGTAGACAATGCCGCCGACAACCTGCGCAGCTACCTCAACATCAAGGACGAGGTGGAACTGACGGTGGTGACGGACGACAGTGTGCCGCAGTTCGATGTGCCGCTGGCCGAGGCCATGGCGCTCGCCATAGAGAACAACCCCGATATAGAGTATATGAAGCGCCAGCGCATACAGGGCGAGAGCAACCTGGCCTACGCCAAGGCCAATGCGGGCCTCAAGGCCAACATCTACTTGCAGCTGGGCTTGGCACAGACGGGCGACGACTTCCAAAAGAGCTACAACGACCTGCTCGACGAGCAGTACGTGAGCGTGAGCCTTAGCCTCCCCATCCTCGACTGGGGCAAAGGGCGCGGACAGGTGCGCGTGGCCCGCTCTAACCTCGAGTTGGTGAACACGCAGATGGACCAACGCATGATAGCCTTCGAGCAGAACGTGCAGCTCGTGGTGAAGCAGTTTAACCTTCAGGCACGCCGTGTCGACATTGCCCACCGTACCATGGAGACCGCCGCCCACCGCTACGACGTGGCCCGCCAGCTCTACGTGATGGGCAAGAGCACCATCCTCGACCTCAACTCGGCCATCAGCGAGAAGGACAGCGCCTACCGCAGCTACGTATCATCCCTTGCCACCTACTGGCGCCTCTACTACACGCTACGCAGCCTCACGCGCTACGACTTTGAGCACGATATGCCGCTGGAGTATAGCTATTCTGACATCGAAAGAAATTAACTAATATCACGCGAATCTCGCGAAAAACGCGAAAATCAGGTCCTATGAATATTCCTCACACAGATCTCACGAATCTCACGAAGCACGCATCGTTTCACTCGCGTGTACCATCCGGTGCGCAAACACTCGGCAAGGCCGACAAGCGCGGGCGAAGCGACGCGCTATCTGTGAGATTCGTGAGATCTGTGTGAGACCAAAATCAGCGATGAAAGAATACTTCGCGAGAATAAATTGTAAATTGTAAATCTGTAAATTGTAAATCAAAAATATGGACATCCAATTAGCCCCCAAGAAATGGTACGTCAAGTACCGCGCCTATCTCATTGCCGGCGCACTGTTCCTCGTGTTAGTCATCGGCCTGCTGTTCACAGCCTTCGGCCCCAGTAAATTACGTGTCAACGCTTCCGAAGTGCGCATCGCCGAGGTGGTGCAGATGGACTTCGTGGAGTACGTCAACGCCGACGGCACCCTGCAGCCCATACAGACCATCAAGGTCAACACCCAGGAAGCAGGCATCGTGGAGCGCATCGTGGCCGAAGAGGGCAGCATGCTCCACCAGGGCGACACCATCATGATACTCACCAACCCGCAGCTCGAACGCACCATCGACGACCAGCGCGACGCCTACAGCAAGCAGTACAACTCCTACCGTGAGCGCCTCATACAGATGGAGCAGCAGAGCCTCACCCTGCGCCAGCAGACACTGCAGACGGCCTATGACCTGCGCCGACTCGAGAAGCAGATTGCCCTCGACCGCGAGGAATACCGCATGGGCATCAAGAGCAAGGCCGAGCTGGAGCTGGCCGAAGACGAGTACACCTACCGCAAGCAGTCGGCCGAACTGCAGATGAAGAGCCTCCTGCAAGACTCGGCGATGAACGTCATCCGCCGCGAGATGCTCGAAGCCGACCTCGCCTCGCAGCAGAAGGTGCTCGAGCGCAGCATCGAGCGACTCTCCGACCTCATCATCACAGCGCCCATCAGCGGACAGCTCAGCAGCATCGATGTCACACCCGGCAAGCAGATTGGTGCCAACACCGAGGTGGGCGAGGTCAAGATCATGGACCGCTACAAGCTCTCGGCACAGCTCAACGAATACTACGTGGACAAGCTCACGCAGGGCCAGCCCGCCACCATCAACTACGAGGACAAGGACTACGGCCTCGTCATCAGCAAGATAGTGCCCGAGGTGCGCGGCGGCACCTTCTCCATCGAGATGCTCTTTGCCGACTCCGTGCCCGACAATGCCCGCATCGGCAAGAGCTACCAGACGAAGATCGAGCTCTCCTCGGCCGTGCCTGCCGTACTCGTGCCCAAGGGTAACTTCTACCCCTACACCGGCGGCCGCTGGATATACCGCCTCAACGCCGAGGGCACTCGCGCCACACGCGTCGCCATCAGCGTGGCTCGCCAAAACCCACTCTACTACGAAGTCATCGACGGCCTCCAGCCCGGCGACCGCGTCATCACCTCTGGCTACGATGCGTTCGGGGAGGCGGAAGAGGTGGTAATCAATTGAGAATTGGCAAGGTTCGTGCAAGCGAGCGCGATGTAAGCTTGCTTACTAATCGCTCAGCGAGCGCAGCCGAAGCTCAGCAAAGCTAATTGAAAATTGAAAATTGGCTCCGCGATGAAACTAACTAAAAAGCACTGTCGCCCTTTAAGGGGGACGAGCGAAATGAAACGTTAGTGTAATGAAGCGGAGGGGGTAACAAGAGACTATGTATAACAAATAATTCTAACTCACGCGAATCTCGCGAAAAACGCGAAAGCCAGGTCCTATGAATTTATCTCACACAGATCTCACAAATCTCACAGATGGCGCGTCGCTTCGCCCGCGCTTGTCGGCTTCGCCGAGTGTTTTCAGCCGGATGGTACATACGAGCGTAAGCGATGTATGCTTTCGTGAGATTCGTGAGATCTGTGTGAGACCAAAATCAGCGATGAAAGAAAACTTCGCGAGATTCGCGAGATTCGCGTGAAAGAAAAATCCAGCGATGAAAGAATATTTCGTGAGATCTGTGAGATTTGTGTGAGTAAAAACCAACCACCAATATGAGAAAACCCAAAAACATACAACCAATAAACCGCGAGGACAAAGCAAAAAACTCGCGTAACCGTGGATACGTAATGAAATATCCATGGATACGTGATGAAATATCCGCGAATATTTAATGAAATATCCACGGATACGCAAAGAATTCGACAAACCTAACAGAGAAAACAGACAAGCAAAAAAGAATTTTCAAGCCTATGAAAAAGTTTTTTCAAGCCTGTGACAAAAAATTATCGCACCGTTGACAAAAAATTTTCACGCCTGTGATAATTCTTGAAAAAAGAGACGAAACAAAAATATGTACAAAGCAAAACAATAAAAACACTATACTATTATGAAAGAGTTCTTTAAGAATCTCGGACGCTACAAAGTATCGTCCACGCTCAACATCTTGGGCCTCGGCATCGCCTTCGCGGCGGCCTACGCCATCTTGGTGCAGGTAAACTATGACCTCAGTTTCAACCGCTCGCTCAAAGACTCGGAGCGCGTGTTCCGCCTGGAACACGCAAGGTTCTCCGAGAGCGAAGACGGCAACTTGTGTGATTATATGAATGACCCTTTAGGGCAGTACCTCGGCGAGGACACTACTATGGTAGAGGCTTTCGGACGAATGAATTGCACGCCTTCACCACTCAACCTGAAACTGCAGGTCAATGGTGAAGAGCAGATTGTAGAGATTATGGAGAGCTGGGGCACCGAGGGCGCTCCTGAAGCTTTGGGCTTCACGCTCGTGTGTGGCAGTTTCGACCGCCTCAGCACACCAAACAGCATCTTGATGAGCGAGAAGTTTGCCCGCACCCACGGTTTAGAACTTGACGATGTAGTGCAAGATGTCAAAGGGCGCTTGCTAACGATTGTGGGTGTCTTTGAGGACTTCCCCAAGAACTGTGACTACCACGGCATACAAATGTACATCAGCATCTCGCGTGACGAATGGGACCGACAGAACAACTGGAACTATGCTTATTACTATAAGTTGAAAGAGGCGTGGATGAAGGATGCATTCCTCGAAAGCCTCTATCCCAAGTTCTATGAGTTCAGTGAAGCTTGGATGAAAATGGTTTACGAATATAGAGGAATGGAGTATCCCGACACGATGACGCTGGAGAAATACCGTGCCCAGCCTACCAGCCTTATGCGCTTGACACCGCTTGGCGATATTCACTTCTCTAAGGTAGAAACAGGCCAAAACTACAAAAAGGGCGATGCTGTTACCACCTATACGCTTTTGGCCATTGGTGTAATCATCATTATCATTGCCTTTGTCAACTTCATCAATTTCTTTATGGCGATGGTGCCGCGCCGCATACGTCGTGTGAATACGGAGAAGATTTTCGGCTGCACCTCCCGCCGTCTGCGCCTCGGCTTTGTGGGCGAAGCTATCGGTTTGGTATTGCTCGGTCTTTTGTTGGCTGCGTTTATCATCTTTATGATAGCTCCCGAGGTCAGTGCCGGCCGTTTCATCGCTACAAGTATTGCCTTGGAGGACAACTGGGGCGTAGTGCTGACGATGCTAGGTGCAGGCGTAGTGCTTGCCGTTATTGCCAGCATCTATCCTGCCTATTATATCACTTCGGTACCGCCCGCCTTTGCCATCAAGGGTTCGTTTGGCAATACCACCAAAGGCCGCCGCTTGCGATCGGTACTGCTCAGCTTACAGTTCTTCATTGCGATATCGCTCATCATCTGCACGATGTTTATCAAGCAGCAACACTCCTTTATGATGAACTATGATATGGGATTTAATCGGGAATATCTGCTTTCGGTGAGATTGGGAGGAGACGCAATATATCTAACAGAGGATGGCCAACGCCCAACATTAGAGTCGCTCCTCAAAGAGAATCCTATGATTGAGGGTGTCACTTTCTCACAAAACCGTATGGTGTCACACGATGCACGCCAAGGTTGGGGACGTGAAATTATAGGTGAAAACCGCGATATATCAGTAGAAGTACAGGTAGTAACCCCCAACTTCCTCGAAGTGATGGGCATTGAAATTACTGAGGGACGCAATTTTGAGCCACGCGATATGCAGAACCCCAATGGTACCGTTATCTATAATGAGACAGCACGGCGTAGATTCAACCTCACAATGGATACACGTGTCGCTTATTACGAAGATGGAAAGGTAAGCGAAGTTATCGGCTTCTGCAAAGATGCCAAGATGAGACCGCTGCAGTACGAGACTCCACCGATGATTTTCTATCTTTACGGAATGAACCTCTATTATCCCCAACTCTACATCCGCACCACCGAGAGAGCCGACTTCGAGGCAGTGAAGGCGTATATCGAAGAGAGCATCCTGAAGCTTGCGCCCAAGGCGAAGCCCGAGGACATCAAAGTAGAGTTCTTCGACGAGCAGCTGGGCCGCGAGTATGAGAAGGAGAAGGAGCTCACACGCCTCATCACTGTGTTCTCTCTCATCTCCATTCTCATCGCCTTGATGGGAGTCTTCGGCCTCGTGTTCTTCGAGACCCAGTATCGCCGTCGCGAGATTGCCCTGCGCCGTGTACACGGAGCGCAGATAAGCGAGATACTGCGTATGTTCGTTGCCCAGTATGCCCGCATGGTGCTCGTGGCCTTCCTCTTTGCCGTGCCCGTAAGCTACCTCATCATGTCGCGCTGGCTCGAAGGGTATGCCTACCACATCCCGCTCTACTGGTGGGTATTCGCCCTTGCCCTCCTCATCGTGCTCATCGTCACAAGTGCTATCGTACTGGCCCGCTCGTGGAAGGCAGCGAGGGAGAATCCCGTGAATGCGTTGTATAAAGAATAAAGGCGGCGGCTCGGAAAATTGCAAGTAAATTTGCATTTTCGCTCGCCTTGCACTAATTTTGTCACCGATAATCTAACACTTGGAAAAAACAAGATGAAAAACAACACAAGCAACAGAAATCTGCCCGCACTGGGAACACTGGCTCTCGCCAGCCTTACCGCCTGTGCCGGAGCCGACAAGAAGACCGAGGCTACCGCACCCGAGAAGCCGATGAACATCCTCTTCATCATGTGCGACGACCACTCGTACCAAACCATCAGTGCCTACGACCAGCGTTACATTGAAACGCCCAACATTGACCGCATAGCCAATGAGGGCGTACGCTTCACCAACAGCTTCGTAGCCAACTCCATCAGTGGCCCCAGCCGCGCCTGTATGCTTACTGGCAAGCATAGCCATGCCAATGGCTTCATCAACAACAGCACCCGCTTCGACGGTTCGCAGCTCACCTTCCCCAAACTGCTGCAACAAGCCGGGTATCAAACTGCAGTTGTGGGCAAATGGCACTTGGCCTCGAACCCCACGGGCTTCGACTACTGGGACATCCTCATCGGACAAGGAGAATACTACGACCCCTACTTCATTCGTAACGGCGAGCGCATCCAGCGCGAGGGTTACGCCACCAATATCACGACCGACGTAGCCATCAACTGGCTCGACAGCCTGCGCAACCCCGAAAAGCCCTTCTGCCTGCTGTTGCACCATAAGGCGCCGCACCGTACCTGGATGCCCGACACCTGTGACCTCCACCTCTTCAGCGACAGCAACTTCCCCGTGCCCGAGACCTTCTACGACAACTACGAAGGCCGCACCGCTGCCCAGCAACAGCAGATGAGCATCGCCAAGGACATGAGCATCGTATATGACCTCAAGATGGCCGACCGCGAGAACGAGCTCCACAGCGCTTACGAAGGCTGGGGACGCGAGATGTACCGACAGCGCATGCGCCCCGAGGTGCAAGCCGCTTGGGACCGCCACTACGATCCCGTGATTGCCGACTTCAAGGCCCGTAACCTCTCGGGCAAAGAGTTGGCCGAATGGAAATTCCAGCAATACATGCGCGACTATCTGCGTGTCATTACCTCTGTAGACCGCAATATAGGCATCGTGCTCGACTACCTCGAGAAGGAGGGTTTGCTGGAGAACACGATGATTGTATACACCTCTGACCAAGGCTTCTATATGGGCGAGCACGGATGGTTTGACAAGCGCTTCATGTACGAAGAGTCGTTCCGCACACCCCTCCTCGTTCGTCTCCCCGGTGGCAAGAAGGGTGATATACCCCAACTCGTGCAGAACATTGACTACGGCCCCACCTTCCTCGACCTTGCCGGCATTGAGGTGCCCGAGGAGATGCATGGCGAGTCGTTCCTGCCTCTGCTCGAAGGCAAGCGCACCGACTGGCGCGATGCCCTCTACTACCACTTCTACGAATACCCCGCCGAACATGCCGTGAAGCGCCACTATGGTGTACGTGACGAGCGCTACAAGCTCATCCACTTCTACAACGACATCGACACATGGGAACTCTACGACCTCAAGAACGACCCCAACGAGCTTAACAACCTCTACGGACAGCCCGGTACCGAGCGCATCACCAAGCGCATGATGAAGAAGCTCACCGCCCTGCAAGAGCAGTACGACGACCCCATACGGCATCAGGAGTAATCAGAAAGACCTCTGACAAGAGGACATTCATGTATATACTCCATGAGGCAAGTTTGTCATTCATCGACATCCCTTCCCCTATGTTTCTGTTTACGAGTATAGGTTTTTAGGGAACGATGAACATGATGACTTGCATGAAATCCAGGACCATAAAGTTCATATTCTGCCTCACGACTTCCTCTCTTAACAGCTTTCACATAGTCGTTAAGAGAGGTGTTTTTATGACTTCTCTTTTTGTTTACCATCATTCTTTTCCATTACATATTAGTATTGGCAAAGCTACGAAATTTCTTCAATTACTAATCCCTCAAACAACAATTATTTGCATATAACCTGTCTATGCAAGGCCCAATGCCCAACTTTTACCAATAATTTGTGACGAGTAAGTGCTTTAAAGGGGCGAATTAAATCGCCAAGGGATAAATCTGAAACATTGGAGCACGAATTTGTTATACCTTTGCAAAGTTTTTTAAGGTAAAAGGATTAACTATGAAAATTAAGGACAACAGTGTGCTTATCACCGGCGGAGCGTCGGGCATAGGCAAGATCATGGGACGCATGGCCCTGGAGAAGGGCGCACGCATGCTCATCATCTGGGACATCAACCAGGCAGGCATCGATGCCGCCGTAGCGGAGCTCTCGGCCAAGGGCAAGGTGAAGGGCATGCGCGTCGACGTATCAGACTACAACAATGTGCAGGCAGCCTACGCCGCCACCATAGAGACGTGTGACGAGGTAGATATCGTCATCAACTGCGCCGGCATCATCACGAGCAACAAGACCTTCGACCGGGTAGACGTGTCGGAAATCGACCGCACCATGCGCATCAACACCATAGCGCCCATGTATGTGGCCCTACAGGCATTGCCCGACATGAAGCGCCGCAACAAAGGGCACGTATGCAACATTGCCTCGGCGGGTGGCATGCTGTCAAACCCCAAGATGTCGGTATACGCCGCATCAAAGTGGGCCGTCATCGGGTGGTCCGACTCGGTACGCATCGAGCTGCAGGACGAGCACTCCGGCGTACACTTCACCACCATCGCACCCTATTATATAAATACAGGCATGTTCGACGGTGTGAAGTCGCCCATCATCCCCATCCTCGACCCCGAGAAGACGGCTGCCAAGATACTGCGTGCCATCGAGCGCGACAAGCATTTCAAGGGCATCCCCTTCGGCTTCCACTTCATCCGCTTCTGGCAATTCATCCTTCCCACACGCCTTTTCGACTTTTTCTTCGGTAAAGTCTTTGGTATTTACCACACAATGGATAACTTTGTAGGGAGAAAGTAAATCTCATTTACAATTTTACGATTTATTCTTCAATGGGCTTATTAAGCAATTTGTCATACACCTATGATATCATCCATCCTCACCTCCCAGCGCGCCTTCTTCCGTAGCGGCGCCACCCTCGACATCAACTTCCGCCGCCAGATGCTACAGAAGCTGCAGGCAGCACTTACCAAATGGGAAAAGCCACTGGCCGATGCGCTGTGGGCCGACCTCCACAAGTCGTACGAAGAGGCCTACCTCACCGAGCTCAGCATCGTGCGTGGCGAGATCACCAACCACCTGCGCCACCTCGGCCGCTGGAGCAAGCGCCGCCGCAAGAGCACGCCCCTCAAGATGTTTCCCTCGCGCAGCTACATCGTGAGCGAGCCACTGGGCAACACGCTCATCATGGCCCCGTGGAACTACCCCGTGCAGCTGCTGCTCAACCCCCTCGTGGGCGCCATCTCGGCCGGGTGCACCGCTGTGCTGAAACCCTCGCCCTACGTGCCCACCGTATCTCAAGTGCTGCGTGAGATGATCGAAGACACCTTCGACCCGCAATACATCGCCATCGTGCTGGGCAACCGCGATGTCAACCAGGCACTCCTGGGCCACCGCTTCGACCTCATCTTCTTCACCGGCAGCCCCTCGCTGGGCAAGATCGTGATGGAAGCCGCGTCGCAGCACCTCACCCCCGTGGTGCTCGAGCTCGGCGGCAAGAGCCCCTGCATCGTAGACCGCACGGCCGACATTCCCACCGCCGCCAAGCGCGTAGCGTGGGGCAAGACCCTCAACTCGGGGCAGACCTGCATAGCGCCCGACTACCTGCTCATCCACGAGGAGGTGAAGGAGGCCTTCGTGAAGGAGTTTGCCAAGGCCATACGCGAGCTTCACGGCACCGACATCAAGGAGCACCGCCACTACGTGCGCATGGTGAGCGACCGCGCCTTCTCCCGTGTCAAGGGCTACCTCGCCCAGGGCGACATCCTCTATGGCGGGCGCACCGACGAGCACGAGCGTTTCATCGAGCCCACCCTGCTCGACATGCACATCAGCCTCGGCGAAGCCGATGCCGATGCCAAGGCCAACAGCCATGAGGTGCTCACTGAAGAAATCTTCGGCCCCGTATTTCCGATTCTCACCTTCAACGATATCAACGAGGTCACCGGCTACATCACCCGCCGCGAGAAGCCGCTGGCCTTCTACTACTTCGGCCGCGAGGCCGACGGGTGGAGCATCATCCGCCACACCTCATCGGGCGGTGCCTGCATCAACGACACCATCATGCACATCGCCAACGAGCACGTGCCCTTCGGCGGCGTGGGCAACTCCGGCATGGGCAGCTACCACGGCGAGGAGAGCTACCGCGCTTTCTCACACTACCGCACCGTAGTGGCCACCGGCACCTGGATAGACCTCCCCTTCCGCTACATGCCTTACAGGATGTTCTCTTTGGTGAAGAAAATAGTTTAGATACCTTATTACAAGATAATTACGCCTTGTACTTGTAAGACAACCTAAAAGTTCCAGACATGGATTTGTTCGTATCGGGACATTACATTATCTTTGTATTTTCATTAACACACTCTATGGAAAAGCATCTAGCACAGTTCAATCCATTTTTGAAGGATACCTCGTTTGTAAATCTGATGGCGCGACGCGTGTTTAACGTGTTGTTGGTAGCTAATCCCTACGATGCCTTCATGCTCGAGGACGACGGCCGCATCGACGAGAAGATCTTCGAGGAGTATACCCGCCTGGGCCTGCGCTACCCGCCACGCTTCACACAGGTGAGTACGCAGGAGGAGGCCACGCAGGTGCTGCAGCAGATGCGCTTCGAGCTGGTAATCTGCATGCCCGGCACCGACAATTCCGACGCGTTCGACATCGGGCGAGGCATCAAGGAGCAGTTCCCCGACACGCCGTTGGTGGTGCTCACCCCCTTCTCACACGGCATCACACGCTACATGGAGCGGCAAGACCTCAGCCTCTTCGAGTACGTCTTCTGCTGGCTGGGCAACACCGAGCTGCTGCTCTCCATCATCAAGCTCATGGAGGACAAGATGAACCTCGACCACGACATCCGCGAGGGTGGCGTGCAGATGATACTCCTTGTGGAAGACTCCATCCGCTTCTACTCCTCGGTGCTCCCCAACCTATATAAATATGTGCTCGAGCAGAGCCGTGCCTTCGCCACCGAGGCACTCAATGCCCACCAGGCCACGCTGCGCATGCGAGGCCGCCCCAAGATTGTGCTTGCCCGCACCTACGAAGAGGCATGGCTACTCTACGACCGCTACCCGGGCAACACGCTGGGCGTCATCTCCGACGTGCGCTTCCCCCTATACGAGGGAGGCCCCAAAGATGCCGAGGCCGGTGTGAGGCTGATGCGCAAGATACGCGCCTGCGACGAGTTCCTGCCCCTCATCATGCAGTCGAGCGAGAGCGACAACCGGAGGTGGGCCACCGAGGTGGGCGCAGGCTTCGTGGACAAGAACTCCAAGAAGATGAACATCGACCTGCGCGACCGCATAGAGCAGCACTTCGGTTTCGGCGATCTCGTCTTCCGCGACCCCGGCACCGGTGCCGAGGTAGTGCGCGTGCACAACCTCAAGGAGCTGCAGGACAACATCTTCACCATCCCCGAAGACTCCTTCGTGTACCACACCGCCCGCAACCACATCTCGCGCTGGCTATGCTCGCGTGCCATGTTCCCCTTGTCGGAATTTCTCAAGCGCATCACGCAAGACGAGTATGAAGACGTGCTGGAGCATCGCCAACTCATCTTCGACGCCATCGTGCGCTACCGCAAGATGAAGAATCGCGGCGTGGTGGCCGAGTACCTGCGCGGCCGTTTCGACCGCTTCTCCCACTTTGCCCGCATCGGCGAAGGTTCGCTCGGCGGTAAGGGCCGCGGCATCGCCTTCATCGACCATATACTGAAGAAGCACGCCGTATTCGAGTCATTACCCGATGTGGAGATACGCATTCCCAAGACCCTGGTGCTGTGTACCGACATCTTCGACCGCTTCATGGAGAAGGGCGGCCTCTACCAGGTGGCGCTCTCCGATGCCCCTGACGAAGTCATCCTTCAGGCCTTCCTTGCCACGCCGTTCCCCGAGGAGCTGCTCGACGACATACAGACCTTCTGCGAGGTGGTGGGCGGCCCCGTGGCCGTGCGCTCATCATCGCTGCTCGAAGACTCACACTACCAGCCCTATGCCGGTGTGTATGCCACCTACATGATCCCCGACCGCGCCGATAGCCATGCCATGGCACAGCACATAGCCCAGGCCATCAAGGGCGTGTATGCCTCGGTATACTACAGTGGCTCCAAGGCCTACATGAGCGCCACATCCAACGTCATCGACCAGGAGAAGATGGCCATCATCCTACAAGAGGTGGTGGGCGACAGGCACGGCACCCGCTTCTATCCCCACTGCTCGGGCGTGGCCCGCTCCATCAACTTCTACCCCGTAGGTGAGGAGACCGCCGACGAGGGTGTCATCAACCTCGCCCTCGGCCTGGGCAAGCACATCGTCGATGGCGGCAAGTCGCTACGCATATCGCCTGCCTACCCCGACAACGCCCTGCAGACGAGCGACACGCAGCTGGCACTCAAGGAGACGCAGACCACCTTCCTCGCCCTCGACCTCGAGGCGGCCGACCGCCCCGTATCGTCCGACGAGTCCTTCGACCTCGTGCGGCTCCCCGTGCGCCAGGCCGATGCCGACGGCACGCTCGACTGGATAGGCTCCACCTATGTGCGCGACGACGACATGATATACGACACGCCCCACATGCGCGGGCGCAAGCTCATCACCTTTGCCGGTGTATTGCGCTACGAAGCCTTCCCCCTGGCCAAAATCGTGCAGCTGGTGCTCCAATACGGAGCCAACGAGATGCGCCGCCCCGTAGAGGTGGAGTTTGCGGTACGCTTCCAGCCAACGGACTCTCCATTAAAAGGCATCTTCTACCCCCTCCAGATACGCCCTATCGTGAGTGCCCGCGAGTGTATCGACGAGGACCTCACCGCCACGCCCCAGGAGAGCCTGCTCCTCTACTCATCGCGCTCGCTGGGCAACGGCATCGTCACCGATGTGCACGACATCGTCTACCTCAAGGAGGGCGCCTTTGGCATGGTTTCCAACCGTACCATCGCGGCCGAGATACGTGAACTCAATCGTGCTTTTGCCGCCGAGGGGAAGGGCTATATCCTCATTGGTGAAGGACGTTGGGGCAGCTCCGATATCGCCCTGGGCGTGCCCGTGGAGTGGGCCGACATCTCGGCTGTGCGCCTCATCGCCGAGGTCAGCGCCGACGGGCGCCACATAGAGCCATCGCAGGGCACCCACTTCTTCCAGAACCTCACCTCGTTTGGTGTGGGCTACCTCACCATCGACGGGGACCACTCGCGCGAACATTTCGACCGCGCCGCTCTCGATGCCCTGCCTGCCGCATGGGAGAGTCCCCTCGTGCGCCATGTGCACAGCGCCACCCCCTTCGTCATCAAGATGGACGGCCTACATGGGATAGGTATAGTGGAATAATGAGCCGGCAACAGAGAAAAATTTATTTTTTGCCTAGAGCCTATGCCAGCATGGCTCTCGCTCGCGCATGCGTCAGTTGCACTATTTTTAGTGACTTCGACACAGAATTTAGGCGGCCTTTCGGAAAAACCCTAATGAAAATTTGTTTTTTCACTCAACTTGCACTCACTTTAGTGCCCAGAGGGTAGGCGGCATCTCAGAAATACACAAATAAATTTAACTTTGTTGAATCTCGGCCTCGCTCAGTAAAGAAAATGCAAGCCTTTTCTATACTTTCGCTCGTTGAGATTTGGATTTTCGTTCGATTTGCACTACCTTTGCACCCGCTTTTCGTAGAGCAATTGAAAAAGGCTCTCACATCGTGTGATGGCGAATTGAGCAGAGAACTTAATTTAGAGTAACACATTTAAAAGAGAAACAAAACATGAAATCATTTGATTTGAAAGGTGCTGCACGTACCGAAGTAGGCAAGAAGAGCACAAGCGAGCTCCGTAAGAACAACGGTATCCCCTGCGTATTGTATGGTATCGAGAAGGAAGCTCAGGCTTTCGCTGTAACAACTGACGCAGTTCGTAAGTTGGTTTATACTCCCGACATCCACGTTGTAAACCTCACCATCGACGGTAAGAAGTGCACCGCTATCTTGAAGGACATCCAGTTCCACCCCGTTAAGGACACTATCCTCCACATGGACTTCCTCCAGATCGTAGCTGACAAACCCATCGTAATGGAGGTTCCCACCGTACTCAGCGGTCTCGCTGCCGGTGTGAAGCTTGGTGGTAAGCTGCAGCAGGCTATCCGCAAGATCAAGGTGAAGGCTCTCTATGCCAATATCCCCGAGAAGTTGACCGTAGACGTTACCGAGCTTGGCCTTGGCAAGTCTATCAAGGTTGGCGACCTCTCATTCGAGAACCTCGAGCTCGTAACTCCCGCTCAGACCGTTGTATGCAGCGTAGCCGCTACACGTGCTTCTCGCGAGGCTGCCGGCAAGTAATCACGAGGACATATCGCTTAAGGTTGAGAGTTGAGGGCATACGTTCCCGGCTTTCAACCTTTTTTTATGCACAAAATTCATAATTCAGAATTAATTACGTGAAATACCTAATAGTAGGCCTGGGAAATCCCGGCTATGAATACGACGGCACACGCCACAACATCGGTTTCCGCGTGGTAGACGCACTGGCCAAGGCGGCTGGCGCCAGCTTCGAGGACAAGCGCTACGGGTTCGTGGCCCAGATGAGAGTGAAGAACGCACAGCTCGTGCTGCTCAAGCCCACCACCTTCATGAACCTCAGCGGCAATGCCGTGCGCTATTGGCTGGAGAAGGAGAACATCCCCACCGAGAACCTGCTCATCGTGGTGGACGACCTATCACTACCCACAGGCACCCTGCGCCTCAAGGGCAAGGGCAGCGATGGTGGACACAACGGACTGAAGCACATCGCCCAGCTCATAGGGCAGAACTACGCCCGCCTGAAGTTCGGCATCGGCAATGAGTTTCCCCGAGGAACACAGGTCGACTACGTGCTCGGCAAGTTCGACGCCGAGGACGAGGCCATCATCGAGCAGCAGCTACCCACGGCCTGCGACATCATCAAGAGCTTCTGCCTCGCCGGCATCACCATCACGATGAATCAGTATAACAAGAAGGGAGTAGGCCTCCCCCAATAAAAGCTGCTCCGCAGCACTCCTTGGTGCCGATAGACCGGCAGTCGTCGTCAATAGCGAAGCCCTCGACTCGTTCGAGAACCGATGCTTCTTCCGCATCGGCCCAAGGAGGGGTGACTCAGGCATCACGGAAGCAGGTTCTTTTTAATTTTCAACTTTTAAATTTCAATTTACACAAGCTTGGAAGCAAGAATTGACAAATGGCTATGGGCAGTACGCCTATACAAGACCCGCTCGATGGCGACAGACGCCTGCAAGAAGGGGCAGGTGACGATGAACGGCGCGACGATGAAACCCTCGAAAACCATCAAGGAGGGCGATGTGGTGAGTGTGCGCAAGCCACCCATCACCTATACCTTCCGTGTGCTCAAGGCCATAGAGAACCGCGTGGGGGCCAAGCTCGTGCCCGAGATGCTGGAAAACATTACCCCCAAGGAGCAGTACGATATCCTTGAGATGAGCAAGATAAGCGGATTTGCCAACCGTATGCGAGGTACCGGACGACCCACCAAGAAGGAGCGCCGCGACCTCGACGAGTTCCTTGGCGACGACAACTTCGGTGCCGCCCTCTTCTTCTTTGACGATGAGGATGATGAATTAGAATAGATAGAGCCTCATTCAAAATAGAGGGTAAGTACCACCATACGACTTGAAGCACCATCAAGCGACTGAGTATACTTTAGTAGATTTTCATCAATCAAGTCGCTACGTTCTTTTACCAACAAATCAACAAGTCCAAAACAGAACTTCAATTCTGGTATAAGCTTGAAAAAAGGCAGATAGAAGTCACAGCCAAAGCCCATCTCCAAAGCCAAGTCAAAACGTTGGGTAAGCAACGCTTTTTGTTTCTTCACGGTAAGATCTAGCATTGGAGCAACACCAACAGCCACATAAGGCCGATAATTGTTAAACCGCTGAGCCGTATACTTCACATTGACTGGCACCGCGAGATAGGTAGATTTTATAGTCTGTTTCTCCACTACTCCACTAAACTGCTCTCGAAAGTATACCATCTTATCACCAAAGTGCATAGTTGGGATAAAGCGCAATGCCAAATACTCGGTAAGATAAAGCTCCCCTAGAACGCCAACCGAAAAGCCTGGATTATAAGCTGCCACATCGGTAAACCAAGATTCTTTGGCACCATCTTCCAATAGGTGTATATAACCATTGTTAGTAAACTCCAAATCTTGCATGTGAAGACCGAAAAGAAATCCATAATGCCAGCGTCGCATATCAATATAAGGACGATTCTGCACCTTACGTTCTTGCGCAAAGTGTTGTATCGGGAATACAGAGAAGAAAACCAACAACATAATCCCGAACATCCACGTATGTTTGACGTACCTTATAGCATTCATACCTTTTATAACGGAGATCTAACTTAATTATTATCCACATCACAGATTATTCGTTCCAAACCCAACCACATATATTACAGAGACATCCGTTAATATTTATTTAGACCCAGTACAAATAGTCAACAAAAATGAGGATAAATAGAACATCGGGGGAAGAAAAGCCTTATCTTTGTAGCGTTTAGAACGAATTATAAACACATTTTTAAACAATAGTATTATGGCTTACGTAATTAATGACGACTGTATCAAATGTGGTACTTGCGTTGATGAGTGCCCCTCTGAGGCCATCTCTGAAGGCGATACCAAGTATGTAATCGATCCCGCTGCTTGTGTTGACTGTGGCACTTGCGCAGATGCTTGCCCCTCTGAGGCTATTCATCCAGAATAAGGTACAGTGTAAAAAGAGAATGTAAAAGGATGCTCCAACGAGCATCCTTTATTTATAATATGTCCTCCAATTCCAAAAGCGAACTGATAGTATAAGTTGGCACATTAATACCGACATCAGGAGGCACAGATTTCAAATCCCCTTTAGCACCCAATCGCTTATCGCAATAAAACACTTGATCAATGCCTGCCTTATAGGCTCCCTCTATATCAACTTCAAAGTTATCTCCTATCATCAATGCTTTACTTGGTGCAACATCAGCTACACGCAAAGCATATTCAAAGATAGCAGGATTAGGTTTATTGATGCCTATATCTTCAGAAAGCACCACCCCATCAAAATAACGAGCAATATCAGCAGACTGCATTTTCCGAGATTGCAATTCTGTAAAGCCATTAGAAAGAATATACATCTTATATTGAGGTCGCAGATATTCCAGCACTTCCCGCGCATAGGGCATAAGACGACTTCCGAGCGGTAAGCGCTTCATAGCCTCATCCCAAAAGGTAGTTCCTATAGCATCTGCATCAGCAACTCCTACCACACGCAAAGGATGCGAGTAACGCTCTACGTTGAGTTGTCCCTTCGTCACCTTACCTTCCGCATAGAGGGCCCAAAGTCGCAAATTATATTCTTCGTATATCTCATAATAGTGTTCGAAGCTATCGAACCAGCGCGCATACTCGAGTAAATCATAAACTGTGCGATAGGCTTCTCGAGAATTAGTTGAAAAGTCATACAACGTATTGTCCAAATCGATAAAAAGGACATCGTATTTCCTCACCTTCCTCATCAGCGTACTTGAATAACCATATATCGCGACACACTCCAAAACGCTTCCGGGTCAAGTATATTGAGCGTAAGCAACTTCTCCTCATCCTTCGTAAACTCATACGACTCCGCAGGATGTATAGTCAGCAGTTTAGCACGCTTAACATAAAGAGGGAAAATCTTATCTTCGCGTATATCTATTTCGGTAAAATAGTTCCTATTATACTCAGTAGAGGTAAACACCCCTCCCTTATTCAAAATATTCTGTTCTTTAAGCTCTTTTGCTGTACCATATACATACCAAGCCGCATTGAGTTGATTGGCTTGCTGCTCAATCATCGCCTGCTGGGCATCAGTAATCTTCTGCAATGCATTGACATCACCCGTAAGCAACACCACAGCACTGTCCAACTCTGCAATGCGGATATTCTTATAAGCCAACTCTTCTTGCAGAGCGGATATACTCTCCACTTTATCTGTCAGCTCTTGGCGAAGATTTGCCAATACTTTCCGCAAGCCTGCTGTCTCAGCATCTCCAGCCTTAAGCTTATTCTCAAGTTCTGCAATCTGTTTACGATTTTCCTCCATCTTTTGCCGAATAAAGAGAATATCTTCCTTGAGATGATCCGCCTCCGACAGGCCCTCAACGCCCTGCGTTTCTATTACAATACGCCCCTCTGCCTCACTTATAGCACGGAATCCCTCTTGAATATCAGCAATCGTTTGCAACGCTTGTTCAAGAGCCCGTTTATTTTCACTAAGCGTTACAGTAAGTGCACTATTTTGATCTGCCAGTTCTTTCTCACGCTTACCCAAATCACAACTGACAAGAGTAACCAAGCAAAGCACCATACAAAGAATCTTTTTCATACTTTCACTTTTTAAGACACAACTCTATTGATATTTCTATTGTTCATCGTTCTTCTTGATTCTCCCATCAGAACAACCACCAAGAACAATCACTATCTCGCCACGAGGTTCAACAGCGGTAAAATGAGCAGCCACTTCGGTAAGAGTACCACGTACTGCTTCCTCATGCAGTTTTGATATCTCACGACAAACAGCCACCTCACGTTCTGGTCCGAAGTGTTCCACAAACTGAGTAAGTGTCTTCACCAAACGATAGGGAGACTCATAAAATATCATCGTTCGACATTCTGCATGAAGAGCCATCAAGCGAGTCTGACGTCCTTTTTTCTGTGGCAGAAAGCCTTCGAAGCAGAATCGCTCATTGGGCAAGCCCGAAGACACAAGAGCAGGAACAAAGGCTGTAGCACCAGGCAAGCACTGCACCTCAATATTATTACGCACACATTCACGAACAAGGAGAAATCCAGGATCACTGATAGCGGGCGTACCTGCATCGGACACGAGCGCCACCGTCTCGCCAGCCAGCATACGTTGTACAAGAGGTTCAATGGTCTTGTGCTCATTGAACTTATGGTGCGACTGCAACGTATTCTTTATTTCATAATGCTTGAGCAGGATACCGCTTGTGCGAGTATCCTCCGCCAAGATAAGATCTGCCTCCTTGAGCACACGAATAGCACGGAAGGTCATATCCTCCAAATTTCCCACAGGAGTGGGCACCACATACAATCGTCCTACAGGCATAAGCGTGTCCTTTTATTTTCTAACGAATGCAAATTTACTGATAAGATTTAAGATATTAAAACAAAAGATTGAGAAAAAAGAAAATATCCCGATTTGCTTGCTTGTCTGACACGAATGCTTTATTTTTGCCCGACCAAATAAATCAATATATATCTATGGCAGATTTTTCAGAAGACAAAGTGATAGAGACACAGCGCCGTGGGCGCATTGAGGTGATATGCGGCTCGATGTTCTCGGGCAAGACTGAGGAGCTGATACGCCGTTTAAAGAGAGCCAAATTTGCACGACAGAAGGTGGAGATCTTTAAGCCGGCACTGGACACACGCTACTCGGAACAGGAAGTCGTATCGCACGACAGCAACCATATTCTCTCCACTCCCATTGAGTCTCCGGCAAGCATTCTTCTGCTTGCAAACGACTGCGATGTAGTTGGAATTGACGAAGCGCAGTTCTTTGACAACGAACTAATTGAAGTGTGCAATGAACTGGCACGCCGGGGCACACGCGTGATAATAGCA
>JAZNYG010000063.1:0-23933 GCA_045594245.1 Bacteroidaceae bacterium
ACCTCTTCCCATTCCGAACAGAGAAGTTAAGCCCGACCGCGCCGATGGTACTGCGCAAGTGGGAGAGTAGGTAGCCGCCGTTTTTGAGAGAGGGGAGTCATCCAACAGGGTGACTCCCCTCGATGTTTTTAAATATCAAAGAAGAAGGCAGCCGCTACCAATAGTATGTGCAGACGGGTACCTTCACGCTCGCCTTCAGCATACTTATGTTCGTGCTCACCGCACCCCTGTGGATATGGATTACCCGCATGGTGGCTTAATCCCTGTGTTCGCTGAGCAATACAAAGAACATCGCACCAGCCCCTCCCGAGAGAGGCTGGTGCGATGTCTTTTTTCCTGTACGATGCTTAGGCTACAACACTACCTTGCACCCATTCCTTATATATATACCACGTGTCGGATTCGCTACGGGGCGGCCCATGAGGTCATAATAAGGAGCAATCATTTCTTTTAGTACAGCATCCACAGAGGTACTTCCCTGCACCTTTACCTCCATCTTGACACTCTGGTCATAGGAATCGCATACGTAGATACGGTCAATCTGCTCTGCCAGGCGAGGAATGGTGAAGTCAACGTAATGGTTTCCTATACAAGTGGCGCCTACCACACCTACCTCGTAGAATGTCAGCGCAATACTGCCGCTCTGCTCTTCGGCAACACAATACAGTCCCATCCCGCAGTTCGATAGGTAATAGCCTTGGATGCGAATAGCCTCTTCTCCTATCTCTGCTGTAAGTGCTGCTGTCTCGTTCTCAATGTTCAGGTCTACATTGGTGTCCGTTCCATAACGATTGGGAGCAGCACGGTATACGATTGCATTCATAGCACCCTCTTCGTATACTTCGTAGTGTACGTTGCTTACGTATACGTTGTAAACATCGGAGGTGCAGTTCTCGAAGCTGACATCTATCGTCTGGCGCACCATGAAGGAGCCTTGCCAGCCGTCGGTGCAAGTGGAGTCTTCATAATTGGTGTAGATTTCAAAGAAAGCTGCTCCGTCGAGAATCTCATATTCCAACTCAGAGGGGATGCAGGCATGGCCCCAGAATGAGCCAGTCAAACGCAGGACACCATTAGTTAGCGTCACCTCGAAGTCGTTGGCTTGGTCGTCGAGGAACTCGCCCAACGGCAGTGTCATGCGTCCTTTCCGATGCTGCACCACATCGGGCTCACCCTCCACTACCGTAACACGGCATTCACGCTGCACTCCATTGCCAGTCACATACACATAGGTGGTTCCTATGTGACGAGCTGTGATAAGGCCTTTGCTGTCAACGGCTACTATATCGGAGTTGCAATAGTAGGTCACATACTTACCATACGCTGACACCACGTCGGGGTAGTGCCACGTCAGTTCTATCTGGAAGGTCTCGCCCACATGCAGTTCCACCTCGTCCACCACGAGCGAGAACTCTTTCTGGCTTGTCGTGTCCACCATTTCGCTCTCATCGGGCACTACATCATCTCCCACGGGTGGAGTTACGGGAGGGTTAACTTCTGTCGTGTCGCCAGGGGCAACATAACCTGTGTCTGCTACGGCCACATACGAGCGTGCCGAGATACTCATAGCCATCATCAGGCCTGCAAGGAGTGTCATTGTCTTTTTCATAATCTCTGTACTTTTTTGATTTGTTAATGATTCTGTTTGCCTCCCGCTCTGTCGGGAATCGCAGTGCAAAGTTGCAAACATCGTCATGCCCAGACAACTTTTTCGTCTTGCAAAAGTATTGCATCATGGCAATGCAATACCTTTGCAATAGTTGCTCAAGGATTACAACACCACTTTTCGCCCATTCTTTATATATATACCACGTGTGGGGTTCGCTACGGGGCGGCCTTGTAGGTCGTAGTATACATCGGTAGTGCTGGGCAGGAGCAGTTCGTCAATTGCGGTATTGACCTGTACCTTCAGCACGGCCCACTCTGTGGCACGGCCAAACATATCGATGCTGCGCGAGTGGAGGTAGACGTAGCCGCCGTCGGGATAGTGGGGGAGTTCTATGACAAAATCGCACTGTCCGTGGGCACGGCATTCCTGACTAGCAGTGTAGAGGGTGTTGGCATGGCAGTCGGTCACCGCTACTTCTACGGTGTAGCGTTGCCATGCAGGGGCACGGCTATAGATGTCCTTGTTCTCGCCCTCGCCAATGCGTACAGGGATATCGCCACGCGGACGCACCGAGGCTCGTATTGTGGGTGGACCTGTTGGAGCCATCTCTCCTGCATTGTCGACACAGGCATCCGCCTCTGTTGTGTCCGATACGGTCACCTCATTCTCGGGTGAGATGTAGCCTTGTACAAAGTCGTCGATGGTCATCAGTGTGGTATAGGTCCACTGGATGTCGTCCTCAATATATGCTGCAAGGTCGGGCACTACGTAGTTGATGTGGTATGTGCTGTCGGTATAGTCCATGATATGGTTCTTGTCGATGCCAGGAGGATTGGCCCCTGCAAATACCAGCGTCAAGTCATCGTTCACCAGCATCTCCTTTGAGGTGCGTGGTACGATATTGATGCCTGTGAACGCATCCTTGAAGATGGTGTTGAGCCGCTCGGTGAAGTAGAGTATTTGTCCTTGGCGGAACGTTGCGCCCGAGAAGGCATTGGGGCCGATGGTGTCTACATCGAAGTAGATGACCGTCTTGTCGTACCAACGGGCAAAGTCGGTAGAGTCCGTCACCGCTTCGGCTTCATTGATGGTGTAGGCATAGAGGTAGCTATCGCTATGATAGAGACCATATCCGCGCTGCTTGAGAGGTCGATGGTCTACATTATCCCCCACCCACCATACGCCTTTCTCCTTCTGGTAGAGTAGATTATTGCCTTGCTTTACATAGAGCAGTTCATCCCATCCTCCGTCTGTTAGGAGCAACTGCTTGCCTAACCCCCAATCAATCCAACCGATACCTTCAACAAAGGAGGTTTGATGTTCACACGGGTGAAAAGTTCCTGCAATATATTGTCCAGCATCAACATCGTAGCAACGGCGTGATACGCCATCGCCATTGGGCATAATGGTATCTCTTATTCCTGTAAGACATATATATAAATAATCTCCATAATTGTCTGTTGGGTCGTTGTAGCGTAACGTATCTCCTACGTTCATATTGTAATCCAACTGAATCTGTTCATTCTTTTGTTTGAACTTGCTATATACCTTACCGTTCTCTTCGCGCAAATATCGTCCCGAAGGCTTCCAATTAGCAAGATGTATGTCATGGGATACATGTTCCTTCAAGTATCGCTTGCCGTCAATAATCGTATCGCCTTGCAAGCGATAGGTATAGGTGCTGTGGTTTGGGGGAGGCATAAATCCATGTGAACATACTGCCCACTCCTTGCCCTCGGTGACGAGATAGGTTTTGGATTCTTCTTTCTTTTTGTAGATATATATCCCATTACAAGAGCAACTTTGTAACTCTTTTCTCAGACCATCCATGTAATAGAAGTCATTTTCGAAGATTCCCATGGAAAGCGAGCCTATACCCTCGATCCATATGTCGGTGTGGTTTGATTTTATCATACCTTCGTAGCTTGGCGCAATGACCATATATTTGCGTGGTAGTCCATCAAGCAATAGGGTATCACCAATGCTCACTACTGTATAAAAGAAACCAGCTTCTTCATTTTCGGTACTTGTCGCAAACATGTCACCTACTCCAAGCCCAAAATCAAACATAAGTTTCCCGTCTTGATAATACTTATCTCCTTCTTGTCTGCAGTAGCCTACTTCAATCGTCCCCATGCTACTATCCTTCACGTTGCGTGTTTGCTTGTATAGCTTTTTGTATCTGATATCCTCCACAATCGTGTCTCCCTCAATCCACATGAACACATCATTCGTATATCTGTCGTCGATATAAGGTACTTGTGTCCTGATGTGCCACTTCTTGCCGTCTACATCCAAATCCTGTTCATTGGCTGCGAGTTTGCTGTGCATATCGTACGGAACTCCCCACAGGAGTTCACCGTTACGATAAAAGTTTATAGGGTCATATATCGGGACGTAAGCATTAATCATCACCCACATGTAATTGGGGAAGAAGAATGGGTAACTCTGATAGCCGATACCATACATCAGACCTTCTGCGACTTGTATTTCTCTGCCATTGTGCAGGGTACATGTGCTTATTTGGTCGATGCTTTCGTATATGGTTTCTTCCATGTCGTTCATTCCAAGACAAATGGTATCTCCTTCATTACGGTTGGGCGATGAGAAGTCGTAGAGGAACTTCCAGTCGTTGCCATCGTCATTCATGTATTTGAAGTATACATATCCGTTGTCTGCCTCATAGATGACACCCTCCAACTCAGGTGTGAAGGCTTTATGCGGATGATTGGTTATAGTGGTGATGTCGCGGTCAAACTGTTGCCACAACGTCACACATGGCTTCCCGTCAACGATGGTGTCATTGCCCGTCCACATCTCATAGTAGATGGTCTCTTTAGGAACTGTCTGGTCCATTTCCGCAAAGTTTACGGTTATCACGTTGGTGCAACGAATGCTGTTTGCAGGGAAGAAACGTTCTTTATCTCCAGATTCTTGCGCTGTGGCGGTACCTGTGATAATGGAACAGAGCAGGAGTAGCAAACTAAAAATCCTCTTTTTCATAGTACAAAATGTATTTCTTTTCATTATTGAGAGCAAATATAGACATTATATGGTAAAAAACAACGAAATTGGGTATTGCAAAAGTATTGCAAAATGAAAAACACCGATGGAATGGGCGAAAATTGCATCATACGACTAGTAAAGTTTGCATGCGGAGGAACAAAACAAGCAGACTTATCATATACCTTTCCGAACGAGAAAGTGGCACGACGTAGTGAAGAAATCCCTAACATAAGGAATGCAGGAAAGTCCTTTACAAAGCACTCGAGGAGTTAAACCAAACTTCGCTTCATAATGAGGGTTGATAAAATATAACCGACGGTCTACAATATCGAATCCCGTATTATGGCACAATCGCAGGAAAGCCTGTATGCTCATCCGAGTTTCCTTAATAGCCAAGAAGTCATTAATTACACTGTCGGGTTCTCCAAGCCTACGCAATAACCACACGAACAAGCGTTGTGGAAGCAGATGGATGAAAGGACACCGCGACACAAACCACGTACGTGCCACCTGCTGATGCCCTCCGAAAGGCATACACCAGGCAGGAAATGCAACATACAGAACTCCTTGTTCGGCAAGTAGTCCACGTAGGCAATGCATCAGTTTGTCCTTATCTGAGATATGCTCTATTGCATCGTGCAATATTATGAGATTGTAACGTTCGGCGTCAACATATTCAAGGACATCTGCATGGATGAACGTCCCTTGCAATCCTTCCTTTCCGAACAACTTAACAGCTTGATCTATGGAATGGGCGTCAATGTCGACTCCTTTGACTGCGCACCCTATGCGAGCAAAGAAAGCCAGATTTCCCCCGACACCGCACCCCACCTCAAGAACCCTGAGTGGCTGTTTTCCACCAAAGGAGACAAACTGCTGTAAATAACGATAATAATGTTTCTCACAAGATTTTTCGCTTTCCTTAAAATAATCTTCATAATTGCTGTGCCGTGCTTGCATCGATTCTGATTTGTGATTTTTGTTTTTACAATCCTATACGATGCAAAGGTGCTAGAATTAATAGGGCCAACAAATTCTATAATATTGCAAAAGCATTGCAGTAGTATTGCAAAAGCATTGCAAAGTGAAAAACACCGATGGAATGGGCGAAAATTACATCGCCTGAATTGTGGTGCCTGCTGTGCAACAGAATGAAAAAGGGCGTTTCTATATGGCGAAAGTTCATAAATCGGTTGGCTTTGGCAGAGCGTAGATCTTAAAGCGCAGCTCTATATTGGCGTGTAGCGCTGCAACGATGAGGATAACGAAAACCTAAGAATTGAGCATAGCGGAAATCTCACAGAGATTCCTCGTCGCTACGCTCTGTCGGGATGACACCCTTAGGGAAATATAGCATACTTTGTAAAAATCCAGTACTTCCTTGCCAGTACTCGAGTACTTAGCTGTAAGTACTGTAGTACTTGGCCTTAAGTACTACAGTACTTGCAAGGAAGTACTGATAGTGATTTTTCTAATTTGTCAAGTGTCTTTGCCAATATAAGCATCGCTTTAAGATGACTTGCTCGCTCGGCGATGATTAAGACCTACCCTAGTATTTGGCTAGTCCAAGAAGCTGGCATAGCACAGGGTAAGCTGCGAGAAATGGACAGCGGCGATAGATGTCGGTCAAATGTAGTGATACCCTCTAAAAGAACTGTTGAGTGCGTTTTAGGCGAGCAAGGTAGTCGTAATGTTCGCCCTCGCAAACTAACTCGGCTGTAAAACCGTATTGTTCGGCATAGAAGGAGAGTGTATCGAAGTCAATGTATAGCCAATCGAATGTGTCGCCCTTTACTTGCTTGTACTGCATACAGAAGTCGATTAAACCGTAGTAGTCGTCTGCAATGTCTATTAAGAACGAACCGTCATCCTCTTCTAACAAGTATTTCAGATCACTGGAATCCATATAAATGTATCCTTCGGGCTTGAGTAGTAATTTCATCCGTTTGAAGAAACGTTCCATTCCCTCGATATTGCCTATTATACCCGAACCATTCATCAGTAGCAGGATGGTGTCAAACTGCTCGGAAAAACGCTCGTCGTAGAGATTTATAGCGCGAGCGTCCTTGATTCCTCGTTCTTGCATTACCTTTACGGAAAGTTCTGAGATGTCAATAGCGGTAACCTCCTTGCCCATTTCCTGTAGTGCTAGTGCGTGGCATCCACTACCAGCACCAATATCGAGGATCCGCCCTGTTGCCATGGTGAGGGCAAACCGCTCTATGGCAGGCATTTCAGGGAGAGTGCGGAAAAGCTGGCCTACTGGGATTTCATCTTCGTCAAATTGTGAGGAAAATACTTTGAGCGTACTAGCACGTCCTGTACGGTGATATTCGTCTATGGCTGTGCCCATAGGGTCTTTGTGGGGAGGAAGGAGCATATATTAATTGGGAATTACGTAATGAGGCTTGAATTTAGGCATTTAAGATAAATCTGGTATTAAGCTCGTTCTTGAACTCTACCGAGCAAGCTGTAAACCTTGGTGTAGTAGCATAATTAAGCATGCAGGATTTGTCGCTTTGGTGTCTCTTTATCTATTTTTCTTTACAAAAGTAGTAAAAATCGGAGAATCTCTGTACCTTTGCACTGGAATATGTATGTATTGAATACTTTCCCTTTATTAAACATTTTTATTTTGCTTCATGAATATTGCAACTTTCCGTTCCGCCATGCTTTCAGGTATTGCCATTGGCATTGCAGGATGGGGCTATTTAGCCTATACGAATATTGTTGGTGCTGTACTTTTCTCATTTGGTCTGCTTACAGTAGTTGGTTATAAGCTACCACTCTATACAGGAACGGCTGGTTTCATATCTTTGCGTGATGAGCAGGGGCGTAGCTGTTGGTTTCAAGCTATTGCCAAGTTGCTCTTTATTCTTTTGGGAAACATAACGGGGTGTTTGTTAGTTTCGTTGCTCTCACGTCTTTCGCCCATAGACTTAGCAGGGTCTGCACAGAAAATCCTTGAAAGTCGACTTGCTTTAGGACCTTTGCGTGCAGGACTGCTTGCTATCGGCTGCGGGTTCATTATGACTACTGTAGTAACCTTTGCTCGCGAGGGAAAGATGTTGTCGCTACTCTTTGGGGTGCCTCTCTTCATTAACTGCGGTTTCCCTCATTGTTTGGCTGATGCTTTCTATTACCTCACGGTCCCTGTAGCCTATACAGGTGCTCATCTGACAGAACTCGTGGCGCTTTATCCTTGTCTTGTGGCAGGTAACTTTGTAGGGTGTAATCTTTACCGCTTTATTGTACCTAAAGCTTAGTGAAAAGGGTTATAGTGGGTGGTATCCTCTTTACTATTGTTAAAGATTGGCGCAAGCAAATGAAAGGAACTTGGAATCAGTTTTTACTGATTCTCAAGTATTCCTAAAGCATGGCGTGCACGACGCAGGGTCTCCTCCTTACCGATGTAGTCGGTGAGTTCAAAGATGTGAGGGCCTACGGCAGCACCCACGAGGGTGACGCGGAAGGCGTTCATCACCTTGCCCACGGGCCACTCCTTGGCGGCTATCCACTCCATCACGAGGGGCTCCAGCTCGGCACCGGCAAAGACGGGGCTGTTCTCGATGAAATCGCACAATTCGTGCACATAGGTAGAGGCCACGGCAGGTTCTTTCCACCATTTCTTGAGCGATTTCTCGTCGTAGGCCTCGGGAGCCTGGAAGAAGTAGCAGCAGGTGTCCCACAGCTCGTGTATGAAGTTGACGCGGCCCTTCATGAGTGATACCACCTTGATGATACGCTCCATAGGTTCTTCGACACCGTGTTCACGCAGCATGGGCTCAAAGAGAGCAGCAATGTCGGCATCGGACTTGGAGAGGATATATTCGTGGTTGAACCACACGAGTTTCTTGTAGTCGAAGCGGGCACCGGCCTTGGAGCAGCGCGAGAGGTCGAAGAGCTGTACCATCTCGTCGAGTGTCATCTTCTCCTGGTCATTGCCGGGATTCCAGCCGAGGAGGGCGAGGAAGTTGATGACGGCCTCGGGCAGATAGTCCTTCTCACGATAGCCCGATGAGATATCGCCTGTCTTGGGATCGTGCCACTCGAGGGGGAACACGGGGAAGCCCAGGCGGTCGCCGTCGCGCTTGCTCAGCTTGCCGTTGCCTTCGGGCTTGAGCAGCAGGGGCAGGTGGGCGAAGGTGGGCATGGTGTCTTCCCAACCAAAGGCGCGGTAGAGCAGCACGTGGAGCGGTGCTGAGGGTAGCCACTCCTCGCCACGGATGACGTGTGACACTTCCATGAGGTGGTCATCCACGATGTTGGCCAAGTGGTATGTGGGCAGTTCATCTGCACTCTTGTAGAGCACCTTATCGTCGAGCACCGAAGAGTTGATCACTACCTCGCCACGGATGATGTCGTGAACGTGTACCTCTACACCGGGCTCGATGAGGAAGCGCACTACATACTGGTGACCCGAGGCGAGCAGCGCATCTACCTCCTCCTTGGGGAGCGAGAGCGAGTTGCGCATCTGCATACGGGTGGTGGCGTCGTACTGGAAATTAGCAATCTCAGCACGTTTGGCCTCCAGCTCCTCGGGGGTATCAAACGCCATGTAGGCCTTGCCATTCTCAAGCAGTTGCTGCACATACTTCTTGTAGATGTCGCGACGCTCCGACTGGCGGTAGGGGCCATGGTCACCACCTATACCTACACCCTCGTCGAAGGCGAGGCCGAGCCACTGGAACGACTCGATGATGTATTCCTCGGCACCGGGTACGAAGCGGTTTGAGTCGGTATCCTCGATGCGGAAGATGAAGTCGCCTCCATGCTGGCGGGCAAACAGGTAGTTGTACAGGGCAGTGCGCACACCGCCGATATGCAAGGGTCCCGTAGGACTGGGTGCGAAGCGCACTCTTACTCTTCTTTCTGTCATATAATCAAAGTTAATTCTCTATTCTTAATTGTTTTACTGCAAAGGTACGACAAAACGAACGAAATACAAAGTAGGCTTTGATATTTCACTGTGAGTGGGAGTACCTTCGCTTTCAATAGCAAAGGTACGATAAAATCTTAGAACAAAAATAGGAGATGTCAAAGATTTTTCGTAATTTGCGCCGTTTTAGTGTAATACCTTATGAAGCAAACAGCCAAATCATATCTCTTCATCGTGGTAGTGTTTGTCGTTGCCACGGTCATAGTCTGCGTCTTCTTGCCACGCGATCGTGCCATCAATCTTGATTTTGAGGAGGGTAAGCCGTGGAAGTATGAGCAATTGACATCGCCTTTCAGCTTTGCTGTATACAAGAGTGAAAGGGCGCTACAGCAGGAGCGTGCCGAGGTGCTTTCAGCGCAGCGTCCCTATTATATATTGGAGACTGACAAGGGAGTGCTTGCTGTTGACTCTTTCAGTAAGGCATATAGCAGAGAGTTGCATTTGCTTATCAGACCTGTGCTGAAGCAGAAGATTGCGCGTAAACTGAGCGAACTGTATGATGACGGCATCATCTCGAGTAGCGACCTTAATCACCTTCAAGCCGACAGCATAGCTGCCATTATGCTCATCAAATACAATGTGGCTACTCCAAAGCCTGTGGATGAATTGCTTACAGTGCAACAGGCATATGAGCAAATGATGGCTATTGACACTACCAGTTGGGGACGCTATACATTACAAAACAGCAATCTTAATGACTATATACAGCCCAATCTACGCTACGATGTTACCAAGTCAGAGGCTGCCCGAAACGAAGCACTCAATGGCATATCACTCACTAGTCAGGTAATACAGAAAGACCAGAAGATTATAGGTGCTGGCGATATGGTCGATGAGGAGCACTATCAGACTCTTGTTTCCTATCAGCAGGAGTTGAATAAGCGCATTGATGAACGTGGTATACAGATGACGCTCATCGGGCAGGTATTGCTTATGATACTGTTCGTATGCGCCTACTTCCTCTATCTTTTCAATTATCGCCGTAATTACCTTTTCGAACGTAATAGATTACTCTTTTTGGTTACTCAGCTGACGGTATTCCCAGTCGTGGCATCGTGGATATTCAATAATGGTGGCGGGCTTATGATAGTGCCCTTGGCTATGGCGCCGGTGATGATCAATATTTTCCTCGATTCGCGCACAGCCTTTATTACCCACACTATCATCACGCTCATCATATCACTTATCGTTCCCGATCCTTTCATCTTTGTGCTGCTGCAATTGACAGGTGGTATCGCTGCCATATACTCGCTTACCGAGCTTACTGAGCGCATTCAGATATTCCGTGTGGCATTGGTCGTGGCGGTTTGTTATTGTGTTGTGTTCTTTGGATATGAACTTATTACGAAGAGTACGTTTGCATCGTTCGATCGAAGGATGTATATCCACTTCTTGCTCAATGGAGTCTTGTTGCTTTTCACCTATCCGCTAATGTTGCTTTATGAGAAATTCTTCCGCTTTACTTCAGATGTGACATTGATGGAGTTGTCGAACTTCAACATCAAACTTCTGCGTCAACTGTCCGAGAATGCACCAGGAACCTTCCAGCACTCTATGCAGGTGTCCAACCTTGCTGCTGCAGCAGCCAATAAGGTGGGGGCCAGCAGTCTGTTGGTGCGTACAGGAGCTATGTATCACGATATAGGGAAGTTGGAAAATCCTATTTTCTTTACCGAGAATCAGGGTGGTACTAATCCGCACGCCTGTTTGCCTTACGAGCAGAGTGCCAAGATTATCATCAGCCATGTTACAGATGGGCTCAAGTTGGCCGAAAAACATGGACTCCCAGTAGCAATCAAGGATTTCATTGCCACCCATCACGGGCTCAGTAAGGCCAAGTATTTCTATATCTCCTATAAGAACGAGCATCCTAATGAGGAGGTTGATGAGAGCCTGTTCACTTATCCCGGTCCTGACCCTCACTCTATGGAGACCGCTATTCTTATGATGGCCGATGCTGTAGAGGCCGCTTCGCGCAGCCTATCGGATTATACCGAGGAGAACATTGGCAACTTGGTAGATCGCGTTATTGATAGCCAAGTGGCCGAAGGCCGCTTCAACAATTGTCCTGTCACTTTTAAGGACATTACCGATATTAAGGCCGTCTTCAAGGATAAGCTGCGTACTATGCACCATACTCGTATCCGTTATCCTGAGTTAAAGAAGAACTGATATAATTACTTTATAGCTAACTGCCAGACGTATTTTACTTACCTTATAAGTATTCTTGGATAATACTACCGTTATGTAATGCATAGCGCTCTAGGGCCGAATGAGCAGCTTGCTTTACAATCAGGTCATCGGAGCGCATGGCTGCTGTTGCTTGGTCGAGGAACTCATCACGGCTACGTTCATTCATCTCTGCACCCAGCAGGGCAAACATATGCGTCATCAGCCGGAAGCCCGTGTACACCTCCATGCGGTTCTCCGAGGCCATCCACTGGAAGGCCTTCTGCGAAGCATAGGGCAAACGGCGGAAGAGGGCCATGCAGACGTAGTCGGCCAGCTCGGTATTGTGAATCTGCTCCATCCAGATGTCGGCAATCTCGGGATAAAAGCTCTCCACGGGCTGTAGGTAGGCTGCAAGTATCTTGCACTCTCGGATGTCCTCTTTCCACAGGGCCTGTGCCAGCTCGTGGTTGGGTTCATACTGGGCTGCTATCTCCTTAATACGCGGCAACTCTATGCCGAAGATGAGACGGTACTGCAAACCTTTCTCTCGCAAGCTCTGCGAGATGACGCCGTTCATGAAGAGACGGAACTTGGACTTTATTTCGCGGATGATTTCTGAGGTCTGTATCATTCTTACTGATTAAATGCGCCATCCCGGCTGGGACTAATCTTCTTAAAATAATGAACCACAGATTTCACGGATTTACACAGATTCTTATTCTTCCGCCAACGTTTTTTTATCCAATTTACACAGATTATCGCACGCGCTATGCTCGTGCTTTCCTTTCGGATGGTGTGCAAGCACATAAATCCGTGTTGTCACGTTGAATGAGGACTGATGTTAAAGACTAATCTGTGGAATCTGTGAAATCTGTGGTTATAAGTTGTAGGGTCTTCTGTAATTAATTCCTATACGGCAACGTAGCATAGTCGCGGCTGTAGCGCAGCATCTGGTCGTCGTAGCTCTCGTCATACGAGATGGTGACATCGGTGATGTTGCCCTCAGCATCGGTCACGGCAGTGTATACGGGATTGATGAAACCCTTGTAGGGAGCTAGGTGCAGTGCCTCGTAGCGGGCAAGGATCTCCTTGTGCAATTCTTGGTCTACCTGTACGGCATACTGCTCCACGAGCTGACGGCCAGCTTCATAGTCGCCCTCCGACTTGATGCGCTGAATCTCGGCAAGCAGCTCACCAAAGAGGCCACGCAATTTCTCGTAGTCGTTGATCTTCACGAAGGTCTTGCCATCGCGCTTCACCAGTTCGATTACGTTGTCGGCCTTGCCGTGCTCATAGGCCCAGCGGGCGATGAGCTGACGGTTACGCATGTGAGCCTCCTCTACGGTAGCACCCGGCTCGATGCGCACGAGCTGCGTCATCAGTCCGTTCATCATCTGTCCGTAGTACTCAGCCTTGTAGGCCTCGGCATTGGGGAGCAGTCCCAGTTCCACCATCTTGGGGGCGCCCAGGTAGTAGAGTCCGAAGAGGTCGGCACGGGTCTCCTCGATGGTCGAGCCGTGAGCCTTCAGCGCGTCGGGGTCTACACCAGGGAGCAACTTGCCCGAGCCGTGGCCCAAGCACTCGTGTAGGTCGGTATGGAGGTCGCCGGTGAGGGCATCGTACTCTTCGAGCAGCTTGCGCTCCACGTCGCTGTATACAAATTCTTCATTGAAACCGTTGCCCAGTGCAGCCATGTTGTATGCCTCGGTGAGGTTACCGATGGTCACCGACTTGGAGCCGTGTGCGCTGCGTATCCAGTTTGAGTTGGGCAGGTTGATACCGATAGCTGTCGAGGGATAGAGGTCGCCGGCAAGGATGGCTGCGGTGATAACCTTGGCGGTCACGCCCTTCACCTTCTCTTTCTTGAAGCGGCTGTCTACAGGCGAGTTGTCCTCAAACCACTGTGCATTGCTGCTGATGGTCTCGGTGCGCTTGGTAGCCTCCAAGTCCTTGAAGTTGACGATTGACTCCCACGAAGCCTTCATGCCGAGCGGGTCGCCATAGCTCTCGGTGAAACCGTTGACAAAGTCGATGCGTGAGTCGAGGTCGCCCACCCAAGCGATGCAGTAGTCGTCAAAATCCTCCAGGCTGCCCGAACGGTAATACTTGATGAGCTTCTCGATGACTGCCTTCTGCTCGTCGTTCTCAGCCACGGTGAGGGCCTTCTCCAGCCAGTACACCACCTTCGAGAGTGCCTCGCCATAGAGACCTTCGGTATGCCATACCTTCTCCACCACCTTGCCGTTCTCCTTCACGAGGCGGCTGTTCATACCATACATCACGGGCGTTTCGTCCTTGGGGTCCTTCAGGTTGTTGTAGAAGGCCTCGGCCTCGGCCTGAGTCACACCGTCGTAGTAGTAGCTTGCCGAGGTCAGCACGAGGTCCTCACCGTCGGCCTGGTTTACGCGCTTGGCCATCACTGCAGGGTCAAAGATAGCGGGGAACACCTCATCGCAGAGGGCCTCTACGGTTTGCCCCTCAGCCAAGGGCAGCTTGGCGGCATCCACCGCGAGCAGGGCCTGCTTGAAAAATTCGGGTGAGAAGCCAGGCACAAACTTGTCGGCACTGTAGTGGTGGTGTATGCCGTTGGAGAACCATACGCGCTTCACGTAGGTCACGAAGTTCTTCCAATCCTCCGTTGTCTTGTCGCCCTGATAGTCGGTATACACCGTCTCCAGCATCTTGCGGATGACGAGGTTGTGACGTCCGTTCTGGTCGAACAGGATGTCGCGTCCCTGCAGGGCAGCCTCTTGGAGGTAATACACGAGTTTCTTCTGGTCGAGGGTCAGTTCGTCGAATCCCTTTACCTCATAACGAAGCATCTGGATATCGGCAAATGATTCGTTGGTGTAGTCAAATTTCGCCTCAGCTTCGGCCTGCTTGCCATTGTTGCAAGATACGCAAAGTGCTGTTGCCATAGCTAACATTGTCAGTTGTTTTTTCATTAATCTATACTTTTTAGTTGTTTTGTTCGCGCTACGCCGCCGTTCCCAGCGACTTTTCAAACGACAAAATTCGCTAAAAATCCGCTATTACACAAACTTTTGCCCATGTTTTCGTTGTAGGGGCTGTGTTTGAGGGGTGATGCACACATACGATTCAAAAAGTTAGACCTGCAAGAATGGTGCGGAAAAAATATTCAAGCAAGCTTGATATTATTTCGCTCGCTTAACCAACTGGTGTGTTTACCACCTCAATCGGTTAGTGAGACCAATCATTTCGGATGGGATAATAAATAAAACACCTTGTGAATTTTGCTCACAAGGTGTCTAGTTATTAGATTTAAAATATATGTTATCTTGTTGCTATTAAGTACGCGAAACTTGTAGTTCTATCAACCATATCGTGTGGTAACAGGATATATTTCCAAGGCTTGCCTTCGTTCTCAGCAGTAAACACTGAAGCATGGCGGCAATACTCCTCGGCAGCGTGTTTCTTCATTTGCACTTCGTCATTTGTGAGTTCGTTGGCAGCCTTAGTCTCAACCATATAGATTGTATCTGCTGTTTCAACAATGAAGTCTGGCTCATAGCGTTTAGAGCCATTCGACCAATATATACTGAACTGCTCACGAGCAGGGCGTAACCATCTTAACACTTTATTGTCGTTCTCCAGCACAAACGAAAAGTCATGCTCGGTCTTGCTATCGAACTTATACTCGGTATAGTACGACTTCAAATAGCCAGTGAATATGAATTTGCGTAATTGCGCAGGTGGAACAATATTACGATAGTCTGTTCTACCATAACCTACAATCTCTTTGACATTCTGATCAACCATACCCACAAATGGCAATACCTTTGGCTTGACATAACCAGTCGACTTCATTACAAAGTGGCGTTTCATCTGGTCATAAATGGTGCTGGCGATAGCCTTCTTGAATTCGTGTACTACCCTCGGCAACTCATCTGGATTATCCAAATTGCCCTTGATAGCATTCAAAGCCTGCTCTGCCAAATGGTATAATAACTCCGAATTCTCGTCGTAGTCTATATCATCGTAATCAATCAGTGCATTTACAATCAGGTCAATTGGTTTGTCAAACTTACGACCAGTCTCGACCTTAAAGGTATCCACGCTCTTCTCGCCTGCGCCAATGCTAACACGAATAATCTCTTTTTCAATAGCAGGTAGGTCGAAGCCAATAGTCGTATCAAGGTCAAACCAACGATACTCTGCTTGGAATACCTCTTTCTGTACGGTCATACGAGGTATCTCGATGATATTCTCGATAAACTTTGCAACGGCAATCTCCAAGACCGCATCCACCTGTTTTATTTGCTCAGCTGCAATCTGCTCCGCAAATAGAGGATCTGTTTGTCGAGCACTCTCGCGTATAGCTTTGATAGCATGGTTACGAATAAACTCTTTAACTTCTGGCTTGGCGAGTTCAGTCTTACTCTTAACCTGCGTATTTGCCATTGGAATTGCACTAAACACAGCACGAATAGCATCACTTGCTTGTTGAGCGTCTTGCTTCTCGACCTCTGTTCGGGCTGCTGCAACAGCCTTCTGTTGCTGTACTTCAATGATAGTTTGAACATGTGTTACCTTGCTTGGCTCTGCAGAGTAGTCATCCTCCTCCAAATCGACATATTGGTATTTACTCAATACCGAATTTGGATCTTGTGCGGCTTTAATTACAGCTTCAAAATTCTCATGGGCGATAACAGTCAATTTGTCAACATCTGGATTACCAGTGCGCTTGCCTCCATAAGGCAACCGAAGCCCTCGACCAATAGATTGCTCTACGAGAGTCAGCGCATTGGCTGCTCGCAATGGAACTATTGTATAGAGATTCTTGACATCCCAGCCCTCTTTGAGCATATTAACATGAACGACTATCTCAATTTGATTGTCGGGATCTTCAAGAGCAACGAATAATCTTTCAACCTCTTCATCCTTTTTGGTTGAGCTATCTATTTGAAGGACTTTTCCTGCATATCTACCATCAAACAAGTCGTTCTCAATCAGTTGCTTTGTGTTCTCAGCGTGTTTAATGTCTCGACAAACAATCAATATAAAAGGCTTTACAAGAGGCAGATTATAGTTGCGAGCATATAACTCCAGATGTACCTTTGTTCGCTCGTGGATATTGATAGCATCCTCGATCTTGAGAATGTCCAGATCGAGTTCAGACAAGCCTGCTTTCGAGAAGTCCTTTCGCCTTGCAACGGTAGGAATCTTTACATACTTTCCATCATCTAATGCCTGTGCAAGGTTGTACTCAAATACGATATTCTTAAATGGCTTTTGTTTTTCGTCAATAGGTGTTGCTGTCATCTCCAAACCAAGAATTGGGCGCAACTCGTTAATCGCCTTCTTTGATGCATCAGCATGGTAGCGGTGCGCCTCGTCCATCAAAATAACGAGGTCATCAAGCGAGGCGAGATAGCCGAAATAAGACTTTCCTAAACACTCTGCCAAACGACGCATTCGTGGTGCTCCACCTCGGTTTTCGGAATTAAACTTGGCTATGTTAAATATATTAATCTCAATGCGACCAAACATATTATCCATACCGTGCGAGTCACTATAATTTTCGCCCGTTACAACCAGTGGAGGATTTGCTGCAAACTCTGCCAGTCCCTTGAACACATACTTGTCATACGAGGGCTCTCCGAAATCGCGCTTCAACTTCTCGTACAGCGTAAGGTTAGGTGCGAGAATAAAGAAGTGACGAATACCCTTCTTTAAATAGAGGTATGCTATACATGCACCCATTAAACGGGTCTTGCCAATACCCGTTGCAATTGAGAAAGCAAATGATGGAAAGTCGCGCTCAAAGTTCTTACAGAAAGGACACACCTCCTGCGCTACCTTAAGCTGCTCTTTAAGGTAGGCTTCATACTCCTCTTCTGCTGCAGGCTTCTTCAACGCAAGTTTGTCTGTTAGTTTGGCAACTACCTCCAAGGCTTCTGCCAAAGGCTCACGGAGCGACAAACGCTGCTTTATATTGTTTACGGTTTGATTCATTGTTTATTCCAAACGATATCGTTTGCAAATGTTGCAGATAATTGAGGATGCTTTTTTATAATCCAGTATTTAAAGCCAAGGCACTCTTTGTCAATCTGAAGGCTCTCTCTAACAAGTTCTTCATTAGCTATACTTGAGTCGCTCAAATATCGAGATACTAAGCGATAGAAGTCACTTACAATACCAATGACATGCTCAATAAAATTCTCTTCTCTTTTAGTCCTTATACCCTTCTGATTCGTTCCATTATGGACTCTCAGCAAGAACTTACAAGTTTCATCGTGTGCATCGCTAATTGTCGTAGAGGTAAAAGAAGCTTGCTTTCGAGTAAAATCTAACTCTTGCACTATTTCCTCCTCTATATTCATAGCAATAGGATTAAGCATGTTGTCAAAATGACTACCTTTCTTACCATTGCAATATCCACAAGACCAAAAAAGATTATTCCAGTCTTGACGAAATGCAGGATGATTTTCTTGACTTCTGTGGTGTTCAATTTGAAATTCTGTACATAAACTGCGCTCACACAAATAGCACTTCTTATAATGGTCATCTTCCAATTGTTGCTGTACATCTGCACCATCATACGCCTTTGTAGTAGATAATGACAGAGGAGCGTTTGGGCTTTTATATACTCGTATCATACTTACTACTTTTGCAAAGCGTTAATTTTGTCTGAGTAATCAACTTGAAGACGCATAAATTCACCTACAACTAACGGTGAAGCGACCGCAGATATCTTTTCAAAATCAGATATAAGACTTAACAGTTGCTCTTTATCGCCATTACTCAAAACTTCTTTCTCTAACAATGCTTTTAGTGTATCTAATCGCATCTTCATGTAGCTTGATTCAGTTGGAACACCAAAATAGCCCTCTGCAAGAGCCTCATATGAATATTCTGTTAGATCATTGATAGTTGTTCTATGCTCCAAATCATACGCTACAGCATTCTCCATAGAATTTAAAACGAATGGAGAGTGAGTCGTTACAATGAACTGAATGTTCGGGAAAATATTTGTTAATAAAGGCATGACGATGCGCTGCAACTCCAAATGAAGATGCGTTTCAATCTCGTCAATCAAAACAATACCTTGTTTTTGATAATTGCGAGTTAACGAATTGCCATCTTGCATCTTTAGAATTAAGTCGGCAATAATATCAATGGCTGCAATAAAACCGTCTGACATCTCTGTAAACTTAAACTTCTTGCCACCTGTTTTAATTGCAAATGAATAATCTTTGTAATTGAACTCAAGTTTAAGATTCTGATCATTGTAGATGCTCTTTAATATACCCTCAAAATTCTCAAACCAAGCCCTGATATCATCTGCATCAGCATATTGATTCTCATTACGAGCCAGAGCCTCTTGAACTTTTAGGTCAGAGAGGAAGAATAGGAACTGATTTGTTAAAATATCTTTAACTTTCCTATTTTTAGGCAGATTGGGTTTAAGGGGATTATTGGGTTCTAGCATTTGGGGTCTACGCTCTGCTGGATAAAAGGCGTATATAAAGTCCCCATGTTGGGTAGTCTCTACTATTTCGTAAACATTTTTAAATTCCAAATACGCTTTACCATAAAATTTCTCATATTCTTTTGCCCAAAGCTCAACGCTGCCTCTACTCCTAAGCTTAGAGTTTTCGTCTTTACTAGACTCCAATCTTTGTTGAGAATGTATCAGCTTGTCGTTATAGTTCAAATAGTCTAAGCGTTTATCGTTTTTAACTAACTCCAAGAAATCTGCAATAGCCTTCAAAAGAATCGTCTTTCCAGAGCCATTCTTTCCAGTGATAATTAAGTGTGGATTCTCTGCAGGAATATCAATGCTGAAATTCTGCAAATGCAGCAACTTATTAACTTTAATAGTTTTAACAAAGTAGTTCATACTCTATAATTTTTTTACAAATATACGCATTTTTTCTAAAACAAGCTTTGTTCCATAGGTGGTTGTATCTGAGATTCAACCTCCTCGATTGCCTCGTCCAGCTCCTCCTCAAACTCGTCATCCTCTACAACTGGAAACTCTACAATGTTGAGCGAGTAATCATCGTGGGCAAACTCGCAACGACCAAGCACCATCTGTGGTATCTTCTTGATGGTGATGTTCGGGAAGGCACTGCGGCACTCCTTCTGGAAGGCGGTGCAACATACTAACAACGACTCTCCCTCCTTCATCTGCTCTGCTATGGCAGCCAAGCCCTCCACGGTCATAAACTGCGTGGTGGTGTAGATGTAGTCGCTCTCGTGCGAATATCCCTGCTTCCAATAGTGCTCCGCAGATGGCTCGTATGTAAAGCCCTCCTGCTTTGCCATTGCAGCTGCCAACATATCAGCATTGTACTCCTTGTTGATTACAAGGTTGCCAAACTTATCCTCCTTCAAAAGGCTTGGTGCTAACTCATAGAAGCGGAAGCCTCCACCACCATTCCAGTTCTGAGCTTTACTTATACCTGTTTGGTCATTGCCACTAATAACTTTCTTGAGTCTTGGATAACATAAACTATAAGAGTGGTTTCCCATCTCTATTCCGATAAACTTACGCTTCATTTTTGTTGCTACTGCAGCAGTTGTTCCAGAGCCGAGAAAACTATCTAATATTAAATCCCCATCATTTGAAAAATGAGATAATATTAATTGTAGCAGTATTTCTGGCTTCTTGCCTCCTCTGAACTCCGCACCACCTTCTGTACGGCAATTACCAAAATTGGCAGCTAAATCATAGAAATTGTTTATTGGAGCATATTTAACAACTTCTTTGCTTTCTAATTGAGATGTAGGAACACCTTGATAATATTTTCCCTTAGTTGCTCCTTCTTTTTGCGGACCAGTAAAGTATCTATATTCAAAATTATCATCTCCTATACCATAAACTTTATATAGAACTCCATATCCATCGTCATTATATCGACCAGTCAAATAGTCTCGGAAAAATCTACCAGATGAATTGCCGTCAAGAATAGTTCCAGATGCCCATATCTCTTTTCTTCCATCTTTACTGCCATTTCTCTGCTCAACACTCCATTGTCCTTTCTCAAAAATATCGACTTTTTTACCTCCTAGAGTTATGGTCTTTGCTGGAGAACCTTCTGTAAAATAATAGTTGAACTTTTCAAAAGTTTCTATTATCTCGTTTTTATTCGGCTTTGCACCATAATTTTTACGATATACATGTATGTACTCTATTTCTTTGTGATAGTCCATATCCTGCTTTAGAGTTTTGTCAGAATATCTTACTCGTACATAGAATGTGGTTAGATAGTTGTTTCTGCCAAATACCTCATCCATTAGTGTTTTGAGATAATGTCCTTCACTATCATCAATATGGCAACATATGAATCCATCATCTGACAGTAAGTTTTTAAGAGTTTGTAATCTGCGGTACATTAAATCTAACCATATAGAGTGCTGTAGGTTATCATCATAGTATTCAAATGCACTTCCCGTATTGTATGGAGGGTCTATATAGATACACTTGACACAGCCAGCATAGTCTTGTTCGAGAGCTTTCAGAGCAAGCAGATTATCTCCATGGATAAGCATATTGCCCTTCCAGGGTTTGCCATTAGGCAACATTCCCGTCTCCACCTCGCCATACGAGTATTCGGGATTCTCAATCAAAATCCTCGGCTCTAACGGCTGTTGCTCATCATACTTACCCACCCAGGTAAGCTCCAACTTCTGTAATTTTCTATCTTGTGCCATAGTGTGCTAATTATTTTATCTCACCAGCAATTTGCGACAAGGCATTGCCAATCTCTTTTTTACGCATTTCTTTTTGATATGCTTCTAACTTCTCATCAAGTATTAATTCAATACTTGCCTTGAGGATAGGGAAATACTTTTTACACTCTTCCTCTCCCAATTCGTGTATTCCTTTACTTAAGATTCCATAAATGGCATGATGTTCCACTAAATAATCTGGCAAATATCCAGACAACATTTGTATCTTTTCATTCATCCTTCCCGAAGTAAATGCGGTTTTATCAAATGATGGATTCTTTGACTTAGCTACCTCATGTGCCTCAAATACAAGATATTCAAAAATGCGTCTTAGATATACAAACGAGCCAATGCCTACGCCATTAGCCGCCAGGCCAATAGCCTTTGTAAACTCCCGCATTTTGTCTTTTGGCAGGACTTTGTCGTATTTATGTACTTGACCTATGTGAAAATCTGCAACCGATGGATATTGCCCCACTTTGGATATTGACATGATATGGCTATGCTCGTAGTCCTCATTGTCATATTCAGCATGAACTAAATAATGCAGAAATGTACCATAGCGCTTACATTTCAATATAACCTCAAATGTATCGAACTTCTCGCTTTTGCCAGATACATAAGATACCTCAAGATGACCTCGTCCAAGAGAATTTTGTACCGTATTGTATGCACTACAAAACATAGCAAATGTGGATTCGCATTGTTCTATAGGGTTATAACCATCCACTTCTCGTTTTCCTAAACCTCCTATCATTAGGAAGTTTATAATATCTTCACTATCATCTCTTGGTACTTTATGGTACAAAGGTAAATCAAATAAAAACTCTCCTACAGTCATTATATTACTCTCCATTTAATTGTAAACAACTCTGTTTGCTCTATCTTCTGTTCGAGCATCCGCTCTACCTTGGTTAGCAGGGTCTCCTTGCGGGCATCGACCTCGTCTTGTGCCTCGTACAAGTTCTGGCGTTTCTCGGCACGCTTACTCTCCAGCTCCTTGATAATACGATGCTCAGCAACCTTCTCTGCCAAGTGTGCAAGTTTCTTGGCATTAGACTTACGAAGCTTAATTTCTGCATCGAGGTCCTTAATCTCTCGCTCCAGGGCGACCTTCATATCGCCAGCCCAGGTGTCAAGTTTATCCATCTCCTCCTCAAAGAACACCTCGTTGCGAAGTGCGCTCTGAGACATAACCTCACCCCTCAATATCTCCACTCGTTTTGCAAGTTTCTCTGCAATAGTTGCTGGGACACTTATGCCACAAATAGCCTCAGCTGATTGAAGCAGCATGCGCTCAACAACATCCGTAAAGACCTCCTCACCATCATCTGTATAGCACGACAGCAACAGATGGTCCTCCTGCTCGAAAGAGTCAATAGACACCTTCTCAACACGCATCCAACCACTCTTACCAACCAGCTCTTCCAGCAATGCAGTCTTGCCCTCACTACTTGAATAGTCAAAGACAACCTCCTGGCATGGTGTGTCAGCGTTGAGGTAATCACCAATGATAGCTTGAGCCAGCGGACTACCAACACGGAAAGGTTGGGCATTATCTGGAAGCTCCACGCTACTCTTTGTCTCTCGCTCTGATGTCATAAAGTAGTTGCCATCGAAGAGAGAGCCATTATTCAGCGTGAAACGATAGTGTTCTTTGTCAAACTCGGCATCGTTGCGCAGGGCATACATGGCCAGCATCCACAATCTTTTCTCAAAAAGGTCAAGGTTATTTAAGCTCTGGGCCAGATTGAAACGCAGCTTCTCTTGGACTGACTCGTCGAAGTTTTCAAGCAGGGTACTACGAGCTTTGAGCATCTTATCTGAAATCTCTGCTTGCAACTCTTCCTGGAGTGCATCAAATGCCTCCTCAATTTCGGCAGTAGTGCGACACTCGTTGTATATCTGAGCAATGCGTTTCTCGAAGTCCAGACCATTGCCTATGCTACCCAAAACCTCATCACTTGCGCCAAAGACTCCGCTAAACAGCTGGAACTTCTGGTCGAGCAGTTCATATACGCGAATGTCTGCAGCGTTTGCCTTATTGAGGAAGTTGATGACTACGACATCGAATTTCTGTCCATAGCGGTGGCAACGACCAATACGCTGCTCGATGCGTTGTGGATTCCAAGGCATATCGTAGTTCACTATCAGCGAACAGAACTGGAGGTTGATACCCTCGGCAGCAGCCTCGGTAGCAATCATAATGGTAGCCTCCTCGCGGAAATAGTCAACAATGGCAGCACGACGGTCAGCGGTTGGAGAGCCCGTAATCTTGTGGCTTCCCTTGTGCTTCTCCATCCAAGCTTTGTATATCTCGGTTGATTGGCGATCAGTGTTTGTGCCATTGAAACGCACAACCTTACCCTTATAGCCTCGCTTCTCCAAAAGCTCGTATAGGAACTCTTGTGTACGACGCGACTCGGTAAAGATAAGAGCTTTCTTGCTTGCACCAAGAGTGTCCAGCTGCTCGAAACCCTTATTGAGAGCTGTAAACAATTGCTCTGC
>JAZNYG010000064.1:0-123905 GCA_045594245.1 Bacteroidaceae bacterium
GCTGCAAACTTTATATTTCGCTCGTTTGTTGCTATCATTGTGTTAGTATTAAAGTATAAACCATAATAAGAAACGAAGATATGAGAATAACGGATATCAGAGGACGTGAGGTCCTGGACTCGCGCGGCACGCCTACCATAGGCGCCTGCCCTGCGAGGCACCGAAGAGGCGCTGGAGTCGCTCGTGCAGGCCATCGAGGCTGCCGGATACAAGCCCGGCAAGGAGGTGACGCTGGCACTCGACTGCGCGGCATCGGAGTATTACAAGGATGGGGTGTATGACTACAGCCTGTTTGAAGGACCCAACGGCAGTCGGCGCACCTCTGCTGAGCAGGTGTACTACCTCGAACGGCTCATAGGGCTTTACCCAATTGACTCCATCGAGGATGGCATGGCCGAGAACGACTGGGAGGGATGGGCCATGCTCACCGAGCGCATTGGCGACCGCTGCCAGCTGGTGGGCGACGACCTCTTTGTGACGAACGTGAAGTACCTGCGCAAAGGTATAGAGCAGAACTGCGCCAACAGTGTACTCGTGAAGGTGAACCAGATAGGTACGCTCAGCGAGACGCTCGACACCATCGAGATGGCCCGCCGCAATGGGTACAGTACCATCATCAGCCACCGCTCGGGCGAGACCGAGGACACCACGATTGCCGACATTGCCGTAGCGGTGAATGCGGGGCAGATAAAGACGGGCTCGATGAGCCGTAGCGACCGTATAGCCAAGTATAACCAGCTAATCCGTATCGAGGAGGCGCTGGGTGGTACGGCGCGGTATGGGGTAATGAAATAAAAAAAGAGGGTGTGAATTCACACCCTCTTTTCTATACTATCCTGCCGGATTAGCTGAAGAATAGGGCGATACCCTTGTCGATACCACTGAAGCCCATGAAGGCAAGAGCCAGGAGGCCTGCGGTGACGAGGGCGATTGACATACCTTCAACACCTTTGGGCACACGCACGAGGCTGAGCTGCTCGCGGAGACCGGCAAACACAATGAGTGCCAAAGCGAAGCCGAGAGCGGTAGCCAAAGCGTAGATGATACCGGTGAGGAGGTTGGGCTCAAGACCCTGGCCATTGTAAGTGCCGTTGGCCACGAGGATAGCTACACCAAGGATGCAGCAGTTGGTGGTAATCAAGGGCAGGAACACGCCGAGTGCCTGGTAGAGCGAGGGAGAGAGCTTCTTGAGCACAATCTCGACCATCTGCACGAGGGCGGCAATCACCAGAATGAAAACGATAGTCTGCAGATACTGCAAGCCGAAGGGATTGAGCACCCATATCTGCAACAGGTAGGTAACGATGGTGGCGATGACCAGCACGAAGGTTACAGCCAAGCCCATGCCCTTGGCGGTCTCAATCTTCTTTGACACACCGAGGAAGGGACAGATACCCAGGAACTGTGACAACACAATGTTGTTCACAAAGATCGCGGAGATAAATATCAGTATGTATTCCATAATTCTTACTTTTTAATTTTATTCACGATGGCGATGAGGTAGCCCAATACGATGAAGGCACCGGGAGCCAATACGAAGGCCAGCATATTGGTCGATGAGGGCAGAAGGGTGAAGCCAAATACGGCACCTGTGCCCAACAGCTCGCGTACGGCACCGAGAAGGGTGAGCGCCCAGGTGAAACCAAGACCCATGCCCAGACCATCGAAGAGTGAGGGGATGGCGGTGTTCTTGGCTGCAAAGGCTTCGGCACGACCAAGGATGATACAGTTAACCACAATCAGCGGAATGAACAATCCGAGACTGGCATAGAGTGAAGGCAAGTAGGCTTGCATGAGCATCTGCAACAGGGTCACAAACGATGCAATGACTACGATATATGCCGGAATACGTACCTTATCGGGAATAAGGTTTTTCAACAAGGCGATAACGATGTTTGAACATATCAAAACAAACGTGGTGGCAAGGCCCATAGACATACCGTTGAGTGCCGAAGAGGTGGTACCCAAGGTAGGACACATACCAAGGAGAAGGACAAACGTAGGGTTCTCCTTAACCAAACCATTCAAAAATACTTTCCAATTATTCATAATATTCTTCGTTTCTAACCACAGATTACTCAGATTTCTCCGATTATTTAGTCTGTTATTCTTACCCTTCTTGATGTAATATAAAGGAATCAGTGTAATCCGTGCAATCTGCGGTTAAAATTATCTTACTGTTGAGTTGTTGCCCCTGAGTTCACATCTGAGGCATTGCCTTTATACACCTTATATGCATTGTTCACTGCGTTGAGGAAGGCACGTGAGGTGATGGTAGATGCGGTGATGGCATCTACGTCGCCACCGTCCTTAGACACCTTCAACTCGCCTTCGCTACCGATGTTGCGGCCAATGATGTTGTGGCTGCCTGCGGGGTCGGGCTTACCGAAGAACACCTTAGACACGGCAGATACCTCTTTGGTTTCGCCTGAGGTAGCGGTGCGGAACCACTCGCCCATACGAGCACCAAGACCCGGGGTCTCAGCATGCTTCAGCACTTCATAGCCAAGGATATTGCCCTCGGCATCGAAACCTACGAGCACCTCGATGTCGCCACCAAAGCCACTCTTGTCGGTAGACTTCACGGCGGTACCTACCCAGTTGCCATCGCGGCTCACTTCGTAAACGACGAAGGCATCGACGGGCTTCTCATTGGTCTCGATCTGCTCATCGGCACCGATATTAAGCACCGACTTGATACCTGAGCTCAAGGCCTCTTCATTGATTTTTGCAATAGTAGTACTAGTCACGTTGTTGACATAGGCCAGCAGGAATGCAGCCACTACTGACACGAGGGTCAGCACGAGGAGCATATTAGTCAGTGATGATTCGAGCTTTTTCATTTCTTTACCTCCTTTGCAAAACGTTTGGGCTTGCATGCATTGTTAATCAACGGCACGAAAGCATTCATAATAAGGATAGCAAACGACATTCCCTCGGGATAAGCACCGAACACACGGATGGCAACGGTGAGGAAACCGATGCAGAAACCGTAGATGAGCTGTCCCTTCGGAGTCATCGGAGAGGTGACATAGTCGGTAGCCATGAAGATGGCACCCAGCATGAGACCACCGCCGAAGAGATGATGCCACGGAGTAGCTACCTCAACGGGGTATGCGATGTGGAGCAGACCGGTGAGGGCAAACACGGTGACAAGGATTGATACAGGGATATGCCATGTGATGGTTCTTGACACCAAGAGGATAACCAGACCAAGGAGGAGGCACAGGGCACTCACCTCACCGAGCGAACCGCCTACATTACCAAGGAAGAGGTCGAGGAGACTTGTATCGGCGAGATTGGCCATCGGAGTGGCAGCAGTCACCGCATCGGCATAGGCTGTCATCTGGCCCACCTCGGGGAATACGGTCATCTTAACGGGGAACGAAATCAAGAGGAACACGCGGGCTGCAAGCGCAGGATTGAAGAGGTTGCAACCCAAGCCACCGAAGGTCATCTTCACCACACCGATAGCAAACAATGCACCTATTATAATAATGTATAGGGGCAGGTTTGACGGAAGGTTGAAGGCCAAGAGGATACCAGTAACTACGGCCGAGAGGTCGCAGATGGTGCACTTGTCGTTCTTGAGGATATACTTGTTGATGGCCCACTCAAAGAATACGCATGAGGCTACAGACACAGCGGTCACAATCACTGCACCCATGCCAAATGCATAGAACGACCATAACATAGCAGGCAACATGGCGATGATAACCCATCGCATGTTCTTGCTTACGCTGTCGCCACTGTGAACGTGGGGCGACAAGGATAGTGTTAGTTTATTCATTTTCTGATATATTTTTCAGTTCTCGGAGTTCTCGGAAGATTCAAAGTTCTCGGAGTCCTAGATTCTATTATTTCTTAGCGTTACGTTCACGAATGATGCCACCTACTGTATTCTTGCAGAGGCGTACCCAGTCGAGCAAAGGACGATTTGACGGACAGGTGAATGTGCAGCAGCCACACTCGATACAGGTCATGATGTCTTCCTTCTCGGCACGCTCCCAGTCGGCATACTCACCGAGCTTGGCAAGTAAGTAGGGCTCCAAGCCCATGGGGCAGGCAGCCACACACTTGGCACAACGCGTACAGTTCTGCTCCTCGCCACGCAACGACTCCTTCTCAGACATGAGCAGTACGCCAGAGCTACCCTTGCAGATGGGTACCTCGGCATTGAGGAGCGCCTTACCCATCATAGGACCACCACCGATAATCTTACCGGTATCCTCGGGCATGCCACCGGCAGCCTCGATGAGCTGGCTCATGGGCGTACCCATGCGAGTGAGGAAGTTTGAGGGGTTGGCAAGTGACTTACCGGTCACTGTCACGATACGCTCGAAGAGGGGCTTGTTCTTGATAACAGCCTCATATACGGCATACGCTGTACCTACATTCTGCACCACAGCACCTACAGCAATAGGAATGGCGGGAGGTGCAGGCACCTGACGGCCGATAACGGCATCGATGAGCTGCTTCTCGCCACCTTGGGGATATTTCACCTTGAGGGGCACAACCTGAATGCCAGGGAAGTTCTTGGCCTTCTCGGTCATCAGTGCGATGGCGTCGGGCTTGTTGTTCTCAATGGCTATATAACCTACGGTAACGTTTACCGCCTTCATGAGGAGCGATACGCCCATGAGAATCTGTTCGGGCTTCTCGAGCATCAATGAGTGGTCGGCAGTAAGATAAGGCTCACACTCTACAGCATTGATGATAACGCACTCGGCCTTGCTGCCAGGAGGCGGCGTGAGCTTCACATGAGTGGGGAAACAGGCTCCACCCATACCTACTACACCAGCATCCTTAATCTTAGCTACTATCTCTTCGGGGTTGAGGTCACACTTGGTCACCAACTCCTCGCTGCGGTCGATGCTCTCTTCCCACTCATCTCCTACCACATCGATAAAGATGGCAGGCTTGCGGTAGCCGCTGGCATCGATGACAGAGTCAATCTTGGCAACCTTGCCCGATACAGAGGAGAAGATGGCAGCCGATACGAAACCGCCTGCATCGGCAATCTTGGTACCCACCTTCACCATGTCGCCCTTGGCAACACAGGGTACGGCGGGAGCGCCGATATGCTGTGACAAGGGGAATACAGCCTGCTTGGGCAATGCCATAGGCTCGATCTTCTTCCCGGCTGACAGCTTATTTTCTGATGGATGTACACCACCTATTCTAAATGTCTTCACGATTATATCTATTATAGTTTTTTACTTAGTTTCTTCGCTCTGAGTACTCGGAGTGCTCGGAGCAGGCGCTTCTGCCTTGGGGGCATCTGTTGCGGGAGCTTCGGCCTTGGGCGCTGCGGGAGCGGCCTTAGGAGCCTCTGTGGCTGCTGGTTTCGGCTTACGCGGAGGGAAGTTGACAGCTACGATTGAGTGTTGCGGACATTCGTCTTCGCACTTGCGGCAGAGCTTGCACTTCTCATAGTCGATGTAAGCCAAGTTGTTGGCGATGGTGATAGCATCGAACGGACATACCTTCTGGCATTTTCCGCAACCGATACAACCTACCTCACAAGCCTTGCGAGTGATGGCGCCCTTGTCCTTGTTTACACAAAGCACTACCATGCGGCGGCCATTCTTGCCCTTGTTGCGCAACTCGATGATCATGCGCGGACAAGCCTTCACACATGCGCCACAAGCCGTACACTTCTCGGCATCAACCTCGGGAAGACCTGTTGTGGGGTTCATGCGGATAGCATCGAACTTACATGCAGCCACACAGTCGCCACAGCCCAGACAGCCAAAGGCACAGCCAGTCTCGCCGCAACCCGTGGCATGGGCAATCTTACATGACACAGCACCATCGTAGACCGCAGTCCGAGGACGATGCTCGCATGTTCCGTTGCAGCGTACCACTGCTACTTTGGGCTCGGCAGCATCGGCACTCAGACCGAGGATGTCAGCCACTTTTGTCATCACAGCTTGTCCACCTACAGGACACAGCAGGCCGTCGAGCGAACCTGCCTTGACACAAGCGTCGGCAAAGCCAGCGCAACCGGGGTATCCGCAACCGCCACAGTTGGCTTGCGGCAATACCTCAGCAACCTGTCCCACACGTGGATCTTCTTCTACAGCAAATTGCTTGGACACGACAAAGAGTACACCGGCCAAGACCAGTGCTGTCACTCCCAAAGCAATTACTGCTACCAAAATTGTGTTCATTACTATTGATATTTAAATAGGTTTGATTGTAAACGTAAACTCACGGGCCAACTTCTTCTTATTCACAAAAAGGAGGAGGAAATAGGCAGTCAGCACCAGCAATGCGGCCAAAGCGGCCAAAGCCTCATTGCCATCGGCCAGCCACATGACCAGAGCCACAGCAGCCACAAGCAGCAAGAGGGGAAAAAGAAAAGCGAGGCGAACAGCCTTCATTCCCATTGAAGCAGCTCCCTCGACCATCACTCGTTGCCCTACTTGATAGGCAGTGGTATCGGCACCATACACATCGACGATTTTCTCCTTGCTCTCAGCCGCTGAGCACAAACTCTTGGCACCACAAGCGGCACAAGCCGAAGCTTGCACGATACGTACATGGATGCAACTCCCTTCAATAGAGTCCACTATGCCGTCATGCTTTATCACGTCTGCCATATCCACATTGCATTTATCATGCAAAATTACGATTTATTATTAGAAAGTGGAAACTTTACGTTACATTTTTTTATATCATGAATGTGATTCGTACAATAATAGTCGCATGTTTTGAATAGGGTAGTGATGGAAAGTGGCAAAATCCTTTAGATGGAATATTGATATGAAGTGCTTGCCGAAAAACTTTTTTAGGATAATCTTGTTGTTACTGTCAGATGAACTTAAACCTTATCAATTATGAAAAAAGTACTTTTCTTGACTAGTGCACTCTGTTTTATGTTCAGTACATTTTCTTTTGCTCAATCAACTCGTAGTGAACGCGAAAAGGAGTGGAGAGCCAATCGCGAACTTCGTCGTGCTGAGGCTAAAGCTTTAGAGATGCAGCAGGACTCCTTGTCCTACCATGATGCAGTGGCTGCGCTCAAAGAGGGTAGTTGGGCCTTAGAGGCTAATAACGTCAATTTCTTTAATGGTATTACTCGCTTTGTCTCTTCAAATACCAATTATATCTGCTGTGAAGATGGTGAAGGTACAGTGCAAACCGCCTTTAATAATTTTACTTATAGTCCTAACGGCTTAGGTGGTGTAACGGTACAAGGTGATGTGACAGGTGAACGTCTTTCGATGGACAAGGATGGTAATGTGTATTATAGTTTTAATATTCAGGGAAGTGCCATCTCTGCCACAGTCTATGTCACTCTGACTGGAGGTACTAATCAAGCTAGTGCAACAGTAAATCCAAACTTTTCAGGCCGTTCAATGACATTTGATGGCTATCTCGTTCCCTATAGCCAGGCAACCATATTTCAAGGTACACCACAATGGTAGTATTTATAATAGGTGGTGGATAGTTATACAAAGGAGCGAGTTCGAACTTGCTCCTTTGTATATTAATAAATAGGATAAATAATAATTGAAATTATTTTGTTCTCCTCTCGGCTTAGCTACGCTTTCTTCCTTTTCGTTCGCTGTAAGAACCCAAGCGAGCTTGGTTCTCGTTCGCTCATGCGTCAGTTGTAGTATCTTTATCTTGCTGTCGCAAGAAGAATTTAGGCTGATAGCGACTTTGTCGCACTCCTTTGTGCCGATAAACCGGCAGTCGTCGCAACCGATGCTCATCCCGCATCGTCAGAAAAATACAAGTAGAAACTTGCTTTTTCGCTCGCCTGAACTAAATTTCTTGCGCTCAACAATGTAAATAATTTTACATTATCTTCGCTTAATCGAAATTTTGCACTAATTTTGCCCTCAGTTTTGTTCCGGATGCCCCATTTGCGGGCTACGGATGAAAAGGGAATCAGGTGAGAGTCCTGAACAGTCCCGCTGCTGTGTGCCTTTGTGTTGCACATCGAATCTATTGCCACTGATGCTCTGTCTGGGATAATGGTTGATGGATGATGGTTGAAGGTTGATAGAAACCGTAAACTCGAAATTCTAAACTCTAAAAAACCGAGAACAAGACGTTGGGAAGGCCGATGTGCAGGGGTGAGTCAGAAGACCTGCAAAACCAGTTAAACCGCGTGTATTCGAGGAAAGTATGCGTAGGGACACATTTTGTTTTACTTTCTTACAATTAATCAAAAAAAGATGAAGAAAGTGTATCGTAGCGCATTGTGCGCTTGTTTGGCAGGCTTCGTGCTTGCAAGTTGTGAACCTGAGGATCCCTACAAGAGGGACGACTCGGTAGTCTCTAACCCCGATGTGTTTATCCTTTGCGAAGGATTGTGGGGTGCTAACAATGCCGACATCTCGGCGTATAAGTCCGATAGCTTGCTCTGTACTCCTGAGTATTACCTGGCGCAGAATGGCCAGTACTTGGGCGACACGGGACAGGACATCATCTACCACAAGAATCACCTGTATGTGTCGGTGTATGGTTCTTCGTATGTTGCCAAGATGGACCTTGAGGGCAAGGAGCTGGCGCGTTATTCATTCTCTGCCGAGGAGGGCCAGCCGCGCTACCTCACGGCTGATGGAGATTACATCTATGTCACGCTCTATAGCGGCAAGGTGGCCAAGATGAAGGCTTCGGATTTGAGTGTCGTGGATTATGCTCCTGTGGGTATGAACCCTGAGGATATTGTCCTGCATAAGGGGCAGCTGCTCGTGGCTAACTCGGGATGGGGAGCAGACAATCGGGTGACCGTCATCGATGTGGCGACGTTCGACTCTATCGCCTCCATCACTGTGGAGTGGAATCCTCAGCAGTTTGTCGTGGATGGAGACAGTGTATACCTCCTCGCCAATGGCCAGTACGACGAGAACTGGAACTGCGATTACCCGGTGCAGCATATCGATGTGGCCTCGGGCAAGGTGCGCACCATTACCAACGCCACACGCGCCGTGGCCTATGACGGCACGCTCTATCTGTGCAATTCGACTACCGACTGGGCTACCTATGAGACGGTAAATACCTACTTCACATACGATGTGGCTACGGCTACCGTGAGCAATCAGTCGTTCTTGCAGGGTGATACCGAAGAACTGACTTCCAATAGTATATATATGATGGAAGTGAACCCGAAGAATGGTGACTTCTATATTGGCCTTGCAGGTAATAAGTTCGTTTCGTCGGGTATGATACATCGTTGCGACCGTGAAGGCCGTCTCATCCACCGCTTTGATGTGGGTGGTGCCAATCCTAACCAGGCAGCCTTCGTGAACTACCAGTAAAAAATGATTTATAAAATACTATTTGCCAGGCGGTGGTTTCTCTCGTGAGAAAGGGGCCACCGCATCTGTTTGCATGTTGATGACTTAGGATTCTTCTTATACGGGAGGTGTTTCTCGATTGATAATTACGATGTAACTGATGCGTTGTTTTGGAAAAACAAGTGGTTGTTGTGATAGAGTATGATTGTTCTTATTATAATAAAAGGGACAGAGTAGCGCGTTGCTCTGTCCCTTTATTATATTTAAGCTTGATTACTTGATGGCCTTCACACCCTGATGTGTGGGCACTACGGGCTTGATGCGTCCGTCGGGCAGGAACTCCATGCGGTCGATACAAGTCTCGCGGTGCCAGCCGGGACCCTTGTCGCGGGCGATGTAGTTCTTGTTGATGCGGTGGTATACGATGTACCACTCGTCCTTGCCGGGGATCTGCAATACGCTGTTGTGGGCAGGACCGTAGATCTCCTCCTCGGGGCGCTGGATGAGGATGACGGGCTCGTCGGCTACCTCGATGGGGCCGAGGGGCGAGGTGGAGGTGCCGTAGGCTACGTGGTAGTTGGGCGAACCGGTGTCGTCGACACTCCAGAGGAAGTAGTACAGACCGTTGCGCTTGAATACGTAGGGGGCCTCGCGGAAGGCGTAGTCGCGCAGGGTGCCGCCCTTGGGTGTCATCAGGGTGACGCTACCCTCCTTGAGACTGATCATGTCGTTGTTGAGCTCGGCGCCGGCCATGTAGCCGTTGCCCCAGTAGAGGTAGCTGATGCCGGTGTCGGGGTCGGTGAAGACGTCGACATCGATCTGCTGACCGTGGTTCTGACCCTCAGGACGGAAGTCCACGAGGGGCTTGCCCAGTGCGTCGGTGTAGGGTCCTTCGGGGTTGTCGGCTACGGCTACGCCGATGGCCTTACCCTTCTCACGGCCTGCATCACCGCTGAAGTAGAAGTAGTACTTGTATTCATAGTTGACTCTTTTCTCTATGCAGGCGGGTGCCCAGGCATTGCCGCCAGCCCAAGAGGTCTGCTCGCGCACGTCGAAGTTGATGCTCTCGAAGCGCCAGTCGACGAGGTTGTCCGATGAGAAGCAGGTGTAGTACCAGCCACCCCAGCCGGGCTGTCCGTCGGTGGTGGTGTAGATGTAGTAGCGACCGGTCTTGTTGGAGTAGAGCACCTCGGGGTCGGCATGGAAGCCGGGGAGGATGGGGTTGCCGCTATACTCCTTGTTCTCCACGATGACGTTGCCGCCGTTGTGGGGAATGTTGAGCTTCACCTTCTTGTTCTTCTTGAATTTGATGTCCTTTACAGCGAAGGCGAGCTCCTTCTCGTCGTAGTAGTGTGTGGCCGATGAGCCCTTGAAGAAGCTGAGGTCGACCTCTACCTTGAGGGGCTCGCCCGTGTTGTTGATGGCTGCCACGTACCACTGGTCGCCATGGCGGCGGGCCAGGATGACGTACTTGCCGGGATAGCCGTCGATGTAGCGGGTGTCGTCCCAGGTGGTGGGTACGTTGCGCATGAAGTTCATAGCCTCGGCAGGAGCATCCTCAAGGTTGTTGGGGCAGAGGCCAAACATCTGCACGGGGTTCTGGAAGAGGATGGCAGTGGCGAGCTGGAAGTTGTCGCTGGTGCGGCGGTAGGTGCCACCGTCGTTGCTGCGGTTGAGGCGCTCATTGAGGATGGTGCCGCCAAACTCCATGCTGCCCACGGCATTGCGGATGAAGGGATGGAGTGAGGCGTTGTAGGCCTCTACATCGTCGAAGTGCTGGTTGAACTTGAGGTTCTCTGATGCCAATACGGCCTCGCTACCTATATAATTAGGATACATGCGCTCCCAGCCGCGGGGTAGGGTGCAGCCGTGGAAGATACACATGATGCCATATTCGTTGGCGTCGGAGAGCACCTGCTCGTAGAGGCGCATAGTCTCCTGCTTGTCGCCTGCCCAGAAGTCTACCTTGATACCCTTCACGCCCATCTTCTTCATCCACTTCATCTCTTCCTTGCGGGTGATGGGGTTGCTCATGCGGTCGTGCGGACCTTGTGGGGCATCGCTCCATGAGCCGTTTGAATTGTACCAGAGGAAGGGCTCTACCCCCTTGCTGATGGCGTAGCGGATGAGCTCTTCAATCTTGTCGTAGCCAATCTGCTTGTCCCACAGACCGTCGATGAGGGTATATTCCCAGCCCATCTCAGAGGCAAGGTCGATGAACTTCTTCACGTCGTCGTAGTTGCACGATGCGTCGTCCCAGATCATCCAGTGCCAGGTGCTGCGGCCAAACTTATAGTCGATAGAGGGCTCGTAGAGGGGCTTCACCACGTCGAAGGGGATGGTGGTCTCCACGATAGGCTTGAGGTTGTCGCCCACGGTGATGGTGCGCCAGGGGGTAGCGCTGGGCAGGGCAATCTGTGCGCCCGTGCTGCCGAAGCCGTTGTTCTCGCCCTCCATGGGGTAGGCGATGGTGTAGAGGCCGTCCTTGGTGCCCTCGCTCAGGCGTGAGCCGCAGTACTCGCTGGTGACGCCAGTCTCTGACACGAGTGCCCAGCAGTCGCCGATGTGGAAGAGTCCGGGGAAGGTGTAGCCGCGGCCATACTTTGAGGGTGTGCCCATGGGCTCATCGGGCACGTACTCCTCTTCGTAGCTGGGCTTGGTGCGCTTCCAGCCAATCATGGGGTCGGACTGTGGGGTGAGGAACGTGGTGGTACCTTCGGGGAAGTCGAAGCCGGTAGCCTCGCTGTTGACCACTGCACAAACGGTCTCGCCGATGGGCATGAGGCGGTACTGGAAGGCGATGTCGTTGTTGCTCACATTGAACACCACCTGCATGGCGCGGCGTTCGGGGTAGCGGTAGGTTGCTACGAGCTGTTTGGCCACGTAGTGGATGTCGCTCTTCTTGGTGCGGTTGAGCGTGTAGCGCTCGTCGATGGCGCTGGTCTCTTGCTTGGCCAACTTGGCACCCTGTGTGTAGTCGCCCACATTGGTCATGAGACCGAGCGGTGACGACTCGATGATGCTGTGCTCCTTGTACGTAACCGTGTAGGAGAGTTTGCCGTCGTTGTCCGAGAGGGTCACCTTGAGGTTGCCGTCGGGGCTGTTGACGCTGATGTTCTCAGCACTCATGAGCATGGGGATGCTCAGGAGGAGGGGGAGGAGGTGTTTCTTCATAATAAGTGTTCTTTATTCATTAAATAATATACATTTGATGCAAAGATATAATAAATGGGTGAAATAATATCAAGCTTGCTTGAATATTTCATGGAGAATGTAATCTTTGTGATTTGTCATAAAGAAAATAATAAGCGAACGTATAATGACTGGTCTAGCGCTAATATGACATAGGAATTATGAATTCTTTGCATTGCAAATGTTTCTATCATCTTTCATTTAAAAATGTAGAATACACCGTTGCTTGTTGCTCAAGAGAATAAAATGATGTATTTTTGCAGCATTGTAGAGCATGTTTAGGAATATATAAATATGTATAAGGACAACAAACTATATGTGGCTCACGCAAGTACGGGGCCCATTCATCTCATCGGAAGCATGGCCAACCGCCACGGACTCATTGCTGGAGCCACGGGTACGGGAAAGACCGTGACGCTACAGGTGCTGGCCGAGACATTCTCACAGGCAGGAGTGCCCTGCTTCATGGCCGACATGAAGGGTGACCTCTCGGGCATATCGCAAACGGGCAAACTGAGCGGATTCATCGAAAAACGCTGTGTGGAGTTTGGCATTGATGCAGCCTCACTACCCTTCGAGGGGTGTCCCGTGCGGTTCTACGATGTGTATGGCGAGCAGGGACATCCGATGCGCACCACCATTGCTAATATGGGAGCTATGCTACTGGCTCGTCTGTTGGAGCTTAATGATACACAAACGGGGGTGCTGACACTGACTTTCCGCATTGCAGAGGATGAACAGATGCCGCTCGTGGACATGCAGGACCTACGCCTGATGCTCGACTATGTAGCCAAGAACAGCGAACGCTATGCGACAACCTACGGCAATGTGTCGACAGCCACCATAGGTGCCATACAACGTGCGCTACTGACGCTTCTTGACCAGGGAGCCGACAGATTCTTCGGTGAGCCAGCTTTCGACATTTTCGACCTGCTGCAGACCGAACAAGGACGTGGTGTAATGAATATCCTTGCTGCCGATAAACTCATGCTGCAGCCTAAACTATATTCCACATACCTATTGTGGCTACTCACGACCATCTTTGAGAAGATGCCCGAGGTGGGCGATGCGGAGTTGCCCAAAATGGTATTCTTCTTTGACGAAGCACATATGCTCTTCAAAGATACCTCCAAGGCGCTGACCGACAAGATAGAACAGATTGTTCGTTTGATACGTTCCAAAGGCATTGGTGTATACTTCATATCCCAGTCACCTTCTGACTTGCCCGAGACAATCCTAGGCCAATGCGGCAACCGTATACAGCATGCATTACGTGCATTTACACCCAAGGACCAGGCTGCCGTGAAGGCTGCAGCACAGACATTCCGCCCCAATCCGGCTTTCGCCACGGAACGCGAGATTCTGGAACTTGGCACGGGTGAGGCCCTGGTGTCATTGCTTGACGAAAAGGGTGCTCCTTCGATGGTGGAACGTGCCAAGATTCTCTTTCCGCTCAGCCAGATAGGTGCCATCACCGACGAACAGCGTAAGAGCATCAACGATAACTCTCGAATAGCCGGCAAGTACGATACAGCCATCAATCGAGAATCAGCTGCCGAGAAAATCATCAAACAGCGCGAAGAGACACTTGAAGCGGAGAAGAAAGAGACGGCTGCAAAGGAAAAACTGGAGACACAAGAGAAGGAGGAAAAACGGAAGAATCGTACTAGCGGAAAGGCTAAGAAAAGCATCATTGCTACCGTAGCCACTACGGCCATCACCTACTTCGCCAAGACCTTTGCCACCCAATTGGCCCGCAGCATCACCAAGAAGTCTACTACGAAGAAGAAAAAGAGGTAAGTAGATGAAACAACGTTTGGAAATAATGATGAAGGAGCACGGCGTGAAGCCTACAGCGATGCGGATGCTCGTGCTGCGATGCATCGTGGAGGCGGGTGAGACACTTACACTGCGTCAGATAGAGGAGGAGCTGTGTACGGCCGATAGATCGACCATCTTTAGAACGCTTTGTCTTTTCGAACAGCATCACTTGCTGCATTCCATTCACGATGGAAGCGGCTCGGTTCGCTATGAAGCGTGTCATTCTTCGCATAATCATGAGAATGACGATGATCGTCATCCGCACTTCCGCTGCTTGCGTTGTGGGCGTACCATTTGCATCTCTGAATGCCGCATTCCCAAGGTGGAGTTGCCCGAAGGCTTTCAAGCAGAACAGGTAGACTATGTCGTTACTGGAGTGTGTGCCGCGTGCTCGGATAATGAAGTGCATTTGGCTTGAATATGCCTGTTTTGTGCCGCGAATAGTGACCGAGGTTTTTGCATTGTAACAAAAAACAGGAAAACCTATGCTATTTGCAAAAAAATGTGTAACTTCGTGGCCTATAATCAAAATCAAGATTCATCAGACTATGAAGAAGCATTTACTCTGCTGTATGCTCGCTGTGGCAACGATTTCTCAGGCACAAGAGAGCATGCCTTCTATAGCCTCGGCTAACGACTACCTTGTAGCTAATCAGAAAACAAATGTTACCATTCTGTTCAATACCAACGACGAGGGTGTGAAAACTCCCGTGTTGTGGGGACTGGATACAGCGTGGCCCAGCGAAGATAATGTTCGCCGTGGTACCAACCACATCGGTAAAGAGTATCTTGGGACGGGACGCGTGTCGTTCCAGCCAAGCGACCTCGTGGATGAGAACGGTGAACTGAGTGCGTCGCAGAAGAGTGCTCTGAATAACCGCTTGCGCATCATAGCCCTTTCGGGAGTGAAGGATATCGCGCTGAACTGCGACCACGAGGTGCTCTGCAGCTATGAAGATGATACCGAGGACTGGGTGAAGAAAGCTGCCCAGCACCGCAAGAACTATGTGGGCAAACCTGCCGAATGGGTACGTCTGTTCAAGGCTACTGTCAACTACTGTCGTGACAAGGGATACAATGTAGTGTCTATTGCTCCGTTCAACGAAGCCGACTACACCGCTTGGAACCAAGGCACAATGAGCGACTTCAAGGAAATATGCCGCCTGATGCAGGAGGACACGTTCTTTGATGACATCCGCGTCAGTGGTGGTAATACACTCAACTGCGACGAGGCACTCAAATGGTACAATGGACTCAGCCCCTATCTTGATGAGGGCAACACACACCAGCTAGCAGGCTCATTTGACAACTATGCCAAATTCTTCGAAACTGTACGCGCCAATGGACATTATGCCACAGCCGATGAGCTCCACAATGTGATGGAGGCAATGGTAGGTGTAGAATATGGAATGCAATCGGGTATATGGTGGGGATTTGACGGACGTGCACGCGGTCAGTATTGTCAAGCCACCTTCGGCGAGAGACTCGCCTATGGCGAAGACCGTGCCCACTGGACAGCAGCATCGGTGTATCGCATGCCCGACGGACGCATACAGCTCTTCGGAGGTACCTCGGAGCGACAGGCCAACAACTCATCCTATCGCATTGTGTCGCAAGACAAGGTGGCTTACTTTGAAGGCCACGGCCCTATGCACGAGTATGTAATGAACTTGCCTGGAGGTACAGGTTATCAAGTGGGTCAAACGAATGCCGAGAGAGTGCTTGAGATCCATACGGGTGAAGATGTTCCTCTTGGACCTACAGAAGGAAAGTTCATCATTATGAACAAGAAGAGCCGCAAGTTGATGATGCCAAAGAGCGGCAGTACCTCGAATGGCACTATCATCAGCCAAGGTGCCAACAAGAAACAAACATACCAGCAGTGGAATATTACGCCTGTTGATAGTCGTGTGGGAGGTGACTTTAGCTATTTCTACATCTCAAACGTAAAGAACGGAGCACAGCTCGATATCAATAATTGGTCAACCTCGAACGGCGCAAATATTATTCTCTATTCGGGAGGAAAGGGCGCCAACGAGCAGTGGTACTTCCAATATGCCGGCGACGGATACTACTATATCCTGAGCCGTCACTCCGGTAAGTGTCTTGAAGTGTCGAGCGGAAGTACGACGGAAGGCGCAAGCATCCTGCAGACCACACTCACGGGTAAGGATCAGCAGAAATGGCGTCTGCTGCCTACAAATGCCACTTGTGAGCTGTATGCTCCGGATGCCCCTATAGGATTGGCAGCCGAGCCTACTGCAGCTACCATAAACCTCTCTTGGAATGCCGTGGACGAATCTGATGTGACTGGATATGCCATCTTGCGTGCCGACGCTTCGCAAGGAGCTCCCTATGAGTGGAACACCATTGCACGCAACATTGCTGATACGGTCTTCATAGATAATACAGTAGCCGAGGGATGCGAGTATATATATAAGGTAAAAGCTATTGACCGTGCAATGAATCGCTCCGAAGCATCTGACTCCGTAATCGCTTCATTGAATGGAGAGAAGGCATTGATTGCTTGGTATCAGTTTGAGGATGCATTGTACGACATGACAGCCCACCAGATGAATGCAGCGCACTACGGCGATGCATCTTATCTGACAGCCAAGAAGGGCAACCTGCGCGACAAGGTGCTCACATTGGATGGCAGTCTTGATTATCTGCAATTGCCTACAGCCATAGCCAATCGTGGAGAAATGACTGTCGCCCTTTGGGTACGTTGGAAAGGCGCTGGCAACTGGCAGCGCATCTTCGACTTCGGCAATGGAGAAGACCAATATATGTTCCTTACCGCCAATGCTGCTAGCAGCAAAATGCGTTTTGCGATAAAGAATGGTGGCGATGAGCAGTATATGGATATAAGCAAACTTGGCACATATTCATGGAAGCATGTTACCCTCACCATCAGTAATGACAGCATTGCGGCTTTTGTCGATGGCGAACTTAAAGCCTCAACAACCGACATCACCCTGCGTCCATCAGATTTCAAACCCATATTCAACTACATAGGACGTAGCCAGTTCAAGGGCGATGCGATGTTCAAGGGCGATGTGGATGATCTGCGCATCTATAACTACGCACTTTCTGCCGATGAGGTAAATGCACTATTCGCAGAGACTAGCAGTATTGAGGACATCACAACGGAGAATGTCATAATCAGCACCTCTTACTACACGATGAATGGTGTTTGCTATGATACCCCACAAAAGGGTATCAATATAGTGCGCACACAGTATGCCGACGGCAGTGTCACTGTAGAGAAGATAATTGTTACGAAAGATTAAAGAAGGAGATAAACGCGTGTCACAAATAAGATATCACAATGTAGAGATTCGCCAACAGGAGAATATCGTGCTTGAGGAGGTGAATCTGCAAATTCGAGAAGGTGAGTTCGTCTACCTCATTGGTAAGGTTGGATCGGGCAAGTCGAGTCTGCTCAAGACCATGTATGGCGAGCTCGACATCTATAGCGGACTGGCCGATGTGCTGGGCTATGATATGGGTCGTATTCGTCGCGGACATATTCCAGCACTACGCAAGCGTATTGGTATCGTATTCCAGGATTTCCAGTTGCTCATCGACCGTAATGTATGGGACAACCTCGACTTTGTGTTGAAGGCCACTGGATGGAAAGACAAGGGTCGCCGCAGACAACGCATCGAGGAGGTGCTGGAGCAGGTGGGCATGAGCACCAAAGGCTACAAGATGCCCCATGAACTCTCCGGCGGCGAGCAGCAACGCATCGTCATCGCCCGTGCTATCCTCAACACTCCCGAGATAATCCTTGCCGACGAACCTACAGGCAATCTCGACCCTGAGACTGGGCGACAGATTGTGCAATTGCTACACAACATTTGCGCTGCAGGCTCTACGGTAATAATGACTACACATAACATGCAACTCTTGGAGGAATTTCCAGGCAAGGTCTTCTGCTGTGATGGGCATAGATTGATAGAAAGTCAAATACAATCTACTGAGGGTTCAGAGAGTTCAGAGTCATCAGAGTCCTTGGAGTCCTCAGAGCACTCAGAGAGTTTCGATAACCAAGAACCTCAAGAAAACGAATAATATTAGGTATCAATAATATGAAAATCATGAAATTTGGCGGCACCTCCGTAGGTTCCGCACAGCGTATGCAAGGTGTTGCTTCGCTCATCAACGATGGCGAAGACAAAATAGTGGTACTCTCAGCCATGTCGGGCACTACCAACTCATTGGTAGAGATCTGTGGCTACCTTGCCAATAACAATCCCGATAGTGCCAATGAGGTCATCAACAAGCTTGAGAATCTCTATAAGAAACATATCAACGAACTGTACAGTACTGAGGAATACAAGCAACAAACTTTAGCTTTGGTAAAAGAGGTATTCAACTACCTACGTTCATTCACCAAGCAACTCTTCACCTCTATCGAGGAGCGCATCATCTTAGCGCAGGGTGAAATCATCTCCACCAACATGATGACCAATTACCTCAAGGAGCAGGGAGTGAGCACACACCTCATTGCTGCGCTCGACTATATGCGTACCGACAAGAATGGTGAGCCCGATACCTCCTACATCAAGGAAAAACTCTCCGAGGTGCTGGCTGCCAGTCCCAAGGTGCAGATATACATCACACAGGGCTTCATCTGCCGCAATATCAATGGAGAAATCGATAACCTGCAACGCGGAGGTAGCGACTACACAGCTTCGCTCATCGGAGCAGCTGTCGGTGCACGCGAGATACAGATCTGGACCGATATCGACGGTATGCACAACAACGACCCCCGCATCGTAGACAAGACCACCGCCGTACGTCATCTCCACTTCGAGGAGGCTGCCGAGTTGGGCTACTTTGGAGCCAAGATTCTCCATCCCACTTGCATTCAGCCGGCAAAGTTTGCCAATATCCCCGTCAAGCTGCTCAATACCATGCAGCCCGACGCCCCTGGTACAACCATCAACAATGAGGCCGACCCTGGCACTATCAAAGCCGTTGCCGCCAAGGAGAACATCACCGCCATCAAAATCAAGTCGAGCCGAATGCTCCTCGCCCATGGTTTCCTTCGCAAGGTGTTCGAAATCTTCGAGAGCTACCAGACCTCTATTGACATGATTTGTACCTCCGAGGTCGGTGTATCCATGAGTATCGACAACACCAAGCACCTAGGTGAGATTGTTCACGACCTGAAGAAGTACGGTACCGTAACCATCGACCACAACATGTGCATCATCTGCGTGGTGGGCGACATGGACTGGGAAAACATCGGCTTCGAGGCACGCGCCATGGATGCCATGCGCGACATTCCTGTACGTATGATTTCGTTCGGTGGAAGCAACTACAACATCTCGTTCCTCATCAAGGAGAGCGACAAAAAACGTGCGTTGCAGGCACTGCAGGATAACTTGTTTAAGTGAAGACCCACCCCATCCCTCCCTAAAGGGAAGGGGACTCAAGAGCGCTGAAAAAGTAACAAAGAATTACAACTAACACAAACCCACGATGACCTCAAGTCCTTCCAACTCCCCCGCTGTTTATAGAGGGGGTGCCCGTAGGGCGGGGCGTTACAAGCGTAGCGCGTAGGATTGAAGTGGGTTTCCCTCTTATATAATGATCAAAGGAGCATTTCCCATTGAGCGTTTCAATGACATCGAGACGCCCTTCTACTACTACGATACGCGTGTGTTGCGCGAGACCCTCGACACCATCCGTGAGGAGCTGCGCCGCAATCCTGAATATGAGATGCACTATGCCGTCAAGGCCAATGCCAACCCCAAGATACTGCGCATCATCAGTGCAGCTGGCTTGGGAGCCGACTGCGTGAGCGGTGGTGAGGTACGTGCAGCCATCGAGGCTGGCTTCCCCGCCGACAAGGTGGTATATGCCGGTGTTGGCAAGAGCGACCGCGAAATCAATCTTGCCCTCGACTACAACATCCATTGCTTCAATGTAGAGTCCGAAGCCGAACTGCTCATCATCAACGAGCTTGCTGGGCTAAAGAACAAGACCGCACGCATTGCCCTGCGCATCAACCCCAATGTGGGGGCGCATACCCACAGCAACATCACTACCGGACTTGCCGAGAACAAGTTCGGTATCAACTTGGAGCAGATTGAGAGTGTCATAGAGCAGGCTATAGCCCTTCCTCACATCGACTTTGTGGGCATACACTTCCATATCGGTTCGCAGATACTTGATATGATTGATTTCGTGGCCTTGTGCAACCGCATCAACGAGCTCACCACTCTGTTTGAGCGTCGCCGTTATCCCATCCGTAGCATTAATGTAGGTGGTGGCTTGGGAGTCGACTACGGCCATCCCAATCACAAGTACATCCCCGACTTCCACAGCTATTTCGAAGTCTTCCGCAAGCACCTGCGCTTAGCACCCGGGCAGACACTCCACTTCGAGCTTGGCCGTAGCGTCGTGGCCCAGTGCGGTAGCCTCATCACCCGTGTACTCTATGTCAAGGAGGGCACCTGCAAGCGCTTTGCCATCGTCGATGCTGGTATGACCGACCTCATCCGTCCAGCCCTCTACCAAGCCTATCACCGCATCGAGAATATCTCGTCTGACGAGCCTGAGGTCACCTACGATGTAGTAGGTCCTGTCTGCGAAAGTTCCGATGTGTTCGGTAAATCAATAGACTTGAATGCCACCCACCGTGGCGACTTCATCGCTATCCGTTCAGCTGGTGCCTACGGAGAGATTATGGCTTCACAGTACAATTGCCGTCAACTGCCCAAAGGCTATCTGAGCGACGAAATGTGAGTGGAGAGTAGGGGAGGGTGACCAGATGCTCTCGGGCATAATCTGAGTTTCTGCCATCACCTTGAATGTCGTGTGTATAAAGAAAGAGACGTCACAGAAAGTGGCGTCTCATTTTGTTTGTTCTATTAAATACTTATTGATATAGGTATCGCTTGATGCTCTTCTTGGGAGTCTTCTCAAACTCTTCACTGTAGATCTGAACACCGGTAATCTGGCAGTATGCAGGCAGATTCTTGTTCAGTTCAGCGCGGTTGAGATCCATTTGCGCAGCCACATCCTGTACGCTCTTTCCCTCCTTGAATGCTGTGTCATAATCGGGGTGGATGAGTGCTACCAGCTTGCCGTGGCGGTCTACCACGAGTGATTCTGCCACATAGGGGAAGCTGTTGAGCTGATCTTCTATCTCTTCGGGATAGATGTTCTGTCCTGAGGGGCCGAGAAGCATATTCTTTGAGCGACCTTTGATGAATACGTTGCCCTCCTTGTCCATCACGCCAAGGTCGCCGGTATGATACCAACCATCGGCATCGATGGTTTCGGCTGTAGCCTCTTCGTTCTTATAGTATCCGAGCATCACGTTGGGACCCTTCACGAGAATCTCACCGGCAATGTTGGCGGGGTCTTTACTGTCGATACGCACCTCCATGCCGTAGGCAGCCTTACCACACGAGCCGGGTACAAACTTCTTCCAATCCTCATAGCAGATGATGGGGGCACACTCGGTAGCTCCGTAGCCTACGGTGTAGGGGAACTTGATCTGGTGCAGTAGATTCTCCACCTCCTGATTGAAGGCAGCACCACCTACAATTACCTCGTAGAATCTACCGCCGAACGACTTGATCATCTCTTCGCGTACCTTAGTCAAGATTGTCTCATTCACGATGGGTACCTTAAGCAGGAGCTTCATGCCGGGTTTCTCCAACTTAGGCAGTACGTTCTTCTTGATGATCTTCTCGATGATGAGTGGTACGGCCACGATTACCGATGGCCTAATCTCGTTGAGTGCTTGGAAGATAATCTTCGGAGATGGTATGCGGGTAAGGAAACTGATGTGCATACCGATGGTAAGCTCATAGAGGAACTCGAATGCCATACCATACATGTGGGCCATGGGTAGCATACTCACGATGGTCATACCGGCCTTCAGGTTCAGCGCATGCTCGGCAAATTCCATATTGTTGGTGACGGCGCGGTAAGGTATCATCACACCCTTTGAGAATCCGGTAGAGCCACTGGTATAGTTGATGATAGCCAGATCGTTGGGTTGGTTGTTATGGTAGTAGCCGATCATGTGCTTCTCGAAACGGTTGGGGAACTTCTTTCCGAACAGCTCGTTCAAGTGCTCACGGGCATAGGTCAATTTCTCGTCGCGACTGATGAGCAGGTCGTAGTCCTCTATCTGGATGACGCCAATCACGTTGGGTATCTCATCCTCATTGAGGTTCTCCCAGTTGCTCTCGCCGATGAAGGCGAGTTTCGAGTCACTATGGTTGATGATGTTGTGTACGTTGTCGGCCTTGAACTCGTGCAGGATAGGTACAGGCACGGCACCATAGGTCATGATAGCGAGAAATGCCACACCCCAGTTGGAACTGTTGCGTCCGCAGAGCGAAATCTTGTCCCCAGGCTCGATGCCTACCTCGCGGAACATGATGTGCAACTTCTCTATCCTGCGGGCTACGTCCTTGTACTGTAGTGTGCAGCCCTTGTAGTCGGTCAGTGCGTCGAGGTCCCAGTTTCTCTTGATACTGTCCTCGATACGTAAAATAATGTCTTTAGCCATATCTTCATAGTTAAATTACATTGCAAAGATATATATTCCACTTGAAAGTACAAGCGGAGGGCAAAGATTTCTTTTGCACATTTTCTATGATTTGTGTATGTTTTTGATGTTTTATGTGTAAATGTTGGGCGAATTGTTCATAGCGCATCTCACTTTGCTGCTTTTTCTCTCACCTAAACTAAAATTCTCTCGCTTAACCATACAAGTTAACTTGCATTGTCTTCGCTTAATCGAAATTTTGCACTAATTTTGTACATCGAAAGAGAAGAAAGATGTATATATCAAGAAAACTGAAGGAACAGAGCATCTCCGAATACTTGCTGTATATGTGGCAGGTGGAGGATATGATACGAGCCAATGGATGTGATGTAGAGCGACTGGAGCAGACGGTGGTGGCAGCGTACAATCTGCCCGAAGAGCAGCGTACCGAGCTCACGGAATGGTATGCCAACCTGGTGGAGATGATGCACCTCGAAGGGGTGGAGCAGGGTGGTCACCTGCAGATAAACAAGAATGTCATCATCACTCTTACCGATCTGCACTTCCGACTGATGCATTCGCAGAAGTTTCCCTTCTATCAGGCAGCCTACTACAAGGCATTGCCCTTCATCGTGGAGTTGCGTGCCAAGGGCGGACGGGACAAGTCGGAACTGGAAAACTGCTTCGATGCCCTCTATGGCGTGTGGATGCTACGCCTCAGTCATAAAGAGGTGAGCAGCGAGACCGCCGCCGCCGTAGCCGATATCGTGAAGTTCATAGGCCTTCTCTCCGACTATTATAGTAAGGAAAGAATAGGAGAGTTGGACCTGGAGGATTGAGAATGAAAAAACTTTGAAACTATCCATTTAATTGTCCCTTGTAAAAATGAAAAATATACTTGTTACTGGAGCCAATGGTCAGCTTGGCAATGAGATGCGCGTGGTATCGGCCGAGCAGGAGCAGCTGGTGTACCACTTTACCGATGTGGCCGAGCTGGATATCTGTGACCTCGATGCCATAGAATGCTTCGTGGCAGACCATGCTATCGACTGCATCGTCAACTGCGCAGCCTACACCAATGTAAACAAGGCCGAAGAGGACACGGCGCTGTGTGATAAGCTCAATCACCTAGCCCCCGCCAATCTGGCCCGTGTGGCCGCCAAGCACCGCATAGGCCTCATACACGTGTCTACAGACTATGTATTCAACGGTGAGCATCATATCCCCTACCGCGAGGACGACGCCACTTGCCCCAACTCCGTGTATGGTACCACTAAGCTGGCAGGTGAGCAGGCTATACAGGAGGTACATTCCGCTGCCGTCATCATCCGCACGGCATGGCTCTACAGCACCTTTGGCAACAACTTTGTGAAGACGATGCTCCGCCTTGGCTCCGAGCGCAACGAGCTGGGTGTAGTGTTCGACCAGATAGGCACCCCCACCTATGCCCGCGATCTGGCTCGTGCCATACAGCACATCATCCTTCGCGGCATCGTGCCCGGCATCTACCATTACAGCAACGAGGGCGTATGCTCCTGGTACGACTTCACCAAGATGATATTCACCCTCGGAGGTATCACCACCTGCCGCCTTCGTCCCCTGCACACCGACGAGTACCCCACACCCGCTGCCCGTCCGCACTATTCCGTGCTCGACAAGACCAAGATAAAGCAGACCTACGACGTGATGGTACCTTATTGGGTAGACTCACTGAAGGAATGTATCGCAGTACTGGGCAATCAGTAAGAGGCGTTTTTTGATGAGATGAATGTTGGAGGGCGAGCTAGGATTCTCTCTATTCCTAGGTGAAAAAAGTTTATTTTTGGGGTGGCAGTGGCAGCGTTGAAAACGTAGCAACTCGCCCATTTCTGTGTTTCTCGTGTTTTCTGTGTGAGAAACAGATTCTCATCGAATATACTCTGCGTTCTTCACGCTAGGGAAAACGCATTATGAAATCGCACTAAAAAGGTATCTTTACAATTTATGTCTAACAGGCTCTTCTCTCACAAAGATTTGATTCTCACGCAGATCTCACGAAGAGCAATTGCTACCTTGAGCTAGCCATCTGGTTACTAATAAGCTGCAAGCTGCACTCCTCGGGGAAACTAAAGTTTCCTTCGTCGCAACCGACGCTCATTTCGCGTCGGCGGCAAAGCCGACAGCTGCGAGCCTTTAGCGATGCTGCCTTCGTGAGATTCGTGAGTTCTGTGTGGTACAAAATTCTGATTATCAGAAAGAAATAATTTGTAATGACTGATGAAATTATAATGCATTTTCCTTGTTCTTTACACCTAATATCGCACGCCACCGCGGTGACGTTAATACACCACCGCGGTGACACTATTTCGCCACCGCGATGATGTGTTCACGCCACCCCGGTGGCGTGAACATTTTCCTTTATCCAATTCCACTTTTCTCACCTCTAACTACTCATTCATAACCCATGCCCATAACTCGCAGTACTCCGTGTTGCCACTGCCACCCCAAAAATAAACTTTTTGCTCTTGAGATAGCTGTAAAAATGGGGGATTTAGGTAAAATCGCACCTGCGATATTTCAGCATTGTATCTTCGATTCTGTAAATTCACTATAGTGATTGGGGAAATTGAGTATAGGGAATCAATATGTCAGAACCTTGCAATAGATAAAATCTCTTTGTCCAATTCCCGAAATCTCTTTGTCCGATTCAAAAAACACCGCTACCAATATTGCTGATTGGCTGACATAATGCAATTTTCTGCATTCTTTTGCTAACCTCCTTAAGAACTTGCAGAACTCCTTTGATATTCTATATATAGTTTGGGACATAAATTCCCATTAATTATTCGTGATTTTACATAAATAATTATTAATTTTGCAGTGACTCATTAGTCCACATAGTGGGCGGGTGGGACAAGACATGTTGATAAAGGACGTTTACGAACGTTATCTTGAGGTCTTCAAATCTCGCAAATTTGACAACTACCTCTTGAGATACGGCGACGGGGACGTTCACATCGGGCGTTTATTACACCCTGCCTGTGGCCGCGAGGCAAAACTTTGTCATTTAGAACGAAGTGAAAATCTCGCCAATGCCATAGGTCAAGGTCGTTTATAAACAGCACGGCGTGGGCTAATGCGTTGCTTATCCTGAGGTAGGGGCAATGCGAGAGCCTGAAGACTGGGATAAGCAGAAGTACAGAATCCCACGTCTTTTTATTTTAAATAAGGTATAGCCGAATCCGGGGAATCTACAGGCGCAAAAGATACAATTTGCGTATGAGAAAAACAAAATTACTTCTATTCATTGCGCTGCTCCTCGGCACCGCAGGTGCAGCCAAGGCTGACGAGGTAACTGCGGACAAAGTAGTACTCAACGTCTACGACAATCAGGTATTGTCGCCGGGTGGTGACAAAATCTATGTGAGCGTCAGCTTAGAGAGTGCTTCGGATGTCACCTACACCGCCTATCAGATGTCGTTCGAACTGCCCGAAGGCCTCGAAGTGTGCATGACCGACGATGGCTATGAGGTGTATATGTATGGCAATGGTGGCTTCTATCCTCGCACTGGCAGCGACCGCGCCGGTTGGACCTACCAGCACACACTGGGCGCCAATGTAGTGGCTGGCAACGTGCTCAACGTGACATGCAACTCCTCTACCAATGCTCTCTTTGCCAAGACCAGTGGCGACCTCTTTGACTTCTACGTGAAGGCCTCTCCCTACCTCAAGCCTGATGACGTGGAGATTAAGGTGAAGAACATCAAGTTTGTCACCGTGGACGAAACCAAGTACCTCCCCGAAGAGTTTGTGAGCACCGCTGTCAAGGCCAGCACCACCAGCACGCTATCGCTGAAGGTGTCGGAGACGAACAAGTTCGGAACTTGCATCCTTCCCTTCGACTATGAACTGCCTGCCGATGGCTCGCTCGAAGCCTACACCTGTGCCGAGGCCACGGCCGACGCCTTGGTACTGAGCAAGGCCGACAAGATAGCGGCCTATACTCCTTATATACTCTATAGCGAGGCTGGCTTCTCGGCTACCCTCTCGGGCACCGTAGATGCCACGCAGTACCCTGCCGATGGCATCGTGCAGAGCGGCTATCTCGTAGGCACCGTAGTGCAGACTCAGCTCACCGAAGCCACCAGCTACGTGATGCAGAATCAGGGCTCGGGCGTGAAGTTCCACCAGGTAGACCCCACGAGCCCCTTCGTACTCGCTGCCGGCAAATGCTACGTAGAGCTTCCCGAGGGAACCAATGCTTTGGCACTCCGTATTGGAGGCACTACGGGAATTGATAACTCAGAACTCACAACTCAGAATTCACAACTCATCTACAACATCTTGGGATTGCGTGTAGAGACAGTGCAGCCGGGACAAATCTACATTGTCAATGGCCGCAAAGTTGTGACTAAGTGAGCGCAGAGCCATACTTGTATGGGCTATGCCGAACCGACGACCAAAATAAGAGCAAAAACAAAAAAATGTTTTTGCCTTGCAAGGAGGAGGAAGATAGAATCAACGTGAACAACTAAAACGCAGTTAAAGTTGTGACTAAGTGTTACTCAAGTGAAAACTTTATTAAACCACGGATTACACGGATTTCTCAGATTAATAAATGTGTTTGCGCTTACACTCGGCCTGCCGTCCAACTCCCCCTCTGTTTATAGAGGAGGTGTCCAAAAGGACGGGGGAGTTCCAAGCAGAGCGCGGAGTACGGGGACGAGCAGACAATCCATCCCGCCAAGACGAAAAACTAATTAAATACATACAAATATGAAACACATCAAACATCTTGCAGCCACCGTAGCCATGCTACTCTGCTGCATCAACGCAAGTGCCTATGATTTCCAAGTGGATGGCATTTACTACAATATCATTAATAATTCCACTCACACTGTAGAGGTAACCTATGCAACAACAAGCTACAATTCTTATACTGGCACTGTGGTAATACCAGAGATAGTAACTTATGCTGAAGTGGATTATGAAGTGCAGGGCATTGGGTATGAAGCTTTTCGTGCTTGCAGTGGAGTAACCTCTATAATCATCCCGGAAAGCGTTTCTCAGTTAGATTCTTATGCTTTTTACGGGTGTACTAGCCTTGTGACTATTGATATCCCTATTGGTGTTACGACGATAAGATATAACACCTTCTATAATTGTAGTAGTCTCACCTCCGTTACCCTTCCTAATGGGTTGACGAGTATTGGTAATAATGCTTTCTATGGATGTAGTAGTCTTTCTTCCATCACTATTCCTGATGGAGTGGTGGATTTAGGGTTTAGTGCTTTTAGAGGTTGTATTAATTTGATTTCTATTAATATCCCTAAAAGTATAAAGAGTATAGGAGAAAATGCTTTTTTGAGTTGTAATAGTCTTAATGATATTTATATTAGTTGTATTGATGCTTGGTGTGACATATATTTCTCCAATAATGCCTCTAACCCTTTTGTTTGTGCTAAAAATTTATATGTAAATGGTGTACTAACAACAGAATTGGTGATTGCGAATACCATGAAAAGTATAAAAGATTATGTTTTTTATGGTTGTGAAAACATTACATCCATAGCTATCCCTGAAACTGTGACGAGTGTTGGAAATGGGGCTTTCGAAGATTGCAGTAGCCTTACCTCCATTAACCTCCCCGAGAATGTTACAAGTATTGGAAGTTCGGCTTTCGAGAGATGTAGCAGCCTTGCCTCCATCACTGTCCCTAAAAATGTGGCAAGTATAGGAAAAAATGCATTCCGTGATTGCAGTAGCCTTACCTCTATTGCCCTCCCCGAAGGTGTGACGAGTATATATGACTATGATTTCTCTGGATGTAGCAGCCTTGCATTCATCACTCTTCCAGATGGTTTGACTTCAATAGGCTTTCGCGCTTTCTATAATTGTACTAGTCTAACCTCCATCTCTATACCCGAGAGTGTTACGAGTATTGGAAGTTCGGCTTTCTACAATTGTAGCAACCTTATTTCAATATCTATTCCTGGAAGTGTGACATCCATAGGTGATAATGCATTCAATTATTGTACGTCATTAAGAGAATTGAGATTTGAGGATGGAAACGAGTTCTTGTCGATTGGAGGCGCTAGCCTTTCGGGAAGCGCTAAGGGACTTTTCAAAACGTCTCCCTTGGAAAATCTTTATTTAGGCCGTGATTTAAAGGTTTCTACTTATTCACCCTTTTATGAGAACGAGACGTTATCTTCTGTAACAATATCCGAAAATGTGACTTCTATATGTTATTTGGGATTTAATGGCTGTAGTAATCTCTCAACTCTCATAATACCCCAAAATGTCACTTCTATTGGAAGTAAGGCTTTTGAAGAATCTGCTAAGGAAATTATTATTCAATCAACGGTGCCTCCGACTTTGAAAACTTCAGCAGATTTGATGTCTGAATACACGGTAGTGATAGTCCCCACAGAATCCTATAACGATTATAGCACGGATATATATTGGAAGAATTGGTTGCCAAATATCACGATTGATGACTCTGCTGTACATGTAAAAAAACTTACGCTTGAGGCTGGTGACAACAAGTCGGCTTTGCATGCAGCTATAGGGGATGACGATTTGAAGTTTGTGACCGACCTCACCATCAGTGGTACCATCAACAGTTACGACTTCATGATTTTGCGTAACAAAATGCCATTACTGCGTCATCTCAATCTAAAGAATGCTTCTATCGTGTATAATGCCTATGAGCACTACACGGGTTACTGTACCTATGACAACAAACTCCCTGATTATGGTCTCTATAACTGCAATCTCTTTACACTTGTGCTCCCAAAGACTATAACAAACATCGGGAAATATGCTATAGGATCCAATAGTTATTTGTCTGAAGTGACTTTGTTTGAGGGTGTGACGAGCATTGAGAACTTTGCTTTCTCTAATTGCAACAGCCTCTTTACCATCACCATCCCTGATGGTGCGACGAGCATTGGGTACGGTGCCTTCCAAGATTGCAAAAATCTTGCTTCCATCACTCTTCCCAATGGGGTAAGCATAATTGATGATAGCAGTTTCAAAAATTGTTACAACCTAAATTCCATTATATTGCCCCCTACAATGGAGAAGATTGGTGAAAGTGCTTTTTGGGGGTGTAGTAAACTCTCAGAAATTCGTATCCCCAGCTCGGTGCGTACGGTAGGCGATAATGCTTTCCGCTATTGTAGCAGCCTCAACGATGTATATGTATACACCGTAGAGCCTATCAGCATCGGACAGGAGACCTTCACGAAGGATGGCAATAACTTTGTCGGCACCCTGCACGCCCCGAAGGTAAGCTATTGGGACTACTATTACGACACCCAGTGGAGCCAGTTTGCAAGCTTTGCTGAGTTTGACGAGCCTTACGAAAACTTCTATGTAGAGGGCGACAAGGTGCTCGATAGCGAGACGGGCGACATCCGTGGCGAGGTGGACAATGCTCCCGATGCCGAGATGGGTGAGAACTCAGGCATCATCGTGGAGGATGATGTGGAGCAAGACCTAGGCGATGTAGACATCGAGCACGATGGCACCGATGGTGGTTCCATCATCGTCGATGGCAAGGGCTGCGTGAATGCTGACAACCTCAACTTCCGCATCAACGTGAAGGGTGGCCGCTGGTACTTCTTCTGCTTCCCCTTCGATGTGCGCAGCGAGGATATCAAGATGGAAGGCGGTGCTAGCTGGGTATTCCGCTACTATGACGGCGCCGAGCGTGCCAAGAATGGCAAGGGTGGCTGGAAGAATGTGACATCCGACGGTGACGGCAACCACCTGAAGGCAGCTACGGGATATATCTTCCAGTGCTCGAAGGACGACGTGCTCATCCTCACGGCCAAGAACCAGAAGATTAAGCACGAGAAGAAATACAATGAGCTGGTGGAGCACATCACCGGCAATGCACACGATGCCAGCTGGAACTTTGTGGGCAACCCCTACCTGAGCTACTATGAGGTGAGCAGCGAGGATTACTCGGCACCGCTCACCGTATGGGACGGCAGCAAGTATATCGCCATCCGCCCAGGCGACGACGACTATCAGCTGGCTCCGTTCGAGGCCTTCTTCGTACAGAAGCCCGAGGGCGTGGCTGAGGTGGGCTACACCCCTGAGCGCCAACACACCTACCACAGCTCAAAGAAAGCAGCCGAGCAGGCCCGTGCCCGTCGCCGCGCAATGCCCATCAACCCCGACCGCCTGCTGGTGAACATCACCCTCAGTGATGGCACCGCTACCGACCAGACACGCGTGGTATTCAACGACAAGGTGAGCATGGAGTATGAGATGGCATGCGATGCGGCCAAGTTCAGCACAGCCGGTGTGTCGCAGCTCTACACCATCGACAGCCGTGCCGTAAAGTATGCCATCAATGAGCGCCCCGTGGCTGAGGGTATCGTGACCGTAGGATTCACTGTTCCAGTACAAGGGAACTACACGCTGGCAGCTCCTCGCATGGATACTCCTATATATATAAAGGACAACTTCACGGGCACCATCCACGACTTCAGCAAGGGAAGCTACGAGTTTGCCTCTGAGGCTGGTACATTCGACGACCGCTTCACAGTAATCATGAAAGCTGGCAAAACAGGTATTGACAATGCAGAAATCGGAAATCAGAAATCAGAAATCTACAACGTCAAAGGACAGCGCGTGAACGAGGCTACCGAGCAGGGTGTCTATATCAAGGAAAACCGTAAAGTTGTGATTAAGTGATGATGTATAACCTAAATGCCGACACTCTGCTAACTGTCCCTCTGTGTATAGAGGGACGAGCGGAGTGTAACGTAGCGGAGGGAGTTTCAAGCGGAGCGCGAAGGTGAACGTTTAACTACGCACTTCGTGTGTAATGCCCCCGCCACTTTGAGGCACCCCCTCTATTAACAGAGGGGGAGTTAGTAAAATAAGTTATGAAATATCTGAAATACCTAACAACCCTGCTGCTTGCACTGGCAGCACAGTTGCAACTGGCAGCACAGGACTACGACCCCACGAACCCAGCAGAACCATACCTGTACAGCAAGCTGACGGTGACAGCTCAGCCCACAGATGCTGTCTCTTCGCTCAGTGGTGCAGGCTACTACAAGGAGGGAACAGTGGTGACACTGCGTAGCTCACGCAAGAGCTCAGTATATACCTTCTCTCACTGGACGAAGGATGGCGAGTGGTACAGCGATGCGGCATCGCCCACCTATACGATGGGTGGCGATGCTGTGACCTTCACGGCGGTGTATGCCTACACTCCGAGCTTACCCGATGAGCCGTGGAACGATGACAACCGACTTTACCTCGTGGCAGAGCCTTTGGCTGCATGCACATTCAATATTGAGAGTGGAAACAGCTATACCTATGAACAGGCTGTAAAATTGAGTTTTACAGCTACTAAAGGTTACACCTTTTTAGGATGGTACGATGGTGGTAAACTGATGAGCGAGAACCTCAATTTTTCATTCAGTATGCCTGATAATGATTTGACATTGACGGCACGCTTTGAGTATGCCCCTGTCAATCCCAATGAACCAGGATGGACGGAAGATAATCAGCAAGATGATGTGCAGACAACTCCTACTGGTGATGCTGATAGTGATGGGGTAGTGGATGTCGCTGATGCTGTGCGTGTAATCAACCTCTGTCTGATAAGTGACTATGATGCAAAGTCTGATGTGGATGCCGATGGAGTGGTGGATGTAGCCGATGCTGTGCGTATAATCAATCTCTGTTTGAAATCAAATAATTAAAATTGTAAGTATGATATGAAAGAATTGTATGAAAAGCCCACCATGGTACTGATTGAGATAGAACCTGTAGAGATGTTGGCTGTGTCGTCAGTTGGATATACTACAGAAAAAGCAAGCAATGAATTTGAGGCGCTGTCAAATAAACGTCGTGGAGGCTGGGGGAATCTTTGGGAGGACGATAAGTAATACTTTTTTATATTAGTGATTGCAGTCGATAGTCTTGTGCTATCGGCTGCTTTGTTGTATAGGCAATCTTTCTCATACAAATATTTTGCCTATTAATTCGCTTTTCCGTAACTTTAATGTCTGCTTCGCATACACAGAAATTAGGCGGCGGCTCGGAAATGCTCAAATAAATTTGGCATTTCTCTCGCCTTGCACTAATTTTGCATTCCGAATTAAAGTAAGGTTATGAACGAAATAGAAAGAAGACGTACGTTTGCGATCATATCGCACCCTGATGCCGGTAAGACCACCCTCACCGAGAAGCTGCTGCTCTTCGGTGGACAGATACAGGTGGCTGGTGCCGTGAAATCGAACAAGATAAAGAAGACCGCTACATCGGACTGGATGGAGATAGAGAAACAGCGCGGTATATCGGTGACTACCTCGGTGATGGAGTTTGACTATAAGGACTACAAGGTGAACATCCTCGACACACCGGGTCACCAGGACTTTGCCGAAGACACCTTCCGCACACTCACGGCCGTAGACAGCGTGATCATCGTGGTTGACAGCGCCAAGGGTGTGGAGACACAGACCCGCAAGCTGATGGAGGTGTGCCGCATGCGCAACACGCCCGTAATCATCTACGTCAACAAGATGGACCGCGAGGGACGCGATCCCTTCGAACTGCTCGACGAGCTGGAGGACGAACTGAAGATCAGTGTGCTCCCCCTGAGCTGGCCCATCGAGCAGGGTGCCCGCTTCAAGGGCGTATATAACCGCTACGAACAGAAGTTCGACTTCTACACACCCAGCAAGCAGACGGTGACGGAGAAGAAGGAGATTGATATCAACAGCAGCGAGCTGGAAGAGAATATCGGTGAGGCGCAGGCCGAGAAGCTGCGTGCCGACCTCGAGCTCATCGAGGGCGTTTACCCCGAATTTGACGTGGAGGATTACCTCTCGGCCACCGTGGCTCCCGTGTTCTTCGGTTCGGCACTCAACAACTTCGGCGTGAAGGAGCTGCTCGACTGCTTCGTGGAGATAGCCCCCAGTCCGCGCCCCACACCTGCCGTAGAGCGCGAGGTGGTGCCTGCCGAGGACAAGTTCACGGGCTTCATCTTCAAGATCACGGCCAACATCGACCCCAACCACCGCTCGTGCGTGGCCTTCTGCAAGGTGTGCTCGGGCAAGTTTGTGCGCAATGCCCCCTACCTGCATATCCGCTCGGGAAAGACGATGCGCTTCTCTTCGCCCACGCAGTTCATGGCGCAGCGCAAGAGCACCATCGACGTGGCCTACCCGGGCGATATCATCGGATTGCCCGATACCGGCAACTTCAAGATTGGCGACACGCTCACCGAAGGCGAACTGCTCCACTTCAAGGGCTTGCCCTCGTTCTCGCCCGAGATGTTCAAGTACATCGAGAATGCCGACCCCATGAAGACCAAGCAGCTGGCCAAGGGTATAGACCAGCTGATGGGCGAGGGCGTGGCACAGCTCTTCGTGAACCAGTTCAACGGTCGCAAGATCATCGGCACCGTGGGTCAGCTGCAGTTCGAGGTTATCCAATACCGCTTAGAGAACGAGTACAACGCCAAGTGCCGCTGGGAGCCCGTGAGCCTGTACAAGGCCTGCTGGATAGAGAGCGACGACGAGGCCGAGCTGGAGGCATTCAAGAAGCGCAAGTACCAGTTCATGGCCAAGGATATAGAGGGCCGCGACGTGTTCCTTGCTGATAGCGGTTACGTGTTGCAGATGGCGCAGATTGACTTCAAGAACATCCGCTTCCACTTCACCAGCGAATTCTGATATTTTGAATCTCTTAGTAAAGAGGCGCTTAGCGACGGCGAAACTCTGAACAGGTGATGGCTGTGGCAATAGCCACATTGAGTGATTCCGATGTGGCACTTCCTTTGGGAAAGTTGGGAATGAACAGTTTGTCGTTAATATGTAGTTTGGTGGCAAGACTGATACCATTCCCTTCGTTGCCCATGACGATGATACCGTTTGTGCTCAGAGGCTCATTGTAAATGTCGTTCCCTTCCAAGAACGTGCCGTAAATCGGAACTAGGGGATATTGGGTGCGTATGGTTTGTAAAAAGTCGGGTAGATTGACATAGTGGACATTTACTCGTGCTATAGCTCCCATGGTCGCTTGTATCGTTTTGGGGCTGTAGGCATCGACAGTGCCTATGGAACAAAATATGTGCTTGATTCCAAACCAGTCGGCAATACGTATGATTGTGCCTAGATTGCCCGGGTCTTGTATGTCGTCCAAGGCTAGGCAAAGCTCTTCTGTAACATTGTCTGCAGGAAGTCGGTGCTGGGGTATCTCAAAGATGGCTAATACATCTTGTGGGGCCTTCAGAAAACTGGCACTGCACAGTTCCTTCTCTGTGATTTCAATAACCTCAGCAGCCTTGATCTGGGGGTGTTGGCTTAGCCACGCCTGAGTGGCTATTATCAGTCGGCAGGGGAAGTGTGGGAGAAGGTCGCTGACAACCTTCGGACCCTCTGCTACAAATAGTTGCTCCTCTCTGCGCTTTTTCTTTTGTCCCAGTGACTGAATGAGTTTTATTTTTGCCTTGCTTAACATATCTGGTTGGTGTTTGCGTGCAAAGATACAAAATGTAAATGACAACTGAATAATTGTAGGCTGATAATAACAGTTGTGGCTGGAGTATTTGAACCTATTTCAGGGAAAATAACTGGGCTATTTCTCTCTTAGAATTGAACTCTTGAGAAAATTGTTTGTTAATTTCATAATTAAATCTCTTTTATTTGTTAATAATCTTTATGCGGTGGGTTAATAAATGTTTATTTTCTGTGTGGTGATTAAGAAGTCGTGTATATTTGCAATATGAAAAAGAGGACGATTATTATATTGGGCTTGATTATGGGTTGCTCATTCCTCGCCTTGCTTTCTTTGCAAGTACGGTATATAGAGGAGATGGTGACGATGCGCCGTGAGCAATTTGATGAGTCGGTGAAGCGTAGTCTCTACAATGCCGCTCATAAATTGGAACTGTATGAGACGATGCGCTATCTGGAAAAGGATGCCGCTGAAGCTGAGGCATCTGCCAATAAGCAGAACATGGGCGTGGAGATACACCAATATGATTTCAGAAATTCGAAAGATGGCAAGGTGTCGTCGTTTGAGATGCGTACGATCATTATGCCGCGTCGTCAGAATCAGCCGGAAAGCAAGAATATCCCCGAGGCTTCGCGTTCGTTGCAGGATATCATCCGTAGTCGCTATGCACATCAGCGGGCACTGATGGATGAGGTCATCTATAAGATTCTATATACGGCAAGCAACCAGCCGCTGGAGAAGCGTGTCAACTTCAGGGCACTGGACCGTGACCTGCAGGCGGAGCTGCTCAACAATGGTATTGACATACCTTATCATTTTACCGTATCGACCAGTGATGGACGTGAAGTATATCGCTGCTCTGACTATGAGGCTACCGGAGAAGATCATGCCTATTCACAAATTTTATTTGGCAACGACCCTCCCAGCAAGATGGGTGTGCTGAAAATTCATTTCCCTACAATGAACAGTTATATATTTAGTTCTGTTCGTTTTATGATACCTGCTCTGTTCTTTACAGTAGTGTTGTGCGTAACATTTATGTTTACCATTTATATTATATTTAGGCAGAAGAAGGTAACGGAACTAAAAAATGACTTTATCAATAATATGACGCACGAGCTCAAGACACCTATCTCGACCATCTCGTTGGCTTCACAGATGCTGACCGATAACTCCGTGTCAAAATCGCCGCAGATGCTGCAGCATATTACGGGCATTATCAATGATGAGACCAAGCGCCTGCGCTTCCTGGTGGAAAAGGTGTTGCAGATATCCCTGTTTGAAGAGCAGAAGGGTACAATGAAGACGCGCGAGCTTGACATGAATGAGTTGCTCACGGGAGTGGTGAATACATTTGCTCTCAAGGTGGAGAAGAACGACGGTACCTTGGTGACGCACCTGGATGCCACACGGCCGATTGTGCTGGCCGATGAAATGCACATCACCAATGTGGTGTTCAACCTGCTCGACAATGCCGTGAAATATAAGCGGACTGATGAGGCACTTCGCTTGACGGTGCGTACCTGGAATGACCATGATAAGTTCTGCCTGTCGATACAGGACAATGGTATTGGTATTAAGAAGGAGAACCTGAAGCGTGTGTTTGATCGTTTCTATCGTGTGCACACCGGCAATCTGCACGATGTGAAGGGGTTTGGACTCGGTTTGGCGTATGTGAAAAAAGTCATTCAAGATCATCGTGGTTCTATACGGGCCGAAAGTGAACTGGGTGTAGGCACTAAATTTATAATTGTATTACCTTTATTAAATAGCAAGTAACTATGGGCGAAAAGTTAAGTATTTTGCTGTGCGAAGATGATGAGAATCTTGGCATGCTTTTAAGAGAGTATCTGAACGCTAAGGGGTATAGCGCAGAGTTGTATCCTGATGGCGAGGCTGGCTATAAGGCTTTCCTGAAGAATAAGTATGACTTGTGCGTGCTCGATGTGATGATGCCGAAGAAAGACGGATTTACATTGGCGCAGGAGATACGTCAAACAAATGCGGAAGTGCCCATTATCTTCCTGACGGCCAAGACACTGAAGGAGGATGTGCTCGAAGGCTTTAAGATTGGTGCTGATGACTATCTCACCAAGCCGTTCAGCATGGAGGAGCTCACCTTCCGTATCGAGGCTATTCTCCGTCGTGTGCGTGGCAAGAAAAGCAAGGAGACCAATATGTATAAGATTGGACGTTTCACCTTTGACACGCAGAAGCAGCTGCTCACTATCGGTGACCGTCAGTCGAAACTTACGACAAAGGAGTCGGAACTGCTGGCGCTGCTGTGTGCACATGCCAATGAAATCTTGCAGCGTGACTTCGCGCTCAAGACAATCTGGATTGACGACAATTATTTCAATGCACGTAGCATGGATGTATATATCACCAAGCTACGCAAGCATCTGAAGGATGATGAGAGCATTGAGATTATCAATATCCACGGCAAGGGATATAAGCTGATTATTCCCGAAGCGGAAAGTTGATGTGCTTCTGTGAGCATGAAGTGCTAGATACTCCTTAGCTGTAATCGCGGGGAGATGATTGCAAATGAGAGGGTGTGTCCGAACGAAAGGATGCACCCTCTTCTTATATTCTTGCTGTGTCTCCCAGGTAATAGTTAAAATCATGGTATTATATTTTGTTTGTTTCACTAACTGGTAGTATCTTTGCAGTAGATATTCGCACGATATGGATGGCTTCTCTCCTTATTGGGAGGGTGTAGTACCTGTATTGAAAAGATAAGCATGGAAGAATAGCCCGAAGGATTCGATTAATAAATATTTAACAACAAAAAAATAGACAAAATGAAAAGAATGATGAACAAGTACCTATTGATGGCATTTGTCGTGATGGGTATGTGCATGACATCATGCAAGAAAGAATTTGAGCTCAATGAAACTTCTGTAACTCTTAATCATGGTGATAAGTATACCATCGGTTATGAAAATGGCTCTAATCTTGTTTTTACATCGGACAATCCGTATGTGGCAATGATTGATGAGGGTGGGGTAGTAACTGCCAACTTTGTAGGTGAGGCAACTATTAATGTGTCAGCCAGTGAAGGTGAGCAGTCGTTGAAAGTCACTGTAGCACCACTATATACTACATACGAAGAGCCATGCCTTGATTTTTCTATGACTAAATCAGAGGTTAAGGATATGTACAAGGATTCCTATTTGGGCGTAAGTGTTGATGGGAATTCATTGTTCTTTGATGGAGAAGGCAGCTATGCATATCAATATAGTTTTATTGATGGAGAGCTACAATCTGTTTATGTGTGGTGTCAATATACTTCATTGGAAAAAGTACTGGTTTTTCTAGATGAACGTTATCCTTATGTAGATGAAAGCGAGGGAGTATACATATATACTAACGCGTTGGATTTAGGTTTGGGAGTAATGGAATATAAGGGACATCCGAATTTTGGTTATGGAGTCGCTGTATGTTACATCCCAGTAGATTTTAGTGAGGAGACTAATAGCAGAAGTGTTGCCATACTTAAGAATGGCTTTGGAAATATGCTTAATACCGCAATTGCGAAATGATTGATTTTTTCTTTTCAGTCTGCAAAATAGTTGCTATCTTCGCAAACTGAAATGATAAATAAGAGAAGAACAATGAAAAAAGTAACCAATCTGTTAGTTGCCGTTATGGCTGTGCTTGTTATGGCAAGTTGTGCTGAGAAGAAATCTATGGAGTCACTCAATGGTGAATGGAATGTAATTGCTATTGGTGAGATGGCTGTACCTGACTCTGTAGGTGCATTTATTGGATTCAATGTTGCAGAGCAACTTATCTATGGCAGCACTGGTTGCAACCAGCTTACTGGCGCAATGCCTGTTGAGGTTAATCCCGAAACTCTGATGTTTGGTGCTATGGGTAGCACTCGTATGATGTGCGCCGATATGACCATTGAGGATGCCATGCTACCAGCTATGGGGCAAGTGGTAGACTTCAAGGTTGATGGTAGCAATCTCTATCTTCTTGATGCAGCCGGCAATACCGTGCTTTCTTTGGAGAAGCGTTGATAAGATTTTCCAATTGTTATAAGAGGGTGCGTCAGATGATGCACCCTCTTATTTTAGTGGTGGGGAGTATCTTGCGCAATAGCAGAACCCCAACTGCTGCCGTGAATGTAGATAGGGTAGCTATAGTCTTGCCACGTCAGTTACAGTGAGGACTGTATCCTTTACTTGGAAACGGATGTCGTAGCCCTCGTAAGGCATACCATATACCTTGGTGGGATCGTCTTGATAGTGGGGACGAGGGTCGAGGGAGAGTACGTGGATAAGTGCTTTGAGGCTCTCGGCAGTGAAGTATGACTGCAGATGTAGGGGAAACTCTACGGTGAGTTTCTGCCAATGATGTTCATCGACGAAGCCGCTCCGTGCATCGGGATGGCTATCGGCATAGGTCACGTAGGGCTTGATGTCGTAGATGGGAGTACTATCCATAAGGTCTGCCCCAAGCACGTGGATGATGGGGCCTTCGGTGGAACTTTGCTCTATGCGCTCAATGCGAGCCGAGGACAGTCCTATGGGGTTGGGACGGTAGGGTGATCGGGTGGCAAAGACCCCCATCTGGGTATTCCCACCGAGAAGGGGAGGGCGTACCGTGGGTTGCCATGAGGTGGCGCCGCGCTCTTTGCGGCTCCTGTTGGCAGAGAACTCCCATATAATCCAAAGGTAGTCGAAGCCGTTGAGCCCTCGTAGCGCATCGAGGTTCCGATATTCGGGGGTAAAGACGATACGGCCGCGCAACTCTGCTACAATGCCACTTTGTCGCGGTATGCCGAATTTTGTAGGAAAGGCGCTATGGAAGTAGGCGATGGGTTTCATATGTAGGGATTGTATTGCATCTCATCACCGATGGAGGTGGGACCGCCATGTCCTGGGTATACGACGGTAGACTGGGGGAGGCTGAGTAGGCGTGTCTGAATGGATTGGATGAGCTGGGCATAGTTGCCGTCAGAGAAGTCGGTACGACCGATAGAACTCTGGAATAGGGTGTCGCCAGCAAAGAGTATTCCTGCATCCTTGGCGTAGAAGCACATGCCGCCGGCCGAATGACCTGGTGTCGCAATACACTCTAGCGTGCTGTTGCCGAGGATAAGAATGTCGCCATCGTGGAGTGGGTGGCTTACAGGGCGGGGAGCACTGTTGGGACTGATACCAAAGCGGGTAATGGTAATGGTGAAGTTGTCGAGCCAGGGGGAATCGAAAAGGCTGGCGCTGAGCTTTACTCCATAGGTGTCTTCCACAAAGGAAACTCCGAAGATGTGGTCGAAGTGGAGGTGGGTACACAGAAGATACTTCACTTGCAGTTTCTGTTCACGGACGAACTTGGTGAGTTGATGCTTCTCTTCTTCCCAATAGAATCCTGGATCGATGATTGCTGCTTCTCGTGAGTTCTCGTCATAGACCACGAAGCAGTTTTCGTGGAGCATGTTGCAGATGAATGTCTGTATTTTCATAAATATGTAGTTGTCAGTAGAGGATTATAATAGGTTTACAAAATTCGCCAATTATTTCGAGATATGCAAAAGTAGCTTGGAAATAGTTCTTGGAGAAGGATATGTCGGCAAAGGAAATCGGCAGTACTCCGTGGAGCACTGCCGATTTCCTTATTCTATTGGCAATAATTATGCTACAGCTGAGCCAATGAGGAACACGCCTGCGAGAGCTACGATAGCGTAGAGCTCGGGGAATACGGCGAAGATCAAGGTCTTGGAGAACACGTCGTGCCCCTGACCGATGGCGGCCATACCATTAGCACATACCTGACCCTGACGGATAGCAGAGAACAAGCCTACGAGACCGAGGGCGATACCACCACCAAACACGGCAGCTGCCTGCAGTGAAGTGATATCAGCGGTGAGGATACCGAAGCTGTTGAGCAAGAAGTAACCTGCGAAACCGTAAAGACCCTGTGTACCGGGAAGAGCGGTGAGCACGAGGAAGTTACCGAACTTGTCCACCTTCTTCAATGCACCAAGACCTGCATTACCGGCGATTGTCACACCGTAAGCTGAACCAATACCCGAAAGGGCAATCATCAAACCAATGCCTACATAGGCAATCAAAAGATTTGCATCCATAATAATTTTTTGTTTTAAGTTGTTATTAATTTTGTTTTTACTTTTTTCTTTCTTTTGTCATCCTGAACGAAGTGAAGGATCTCGCGCAAGGACTAAGTAAGAGATTCTGCGAGATTCTTCGCGTTGCTCAGAATGACATTATACGATGTTTTCGTATTCTTATTTCTTAAAAGGTTTATACGCATTACCGCCACCTTCGTAACCCGAGTTCTTGAAGAACTCCACGAACGTCAGACGCATGGGGTGAACCATAGAGCCGAGGATATTCATGAAGATATTCAAGCCGTGACCGATGACGAAGATGATAGCTGTAACGATGAAGCCCAATACGGGAACATCGGGACTCATACCTGTAGCCAAGCTGTTGAACACGCTGGCCAGGATACCTCCCGAGAGACCGAGGGCGAAAAGACGTACGTAGGAGAGCACGTCGCCCAACAGGCCGGTTACCATATTATAGGCATCCCACAGGCCAAGACCGATGTTGAGGAAGATGTTCTTACCAGGGCTGTTGTAAAGGAGTACCATGCAGCCGGCAAGAATCATCACTACCATAAACCATACGGAATCAGTGGATCCCGTGAGTACACCTACGGCAACACCAACGAGCAGCAGTATCCATCCGATAGTGCTCACAGCATACTTGAAGCCCAACTGAATGGTGAGATTCACGGCCTTGAGCATCATGCCGAAGAGTATCTGCACGCATCCGATGATGAGCGAGAGGTAGAACATGGCCTGATTGTCCTGGAAGAGCAACGCCTTCATCTTCTGGAAGAAGGGAAGGTCGATATCGTACAGGCTGAAACCGAATGCCGTACCTGTGAGTGTACCGCAAATCACCGTGGAGAGTCCAAAGAGGAATACCAACGAGCTCTTGAACTCGGGATTGATGAGCTGGAAGAGCTTGGTGAAGATGGGCAATGCCAACATAATCAGTGCTCCGTAGCCCATGTCGCCAAGGCAGAGGCCGAAGAACACGAGGAAGAAAGGTGCGAAGAACATCGTCAGGTCCAACTCGCCATACTTGGGCAACATATACAGCTTGGTCAGCGGCTCGAAGAGTCGGAAGAACTTGTTGTTGCTCAACTGGATAGGTATATCATCCTCGGGAGTGGGGTCATCAACCTGATAGAAATGTCCTGTCTTGTCAAGGCTCTCGCGTACCTCGGGCAACACCTTCTCGGGAGCCCATCCCTGGAGCAGCATGAGCTTGTCGCCTGCAACGCTATCGGCACTGAGGGCAACCTTGGCAAAGCTGATCTCGCTCTGCAAAGCCTCGTGGGCAGCCTTGAGGTCGGCCAGATGGTTGGCGGCAAAGTCCGCAATCCTCTGCTCTATAGCTGCATTGCCAGTCTTGAGTGCTTCGAGTTCGGCTACCACATTGCCCAGTGAGGTTTGCGGCAGTCGGCACATCTCGGCTTCGATGCTGATTTCGGTGCCGGGAGCAGTAACGGTGATGAAGTAGACCTTCGACTTGTCCTGATTGATGACAATGGCATTGTACTCGCTTTCCCATTCCTCTTTATATAGGCGGGGAGCGCAAGCAAAGAAGTTGATGTCATAGCCTGCCTTCACGAGACGCTCTACCGATGCGGGGTCAAAGTCGCCCCATGGCATCAATGCCTGCTCGTCCTTGATGAGGAGCTGCTGACGCTGTTCGTTGACGGCCTTGTCGGCGAGGAGTTGGTCGTATTGCTCAAGTAATTCAGAGGGCTCGGAGAACTCTGAGTTCTCGGAGGACTCAGACTTGGCTTCCACCTTCTGCAAAGCCTCAATAGCTGTAGCATAGCGCGACAAGAGGCGCATCTGCTCCTGAACTTCTGCATCATCAAGTGCGCCCTGTTGCTTCTCAATCACGTGAAGCACGCCAAGTTCACCCATTCTGTCGAGGAATTCCTTATACTCCTTATAGAATACGAGGAATGTGAGTTTTTTCATTCTTGTTATCATAGCTCTTCCTCCATCTCATTAGAGGCCTCGGCGGGTTGCTCCGCTTCGGCACGTTTTTCCAACAGCGTCTTCAGGATCTTCTGTGATGACTTGGAGAGGTTCTCCTCGTCCTCCATGAAGCGCTTAATCTTACGCACTGCATCTTGATAACCGGGTATCTGCACCTTCTCGAAGAGGTTCACCTTCTGGGTGGTCTTCTTACGGGCATGCTCGAGCAATCCCAACTTGGCCTCCATGAACTCGCTCGCAAGGGCCGTCTTGGCCAATCCCTGCAGGAGGTTGATGCCATCGAAATACCACTTGGGGGCATTGAAGAGGCTGAAGGGCTTGATGTCGAAGTCGACATCGCCCAACACGGGCACTCGCACACCGGCTATCTTCTTCACTTCAAGATGCACATCCTTCACGCGGATGAGCGAAGCATCGAACTCGTTCCAAAGGGCAAACATGTACTCGTAGGCCTGAATCTGCTCTTCGAGCTGGGCTTCAAGCCGACGTACATCTTCCTTGCACTTCTTCACCTCCATACGCAGGGCACTCTCCTTATTCTTAATAATAGGTAGTGTGCGCTGACGTACCTTGAGCTGCTTCTCAATCTGCTGAAGTGACGTCTTGTTATATTGAAATTTTATAGCCACGTTATTTATTTTTTTAATTGATAATTGACAAGGGACAAATGACAATTAAATGTTTACAGTTGGCCAATTGTCAATTATCAATTGTCACTTGTCAATTATTTTTAGGCCAATACTGCTCTACCAACTCACGCTTGATATTTACCTCTTCGGGTTGGAAGTACTTACCAAACAGGCCCCAGGTAACATCGAGCATCTCGGTGGTGTTGAGGTTCACGTCGATAGCAAGGAGCTGGTTTGAGTAGTCCTTGGCAAAGTCGAGTGTACGCTCATCGTAGTCGGTGAGGTCGAAACCGTTCTCCATCTTGGTCTTGGCGTTGGCGGCGTCGGCATACAGACGTACGGCAGCGTTCATCACCTGCGGATGGTCCTTACGGGTCTTCTTACCCGACACGAGTTGCTTCAGACGTGAGAGTGAACGGAACGGGTCGACGATAACCTTACCGATATCGCTGTCGCGACGGAGGAAGAGCTGACCCTCGGTGATGTAACCGGTGTTGTCGGGTACGGCGTGTGTGATGTCGCCACCGGACAGTGTGGTCACAGCGATGATGGTGATAGAACCGCCTGAGGGGAACTGCACGGCCTTCTCGTAGATCTTGGCCAAGTCAGAGTAGAGCGAACCGGGCATAGAATCCTTAGAAGGAATCTGGTCCATACGGTTCGACACGATAGCCAAGGCATCGGCATACGAGGTCATGTCGGAGAGGAGCACGAGCACCTTCTCGTTCTTCTCTACAGCAAAGTACTCGGCAGCGGTCAAGGCCATATCGGGAATCAGCAAGCGCTCTACAGGAGGATTCTCTGTAGTATTGATGAAGCTGATGATACGGTCGAGAGCACCGGCGTTAGAGAACACGTTCTTGAAGTAGAGGTAGTCGTCGTTGGTCATACCCATGGCACCGAGGATAATCTTGTCGGTCTCGGCACGCAGGGCCACGTTGGCCATTACCTGGTTGAACGGCTGGTCGGGGTCGGCAAAGAAGGGAATCTTCTGACCAGATACCAGTGTGTTGTTCAAGTCGATACCGGCAATACCTGTTGCAATGAGCTCAGAGGGCTGCTTACGACGTACGGGGTTCACTGAGGGACCACCAATCTCCACTTCCTTACCCTCGATCTGAGGACCGCCATCGATAGCGTTACCGTAGGCATCGAAGAAACGTCCGGCCAACTGGTCGCTTACCTTGAGCGAAGGAGCCTTACCGAGGAATACCACTTCGGCATTGGTGGGGATACCGCCTGTACCCTCAAACACCTGCAGGGTAACCTCGTCGCCGGCAATCTTTACCACCTGAGCCAACTTGCCGTCGATAGTGGCAAGTTCGTCATAACCAACACCCGTTGCCTTCAGAGAGCAAGTAGCCTTGGTAATCTGACTAATCTTTGTATATATCTTTTGAAATGCTTTTGTTGCCATAATTTTTCTAATTGAAAATTGAGAATTGAGAATTGAAAATTAATTGTCTCACTCTTAACTTTTAACTTTTAACTCTTAACTCTTAACTTTTTTCGTCGCTATCAACTCCTCGAGCTGTTTCATGAACTCGTTGTACTTATCAGACTTGTACTCGCTATAGTTGATCTGCTTGCAGACGTTGATGACACGCTTGAAGAAGTTCATTACATCGAGGAAGGTCTCGAACTCGAACTCGGCATGGCAGATATCCATTACCATGTTGACAATATCCTCCTGGCGCTCCATCGAACTTACTGAGTCGATGTCGTCGAACGCATCTTGCTGCAGGATAACAAAGTCGATGAGCTCAGACTTCCAGAATACTACGTGGTACTCTACGGGTACACCGTCGTCACCAAGGATGTTGATCTGCTCGGCAATCTCCTTACCACGGAGCAGGCGGGTCTTGATTTCGTTGACCTTAGCAAGCCACTGGTCGTTGATGCGCTTAGAGATATAGGATTCAAACTCGGGATATTCCAGGTACTTTGAATAAGAGTCGATGGGGTTCACGGCAGGGTAGCGCTTCTTGTCGGCACGCTCCTGCTCCAGAGCATAGAAGCAGCGGGCCACCTTCTTGGTGTTCTCGGTCACAGGCTCCTTGAGGTTACCACCGGCAGGTGATACGGTACCGAGGAAGGTTACTGAGCCTACCTCACCGTTGTTCAAGGTAACATAACCGGCACGGCCGTAGAAGTTAGAGATGATAGATGAGATATCCATCGGGAAGGCGTCGGGACCAGGGAGCTCCTCCATACGGTTCGACATCTCACGCAATGCCTGTGCCCAACGTGAAGTAGAGTCGGCCATGAGCAATACGCGTAGACCCATCGAGCGATAATACTCGGCCATGGTCATGGCGGTGTACACAGAGGCCTCACGAGCCGCAACGGGCATGTTTGATGTGTTGGCAATAATGATGGTACGCTCCATCAGCTTGCGGCCTGTGTGGGGGTCGATGAGCTCGGGGAACTCGGTAAAGATTTCTACGACCTCGTTGGCACGCTCACCGCAGGCAGCGATGATTACGATGTCGGCCTCGGCCTGCTTGGAGATAGCGTGCTGGAGCACCGTCTTACCGGTACCGAAGGGACCAGGGATAAAGCCTGTACCACCCTCTACGATGGGGTTCACGGTATCGATAACACGTACACCAGTCTCGAGCAACTTGAAGGGACGGGGCTTGTCTACATAGTTGGTCATAGCCACCTTTACGGGCCAGCGCTGAATCATGTTCACCTCGATATCATTGCCCTGCTCATCGGTGAGTACGGCGATGGTATCCTTAATCGTATACTCACCCTCCTTGGCGATAGACTTCACGGTGCACACGCCCTTCTGCTGAAAGGGAACCATAATCTTAAGCGGCTGTGAGTTCTCCTCTACGGCACCGAGCCAGTCAGAAGCCTTCACCTTGTCACCTACCTTAGCAAGGGGCTTGAACTCCCACTTGCGGTCGTCGTCAAGAGCGTAGGTGTACTGTCCGCGCTTGAGGAATACGCCATCCATCTTGTCGAGGTCGTTCTGCAGACCATCGTAGTTCTTAGAGAGCATACCGGGACCCAATGTCACTTCAAGCATGTGGCCGGTAAATTCGGCAGGAGCACCCACCTTCAGTCCGCGAGTGCTCTCAAACACTTGCACAAACACGTCGCTACCCACTACCTTGAGCACCTCGGCCATCAGCCTGTCGCCTCCGGTGGTGATGTAGCAGATTTCGTTCTGTGCCACGGGACCGTCTACTGTCAGCGTTACCAAGTTCTGGACAACGCCTTTCACTTTTCCTGTTGTAGCCATATTCTATATTTACTATTTTACAATTTATAAATTACGATTTATTACTATTTCACAATGTCCATCATCAATTCGTCATTCCCTCATAGTGCAATGCAAATTGTACATTGTACATTGTCAAATTGTAAAACCTTTAGACTCTAAACTCTTGAGGAACCTTAACCTCCTCTTTCAACTGACGTATCATGCTGCGCAGCAGTTCGCCTCCGGCCTCTACATCGAGCGAAATCCAGCGCTCGATGATCTGTACCTTGACGAGGAATGTAAACAGCTTCTCTACGCTAAAGTAGTCGAAGAATGAAGTCTCTTCCATCCACTCCCACTTGAAGACATCGAGACGACGCTCACGCTCCACGAGATTCTCAATCTCGCTGATGCGCATAATCTCCTCGAACGAGTCCATCAAACCTGTTAGGCCAAAGTCGCGGCTGTTTGATGTACGCAACGCCTTAGCTACCTCATTATTGCCCACAATCAAGTTCTTCACATCGAGTTTGTATCGACGTGCAGTGATAGCGGTAAGGAAGTTATTGAGGTCGAGGTTAAACTGGAACCAACGTGTCACGAAAGCATTGCCCTGATTCATCGCATACGCATAGTAGAGCTGTGCCAGGCGGTCCTCAGGGAAGAGTGTCTCAGCACCCTCCTCTTCATCTTCCACTTCGGCCACAAAGTCATACATGTAACGCGGATAGTTGCGGTCAGGAGCCTCTTGGGCACGGGCAGCCTCAATGATGGCGAGCAACTCATCGCGTGTGTACAACCCCTCCTCGCCAAGCACAGCCTCTCTATCTTTTATTAATAATAGGAGGTTGGCATTGTCGTAGCTCAGGTACACGAGGTCGAGCAGTGTACGGTCATCGGCAGCCAGCTCGGGATAGTACAACTCGCGGAACCCACGCACGGTGAGGTTCAGCTTGTTGTCGTCGAGCGACAATTCCGGCAGTCCGGCTATGAGATAATAATAGTTTGTTTTCATAACATATAGACCCTCTCTGCCCTTGCGGGCATCTCCCCCTCTATGGGGAGAAAGCTTCGCGATGTCTGCAAAGCCCCTCCATAGAGGGAGGGGTTGGGGGAGGGTCCCCTTTTTATTTAGAACAACATCTCAACTAACTCGGGGCGGAGGAACGACTTGAAGAAGTTTACGAACTCCTCTTCGCCGAAGTTCACCTTGTATGAGCCATCAGCAGGCTGAATGGTGAAGAGAGCTTTCTGTCCGTTCACCTCTTCGATGGTTACGCTCTTGTCAAGCAATGCCTTAGCTTTGGCGGCGAAGTACTTCTTCAGTGTGTCAGCATCAGCAGTAGAGATTACGATAGGCTCGTCGGCCACCCACTTCTCGGCGAGTGCAACTACAAACTTACCCATCACCTCCTTGTCAGCTGTGAGTTCCTTCACAGCATTGCCCACCACCTTGTCAGAAACCAGTGTAGCCACCTCACTCTTGAGGGCATTTACAGACTGGCCTGCAAAAAGGCGAAGCTCAGACTTTGTGTTTTCCATCAACTCTCCTGCCTGTTTCTGAGCGGCAGCAATCAAGGCGTCAGCCTCCTTGCGAGCCTTCTCAACGATTTCGGCAGCTTGGGTATTAGCAGCGGCCACAATGCGTGCTGCCTCCTCATTACCCTTTTCTACTCCATCCCGAAACATTTTTTCGGTCAATTCTTGAATATTCTTTTCCATATTTATAAAGGGGTTTATAATGTCCTATTTAATTGTTTTGGCAAATTTACGAAATAATTCTCAATTAATCGGCAATAATGGATAATAATAAAATAATAACGACACGACATCAAGTTAGTAAATATAATATAGCATAATTTTGCAGATAGAAACTTCTAATGATGTTACGAGGTCGCTACAAACACTTCATACTATATTACTATACTGATAAAGCAATGAGCGGCAAGCCGATCGGCTTGCCTCTCATTATGGTTATAGCCTCACGCTATTTTACAGGTATCTTGTCGATACGTGCCTGATGGCGTCCGCCCTCAAAGGGAGTGTTGAAGAACTCCTCCATGATGGCTGCTGCCGTGGCGGTGTCGATGAAGCGTCCGGGCATCACGAGCACGTTGGCATCGTTGTGCTGGCGTATGAGATGCGCTATCTCGGGTATCCAGCAGAGTCCGGCACGTATGCCCTGATGCTTGTTGAGCGTCATGTTGATGCCCTCACCGCTGCCGCAGATAGCAATGCCTGGGTAGCACTCGCCGCTCTCCACGGCTGCTGCAAGTGGGTGTCCATAGTCGGCATAGTCGCAGCTATCAGTGCTATAGGTGCCGAAGTCCTTGTACTCCCAGCCTTTGGCCTCGAGCCACTGCTTCACATATTCTTTCAGTTCGTAGCCTGCGTGGTCGCTGGCCAATCCGATTGTCTTCATTGAACTGTTTCTTTTATTTCAACAGACTCTTCACCTGATTATACACATTCTCAGCGGTGAAGCCCAGCTTTTCGTCGAGCACCTTGTAGGGAGCTGAGAATCCGAAGCTTTCGAGACCCCATACCTTGCCTTCGTGAGCAGGTACGAGACCCTGGAGGTTGACGGGCAATCCGGCTGTGAGACCAAACTTCTTCACGCCTGCGGGCAATACCTGAGCCTGATACTCGGGGCACTGGCTGCGGAAGAGTCCCTCAGAGGGTACGCTCACGATAGAGCACTTCACGCCATCCTTGCGCAGCAGCTCGGCGCCAGCTACGAGGGTCGATACCTCAGAGCCAGAAGCTACAAGTACCACATCTGCATCGGCATCAGAGCCTGCTACTACGTAAGCACCCTTGGCGGCCTGAGCATAGTCGTTGCCTGCGGGCAGGTCGGCGATGTTCTGGCGAGAGAGGATGAGGGCGGTAGGTGTAGTGGTGTTCTCCATAGCCAGGCGCCAGCACTCGGTAGTCTCCTGAGCGTCGGCAGGGCGGAGCACGAGCATTGAGTTGTGTCCCTTATGGTTTTTCAGCTTCTCCATCAGGCGGATCTGTGCCTCCTGCTCTACGGGCTCATGGGTAGGACCATCCTCACCTACACGGAAGGCATCGTGTGTCCAGATGAACTTCACGGGCAGCTCCATGAGGGCAGCCATACGTACGGCGGGCTTCATATAGTCAGAGAATACGAAGAAGGTACCGCAAGCGGCAATCACACCACCGTGCAGTGCCATACCTATGCAGCAGCAAGCCATGGTGAGCTCGGCTACACCAGCCTGGAAGAAGGCACCGCTGAAGTCGCCCTTCACGAGTGCGTGGGTCTTCTTGAGGAAGCCGTCGGTCTTGTCAGAGTTTGAGAGGTCGGCCGATGCGCAGATCATGTTCTCCACCTGTGTGGCGAGGGCGCCCAGTACGGTAGCCGAAGCTGAGCGTGTAGCGTCGTTGGCCTTCTGCTGGATGGCAGCCCAGTCAACCTGCGGAGCCTTGCCGGCAAACCACTCGGCCATCTTCACGGCGAGGTCGGGGTTCTCGGCAGCCCAAGCAGCCTTGGCGGCATACTTCTCGGCTACGATCTTCTCCAGCTCGGCAGCACGCTTAGCATAGAGCTCCTGCACCTCGGGGAATATCTGGAATGGGTTCTCGGGGTCGCCACCGAGGTTCTTGATGGTGTTGATATAAGCATCGCCACCGAGGGGAGCACCGTGTGTAGCGCAGTTGTTCTCGTAGCTGCTGCAGTCAGCCTTGAGGGCACCCTTACCCATGATGGTCTTACCGATGATGAGTGTGGGGCGCTCCTTCTCGGCCTTGGCCTCGATGATGGCAGCGCGTATCTCGTCGGCATCGTTACCGTTGATGGTGATTACCTTCCAGTTCCATGCCTCATACTTCTTGGCCACATCCTCACATGTCACCTCGTGGCAGGTGGTAGAGAGCTGTATGTCGTTAGAGTCGTAGAACATGATGAGGTTGTCAAGTCCCAGATGACCGGCGATACGTCCGGCACCCTGTGAGATTTCCTCCTGCACGCCACCGTCAGAGATGTATGCATAGATGGTCTGTCCCATCACGTCGCCCAGGCGAGCCTTGAGGAACTTGGCAGCGATGGCAGCACCCACAGCGAAGGTGTGTCCTTGGCCGAGGGGGCCTGATGTGTTTTCGATACCGCGCACGAGGTCTACCTCAGGGTGACCAGGTGTGGGGCTGCCCCACTGGCGCAGCTGAGCCAGCTCGTCGAGGGTAAACTTACCTGCCAATGCCAACTGGGCATAGAGCATGGGAGCCATGTGGCCGGGGTCGAGGAAGAATCGGTCGCGACCCTCCCAGTAGGGGTTCTTGGGGTCGTACTCGAGGAACTCGCTATACAGTACGTTGATGAAGTCGGCACCACCCATAGCACCACCGGGGTGACCAGACTTAGCTTTTTCTACCATTGATGCAGCCAAGATACGGATGTTGTCGGCCGCTTTGTTCATAAGTTTCTTGTCGTTCATAACTATTGATTTTTATGAATTGATATATATAAATATTGTAGTTCTTTTCCGTTCGTATAGGTGTAAAATGTCTCTGCACACTATATCCCGTGTAAAGTTACAACTATTTTCTGAACTATCAATAGAGAAGGTTGTTTAATTTTTTTTTTGCTTGATGAATTAAATATGAAAAACTACTTGATGGAAGATAGAAATCTTTACTAGAAGATAATTATCTAGCAGTAATACAAAAAATACCATTGTAATATGCAATATGTTGGATAAAAATATACGGGCAGCAGTATTGGTCGCCCGTATATTACTCGCTTGTGGATCTATACTTCTATGTTAGGTCGCGATACTTAATCAGCGGATTCTTGGCTGCTGTAGTCTCGTCGAGTCGACGCACAGGCGTGGTGTGAGGAGCACTCTTCACCATGTCGGGATCAGAGAGGGTTTCCTCGGCTACGCGGTGCATGATATCGATGAAGTCATCCAATGTCTCCTTCGACTCAGTCTCCGTAGGCTCTATCATAATACTCTGATGGAAGAGCAGCGGGAAATATATGGTTGGAGCGTGGTAGCCATAGTCGAGCAGACGCTTGGCGATGTCGAGTGTGGTGACACCGGTACTCTTGTCGGCCAGGCCGTCGAATACAAACTCGTGCTTACATACCGTATCAACAGGGAGATAGTAGGCATCACGCAAACTTTCCTTCACATAGTTGGCATTGAGCGTGGCTATAGGGCCTACATGCTTGATGTCCTTACCCAAACTTAATATATAGGTATAGGCTTTCATCACTACGCCGAAGTTGCCCATGAAAGCAGCCACACGGCCGCACGCGGATTCAGCATGCTGAATCTCGAATCTCCCCTTTTCGTTCTTCACTACTCTCGGGTTGGGCAAGCAATCTACCAAGTGGGCTGCCACGCCTACGGGACCGCTGCCAGGGCCACCGCCACCGTGAGGGGTAGAGAAGGTCTTGTGTAGGTTGATATGCATGATGTCGAAACCCATATCACCGGGACGTGAGGCACCAAGCATCGGGTTAAGGTTAGCTCCGTCGTAGTAGAGCAAGCCGCCAGCCTCATGCACAAGACGGGCGATCTCCACCACTTGAGTCTCGTAGATACCGAGGGTGTTGGGGTTGGTCATCATGATACCTGCAATAGTGTCGTCGAGCAAACCCTTCAGGTCGTTGGTATCTACAGTGCCATTGGCTGTGGACTTCACCTCCACAATCTCGAGTCCGCACACCGCAGCACTGGCAGGGTTGGTGCCATGGGCACTATCGGGTACGATGACACGGGTACGCTTGGTATCGCTACGTAGCAAGTGGTATTGGCGCATCACCATGAGTCCGGTGAGTTCGCCATGTGCACCGGCAAAGGGTGTCAAGGTAAAGTCGGCCAATCCGGTGAGTTCGCTCAGTGCGCGGGCTGTATGGTAGTAGATGGCCAATGCTCCTTGCACACTCTCCTCATTTTGCAGAGGGTGCAAACTGCTGAAGGCAGGATGGTGGGCTATCTCCTCGTTTATCTTGGGGTTGTACTTCATGGTGCAGCTGCCCAAGGGGTAGAAGCCAGTCTCTACACCGAAATTCTTGTTCGACACGTTGGTATAGTGGCGCACCACATCCAGTTCGCTCACTTCGGGGAGCTCGGCAGGAGTCTCGCGAAGCAAGTTGGCGGGAATTGTGAATTGTGAATTGTGAATTGTCAATTCTGATTTGGGGAGGCTATAGCCTACGCGACCAGGGCGTGAAATCTCAAATATCAGTTTATCATAATACTTCATAGCTGTACCTCCTTTACCAATTTTACAAGTTCGTCAATCTGCTCTTTGGTGCGCTTCTCCGTAGCGCAGAAGAGGATGCAGTCGTCCATACCTTCACGATAGTCACCCAAAGCGATGCCAGCCATGTAGCCGTGCTTGGCAAGGTGTGCCTGCAGGGCCTTGACGGGTAGGGTAGTGCGTAGGGCAAACTCCTTGAGGAAGGGTGCATCGGGGAAGGCGGGAGTGAAGAGACCTGTCTTCACCAGTTCATCGTGCAGGTAGTGGGCGGCACCGTAGCTCTGCTCGTTCACCTCGCGCAATCCCTGCTTGCCCATCAGTGCAAGGTAGATGGTGATGTGCAGTGCCATGAGCGACTGGTTGGAGCAGATGTTGCTGTTGGCCTTCTCGCGACGGATATGTTGTTCGCGAGCCTGCAGGGTGAGTACGAAAGCACGCTTGCCGTCTACATCCTTGGTGGCACCGACGATACGTCCGGGCAGCTTGCGCACCAGTTCCTTCTTGCAAGCGAGGAATCCCACGTATGGGCCACCGAAACTCAAGGGTATACCCAAGGGCTGTCCGTCGCCACAAGCGATATCGGCACCCCATGCAGCCGGTGTCTTCAGCACGGCCAACGACGAGGGGTCGCAGTGCATGATCATGAGTGCCTTGGCGGCATGGATATCGTCGGCAAAGCCGGTGTAGTCCTCGATGATGCCGTAGTGGTTGGGCGAACCTACGAGTACGCCGGCCACATCACCTTCGGCCAGCATGGTCTGCATGGCTGTGCGGTCGGTGTGCCCGTTCGCTTCGGGGATGAGATCCACGTTGATGCCCTTATACTTGGCATACGTATGGATGATTGACACCAGCGTGGGGTTTATCGTAGCCGACACCAGTACACGATTTTTCTTTTTGGCCTGAGCTACGGCCATGAAGATGGCTTCAACGGCGGCGGTAGCACCATCATACATGGAGGCATTGGTGCTGTCCATGCCTGTGAGTTCGCAGATGTGGCTCTGGTATTCGAATATATACTGTAAGGTGCCTTGCGATATTTCTGGTTGGTAGGGAGTGTAGGCGGTGAGAAACTCGCTACGTGAGAGCAGGGCATTTATGGTCGATGGGGTGCAGTGGTCGTAAGCACCGCCACCAGCGAAAATCACCTGTTGTTGGTTCTGTTCGCCCAAGGCCTTGAAGTAGGCACGTATTTCCTCTTCAGACATGGCTTCGGGCAAGTCATACTCTTTCTGCAGACGTACACTTGCAGGAATGTCGGCAAAGAGGTCATCAATACTATTGACGCCTATCTTGTCGAGCATCTGACGGATGTCGTTAGGTGTGTGGGGAATATATTTGTTCATGGTAGATGGAAAACTCCCCTAACCCCTCCTAAGGAGGGGAATACCAATCCAACGAAAGGGGTTAGCGGAGATTATATTATTCAATATTATATACAATTGGAGCGATGCGTGAAGCTCCCTCTTCTGGGAGAGGGGTGGGGAGAGGCCTCTCCTTCCTTATTCACAAATCTTCTCGTATGCAGCAGCATCGAGCAGGCTGTCGAGCTCTGAGGGGTCAGCAAGTTCAACCTTGATGATCCAGTTCTCGTAAGCATCCTGGTTGATGAGTTCGGGCTCACTCTCCAGTGCGCTGTTGATTTCGATGATGGTACCGCTAACGGGTGAATAGAGGTCGCTGGCAGCCTTTACGCTCTCTACAGCGCCAAACTCTTCGCCCTTGCTGATTTCCTCACCTTCTGAGGGGAGGTCTACATACACGATATCGCCCAGTGAGTGCTGTGCATAGTCACTGATACCGATGATACCTACATTACCTTCTACTTTGACCCATTCGTGTGAGTCTGCATACTTGATGCCTTCAATTACTTTGCTCATAAAACTGTTAATTTAACGGCCTCCCCCTTTCCCTCCCAAGGAGGGGTGATTATGTTTGAGGAAGCTGTTGTTAATACTGTTGTTCTTATCTTAATATATTCAGTTATACTTTGAAATCCCCCTCCTTGGGAGGGGTTAGGGGAGACCGCCCTTTTATTTCTTATAATTCTTCTGATAGAACTTCTTCTTCACCACCTTGCCGGCAAAGGTCTTCTTGCGGATGCGCACCTCGACGGGAGTCTCCAATGCACTGTAGCGTGCATCGATGAGCGCCATACATACGCTCTTGTCCACCGAGAGGCAGTGGTATCCCGTGGTCACGGTACCAATCTCTTCGCCCTCCACCTCGATGGGGTACCCGGCACGAGGTATGGCGCGGTCGAGCAGTTCGATGCCTACAATCTTCTTCTTCAGCCCTAAAGCCTTCTGCTCGGCCAAAGCGCTCTTACCGATGAATTCCTCCTTATCGAGCTTGACGAAGATACCCAGTCCGGCTTCGAGCGGAGTGATATCATCGCTGAGCTCGTGTCCGTAGAGTGGGAGAGCTACCTCGAAGCGCAGTGTGTCGCGGCAGCCGAGTCCGCAGGGGAGCACTTCGCCCGATGCGATGAGCGCGTCCCATACCTTATTTATATAGGCGTGCGAGCCATACAGCTCGAATCCGTCCTCGCCTGTATATCCTGTGCGGCTGGCAATGATGGTCTCACCGTCAACGTCGATCTCCTTGAAGGTATAGAAGGCAAGGTCGCTAACCTCGAGTCCCAACAGTCGTTGTACTACCTCTTCGCTCTTGGGGCCTTGCACAGCCACCTGACCGTAGTAGTCGGATTGATTGTTGACGACAACATCGTAGCCCTTGCTCTGCTCTACTATCCAGGCATGGTCCTTGTCGATGTTCGATGCATTCACCACAAGCAGATATTTCCCTTCGCCCATAGCATATACGAGCAGGTCATCCACGCTGCCACCGTTGGGGTAGCACATGATGCCGTAGTAGATTTTGCCGTAGGGCGCACCGGTGATGTCGTTGGTGAAGATGTAGTTGACAAACTTCTCGGCATCAGGGCCACTGACGAAGATTTCGCCCATGTGCGATACGTCGAACACGCCACAGGCATTGCGCACTGCATAGTGTTCTTCCTTGATGCTTGAATATTCGATAGGCATATCAAAACCGCCGAAAGGGCTCATCTTGGCGCCGAGGGCAGTGTGCTTGTCGTGCAGACAAGTAAGTTTCAGTTCTTCCATGGTGTTGATTCTTTAATATAGAAACATAATTAAATATTAGATTTGTGATTTTAATCTATTTGATGCAAATATAATGATAAAAAACGATTTTATGAAGATAATGTAAGATTTCTTTTGAAGAAAAATATTTAATCTAGTTTTTATTGCTCGAATAAATTTGGCTTTTTATTTGTCTTGCATTAATTTTGTCATGTTAAAGAGAATATAATGAACGAACTTTACCGAGAAGAGATAAAACGTGCATGTGATGTCTTGCACAAGGGTGGGGTGATATTGTATCCTACCGATACAGTGTGGGGCATCGGATGTGATGCCACGAATGAGGAGGCTGTACGTCGTGTATATGAGATTAAGCGCAGAACAGACAGCAAGGCTGTGTTGGTATTGGTTGATAGCGATGTCAAGGTGCAGAGCTTTATCCGTGAGGTGCCTTCCGTTGCGTGGGACCTCATAGAACTATCTGAGAAGCCCCTTACTATCATTTATGATGGAGCACGTAACCTGGCTTCAAACCTGTTGGCTGAGGATGGTAGTGTGGGCATGCGGGTTACTCGTGAGGAGTTTTCCAAGCAGCTGTGTTTCCGCTTCCGTAAACCAATAGTCTCTACTTCTGCAAATATCAGCGGCGAACCTGCGCCTCGCTCATTTGCCGAAATCAGTGATGAGATAAAGCAGGCTGTTGATTATATCGTTGCCGTGCGTCAGGATGAACCTCCCTGTGCAGCGCCATCGAGCATTATCAAACTTGGAACCGGAGGCCAGGTGAAGGTGATACGTGAATAAAATAATTTACATAATAGTTAAATGATGATCGAGCGATGAACACCACTGCCAAAGATGTCTCCTGGTTTGTCCGTTTCACCCAATGGCGTGAACGGCATATCAGCGCCAAGAACTTTACGCTTATCCTGGCTGTGATTGTGGGACTCTTTTCTGCATTTGCTGCATTAATCCTGAAGAGTCTCATTCATCTCATTCAGCATTTCCTGACCGAGAACTTCTCTAGTGATGAAGCCAACTACCTCTATCTGCTCTATCCTGTGGTAGGTATCTTTTTGGCCGGTCTTTTTATCCGATATATTGTACGTGATGATATAGGACACGGTGTGACAAAGATTCTGTATGCCATCTCCCGCAAGCAGGCTCGCATACGTCCACACAATATGTATTCCTCTGTAGTGGCTTCGTCTATCACTATCGGTTTTGGTGGTTCGGTGGGTGCTGAGGCGCCTATTGTACTGACGGGTTCGGCTATAGGTTCCAATCTAGGAAAGTTGTTCCGGGTTGATGCTCGTACGATGATGCTACTTGTGGGGTGTGGTGCAGCAGGTGCAGTGGCAGGTATATTTAAGGCTCCTATTGCTGGCCTTGTGTTTACTATCGAGGTGTTGCTGATTGATCTTACTATGTCGTCGCTAATGCCTCTCCTTTTGTCGAGCGTGACGGCTGCCACTGTATCCTATATTTTTACTGGTACGGAGGCTATGTTCAAGTTTAGTTTGGCTAACTCGTTTGCTATGGAGCGCATTCCCTATGTCATTCTGATGGGTGTTGTCTGTGGTTTTGTATCGCTCTACTTTTCAGAGACGATGAACAAGCTGGAGGATGTTTTCCGTCGATTCAAGAATCCCTATATGAAGCTTCTTATTGGTGGTGCTACATTGAGTCTTCTCATCTTCCTTTTTCCCTCACTCTATGGCGAAGGTTATGAGACGATAGAACTGCTGCTCAACGGACGCGACTCTATGGAGTGGGGCGCAGCGATGGAGGGCTCTTTCTTCTATGGCCATTCACGTATGCTGCTCATATACCTTGCCTTGGTAGTACTTTTCAAGGTGTTTGCAACTACGGCAACTAATGGTGGTGGCGGCTGTGGTGGTATTTTTGCACCTAGTCTTTTCCTTGGCTGCATTACCGGTTTCGTGTATTCGCATTTCTGCAACAGCATAGGGATGAACGTATACTTGCCTGAGAACAACTTTGCTCTCTTTGGTATGGCTGGACTTATGAGCGGTGTGATGCACGCTCCGCTTACTGGCATCTTCCTCATCGCTGAGCTTACAGGAGGTTACGATCTTTTCCTTCCGCTGATGATCACTTCACTCTTCTCTTATCTTACGATTCGTGTGTTCCAATCGCATAGTATCTATTCTATGCGTCTGGCCAAGAAGGGTGAACTGCTCACTCACGATAAGGATCAGTCGATATTGACCCTTATGCGTACGGAGAATGTTATAGAGAAGGATTTCAAACCTGCCACGGCTGATATGGAGTTGGGCAAGCTTACGAACATTATCTCTGAGTCGCGCCGTAATCTCTTCCCGGTACTCAATAAGGATAATCGCCTTGTAGGCATCGTGCAGCTCGATGATGTGCGCCACTATATGTTCCGTAGCGAACTTTATCGCCGATATACGGTAGATAAGTTTATGCGCGAGCCTGTAGCCCGTCTTTCTATTACAGATGCGATGGATGTGGTGATGCGTAAGTTTGATGATACTCGTGCTTGGAACCTTCCCGTGGAAGACGAAGATGGTCGCTATCTAGGTTTCGTGTCGCGATCTAAAATCTTCAATGAGTACCGAAAGATTATGCTCGACTACTCAGATGAGTAAAATATATAAGCGTTAAATGCAATTTAATCAGTATTATTAATATATATTTATAGTGTTGTTCGTATATGAGACGATTAATGTTTGTTAGTATGTTTGTGTTGTGTAGTCAATCTTTCTTTGCACAAGAAAATACAGTGAAGGCCGAGGTGTATGGTTTTGTACGCAACTACTTTACGTATGATTCGCGCAGTTGTGTTCAGTCGAACGAAGGACTATTCAATATGCTTCCCAATGCTCCTAAGTATGGAGCTAATGGGGACGACCTCAATGCTATTCCTTCGGTGCGTTTCCTGTCTATCACGACCCGCTTTGGAGTGAATGTCACAGGACCCGAGATCTGGGGTGCTAAGTCTTCGGCCAAGTTTGAGTCGGACTTTTGTGGCGCTTCCAGTTCATCAGCTTTCAATCTTCGCATCCGTCAGGCATATACCAAATTGGCTTGGGAGACATCGGACTTGCTCGTTGGTCAGGCATGGCATCCGATGGCGGGAGACCTGATGCCTGAAGTGTTCAGCTTGGCTACAGGGGCACCGTTCAACCCCTTCAACCGCTCGCCGCAGGTGCGCTACAACTACTCTCCCATAACCTCGCTTACCTTTACTGCCGCTGCCCTCTACCAATTCCAATACGGCTCGGTAGGACTTGATGGCAAGACTTCCAATGTATATTCGCGCAATGCGCTTGTACCCGAACTCTTTGTTGGGATGACAGCCAAAGGTAAGCATCTCTCGGGAGGATTTGGCGTAAACGCGTCTACGATAGCTCCGCGTGTGGTGGCTAATGATAGGCTTGTCAATGAACGCCTCACCAGCTACTCGGCTATGGCATTCGGGTCGCTCAAGGTGGCAGACCTCTCGGTACGTGCCAAGGCGGTGTACGGACAAAACACCTCGCATATGCAGCAACCTACAGGTTTCGGCATTGTGGAGATAGCTGACGATGGTTCCTACACTTACGAGCCTATGCAGCTCGGTTCGGCCTGGATAACCATGATGTATGGTAAAAAGTTGCGCTACGGCTTCTTTGCCGGATGGATGAAGAATTATGGTGCAGTTGATGGAAATTTCGTAGAAGGCCCTGTTGTGCGAAATAATACAGGATTGGCGCAAGCGTATCGTTTCTCGCCTATTGTAACCTACAAGGTGGAGAATATGCAGATTGGTCTTGAGTATGAACATACCGCTGCGGCTCATGGTGTTTATCAGCCAGACGGCAAAGTTTCCATGCTTTCTAATAGCACCTACTGGGTTGAAAACAACCGTGTGTGTGTAATGGTAAAATATGATTTCTAAATCTGAATGATGAACACTCAGTTCGTTGAGTGCGTGCCCAACTTTAGTGAGGGACGCAATATCGAAACCATTAACGCCATCGCCGATGCTATACGCTCGGTCGATGGCGTTCGCGTATTGCACATAGATTGTGGCGAGGCGGCCAACCGTACGGTAATAACGTTTGTTGGCGAGGCGCATCGAGTGGTAGAAGCTGCTTTCCGTATGGTGAAGCGTGCCGCTGAACTCATCGATATGCGTCATCACCACGGCGAACATCCTCGTATAGGAGCTACCGACGTGTTGCCAATCATCCCTTTGAAGGGTATCTCGCTAACCGAATGTGCCGAGTTGGCACGTTCTTTAGCCGAGCGCATATACAAAGAACTGGCTATCCCTACCTACTGCTATGAGGCTGCAGCGTTGCTCCCCGAGCATACCAATCTGGCCGATTGTCGTCGTGGTGAGTATGAGGGATTACGCGAGAAGATGGGCGACCCAGTGATGCGTCCTGATTTTGGTGGTGGAGAATATACAGAGCAAGCTGTACGTTCGGGAGCGACTGTGGTGGGAGCACGTAATTTCCTGATTGCCGTAAACTTCAACTTGAACACCGTCTCACGTGAGGTGGCCTCGGCCATTGCGGCTCGTGTGCGAGCTAGTGGTGAAGTACTGCGTGATGCGGAGGGCAATATCTTGCGCGATGCCGAGGGTAGGGCGGTGCGCCGTCCGGGGCTGCTACGTGGATGTAAGGCTATAGGTTGGTATATTGAGGAATATGGCTGTGCCCAGGTGTCGATGAATATCAATGACATCACGCTTTGTCCTATACATAAGGCGTACGAAATGGTGTGTATGGTGGCCCATGAACTGGGCTGTGAGGTGACTGGCACCGAACTGATTGGTCTAATCCCCGAACAATGTATGCTTGATGCCGGGCGTTACTTTGCAGAAAAGGAGTCGGTGCTCTGTGACAATGTGCAGGATTTGATACGAATGGCTGTCAACGCCATGCATATGGATTGCCTAACTTCTTTTGATTCGAAAGTAAAGATTCTTTCTGTAGATGTTTCAGTCTTCGTATAGGTATTAATATGCTTAAAAAGTTAATTATTACTTACATTTTTTTATATTTTTACCCAAAAAACGCACGTAAATGACTAGATTGTTTAGCATATAGTCAGAAAAAACCTTAAAAAACATTCATTTTATGTTGTGGAACATGTATTTTTGTTTTGTAAGTTCAAAAAAATGTTAGACCTTTGTGTCGTTATCCTAAAAACAATCTTTTTACCTTAAAAAACTAATACCTATTGAATCCAATAAGGGCCTCTGCGAAGAGCCCCTTATTGGTTTTTAATAGGTTTGTCTGATTGCTGAAGAATGGGCATGTTGGGTCTTAGGAGAACTCTTTCTGAAGCTGGAGGGTATTTGTCTAACAAATTCTAACAGTTTCTAACTATTGTCTTCCTTGATGCTGCAATAGTAGCCTAGTTTGTAGAGGAAGAAGAGCAGCAGCCGGGGCGAAGAACCTGTCAGCTGTTGGGTGAGGCGCTGCTCCCGTCTGATGAACCTGTGGGCTGCAAAGTGGTGTAGCCTGAACTTCTTCAGCAGACCATAGGCGTTCAGAAGCGATGAGTGACCCCGCATGGAACTCTCCATAGAGGCGAGGTTGCGTAGTGCCGCGCGTGTCTTCTTAAGGAATACCTGATTCTCTTCTAGACCCGTATGGCATAATGGATTGTCAATATGGCGTATTGGGGCTTGTCTGCGTTGTAGTTCTATACCGAAGAGAGTATCCTCATGCCCATACTCGCGAATCGATTCGTCGAACCGTATAGCTTGGAAGAGACCTAGGCGGATAAGGAAATTGAACGGTGTGAACTGCTCGTAGGGCTTCCGTTCGCGGTAACGTGCAGCACGGCGCTTGTCGGCCCGCTTCTCGTATGCATAGCGTAGACTCACTGCAGGCGAGGGCAATGCATCGGCATGGCACAATCCGCCGCAAATGACCTCGGCATCGGTGTGGCGCAGGTAGTCGGTGATGAAGGTAGGGCTGATGACCTCGGCATCACAGTCCATGAAAAGGAGCCACTCGTATTGCGCCTCATCGGCCAGGCGGTTGCGTATGCGGGCACGCCCCACGTTATCCGCCAATTCGATGAGGCGGCAGTGGCTGAGGCGGTTTAGCTCCCGATTGGCCTCCTTGCACATACCGGCAGGTGATGCATCGTCGGCAACGATGATTTCGTAGGCTATACCGGCCTGCTGGGCCTGATGGTGCAAATCGCTCACCAGGCGACGGCAATCGTAGTCGTATGTCGGAATCAATATCGAGAGCATATTTTTCCTGTTCGAGTGGCAAAACTACGGAAAAAATCATAACTTTGCAATGCAATTTTCATTTTTCAATGCTTAATTTTCAATTTGAAAGTTATGGAGCCATTAGCCGAACGCCTGCGTCCCTCGACGCTCGATAATTATATAGGACAGAAGCACCTCGTAGGACAGGATGCCGTGATGCGCCGCATGATAGAGTCGGGGCGCATATCGTCGTTCATCCTCTGGGGACCTCCGGGTACGGGAAAGACTACACTGGCACACATCATCGCCAACCGCCTCGAAGTGCCCTTCTACACACTCAATGCCGTGGCCTCGGGAGTGAAAGATGTGCGCGAGGTCATCGAGAGTGCACAGAAGAACCGTATCTTCGCCAAGAACAGCCCCATCCTCTTCATCGACGAGATACACCGTTTCAACAAGCCGCAGCAGGACTCGCTGCTGGCTGCCGTGGAGCGCGGCATCGTCACGCTCATCGGCGCCACCACGGAGAACCCCTCGTTCGAGATTATCCGTCCGCTGCTCTCGCGCTGCCAGCTCTATATATTGAAGTCTCTGGAAAAGGAAGACCTGCTTGAGCTGCTTGACCGCGCCATCACCGAAGACACCTACCTGAAGCAACGCCACATCACCGTCCGTGAGACCGATGCCCTGCTGCGCTTCTCGGGAGGCGATGCCCGCAAGTTGCTCAACACGCTGGAACTGGTAGTCGAAGCCGACAATAGCGACGAGGTCGTCATCACCAACGAGATTGTCACCGAGCGCCTGCAGCAGAACCCGCTCGCCTACGACAAGAACGGCGAGATGCACTACGACATCGTGTCGGCCTACATCAAGTCTATCCGTGGCAGCGACCCCGACGGTGCCCTCTACTGGCTGGCCCGCATGATACAGGGTGGCGAAGACCCCTCGTTCATTGCCCGTCGCCTCGTCATATCAGCATCGGAAGACATTGGCCTGGCCAATCCCAATGCCCTGCTCATCGCCAATGCAGCCTTCGATGCGGTGATGAAGATAGGCTGGCCCGAGGGGCGTATTCCCCTTGCCGAGGCTACGGTATATCTGGCTACGAGTCCCAAGAGCAACTCGGCCTATATGGGTATCAACAGCGCCCTCGGCCTTGTGGAGCAGACGGGCAATCTGCCTGTACCGCTGCATCTGCGCAATGCCCCTACCAAGCTGATGAAGGAGCTCGGCTACAGCGACGGCTACAAGTATGCTCATGATTATGAAAACCATTTCGTGGAGCAGCAGTTCCTCCCCGATGAGCTCACCGGCACCCGTCTCTGGACTCCCCAGCCCAATGCTGCCGAGGAGAAGATGAAGGAGCGGATGCGCTATCTCTGGAAAGACAGATATTAATAAAGGATAACCCGGAGTGCTCGGAGGATTCAGAGAACCCGGAGAATTCATAATTCACAATTCATAATTAAGATATGAATATCGTAATCCTCGACGGCTACGCCCTCAACCCTGGCGACCTCTCCTATGACTGCTTGCGGCAGTTCGGTAAGCTCACCATCTATGACCGTACTTCCCCTGACGAACTCATCGCACGTGCCATTGATGCCGATGCTGTGCTTACCAATAAGGTGGTCTTTGGCGAGCGCGAGATGGCGCAGCTACCCCGCTTGCGATATATCGGTGTGCAGGCTACCGGCTATAATATAATAGATGTAGAGGCAGCCCGCAGGCATGGCATCACCGTGACCAATATCCCCGCATATAGTACCGACTCGGTGGTGCAGACCGTGATGGCCCACCTCTTGAATATCACGCAGCGCATAGGCCATTATGCCGAGGAGAATAGGGCAGGACGCTGGTCTACCAATCCCGACTTCTGCTACTGGGACACGCCGCTCATGGAGCTTCGCGGCAAGCAGATGGGTGTCGTGGGGTTAGGACGCACGGGCATGGCTGTTGCCCGCCTTGCGCAAGCCTTCGGTATGCATGTGGCAGCCTATACATCCAAACCGCAGGATGCTTTGCCCGAAGGCATCACCAAGCAGTCGCTCGATGAACTCTTTGCCACTTCCGATGTGGTGAGTCTGCATTGTCCGCTCACCCCCGACACTCACCAGCTCGTCGATGCCGAGCGCCTGGCGCTGATGAAGCCTACTGCTATACTTATCAATACCTCGCGAGGCCCTGTTGTCGATGAGCAGGCTCTGGCCGATGCTCTTAACGGCGGAGTGCTCTATGCTGCCGGCATTGATGTACTGTGCGAGGAGCCACCCCGTAGCGACTCTCCGCTCCTCCATGCCCGCAACAGCTTTGTCACGCCCCATATCGCCTGGGCTACGCTCGAGGCTCGCACCCGTCTGCTCCATATATGCAAAGACAACCTCCGAGCCTATCTCGAAGGCTGTCCGCAGAATGTGGTGTCGTAAATTTTGGCACCTGTTAGTTGATTATTTATTGCTTGGTGTGTTTATATACCTTTATAGTGGTGCCGTCTTGCTTTACTACGATGTGTGGTCCCTCGTGCGTTGCTGCATCTACACGGCGGCCCATAAGGTCATAGACCATCGGATATGCTGTATGTAAAGATTCTATCTGGGGAGTTTCAGTGCCAGTAGCCTCCTCATTAATGATGTAGGCACCTCCTGTTATTTCTTCTATAGTGAGTGGCACGTATACCATACAGTAGCCGTTGGGCTCCTCTTCGTAGAAGAAGCCGATGCGTCCGTCGGCCTGTACGGTCATGGTTGAGTATGCCGATCCGCGATCAGTCACCTGCAACCCCTTGGTCCAGTTCTGTGCAAAGGTCGTGGGAGTATATGCTTTGCTGTAGTTCATCTCCTTGTAGTAGATGGTTACCTTTTCGCGCTTGTCGCCTGTGGGCACGGACTGCAGCATAATATCACACTTTATTCCATCGTTCTTGCGTATCACGGGTACCTTCATCAACTCTCCATTGCAGGCATTGGCTCCAAAAGCGATGCCTCCCGTTTGATTATGGCTGGCTACTGAAGTTGCCCATTTCCCTTGTCCTGTGGCTATGTCGGTAAAGGTGAATATATTGAAGTAGCGTCCGTAGCTCTTGCGGCTGCTTATCACAATGGTTCCGTCAGGGAGTTCTTCCACCTTGGCTTCGTCGCCTCCAGGTACGGCCACCCCACCGAGGGTGTACCATGTGTCGCCAAAGTCGTCGGAGTATACCACATGGTTGTTGTGCGATACACCTCCATTATATGGCTCGCGCACAAGCAGAGCTGCATAGATACGGTAATATTGACTACCTTCCTTCTTGAATATGCGCGACTGGAGTATGCGTCCCGAACCGTAGAACATGCTGTATGCCTCGGGCAGGATGGGTGTGTATCCCTCAATGTTCTCCATGGCCATCTGCGACACTTCCATGAACATGGCCGTTAGGTTATGCGGTTCGTCCCAAGTGAGTCCTCCATCGTGGCTTTTCAACTTTGCCACGTAGTTATGGCTGGTAGCGGTACCTCCAGGAAAACTCTGCTTGCCTCCCACGCACATGATGAGCACCTCGTCGCTCTCGCGGTCAGCCACGATGGCCGCATCGCCGAAGGCATATTCAAACACGTTGTTCACCCAGGTACCGTTGACCTCGCGTCCCGAGCCAGTACCATTGACCACGAATTCCTCCTCAGTCCAATTCACATAGTCTTCAGAGCGGCGTATCTTGATATCCACCTCGGCAAATCCTACGTCGTTTCCGCCAGGGCGATGGTCGGTAACGGCCAGTACGGTCCCTTGCCTATTCACTGCGATGGCCGGTATGCGATAGGGACGATTCATTACGGGATCGTTGGAGTAGAAAAGATATTGGTAAGCATTGTCAGTATCTACGCTGATGTTAACCGTAGCATGATATCCCTCCTCGGGGAGTACCTGCTCAGGGATACCGGTTGCACCGTTAAAGTCGACTTCCCATCCATGATATACCGTAGCTGCCGTCATGCTGAAGGTAGCTCCTACGGGCAGGTAGTAATCCTGTTTGGTAAGCACGCTCTCTTTGGTCCACCGGCTGTTGCCTGTAGTTCCGTTCACGCTGATAGCCACCTCGGCAATGCGAGTGTTGGTTTCATATCCGCCTTCAAGTGAGGTGTTGTAGGTAATGGTCAAGGGTTGCTGGTTGAGCAAGTTGAAGAGCCATGTGCTGCCCCCGTCTGCGGTGTTGTATAGTTTGATGTCGTGTCCGTTTCCTCCATGCATATTGAGGCTTTGCCCTGTAGCTCCTACCGGACAGATAGCAAAGCTACCCACCTGCTCCACGAGGGTGAGTGCTGTAGCCTCGGAAACTGGCGCCATGGTGGCTGCAGCATCACGATTGTTGCTTGCCAACTTCAGGCCCAGTTCAGTTCCAGCCATGCGGCTATACATCTTGAACGACGATGCATCGCCCACAAGATACCATATATCATTTTCGCTGTAGGCGTTCACGGCGCTGTTGACAGGTTTGCCGCTGTAGCTGCTGCTCTCATTGAGGCGAATGGTATACTCTTTGCTACGATTGTTATAAATCTGTACGGGCACGAGGTCGGTCTCAGCGGTAGAGGCTGAAAATATCAGCAGTGAGAACTTGGCATACACAGTTCTGTTTCCTGTAAGTTCAGCGATGGTGCAAGTCGTGCCCAACGGCTGGGTATAGGCGGCATCGCTATAGAAGCCGTCGAAACGGTAGGCCGTATGGTGCGACACCATATCCAGAGTGCTATCAGTCACTTTGGTACCCTCAACTAAAATGGTCGAAGTGGCAAACTCTTCACCATTCCAACTGAAAAGCGGCTCGGCAGAAGAAAGGTTACTAACCACACTGAGGGTATAGCCCGTGATGTCAGATGTGGAAGTGAGGATATAATCAGAACACCACGAACCATTGTTGACTGGCTGTCCGTATTGGTCGAATCGAGAACCGTCGGCTGCAAGCACCATATACTTTCCGCCTGATGAGGTGGGGTTGTATAGCGACTTGGCTTCAGAGCTCTTGTCTACGGCATCGTCCTTGAACTGGAAGCTATAGGGCGTGTCTGCCACGATGAGCCTTGGCCCATATGATAGGTATTTGCCTGTGCCGTTCTTGATATGCCAGGCGTCAGTTCCATTGGGGATGAGCTCCCATACGTAGCTGTCGTTGTCGAGCATGAACTCCGTGTTGTTGGCCAGTGTGCCGTTCTCGTTCACGTATAGGTAGCGGTTCACGTAAGTTCCGTCGGATTGTTTGGTGTGGGCGGCCAGATAGCATCTGCTACTCTCCGCTGGCTCGGGCAGTGCGTCTGGCTCATCGGTCACGAAGGTCACCAAATACTGACATCCAGCGTCTGTGCGGTCTGTACCGTTCTGGCCCGAACTCCAGTTGTAGACCTTGTATCCTAGTCCTTGCTGTGTCTGGTTGAGCTGCACGGTGCCACTGCTCACGATAAACAGTCCAGCTGTATTTGCGTGGCTAAGCGTCCATCCGTTGGTAGGCTGTGTGGCCGAGGTCATTATTTGTGTGTTGTATGCCGCAGTCGGTGCCAAATACGATTTATCATGCCGGTTCACGATATTAAGCGTTCCGTCGGTGCGTTCTACAAATTTCCACATGCCAGTGGCATAGTTATGCTTTTCTTCACCTATGACTCCAGTTCCTGTTCCTGTGCTAGTAAGATACCGGCTACCACGGTTGGGCGTACTCAATTGGTACCATACTTCGTTCTCCCCGGTACTGACGGTAGGTTGGTTCAACTTGGGCAGTAGAGCGTTGACAGCTTTCGAGAGTGCCTCCACCTGAGAGGTAAACACATCAGTGCTTGAGGTGGAGTTCCGCAGAGCCATATAGGCTGCAGCAACCTGTGACTTCACATCGGCCATGTCGGCAGTCTTGTAGTAGCCCACGTCGTCGCCCTCAGGCAGTAGGGAAGCCTGCACGATGGCATTACCTAGCGCCGTGCGGTTTGTAAAGCGGGTATAGAGTGCCTCGGCTTCAGCGTCGGTGATGGCAGTTACGGCGGCATTGGCATCCAATGCCTTGATCTGTGCCTCTAATATCTGGGCCACCTTCACGTATCCTTTGCCATAAAGGTAGTTGCCGGTAAATAGAGCTGTATTAGCAGTTCCTGCATCGGTCACAAAGTCTGTATAGATATCAAGATAATGAAGCTTGTCTGTAGTGTCCTCATCGGCGTACGCCTTGAGTAAGGCATTGAAGGGAACCACACGCTCTGTATTTTTAGCGGCATTGCTCATGGGCTGCACGCTGGTTATTACCACTTCGGTAGTGGGAGACAACTGCTGAATCTTCGCTACTGCAGCCTTGTAGTTGACCAATATGGTAGCTAATTCGGTAGTTTGGAATACTACATCATCGACTCCTATGTGCAAATACACCTGTGCAGGCGTTGCGCCATCATGGAAGATGGACTCAATCATCTTGCTCATGTTGGTCAGCGACATGCCGGCATATCCCCAGCCAGTACCACGGCTCTTCACACGAGAACTGCGGAACAGCTCATGCCACTCACCACCATGCACCATCTCATCACCGATGATGAGGATGTCGTCATTTCCTACGGGCAACTTGCTGAATATGGTGGCCCGCATGCCGTGCAATGCTCCCAAACCTCCATCTTGCTGCACAGCATCGGTATATACCGAAGTGCTATTACCAGTCACATAGGGAGCGACCTTGTCGCACCAGATCTTATAAGCATTGGCCGTGAGGTGCAGATTGTCATACGAGAGACCATCCTTGTTGGTGGCCACGCCCTTGAGATCATCCCATAGATCGATGTAAGTCACGCCCTTTGCCATACATAGTGCCTCGAGCGCTGTGTTGGTGGCTTGCTGCAATGCTTGGTCGCGCTTTCCGCTAGGCAGTATGCTCTGTATGTACAACTCGGTAGTGGGCGATACCGCCTGCAGGCGATCTACCATGAGCGCCACATTGGCAATTACATGCTCTGTAGTGTTGATGCCAGCAGTGCCGAGATCGTTCGTTCCCAGCATCAGGAACACCTTCTTAGGCCTACCGGCAGCGATAGCCTCAATGTTGGCAAGGGCCTCATCGGTAACAGCACCTGACACACCACGGTTTACCACGTTGTGGTCGCCAAGGGCTTCCCACCACTCGTGCATGTTGGTGATGCTATTGCCTACGAATACTGTTTGTTCCGAGCTTACAGGTAGCACTTTGAAAACATCGTACCGATGGTTACGAAACGGGGCATCGGCAAAGGTCGCGGCTACAGTGTAAAGCAGTGCCGCAAGGAATGTCGAGACTCTCTTCATGATAGTTTGTGAATCATTTTTGTTGTGTTTCTTAAATTGTTTTTAATGGTATTTAGATTTATATTGCAACAAAGATATATAAAATCATTCTGTAGCACACCTTTGTCTGGCTGAAAAATGCTATTTCTTTTGACTATTGGCTAATAGGTGATTTCTATAGTATGGATATTACTTCTTCCACTTCAACTGTCCATCAACGATGTATATGCCGGGAGTGAGATTTGCCTGATTGGTGACATTGACTCCACTAAGGGTGTATGTACTTTCGGGTGAAGAAGGATTCTCTGTGTTGCGGATGCCATTGTCGGGTGCGCCGAGGTATTGCTGCATCTCAGGATAGTGGGTGACGAGTGAGTCGCGGGTGTAGAAGCTGATGTCGCTGATGGTGGCTATGCCATCGTTGCGTGTGGTGGTGAGTCCGAAGACGGTGTTCATGGCTTGCCCGTTTGAGGAGAAGCTGATGACTTCGTCTCTCATGTTCTCGTTGAGTCCACTCTGTGTAATGTCCCATACAAACAACGATTGCCCATCGGCAATCGTTGTGGTATAGGTGGGTGATACTTGGCTTCCGTGATTGATTCCGCCTAACCACCATAGATACGAGGCTCCCTTAGTGCGACTTAAGGGACTGCCGCATACAGTAAGATATTTATGCTCTGAAGTGAGGGCGTAGAAGTCGTCGTAGTAGGTGGCATACTGCAGGGCGATGTTGTTGAACCCCTGCTTGCCGTAGACGATGATGGTGTTGTCATCGTGGTAAGTGACGCGGTTGACGCGGTTGTCATCACCCGATATCCACTGGTAGTTGGCGAAGGCGTAGAGGGGCTTCGCGGCATAGTCCTTGAGTAGGCGTAGGTAGTAGAGGCCAGGGGCAGGAGTATTGCCCGAGGCATGGAAACGCACGGTGATGCTGTCGGGCAGGAGGCCGTCGACGAGCAACAGCTCTTCGCTGATGGGGTGCTCCCAGTTGTAGTGGCCGCTGAAGGACTTCTGCTCCAAAGTCATAGTGATGAGCTTCTTGTCGTTGACGTAGATGGTGACTACGCGACCTGCATCGGCCGAGTGGAAGCGGCACATGAGTGATACGTTCTCCTTGATGCTTTGGGTGGCGAGCTGGTAGCTGAACCACTGGCCGCTCTGGCAGTCGACATAGAACTCGCCGTCGTAGCTGCCCTTGCCGAAGGTGCCTAGCAGACCATGTCCGGCATCGCTCTGCTGCTCACCCGTGGCCACGAAGTCGAGGGTGCGGTTGTTGAGCCGTTGTAGGGCCTCCTCCTCGGCCATCACCTGCTGGCGTATCTTCTCCCATTCGTTGGCGGTGAGCTGGTTCCAATAGGTCATGTAGCGGGCTTCGTGGATGGTGTAGAAGGGTTGTAGGGTGAGGCCGGCCCAGCGCTGGCTGTTGTAGAGGCCGGGGCGTATCTTAAAGTGAAGCTTCTCGGCATCGACCATATAGATGGAGTCGAGCACGTGGGCGCGGTCACCGATGAGCATGGGTGCCGAGGTGAGGCTCATCTGGGCACCAAGTCCAGGAGCATGGTCCATTCGGCCCTCGCCGGCATGCTGGCCGGTGAGGTTCTCGGTGCTGGTGATGGCGCCCAGCAGGATGGGACCATAGCGCAGGGCTATGTAGTCGTCGTAACCGGGGCAAGGGAGGTAGTTGAGCTGCATGGGCAGCGATACGCTGATCTCGTCGCCTGCTTGCCACTTACCTTTTAAATATATATAGCCGTCCTGCTCCTCTACACTCTTGGATGTGCCGTTGATGGCAATGCCGAAGCCGCCGCACCATGAGGGCTTGCGTATGGCGATGGTGTAGCTGCCTGCCTTGTCGATGGTGAGCGTGGTGCCCGGTTCGTAAGGGAAGCGGGTATGCTGTGTGAGGGCATAAGTCTCATCGTTGAGTACCGAGGGTACGAAGAGGTTGACGTAGAGCGTGTTTTTCTCCGTGTCGCGACTGTAGATGAACTCGCCATACTTGCTGTGGTTCTCCATGCCGGTGCCTACGCAGCACCACATGCCCTGGTTGACCTGTGAATACATGCGGTAGTGTTGTGGACGCAGCGAGGTGAAGTATACATAGCCGCCTGTCTCGGGGTGCTGGGTAGAGAGGATGTGGTTAAACATGGCCATCTCGTAGAAGTCGCCGTACTTGCCATGGGCACCGTCGGCAAAGAGGTCCTCGGTGAGCTTGAGCATGTTGTTGGTGTTGCAACTCTCGGGGCCGTCGGTCATGGTGATGTGGTGGTGGGCATTGCTGTGCTGCACGAAGTGCTCGTTCACACTGTTTCCACCCAAGGCCACGGTGCGGTTCTCTACCACATCGGTCCAGAAGTTCTCGGCAGAACGCCGGTAATTGTCAATTGTCAATTGTGCATTGTCAATTGTCTTTCCCTGTTGTGCCAGTCGGATGAACCCGATATACTTGGGTACCTGCGTATTGGCATGCTTGTTGCTGAGGAAGGTGGTGTTGACGGTCTGCATATTGTCCACCATCGTCTTGTGGGTGTAGCGGTGGGCTGCGATGAGGTATTTCTCTTCACCAGTCATCTGATAGGCATCGGCAAACATCTCGTTGATACCGCCATGCTCGGTGTTGAGCACGTCCTGCACTTGGGCATCGGTGAGGTTGCTTATGAGGTTGACGCCCCAGTCGCACATCTTGAGGAAACACTCGCGCCCCTTCTCACTACCGGCATAGAGCCAGGCGTCGCGGAAACCGGCAAACATTTTATGAACGACGTAGAGAGGTACGTTGCCGCGGTTTTGGTTGAACTTCGTGAGGTCGCCACGGTAGAGGCCTGTCCACACACCATTGTCGGGGAGGCCGCCAATGTAGCCGTAGAGTCCATCGGTGTTGTCATCGAATACGGCTTGGCATTGCGCCATCTTCTCCAAGGTGTAGTCCATGCGCTCCTTCAGCCGGGTACGCATATCCTCATCCTTGGTGGCAGCATAGGCTAGGGCGAGTGCCGAGAGGTAGTGGCCGCCCACATGTCCGTCAAGACGGAAGTTACCCGATCCCCAGTTGGGGAAATTGGGGTGCTCTTCCTCCCAACCCTTGATGCCAGCCTGGCGGAAGTAGGGGGTGAGCAGACGGTCAACATCGTACTGCAGCAACAGATTGTTGTTGAGGTCGAGGGCCGTCTTGAACATGCCGTCGGTGAGGGTTACTTCCTGCAGGTCGAACAGGTGAGGGTACAGCTTGCTCTGTGCATAGCTTGCCGATGCTGTGGCTAATGATAAGTAGCTGATAAGGAACAGATGTCGTACTTTCATGTCTTATATTGAAATCATTTGTGAAGAAATTATTTGCAAATATAATGTATTTCAATTGTATTTGAATGGATTCTTATTATAAAATAGTTGTGTATGATAGTGTTTATTTGTAAATTTGCGATTATATTTAATCATTATTTGTTTGTTGTATTATAATATACAGAAATGCCATGAGGAGTTGCTTGTTATTTACTCTGCTGTGTGTGCTCATTGCAGCCACCTCGTGTACTACTCGCACATCAATAGACCTATCCGGTGAGTGGGATTTTGCTATGGGAGATAATCCTGTATACGACGACCATATCGTCTTGCCGGGTTCTATGCTCACCAACGGTAAAGGATATGATGTGACAGTAAACACTCGTTGGACGGGTTCCACTTATGACTCTTCCTATTATTATAGTCCCCAATTGGCTCGTTATCGCGAGGTGGGTAATGTGAAGTACCCCTTCTTTCTTACTCCCGACAAGTACTACGTAGGTAATGCTTGGTATCGTCGCACGGTGCGTCTGCCCAAAGCCTGGAAGGGACGCCCCGTGACACTCTATCTAGAGCGTCCTCATATAGAGACAACCCTTTTTGTTAATGGTCACGAGGTAGGGCATCAGATGTCACTCAGTACACCTCACCAATACGATATCTCTGAGTATGTCACCTATGGTGAGGATAATGAACTTGCTATTTGCGTATACAATGGCATCGAGAATGTTTGTGTAGGGCAAGACTCACACAGCGTAACCGATCAGACGCAGGGTAATTGGAATGGCATTGTGGGCACCATAGAGTTGCGCTCGGCACCTATTGTAAATAAGGTGCGTGCTGTGCCCGATGTGGCAGCTGGTGTTGTGCGCATCGAGGTCAATGAAGCGCGTTATGAATTCCCTTTGGGCAAAGATACCTGTCGATGGAGCGAGTTCAATCCTCAGCTATATACCCGCATCGTCGACTATCAGGGTACTCCTGTGGAGGTCACTTTCGGTATCCGCGACATTCGTGTTGATGGCCCTCTGATTTATCTCAACGACCATCCCATATGGTTCCGTGGCACACTTGAAAATTGTTGTTTCCCCGAGACTGGCTACGCTCCTATGGATGTGGATTCGTGGGTGCGTGTGTTCGAGAAATGCCGCGAGTATGGTCTCAACCACGTTCGCTTCCACTCTTGGTGTCCGCCTGAGGCAGCCTTCACAGCTGCTGATAGGGTAGGTATATACCTGCAGCCCGAAGGTCCGTCATGGCCCAACCATGGAGTGCGTCTGCGCAGCCGTCAGTATGTCGATACCTACCTTATGGAGGAGACCAAGCGTATCATTGATGCCTATGGACACCATCCCTCATTCGTGATGTTTGCTGTGGGCAATGAGCCTGCCGGACGTTGGGTTGAGTACTGCAACGACTGGGTGGCCGAGATGATGGCCTACGATTCTACCCGTATCTATTGTGGTGCTTCGGTAGGTGGAGGCTGGGCCTGGGACGATGGTAGTCAGTATCACGTGAAGGGTGGGGGACGTGGACTCAACTGGACCTCACGTGCTCCTCAGGCTTCCGATGATTACTATGCTGACATCACCTTTCCACGCAACTATTTCGATACCATACCCAATCGTTCACCCATCATAGCGCATGAGCAGGGCCAATGGTGTGCCTTCCCAGACCTTAAGGAGATTGATCAATATATAGGTGCCTATAAAGCGCATAACTTCGAAATTTTCCGCGACTTGCTTGCCGATGCCGGTATGGCTCATCGTGCCGAAGCTTTTCTTCAAGCCAGTGGCAAGTTGCAGACGATGGCCTACAAGTACGAGACAGAGCGTAATTTGCGCACTCCCGACTATGCAGGTTTCCAACTGCTCGGCCTTAATGACTATAGCGGTCAGGGTAGTGCGCTAGTAGGTGTGCTCAATGTGCATTGGCGTGAAAAGGGCTATTGTACTGCAGATGACTGGCGTGAGTTCTGTTCAGAGATAGTGCCTCTAGCCCGTTTCCCAAAGTTCGTCTACACCGATGCTGAGTTGCTCGATATCCCCATAGAGATCTACCATGCAGGCAGTACTACTGTATCTGATGTCAGCTGCACTTATACACTGAGCGGATTGGGTGAGGATATTCAAGGCCGGCTGCCCTTGCGCATCCTTCCGGTAGGTAAGAACATCAGAGCCGGACATATCGTTCAGCCACTTGCCTCCATCACTGCTCCCGCCAAAGTGACGCTTACCATAAACATTGCCGATGCCACAGGCACGGTTATCGGACATAACCATTGGGAACTTTGGGTGTATCCATCATCAGATTCCCTGCCTTCTATAGGTGATATCCATATAGCCGAAGTGCTCGATTCTGAGGCTGTCTCCGTGCTCAGACAGGGTGGCAAGGTGTTGCTCACATCAGCCGCCAAGGTTACCTATGGAAGCGACATCGTGCAGCACTACCTCCCCGTATTCTGGAATACTAGCTGGTTCAAGATGCGTCCGCCCCATACCACAGGTGCTGCAATTGACACTACTCATCCGCTCTTCGCTCATGGATTCCCAACTGACGACTGGAGTAACCTCAATTGGTGGGAATTGCTCAATAAGGCACAGGTAATCAATCTCACTGATTTCCCCATCGACTATCAGTCGCCCATACAACCCATCGATACCTGGCATATCAGCCGTAAACTCGGAATGCTTGTTGAGGCCAATGTGTTGGGTGGCAAACTCCTGATGACTACGATGGATATCACCCGCGATCTTGACCGCCGCATTGTGGCCCGCCAGATGCGTAGTGCCATCTTGCGTTATATGCAGAGTCCCGATTTTGCTCCCACGCTCACTGTAGAGCCAGCTCTTATTGCTGACCTCTTCACCAAGCAGGGGCCTAAGGTGGATATGTATACCAATGGCTCACCCGACGAGCTTAAACCCGCCATCATACGATAACCTTCATGTTATGGATACCAAGCTATTATTATATATAGGATTAGGAGCTGGTATGCTTTCCGGCTGCTCCGCAAGCAAAGTCAAGAAGGGCAAGTCCGATGTGAACCGTCCCAACGTGATACTCCTCCTTGCTGATGATGTCGGTTATGGCGACCTCAGCCCTTATGGCGAGCCCACCATACACACTCCGCAGGTAGAGCGTCTGGCTGCTTCAGGCATTCGTTTCACCGATGCTCATGCCGTTGCTTCCACCAGTACCCCCTCGCGCTACTCGTTGCTTACAGGACACTATAGCTGGCGTCGCAACGATACAGGTGTGGCTGCCGGTAATGCTGGAATGATTATCCGCCCAGAGCAGCAGACCGTGGCTGATCTCTTCAAACAGCATGGCTACATCACTGCTGCTGTCGGTAAGTGGCATCTCGGTTTGGCCGACAAGACTGGTTCTCAGGACTGGAACGGGCACATTACTCCCGGTCCCTCTGATATCGGTTTCGACTACTCCTATATTATGGCAGCCACAGGCGACCGCGTGCCCTGTGTGTGGGTTGAGAACGAGCGGGTAGTAGGGCTCGACCCTTCTGACCCCATTGAGGTGAGCTACCGTGCCCCCTTTGAGGGGGAACCATTAGGGAAGACTCATCCCGAGTTACTGACCAAGCTACACCCTAGCCTCAACCATGGGCACGATCAGGCTATCGTCAATGGCATCTCCCGTATTGGGTATATGAAAGGAGGTCATCGGGCACGATGGGAAGATGAAAATATTGCCGACAGCATCACCGCCCATGCCGTACGTTTCATCGAGGAGAATGCCAATCACCCATTCTTCCTTTATCTCGGTACCAATGATATCCACGTACCCCGCTATCCTCATAGTCGCTTTGCTGGCAAGAGCGGCATGGGACCTCGTGGTGATGCAATCCTCCAGTTTGATTGGACGGTCGGAGCCATCCTCGATGTTCTCGAGCGTACGGGGATAGCTGAGAATACTCTCATCATCCTCAGTAGCGACAATGGTCCTGTGGTTGATGATGGTTATGCCGACCAGGCTGTGGAGCTTCTTGGTAGTCATCGTCCTTGGGGCGACTTACGTGGTGGCAAGTACAGCAATTTTGAGGCTGGCACTCGTGTGCCGCTCATCGTCTCCTGGCCAGCTATGGTCAAGCCGGGTGTTTCCGATGCTCTCGTCTCTCACATCGACCTCTTTGCTTCTATGGCAACTCTCCTCGGTGCAACTATTGACGATGGTGCTGCTCCCGATAGCCGCGATGCCTTGCCTGCTCTGCTAGGGCGCGACGGTGAAGGACGTCCCTACATCATCGAGAAGGCTGGCTCTATATCCGTTTATGACGGTGAGTGGAAGTATATCGCCCCCTCGAATGGCTATGCCTACAATCGTCTTACCAATACCGAGTTGGGAAACTCCCGCCATCCCCAACTTTATAATCTCACAAATGATATTGGTGAACAGCATAACATAGCACCCGAACATCCCGACATTGTGGAACGTCTGCAGCAATTGCTCGATTCGGTGCGTTGATAATCATCCACGTACAGTGGCTATCTCATACGTCACCTTGTTCGTTACATTGTTAAATGCTGTGTGACAAGATTTTGCAGTTTAAAGTATTTTCTTATCCACAGTGGAAGTAGCGATGGACGAGCTTGAGCATCTCCTCCTGATTGCCGTCGATGTCGGCACGCAGGGTGCGGTCACCATAGGAGCGCAGGCGCTTGATGATGCCGTCGATCATGGCGGGGCTGAAGACGTTGTGCTCCTCGAAGACGGCACGTTGGCGCTCGAGGCAGTCGGCCGATGCCTCGCAGCTGTCGGGCAGGCAGGCCAGCGAACTGAGCTTGGCGGCATGCTCCTTCTGGTGGATGTTGACGTTCACGTAGGTGCGCTCGGCAATCTCAAGGGCATCGGCAATCTCGAACCCGTGGCGGCAGGCTACGGCGAGCCCTGCGATGAGCTGGTAGATGTCGGCCGAGCCGTCGGGCGAGCGCATCTCGACGGTCTGCTTCTGGGTGGTATCGTAGTGGCTGGCGGCCTCCAGCGGGTTGGCAAGCTGGCACATGTCGGCCTTGGCTGCCCAGCCCAGAGGCACGCGCACGAGCACCGATCGGTTGCGGTCGCCCCAGCATATATTGGTGGGGGCCTCCTGATGAGGCACGAGGCGGAAGTACGAGGTGGGGTTGGTGTTGCCGAAGGCGGTGATGGAGGGGGCCAACTGCATCATGCCGGCGATGGCCTTGCGGGCTGTGGATGAGAGCACGCCGCTGTCGAGCATCTGATTCTGTCCGTCCTTGACGATGCGCATGTGTATGTGGAGTCCCGAGCCTGCCTTGCCCGCCGTGATCTTGGGGGCGAAGGTGATGTCGTAGCCATGCTGGTAGGCCAGGTTGCGGATGATCCACTTGGCTATCATGAGCTGGTCGGCAGCCTCCTCTGCGGGCACGGGGAGGAACTCGATCTCGTTCTGCTCGTAGACGCGTCCGTCAATGGTGAAGTTGCCCACCTCGGAGTGGCCGTACTTGATCTGACCGCCTGCCTGGGCGATGTAGGCCATGCACTGGGTGCGGAACGCGTTGAACTTGGCATAAGGGGCCGACTCGTGGTAGCCCTTCTGGTCGGTGGCGGCAAACATGCCGCTGTCAGGGGCTACCACATAGTACTCCAGCTCGCCCATGGCCTCGAAGTCCATGCCCGTCACCTCATGGAAGGCGCGGCAGGCCTTGCGCAGCGTGTTCTCGGGAGAGCTCTCGAGTGGCATGCCGTCCTTGTTGAAGTAGGAGCACAGCATCGAGAGGGTGGGAATCTCGGCAAAGGGGTCTACGAAGGCGGTGCTGAAGCGAGGCAGCACGTAGAGGTCGCTGCTGCCTGCCTCGATGAAAGGAAACAGGCTGCTGCCGTCGACACGCTCGCCACAGGTGAGGATGGCGTCGAGGTAGGCCTCGCTGTTGATGACGAAGTTGAGCGTCTTGAGGCGGCCGTCACCGGCTGGGTACATGAAGTTGACCATGCGGATACCGTTGTCGCGTATGTAACCCATGATGTCGGCTTTGGTGAATGCCTTGCTGGGCTTCTGCAGGTAGGCCACTAGCTTGTTGGGGTTGAGTGATAGTTGCGTGTTCATATTCGTTTGTATAATACATAATGTTTTTAATAGATGCAAATATAGAGGATTTATACTAAATAACACAACATTTTTTGTAGAATGTTTTTTACTTAGTAGAAAATCCATTTACATGCATGCACCGCTCGCGGTACATGCATGTACCAAACTTGGTACAACTGCACAAATCTTGCAACGCACCTACAAAAAAAAAAATTGTCAGGCCTACGAGAAAAACGCATAGCCCTTTATGAAAAATGGGCTATGCGTTTTGTAGAAAAGGCATGTACCTTTTTCTGAAATGGGACAGCCCTTTTTCAGAGAAGGCAAGTGTTTTGTACATTTGTACCTTCAAATCAGAGCCGTCCGTTAGTTTTATTGGACGGCTCCGATTTTTGTAACGGACGGCTCCGTCAGATTTATTGAAAGGCTCTGATTCGCTGAATGTATGAGCAATCTTCGTGCTCTAAATCCTACGATTGGTTGACAGAAGAATGAACAAACCCCATCCGCTGGCTGCGACTATAAGTATCTCCAGATGCGATAAGCGGATTCTGTTTGTCGGGATTATTCCTACAATAGAAAAACGGGGGATGAATGAACATCCCCCGTGACGGCATAATACCTATCTCCTCCGTAGAATACAGTGGTATGAGGTAGTGAAATAATCCCTTATGTAAGGTACGCCTGCTATACCTTTCCATAATATACGAGGCTTAATCCCGAATTTTGCTTCATAATGCGGATTTATGAAATATAGCCGCTGCTTAATTACTTTATAGCCCGTCTTGTGGCATAGTTTCTCAAATCCCTGTATTGTCATTCGGGTATCTCTGATGTTCAAGAAGTCTTCTATTACGCCTCGGGATTCTCCCAACTGGCGTAGCAGCCAAACGAATAACTTGCGGGGCAGTAGGTGGATGAAGGGACAGCGCGAAACGAATTTGGTCCGAGCCACTTGCTGGTGGCCGCCAAAGGGCATCCGCCAAGCGGGGAAAGCGACATATAGCACACCATCATCGGCAATGAGTTCCTGCAAGCGGAGCATCAGCCGGTGTTTGTCGGCTATATGTTCAATGACATCGTGCATGACTATAAGCTGATAGTGGCTATCGTCCTCATATTCGTGAATATCGCCATGGATGAATCTTCCAGACAGCCCCCTCTGCAAAAATATCTTTTTGGCCCAATCTATCGAGTTTGCATCAATATCGATACCTGTTACTCGATGCCCCATAGAGGCATAGGGGGCTATATTGCCTCCTATGCCACACCCGACCTCCAGAATATCGCACGGGGCGTTCTGGAACAAAGGTATATGTTCCTTCAGAAAAGGGATATATTGCTTGTCGCAGGATTCTTCACTCTCGCGGAAGTATCGCTCGTAATCAGTATGTCTCTCTTGCATTACTATTATTTCGTCAATATCATACGCTTGGTATCAACCACTTTGCCATCAGCGATAAGGGCATAGAGATACATCCCTGCATTCAGACTGCCACCATCAATCGTAATACTGGCTTCTCCGCGGTTTGCGATGGGATACTCTGCTATCTGATCACCATTCATGTTATAAATATACAGATTAGCCGTTTCTACATCCTCTGATATGTCACAACGGATAAGTGTACATTCCGAAAAAGGATTAGGTTGGTTTTGATAGAGCGTTGTTACTACAGCATTTATACTTGTTACTACTTCTTCGGAAGAGCGGGAAGCAGACTTCTTTATGGGCGAACCGAAACCTCTTAAATCATCAACTTCAGCCTTCAATTCTTGGATGGAGCTGATAAGCAAAGGTATTATCTCGATATAGTTGATAGTGAGGTAACCACCACGTCCCTCCTTTACCAAATTGGGGTATATCTTTTGCAGTTCTTGTGCAATAAGACCATAGTGCTTCTCATCCTCGTTCAATGATAGTTCACTCGTTTGGATTGTGCGAGTTGCTGATATGGTATCTGAATTCTCAGTAGATGCTGCAATCTCCGCTTCAATATCAATATAATTATATTCCACAACATTCATATCCATCAGATTGCCGAGCGGACTGTCATTCACTGTTACAGATTGGATGTTTCTTTTTACACGAGAGTCTGATAGCGTAGTTACGGCATTAGCAGTCAAGGTTCCTGTAGTATAGACATTTCCATGAAAGAATCCGGCATAACGTCCACCTGTGTTTATTCCATTCTCTTCCGCACTTGTTGAACCATAGACACCCGCTCCATTTTGCGTTCCATTCAAAACGCCAAGTACACCATAGTTGTATCCATTACTGGCATTGCCAGCATAGGCCATGACACCAAAGCTGCGACCTGTATTAGCGACAGTGCTACTACTGGCACGCGCATAAATGCCCGCAGAGCAAAGGCTACTGCCTATTTGCGAAGAAAAGAACTGACCGGCCACTTGATATCCACTTGATGTCGTACCAGTGCGGTTGACATATAGTCCAATGTTCTGCGTTGTGTTATTGGGAACAATATGTACGGAGCTGTTAGTATTGCCTGTAGTATTAATGCTGAGATTTGATTTTAAGCCTACAGGGTTTTCAACTCCTATAGAAACTTTTCCATTATCATCTACAACTAATTGCGCGTTAGCAATTCCAAAACATGATGCAACCATAAGCATCAACATAAATTTCTTTTTCATAATAACTTACTTTTAAGTATGTAACATACAGTTTACGACACTTGACTGTGGTCGATACACGTCCTTTTTTATCAGTATGGTCTGAGCTATAATCATTACCGGTATAATTATTGTTTAATAGATTTATAAGGAATGTATTCCCTTTAGTTTGTATGCCCTATGCCATACCACCCATCACCTACTATATATACGGTGTATGAATCGGATGAGGGAAGTTGGATTGTGGTATTCAGCGTATCGGCATGGCCTATCACAGCACCATTGGCATCGTAGATATACACATCAGCCTCGGCAGGTTCCGATGAAGCAATACGGATGGTCTTCGCTTCGGCATCATATACCACCTCCATAAAGGGAACTTGTACTAATGAGCGATTTACTTTTGTAATAGAGCCGCCATTGCCACTTATATAGATCTCCATAAAAATTTCCGTTGTCTCTTCTGCAACGGCTGATAGTGCAAAGAATACAGCACTGAACAATAAGATAACTTTTCGCATAATAATTTGTTTTTGGTTATTGACTGCGGCAAAGTTAAGCAAAGTGAAGTTTTCGTACAATACAAAAAGTTTGACGGAGGTTATTTTTATAACATTGAATATCAGTTATTTATAATGGGTAGGGTAAATTTTGGAAATCAAAAGTTTGACACCCCCTTGCGGAAGGGGGTGTGTCAGGGGGAATGTAAAACTGTTCGTGTGAGGAACTGACTCCTAATGCTTCTTCATCAGTTTACGAACATATATGCCAAGGTTTGTCTCGTGCTCGTCGATGCCCAGCTTCTTGCGTATGTCGCTGCTGATGTGATAGTGTCTCTTCAGTTGGATATAGTCGCCAATCTCTTTTCCGCGCAGACCGATGGCATAGAGGCAGAGGTAGTCCAGTTCCGAATCGGTGAGGCCATGCTCCTCCAGATACCTCATAAACTTGGGGTGCGATGCCTTGAAGGCCAGTCGGGTGGAGGTCATAAAGGCGTGCTTGTCTTCCGTAATCTTCTCTTCCCATGCGCTGTAGGGCTGGGCGTATGCATCGTTGGAAGAAATCTTTGCTGCCAATAGTCCGTTGAGTATGGCCAATCGGGCCTTGATGGCCTCGGTTACAGGTGCTGACAGCTCCTCCTGTTCGGCAAGCAGGGCCTTCAGATTTTCGCTCTCGGCCTCCAGTTGCGAGTTTCTCATGCTGAGGTTCTCCTGTTCGAGACGCAAGTTGGCATTCTCCTGCTCTATGATGATGCGTCGGGTGCGCCCTATGCGGTAGCGATAGTAGATGACACCTATAACACACAGTAGCGCGAGGGCGCAGCTGATGCTGTACCATATCAGTTTGTTTCGCTTCTGAATCTTGAGTAGCGATGCCATCTCCATGTCGTGTCTCTCTTGGGCAAACAGCAGGTCTTGCGAGAATAGGGCTTGATGAGTCCTCTCTAACGTAGTGGAATACAAAATGTAGCTCTCTAAGGCCTCCTTGTGCATGTTGTTTGCTTTGAGGACTTTAGTCTTAGTGGCGAAGTATTTCAAGGGATTGGCATCAATGGCTTCAGCATGCACCGATTCCAATACTTGGATCGCTTTGGCCGATTCGCCTATCTGTGAATATCCGTACGCAATGTTTAGTTTGGACTCATTGGATAACAGGCTGTCGGCGTAGCAAAGGTCGGCAACCCTCTTTATATCTTCCTCGGAGCCAAAGGCAATGGTATAGGATATGACAAAAGGAATCATCAGTCTGCCATAGTCGGGATGAGCCTTGATGTTGCTTTGGCAACATGCCAGAAGGCTGTCGGCCAGCTGCTTTTCCTTGTTGATAATGCTGCCGTCCAGAGCATTGATAAGACTGGTCGTATGGTAGTAGGAGCGGCCGATAGCTTGGTACAGCTTGGCAGCCAGTAGGTTGTTCTCGATGAATTCGTCTATCTTATAAGAGGTATAGAGATAGCTGCCTTGTGCCACAAGGAGATTGGCGAAGGTGAGCGTGTCTGTAATCTCGCCCTCTAGCTCTCGTGCCTTGATGAAGGTCTTCATGGCCAGGTCATTCTCGCCTTGGTTCTGATAAATGCGCCCCTCGTAGTAGTAGGTACGCAGCTTGTCCGTAGCCGTGCCGTGACCCTGGTAATAGTCGATGGCGGGTTGCAGAATGTCAAAGTCCGTCTTGTCCACATAGTTCTTATCCAAAGCCATTGACAGCAGCAGGGCATACTTCGCTTTCTCCTCCATTCCAGACAACTCATCCTTGTCCATTCCTTGCAGAATGGTTAACGCACTGTCTGGCCTCTCCTCAATATATGACTCTACCTGCGCCAACGTTTCCCAATGCTTGGAATGCTGGCTGCAAGAAACCAGACTGAGTGCAAGAATGATGATTGTTATATATTGCCTCATTAAAAAAATCTTTTCGTATCTTTATTATAGCACAAAGATACGAAAACGAGCGAGAAATATCAAGCTTGCTTGGATATTTGTCAGTGCGAGTGAAAATATGTTCGAGGTTTACATCAAAGATACGAAAAGATTCTTGTAATTATGAATTATGAAATATGAATTATGAGTAAAGTGTACTGGGGATTACAATCCTTCCCGTTTCTTGAGATTATTGAGCAGTATATAGTTGCCTATTGTAGCATCGAAGGAGTATTTGCCTGGCCCCGTGATGTAGAGTCCGATGAAGACGATGAGGTAGATGAAGGAGAGTTCCTTGACGGCAAAGGCATCGCCTCCGTGGACGACGAAGAAGGCTACACACATGGTGATGATCATGGGGATGAGGACGATGCGCTGCAGCAAACCGAAGATGAGGGCAAAGGAGCATACGACCTCGGCAAAGACGGTGAGCCAGAAGGAGAGGAAACTGCCTACGCCGATGGGGTCGGGGTAGAATGCTGCCATAGTGGAGTGGCTCATGAGCTTGTCGTAGCCGTGGCTGAGGAAGAGCAGGCCGAAGAAGATGCGGGCGACGAGCAGTACGGTGGAGTAGACGGGACTTTCGTCTTCGTAAGAGGGAAAGAGGAATGTTTTGAGTGACATAAGATATGCTGTTAAAGTTAAGGTTATTTCTTTCTCTTTAACAGCATAGGGTAGGGTTTTGTTTATCTCTCCTTATTATATATGGCTTGACATAGATGGGTGCAGAGAATCTCGAGGTAGTGGCGGTCGGTGTCATCGAAGGTGTCCAGTTGGTCGCTATCGATATCGAGTACGCCGCGTACTTCACCATCGACGATGAGGGGAACCACAATTTCGGAGCGTGAACTGCCACTGCATGCGATATGCCCGGGAAACTGCTCCACATCGGGGACTACCTGTGTGGTGGCCTCGGCCCATGCCGTGCCACACACACCACGGCCATGGCGGATGCGGTAGCAGGCCACATCGCCTTGGAATGGACCCAAGATAAGTTGTCCGTCGCGCACAAGGTAGAAGCCTATCCAAAACCATCCGAAGGCTTGGCGCAGGGCGGCTGTAGTGTTGGCCAGTACACTCACCTCCTCATGCTCGTCGGTGATGTAGGGGAGAAAGTCGGTGATGAACTGCTCGTAACGGGTGGCTTTGTCGGTGATGGTGTAGGTGAATGCGGGTTCCAAGGCTGTTGTATTAGAAATAAAAATTAATACTTAAACTCCCTATTGCTTGAACGCTCTCAGGAGGTACATTATATTCTCTCCACAACCTTCTCTATGAGGTTGTCAATACTGTTCTTGTATCCGGTATTGGCTTCCTTGGCACGACGGTTGGCAATGACCATGCAAACGGTCATAGCCTTGTGCCCGAGCAAGCGGGAGAGGCCTGCAATGGCCGAACCCTCCATCTCGAAATTGGTGATGCGATGGCCGGCATATTCGAAGGCCATGATCTTCTCGTTCTGGTCGGGGTCTTCGAGCGGTATGCGTAGCTTGCGGCCTTGCGGACCGAAGAAGCCACCGGCCGAGATGGTGACACCATCGACCATGTCGCCCTGATTGATGCGGGTCAGGAGGTCGGCATCGTTGTCGATGACGTAGGGTGCGCCCTTCTGCGGGTTCCACTGCATGTGGCGGGTGAAGGCCTCCTCGAAGGGAAGGTCACACACGGCATTGCGTCCGGCATAGTAGTTGAGCAGGCCGTCGAAGCCGATGCTCTTGCGCGAACATACATAGGTACCTACGGGAGTGTCGGGTTGCAGACCGCCACAGGTGCCTATGCGCACCATCTCTAGCTGACGGAACTCGGGTTTCTGCGTGCGGCTATCGAAGTCGATATTGGCAAGGGCATCGAGCTCGTTGACCACAATGTCGATGTTGTCGCATCCGATACCCGTAGAGAGTACGGTGATGCGTTTGCCCTGGTACATACCGGTGATGGTGTGAAACTCACGGCTGGTGATGTCGCACTCGATAAAGTCGAAGTGTGCAGCTACCGTGGCTACACGGCCAGGGTCGCCTACGAGAATCACCTTGGAGGCCAGTTGCTCTGGACGTACATGGAGGTGGAATACGGAACCGTCTTCATTGATGATGAGTTCGGAAGGAGCGTAATAGGTACTCATATTATATAGTCTGTAAGGGTTACTATGCTATGGGTATAACTGCAGGGTGGGGTAAAGTGTTCTTGCTATCGTGTGGTTTGTTTGCCACTGCGGAAGTTAATCTCGGTATTACGGATGGCTCTTACCATGTCGTTTACCTCTGTTTCCATCAGCTCGTATTGCTTCTCCATGCGCAGCAGTTCCTCGCTCATTGCCTGGCGTTCGGCTGCAGTGGATTGGCTATACTTGATGCGGCGATCATCGAGCTGGCGCGACAGCTTGGCCAGAGAGGCTGATTTGCTTAGCCAATCTTTGAAGAGCTGGCGTGCCTCTGGACACTTGAAATCATTGGCTTGGTGGTAATCAACAAAATCGTCAATCACAAACGTGAAACTTTCCTCTTTATCCTCTTCTGAATTGTTCAGACTTAGCATGAACAGTGCCTGCTCGGCTTTACGTACCACTTCTTCATCAGTCTGTGTGGCAGCGATGCTATGTATATGAGCAGCTCTGAGGATATCAAGACGGTTGTCCGATGCATAGTTATAATACTGCTTCGTTTCGTTCGGAACAAAAGTGTATACACAGACAAGGCTGTCGGGCTGATTACGATCAGTGGCAAACCACCCAATCCCATTAATCTCATCGATGGCCATCATGTAGTCGTTGGCGGTAGAGTTGAACGGCATACCCACATTCTCGGGTAGCAGGTATCGGTCGGTACCGCTGTTGAAGCGGGTGATGAAAATGTCATATCCGCCCAATCCTTCGAGGCTGTTATTGGCAAAGTACATGGTGATACCGTCCGACATCAAGAACGGATAGTTGTTGTCGCCCTCGGGAAATCCTTCGAGTGGCATCGGTTTGCTCCAGTCATCGAGCATCTTATAGCGCATGTTAATCTGTAGCTTACCGTTCTCATCCACGTCGCTATAATACACTTTATCGTGCATCTCCGTACGATAGGCAAAGCCTTCTGTTGTCTTTGCTTCTCTTATCAAATCTGGGGTGGGGTGTATGCTGCCACTTTCGCGTCCTATAGTATAGGCCTTCAGAAATTGATTCTTGGGCAATACGATACTGTCTACGATGGTGACCTTTTCTACACGCTTGATATACTTAAATTCTCTATTGGCTTGCTCTAGCTTACGAGTATACTCAACAAAACGTTGTGCTTCGGGATCTACTCTCTCCAGATAAATCTCATAGTTCTCAATAGCCTGTTCATAGTTGCCATCTTGCATATAATAATCACCGATATATCGGAAAGCGTTCTCTACCTCACGCTCCACCGCTTTTTGCAAGTAGGGTAGTGCTTTGTTGTGCTCGCCTGTCTCATTGAGACACACTCCATACCAGTAGTTCAGACTTCCGTTCTTGGGATTCCCTTTGATCAACTTGGCAAACGCTGGCTTGGCCTTTTCGTATTCTCCAGCTGCAAACCACTTTTTTGCTTGGCTCTGGCTCTGCCCAAACATGGCGCAGCTTATGCACAGAATCAACCCTGTCAGTATGTATTTCTTCATATTCGTAAACATTCCTTTTATACTATATATAGTATTTGGCGAAGTTAGATATTTTTATTGGGATAGTGGCACAAAAGAAGCAACAATTTATGTTTTTTATACATTTTGATGTAATTTTGCAGCCGCTATGGCTCAACGCACCGAAGAACAGCTGCTCATGCATCGCCTCCGTCACAAGTTTCACAAAACTGCCGCGGAGTACAATCTCATAGAAGAGGGTGACCGCATACTTATCGCAGTCTCAGGCGGCAAGGATTCTTTGGCGCTACTCGAGTTGATGGCTGCTCGTGCTCGTGTGTTGAAGCCACGCTTCGACGTGGTTGCCGCGCATGTGGTGATGACCAATATCTCCTATCAAAGCGATGTGCAGTACCTGACGGATTATGCCCAAAGCCTGGGTGTGGAGATGCATATCGTAGAAACCTCATTTGACGCTACGGGAGATACCCGCAAATCGCCCTGCTTCCTATGCTCCTGGAATCGACGTAAGGCTCTTTTTGAAACAGCTAAGGCGCTTGGGTGCAATAAAATTGCTCTTGGCCATCATCAGGACGACGTGCTTGTCACGTTACTGATGAATATGACTTTTCAAGGAGCCTTCTCCACGATGCCTCCGGCCTTGAAGATGAACAAGTTTGACATGACCATCATTCGCCCCCTCTGCCGCATCGAGGAGCGAGACATCGCTCGTTTGGCCGAGCTGCACGAATATCGCAGGCAACAGAAGAATTGTCCCCATGAGCATACTTCAAATCGATCCCGAATGGCCGAGGTACTACATACTCTCGACCAACTGAATCCCGAAGCAAGGTACAACCTCTGGGGAAGTATGACAAACGTACAGACCGAATTGCTTCCCCCTAAGGTCAAAGGTGAATGATTAATGATGAATGATTAACGGCGAACGAATATTTTTGAAACGAAAGAATTTATAAACTCATTATACTATGCACGGAATAGGAACTATCTTACTGCTTATTGTATCTAACATTTTTATGACCTTTGCTTGGTACGGACATCTCAAGCTACAGCAGATGAGGCTCATCTCTGACAATACACCGCTCTACATCGTTATCCTCATTAGCTGGTTTCTGGCTCTCTTCGAGTATGCCTGTCAGGTGCCGGCAAACCGTATCGGTTTTGTGGGCAATGGCGGTGCGTTCACGCTGATGCAGCTCAAGGTTATTCAGGAGGTCATCTCAATCACCATCTTCACCCTTTTCACTATCGTCTTTTTCAAGGGTGAGTCATTGCAGTGGAACCATTTCGCCGCCTTTGCCTGCCTCATCGCGGCCGTGTTCTTCGTGTTCTTGAAATAAAGTAATGGGCTGCATTGAGTATAAACATTTTATAAAAAGTATCTCACAGAGTTTCTTGCAAGTTCCAGTGTAAGATGCTTCACGGTGTTGCCTTTAGCCCCTTCGGGCGGCGAACTTCGTTTCAACATGACATGAGACGTTTTTAGCAACTGCGATATTATGAACCTTCTATACCGAACTCACGTTGTAGTAGGTGCAAAAATAGGCGGCAAACCTACTCTAAACGTGGTTTGCCGCCTAACTTACTGATATTTAGTATATTTTAGGCCTCTTCTACAGCAGCCTGTGCAGCAGCGAGGCGTGCGATAGGAACGCGGAAGGGTGAACATGATACATAGTTGAGGCCTACCTTATGGCAGAACTTAACTGATGAGGGCTCACCACCGTGCTCACCGCAGATACCGCACTTGAGATCGGGACGTACAGCGCGACCGCGCTCTACAGCCATCTCTACGAGCTGACCTACACCGTTCTGGTCGAGTACCTGGAAGGGGTCTACCTTCAAGATCTTCTTCTCCAAGTATACGGGGAGGAATGAAGCGATATCGTCACGTGAGTAACCGAAGGTCATCTGTGTCAAGTCGTTGGTACCGAATGAGAAGTACTCGGCACGGCTTGCGATGCGGTTAGCTGTAAGAGCAGCACGAGGAATCTCGATCATGGTACCTACCTTGAACTCTACGCTCTCGCCTTCCTCAGCGAAGAGAGCAGCAGCTGTCTCGCGGATTACCTTCTCCTGAGCCTCGAACTCGTAAAGGATACCTGTCAGAGGAACCATGATTTCGGGATGGGGATCGTGACCCTCCTTCTTCAACTGGATAGCTGCACCGAGGATGGCGCGAGTCTGCATCTCAGTGATTTCGGGATAGGTGTTACCCAAGCGGCAACCGCGGTGACCGAGCATCGGGTTAGCCTCGCAGAGGCTGTCAACACGCTGCTTGATGTACTCTACAGTTACGCCCATAGCCTTAGCCATCTCTTCCTGACCCTTAAGATCGTGGGGTACGAACTCGTGCAAAGGAGGATCGAGCAGACGTACGTTCACGGGGCAGCCGTCCATAGCCTTGAAGATACCGTAGAAGTCGGCCTTCTGGTAGGGCAACAACTTAGCGAGAGCAGCCTTGCGGCCTTCAGCATCCTGAGAAAGGATCATCTCACGCATAGCAACGATCTTCTCTGCCTCGAAGAACATGTGCTCGGTACGGCAAAGACCGATACCTACAGCGCCGAAGTCGCGAGCAACCTGTGCATCGTGGGGAGTATCAGCGTTGGTACGAACAACGAGCTTTGTATATTTCTCGCAGAGAGCCATCAGCTCAGCGAAGTCACCTGAAAGCTCAGCAGCCTTGGTCTCAACCTGACCGTTGTAGATTTCACCGGTAGTACCGTTGAGTGAAATGAAGTCACCCTCCTTCAATACTACACCGTCAACCTCTACAGTGCGAGCCTTGTAGTCGATATTCAGAGCACCTGCACCTGATACGCAGCACTTACCCATACCACGGGCAACAACGGCAGCGTGAGAGGTCATACCACCACGAGCTGTCAAGATACCCTCGGCAACGGCCATACCAGCGAGGTCCTCGGGAGATGTCTCGATACGAACCATGATAACCTTCTTGCCATCCTCGGCCCACTTAGCGGCGTCGTCAGCGAAGAATACGATCTGACCGGTAGCAGCACCAGGAGATGCGGGAAGACCGCGAGTCAATACCTTAGCGCTTGCAAGGGCCTTCTTGTCAAATACGGGATGGAGAAGCTCGTCGAGCTTGTTGGGCTCGCAACGCTTGATAGCTGTCTTCTCGTCGATGAGACCTTCACGGAGCAGGTCCATAGCGATCTTAACCATCGCTGAACCGGTACGCTTACCGTTACGTGTCTGGAGGAACCAGAGCTTGCCTTCCTGCACGGTGAACTCCATATCCTGCATGTCGCGGTAGTGGTTCTCAAGCTTATTCTGCAATGAGTCGAGTTCCTTGTAGATTTCGGGCATTGCCTCCTCCATAGAAGGATACTTGGCTACGCGCTCTTCCTCAGAGATGCCAGCACGCTCAGCCCAACGCTGTGAACCGATCTTGGTAATCTGCTGCGGTGTGCGGATACCAGCTACTACGTCCTCACCCTGTGCATTGATAAGGTACTCACCGTTGAAGAGGTTCTCACCGTTACCTGCGTCACGACTGAAGCATACACCAGTAGCAGAGGTCTCACCCATGTTACCGAATACCATAGCCTGTACGTTTACTGCAGTACCCCACTCAGCAGGGATGCCCTCCATCTTACGATAGAGGATAGCGCGCTCGTTCATCCAGCTGTCGAATACAGCGCAGATAGCGCCCCAAAGCTGCTCGTAAGCATCGGTGGGGAAGTCCTGACCAGTCTGAGCCTTAACGGCAGCCTTGAACTTCTTAACCAACTCCTTGAGGTCTTCTACCTCGAGCTCGTTGTCAAGCTTCACGCCCTTAGCCTCCTTCACCTCTTCGATGATAGCCTCGAACGGATCGATATCTTCTTTGTTTACCGGCTTCATGCCCAATACTACGTCACCGTACATCTGTACGAAACGACGGTATGAGTCCCATGCAAAGCGTGCATTGCCGGTCTTGCGTACCATACCCTCTACTACTTCGTCGTTCAAACCGAGGTTGAGGATAGTATCCATCATACCGGGCATTGAAGCGCGAGCACCTGAACGTACTGATACCAACAGGGGATTCTCTACATCGCCGAACTTAGAGTTCATCAAGGTCTCAACGTGTGCTACAGCAGCATGTACATCGTCCTTCAACAACTCTACAACTTCAGCCTTGCCTAAACGATAGTAATCGTTGCAAGTGTCTGTGGTAATGGTGAAACCGGGAGGCACGGGTACACCAATCAGGTTCATCTCAGCCAGATTGGCACCTTTACCACCGAGCAGATTTCTCATGTCTGCCTTACCTTCGGCCTTACCGTTACCGAATAAGTAAACTCTTTTTTCGCTCATAATTTTAGTTAATTATTAAGTGTAAAATATGATAGTTGTGTAATAGTCATATATAAATCATGGTATACGTTGCCTATTAACAGAGCAAAGATAGAGCATTTTTGTGAAATGATGAAATTATCAAGCTAAAAAGATTCATTCATAAAGATGATTTGTGCTTTTATCTGGTAATTTTTCTTCTTATTAATATTGATAGTTGTTTTTTTCTTGTTTTTGGTTTCGTCATTTTTTATATGTGCCAATTCGCTATAAATATTGAAAATGCAGTTTGCTTGGTTAAATAATTATAGGAACAGTCTGAAATGCGAAATTTTTATCTTAAATTTGCATCAAACCATTCAGAATGTTAATTGACTTGATGCATGTATAATGTAATTATAGTAGAGGATGTAAAGCTTGAGCTTAAAGGTACCGAAGAAATTTTTCGTAATGAAATCCCTGAAGCACAGGTTGTCGGGACAGCTATGACCGAAGAGGAATTTTGGCCACTGATGGAAAAGCAGTTGCCTGACATGGTGCTGCTCGATCTTGGTTTGGGAGGATCCACGACTATAGGTGTTGCTATCTGTCGTACCATAAGAAAACGTTATCCGCAAGTGAAAGTGCTGATATTTACAGGTGAGATATTAAACGAAAAATTGTGGGTTGACGTACTGGATGCTGGCGCCTGTGGTATTGTGCTTAAAACTGGAGAGTTGCTTACACGAACTGAGGTCCGAAGTGTGATGGAGGGCAAGCAGTTAGTGTTCAATCAGCCTATATTAGAAAAAATTGTGGCTCGTTTCCGACAGTCCGTCAATGCCGATACGACACGGCAGCGTGCGACTATAACTTACGAAATAGATGAGTACGACGAACGCTTCTTGCGTCATTTGGCGTTAGGATATACGAAAGATATGATAGCCTCTCTACGCACGATGCCTTTTAGTCCCAAATCGTTGGAGAGACGACAATCAGATCTTATAGCTCGTCTCTTCCCTGGAGAAGAGCAGAAAGGAGTTAATGTTACTAGGCTTGTGGTTCGCGCCATAGAGTTGCATATTATCGCCCCCGACAACCTTATAGCGGATGATTGAGGCTATGATTATTTCTATTATTGTTTATTTCTATTAAAAGCACCCCTTTTTGTTTACTTCCGTCTATTTATTGTTGCTGTTGCTGTTGGTGCTCTTTTCGTGGATTGCCAATGTGTATGGTGTCATGCTTCCAAATGGCGAGATGATACCTAGTTTGCTCAGTGCGGATAGTTTTCGTTGGTTTGTACGGTATGGGGTAGGGCATGTGGCAGATGCACCTATCGTTCAGGTACTGTTTGTGTTGTTGATGGTAGGTGCGGCGAGGGGGTGTGGATTGTTGCGCCATTTGAAGCATCTCATATATGAACGTGAATACTTGCCGTTGACGCGTCGGCAACGCTATGCGGCACGTGTGTCATGGGGGATATTTGTGTTGAGCATATTTTTTGTATTGAGTGGAGTTTTACTTCCTGGTGGTAGTCTTTTGAGCGTTACAGGGCGTATCGTTGGAGGACCGCTTTCGCGTGGCTGGCTTTTCCTTTTGTGCATCGTAGTGTGTGTGTCTTGTTGGGCTTATGGCCGTTTGTCTGGTTTGTGGTGTACAGAACGTGGTGCGTTGCAAGCATTTACTTCGGAGATAGCTCGTTGCTCCCATTATTTTGTGACTCTTATTGTGGCTTCACAGCTTGTAGCCGCATTACATTATGTTCATATATTTGATTTGTTGGGGTGGGGCGCTGGGCTAACCCGTTGGTGTGTAACTCTTTTGTACGGACTACCGTTGGTGATTGCACTTGTGCGTGATGGTGGTCAAGAATAGACATGTCTTATCCGGAATTTTAGATTTGTCGTCAACTGCACTTGGCAAAAGAAACACCTAAAAAGGTTATAAGTGTAGAAAATACAACAATGTGACGCAAATCCTCTGCTTTTGTTTTCTTAATAGATAAGTTTTTTGTATCTTTGCACTTTGAAATTTGAAAATAGGTAATTAATGAGTGTACACAAGACGACCCCCGACTTTATAATAGAGGTTAGTTGGGAGGTGTGCAATAAGGTAGGCGGCATCTACACCGTGCTCTCAACCAGAGCGAAGACAATTTTGACGAAGACAGATGCCCAATTGATGTTTATAGGTCCCGACCTTTGGAAAGAAACGGCGAACCCGCTGTTCAAAGAAGATAAACGCTTGATGGCCGGATGGCGCAAGAAAGCAACCGAAGAAGGCCTCAATATACGTATAGGACGGTGGATGATTCCCGGTGAACCGGTAGCCGTACTTGTAGATTTTACTCCTTATTATAATATAAAGAACGATATCTATGCCGAGGCATGGAATCTCTTTAAGGTAGATTCGCTGCACGCATACGGCGACTACGATGAGGCGAGCATGTTCTCATACGCAGCAGCCAAGGTGGCCGAGAGCTACTACCGCAACGAGATTGTAAAGAAAGCTAAGACCAGCCAGGCAGACAATAATTGTCAATTGCCCAAGGTAATCTACCAGGCACACGAGTGGATGACAGGTCTCGGTGCCCTCTTCCTCAAGCATTGGATTCCCTCTATCGCTACGATATTTACAACCCATGCTACATCGATAGGCCGCTCTATCGCCGGCAACATGAAGCCCCTTTACGACTATATGAAGGGCTACAATGGCGACCAGATGGCCGATGAGCTCAATATGCAGTCGAAGCACTCGATCGAGAAGCAGGCTGCCCATCGTGTCGATTGCTTCACCACGGTAAGTGAGATTACCGACCGTGAGTGCGCACAGCTGCTTGAGAAGAAGGCCGATGTCATCACAGTCAATGGTTTCGAGGACGACTTCGTGCCCAAGGGGGCTGCCTTCACAGCCAAGCGCAAGGAGGCCCGCAAGGTGATGCTGAACGTAGCCAGCAAGCTGCTCGGTCAGGAGTTTGCCGACGACACCATCATCGTATCTACCGGCGGCCGCTACGAGTTCCGCAACAAGGGAATCGATATCCTGCTCGAATCGCTCAATCGCCTCGCTCATGAGCCTTCGCTCAATCGCGACGTATTGGCATTCATCAACGTGCCCGCTTGGGTAAAAGGTCCACGTATGGACTTAGTTGAAAGATTACAGATGAAAGAGGAAAGTAATTGTCAATTGTCAATTGTCAATTGTCCATTAGAAAACCCTGTTATCACCCACGAACTCTACAACATGGATGACGACAAGGCCCTCTCAATGATGCGTGCCATCGGGCTCAACAATGCTCCCGAGAGCCGTGTGAAGGTAATCTTCGTGCCTTGCTACCTCAATGGCGACGACGGTATCTTCAATCTTCCCTACTACGATCTGTTGCCTGGCGACGACTTGGCCGTATACCCCTCTTACTATGAGCCTTGGGGATACACTCCGCTCGAGAGCGTAGCCTTCCACGTACCCACCATCACCACCGACCTCGCAGGTTTTGGCCTTTGGGCAAATTCACTCAAGGGCGAATACAGCCAATTGGAAGATGGCGTGAAGGTGATACACCGTACCGATAGCAACTGGGACGAGGCTGCCAACGAAATCAAGAACAGTATCCTTGCCTTTACCAAGATGGACGCCAAGATGGTGACACAGCTTCGCCGTCGCGCAGCCGACATCTCCAAGAAGGCGTTGTGGGACAAGTTCGTAAAATATTACCTCGAAGCATACGAGGTAGCATTAAGTAAATAATAACTTATTAACCATTATAACTCATATGAAGATTAAAGTTAGTAATGCAAATTCACCCGCATGGAAAGAGGTGAACGTAAAGTCGCACATCCCCGCTGAGCTTGCTTGCTTGAGCGAGATGGCGCGCAACATCTGGTGGTCTTGGACTCCCGAGGCCCGCGACATGTTCAAGAGCTTGAACCCTACTCTCTGGAAAGAGTGCGGACAAAACCCCGTGCTGCTGCTTGAGCGTCTCAGCTACGAGACATTGGAAGAACTGGCTAAGGACGAAGCTGTACTTGCACGCATCAACAAGGTGTACAAGCAGTTCCGTGCATATATGGACGTTAAGCCCAACGCAGAGCGCCCCTCAGTGGCTTACTTCTGCATGGAGTATGGTCTCACACACGTGCTGCGCATCTACTCAGGTGGTCTGGGCGTGCTCGCCGGTGACTACTTGAAGGAGGCTTCTGACTCTAACGTCGACATGTGCGCTATCGGCTTCCTCTATCGCTATGGCTACTTCACACAGAGCCTCTCTATCGATGGTCAGCAGATTGCCAACTACGAGGCTTCAAACTTCGCCAACCTCCCCTTGGAGCGCGTGATGGACGAGAACGGCAAGCCCCTCGTGGTAGCTGTCCCCTACATCAACTATCAGGTATATGCATACGTATGGAAGGTACAGGTAGGTCGTGTACCCTTGTACCTCCTCGACACCGACAACGAGCTCAACTCTGAGTTCGACCGTCCTATCACCTTCCAGCTCTATGGTGGTGACTGGGAAAACCGCCTCAAGCAGGAGATCCTGCTCGGTATCGGCGGTATGCTCACCCTCAAGGCTATGGGTATCACCAAGGATGTATACCACTGCAACGAGGGTCACGCTGCACTCTGCAACCTCTATCGCTTGACCGACTATGTAAAGCAGGGTCTCAGCTTCAACCAGGCTATGGAGCTCGTTCGCGCTTCAGGTCTCTACACCGTACACACTCCCGTACCTGCCGGTCACGACTACTTCGACGAGGGCCTCTTCGGCAAGTACATGAGCGGCTATGCACAGCAGCTCGGCATCAGCTGGGATGAGCTCATGGATATGGGTCGCATCAATCCCGGTGACAAGGGCGAGCGTTTCTGCATGTCAACCTTCGCTTGCAACACCTGTCAGGAGGTCAACGGCGTAAGCTGGCTCCACGGCAAGGTATCACAGGATATGTTCTCTGGCATCTGGAAGGGCTACTATCCCGAGGAGAACCACGTAGGTTACGTAACCAACGGCGTACACTTCCCCACATGGGTAGCTTCAGAGTGGAAGAACCTCTACACCAAGGTATTCGACAAGACATTCCTTAGCGACCAGTCAAACGAAAAGATTTGGGAGGCTATCTACAACGTATCTGACGAGACCATCTGGGAGACCCGTCAGGGCTTGAAGAACAAGCTCATCGCATACATCCGCGAGGAGTTCCGCAGCAGCTGGTTGAAGAACCAGGGCGATCCCTCACGTGTAGTATCACTGATGCAGAAGATCAACCCCAACGCGTTGCTCATCGGTTTCGGACGTCGTTTCGCTACCTACAAGCGTGCACACTTGCTCTTCACCGACCTCGACCGCTTGGCCAAGATCGTCAACAACCCCGACTACCCCGTACAGTTCCTCTTCACCGGTAAGGCTCACCCCCACGATGGTGCTGGTCAGGGTCTTATCAAGAAGATTATCGAGATTTCACGTCGTCCCGAGTTCCTCGGCAAGATTATCTTCCTCGAGAACTACGACATGCAGCTCGCCCGTCGTCTCGTATCAGGCGTAGACATCTGGTTGAACACACCTACCCGTCCTCTCGAGGCATCAGGTACATCAGGTGAGAAGGCTTTGATGAACGGTGTTGTAAACTTCTCTGTACTCGACGGTTGGTGGCTCGAGGGCTATCGTCCCGGTGCAGGTTGGGCACTCACTGAGAAGCGCACCTACCAGAACCAGGATTATCAGGATCAGCTCGACGCTGCTACCATCTACAGCATCCTCGAGAACGAGATCGTACCTCTCTACTACAACAAGAACGCCAAGGGCTACTCTGAGGGTTGGATTCAGGTAGTGAAGAACTCAATCGCACAGATTGCACCTCACTACACCATGAAGCGTCAGCTCGATGACTACTACACCAAGTTCTACAACAAGCTCGGCAGCCGCTTCGCTGCACTCTCGGCCAACGACAATGCCAAGGCTAAGGAGATCGCCGCTTGGAAGGAGACAGTAGCTGAGCGTTGGGATTCTATCGAGATAGTATCAGCTACCAACGTAGCCGATATGGAGGTTGTCAGCGGTGACGATGTGAAGCTCACCGTAGTACTCGACGAGAAGGGTCTCGACGATGCAGTAGGCATAGAGGTAGTAACTATCGAAACCGACATCGAAGGCAAGGAGCACATCCACACCATCGACACCATGAACCTCGTTAAGCGTGAGAACAACATCCACACCTTCGAGGGCACACATGAGGTGAACAATTCCGGTACCTTCAAGGTTGCCTATCGTATGTATCCCAAGAATGTAGACCTGCCTCACCGTCAGGACTTCTGCTACGTTCGTTGGTTCTAATCGGGACACACCCCGTATATGAAAGAAGGGCTCATGACTTGTGTCATGGGCCCTTCTTAGTCTTTATACCGCATGTACCTAGGAGTACGCGTATCGATGGTTTAGCGTAACTGCTTGTATATATGAGATATGTCAGTCTGTTGCGTGATGCGATTCATCATCCTGTTTAAGTACTGGCCGTATGCAGAACATCCTATCTATGGTTTCTTCTCGAGGCAGGATGGTTATCGTACAAATGTAATCACCGTCAGTTGTCTTCTCATCACCATATGAGTACACGAGGGCGCTGCCTCCTTGAAGCCAAATACCCATTTCCTCTTCAGCTCTTTCCGGTTTGGGAAACCTTAGTGAACCATTTTCATTACCCATGATGACATAATCTGCTCCGCTTGAAGACTTTCGGGTTATACTATGACAGTTTTCAATCAGTTTCATGGCCTGTTCTACTGTTGGTATAGTGTAATCCAAACCATAATATATTCTACCAAGATCCAATTCCGTCATAGGGAATAGCTTGTTGTCGTCAACGTTTGTGTAAGCCCACGAGGCTCCTCCCATGATACCCAAATCCAGTGCAGTGTATGATGTGCCATATATGCAGTCTATCTCATACAACTTCTCGTTCTGGCGGTTGTCCATAGGGGCTAGGACGAGACGCCATTGTCCTTTATTGATGTCCACCTCTTGCCAATCGTCAACAGAGGCATCAAAGAATGTGATGTGGCTGATTCCTAAAATGTTATCCTTGAGAAATCGACATTCATAGATATCCTCTCCTCCAAAATTAGTACTTCCATATATCAATGGTTTACTGAATCTCATCAATCCGGTTTCTTCATCATAGGTATATGTCGTAGTTCTCCAGCCTCCGCTCGGGAATACGAATGTAATGGAATTGTCCTTGAATATAACATCAGTTACAGCCGATTCGTCGTATTCTTCACCTTCAACCAGGGTTACATGGAAATCACCCATCTCTTGATATCCCCTGGGAATCACAAATCCAGCAGTTCCCCAATAAGTGTTTTCAAGGATTTCTTTCACCTGCGCCTCTGTGGGGTTTGTAGTACCCTCAGTATCTAAGAGCCCAGAACATGCCGTAAGCGTTACGGCAAATAGAATAATAAAAAGATTTTTCATAACCATTAGTATTAGATTCAGCAAAGTTATATGATTTTTAGATCTCATGTAGCAAAATTATATAAATTATTCACATCGTGCGCATTATTTCATATAATTTATTTTCTAACTCTAATGTCTATCGCTTATGTTGATGGTGATGTTGCTAGTGGTTTGTTCCAGTATGCACATGTCTCTGTCGTTTTAGTTCCTATTGCACAGATACTGATTCTTTTCAATGAAGTTAAATCTTAGTGGACGATTCTTTGAAATAATTGATGTGAGTGTATGGCAATTCGGAAATATTTCATACCTTTGCAACGATGATATGGCCCAAGGCCGTATAGTCGAGACATTTTGGGACTTACAGAAGGTTCTTGCAGGTGGAAACGCCCGATGCAACGGTATTGCTCATGTACAGCGGCAAGGTTAAGTATAATCTCAAGAACAATCTTTTAATGGATATAACTTCCCAAATCCTAAATACGATCTATATCGAAGAGATACGTGAGAAAGAGGGTGGCACTTATGGTGTTGTCACCAATGGAGAAATCAGCAATGTACCTAATGATAGAGCAAGCCTTGAGGTCTATTTTAAAACAGGTTCTGAAAAGCGAGAGCATTTGACCAATATGGCAATCGACCTGTTGCACCAGTATGCAGAGAAGGGGCCCCGCCAGGAAGATCTGGACAAGGTACGCGAATACATGCAGAAGAAGTATGTTGAGAATCAAAAGGAAAACGCTTATTGGAGTAATCTTATGCTCAACTATCTTTTGGATGGTTACGATGGCAATAAGGATTATATGGATGTACTTAACAGCATTACGGTTGATGACCTCAAGAAATTTCTCAAGAACCTGTTAAAACAAGGCAATGTGATAGAGGTGTCCATGATTGGAGTGAAGTGACTCACGTATTCCTGGGTAATTCAGATTTTATGATTACTTTTGCGTTGATAGTAGGATGAAAGAGAATAACTTAATGTGTTGTGTTAAACTTGAAGAGGATAATAATTAATAATAGTAATAGAATATGGAAAATTTTGGAACTACGAATCCGACAGCAAAACGCGATGTTACCAATGAGGCTTTTGCTGTATTGCTCAAGAACGTGTATGCATGGATGACATTGGCTCTCGGTATTACTGGGATAGCCGCATTGTATGTATCAAACAATCAGATGATATTGACTTATCTGTTTGAACATGCCGGGTTGATTTTCGGCCTTATGATTGGCGAACTCGTATTGGCAATCATTTTTACAGCTTGCTTCAAACGTATGTCGTTCAATGTGGCCAGCATCCTGTTTGGCTTGTATGCACTGTTTACTGGCATTTCGTTGGGTATGGTGTTCTTGACATTCACGAGTGAGTCTATTGCCTCTACCTTTTTTGTTACGGCTGGTACTTTTGGGGCTATGAGCTTGTTTGGCTACTTTACCAAAAGAGATCTTTCCGCATGGGGACGTTATCTCCTGATGGCATTACTAGGTATAATCATTGCTTCGGTGGTAAATATCTTTATGAACAGCACAAAGGTTATGTGGATTACCACTTACATCGGAGTCGTTGTTTTCGTGTTGCTCACAGCATACGATACACAGAAAATAAAGAATATGCTTGCTAATAGAGGTGAAGTCAATGAAAGTTCACTGAAACTGGCCCTCTATGGTAGCTTTATGCTTTACCTTGACTTTATCAACCTATTCTTAAAGCTACTAAAGATTATGGGTAAACGTAAATAAAATACACTTCAGTAGATTAATAGCAGCAATTCTTCGTGATGAAGAAATTGCTGCTATTAATAAATAGTGCCATTCGAATGAAAGAGGATAAGAATTACAATTTTCCTCAAGGTTAATTTATATAACCTAGCATATTTCTTTCTCTAAAAAATTTACATATAGTCAAGCCATGAGCCTAAAACCTCTTTTCCCGGTTTCTTTTCGGGTGCGGGGATATTGGATAATTTAATATCGACGATATATACAATTGTTGACACATCATAAGAACCATCAGTCATTAAGGTCTTCATAGATGCAGAATCGGGGCAAAAATAAGGTTCACCGAAACCAAAATATTCGTTGGAGCTAAGCAAAGTATCGCCAGGCATCTTGTACACATACTCCTTGGTAGGGAAGAGTTTATAACCATCCTTCTTTGCACGTTGGACGACTTGATTGGTCTCTTTGTCTATATACTCACAGTCGGTAAGCATAGCAACCTCACGTACAGTGTATTTATTTTTGACGATGTAAGTCTTATTATCAATTACCACCTCTTCCATTGTGTGCCAATATCTTTTTTCTTCGCTAGGACCACGGTTAGAGTCGTTTTTCGATTGTGCCCACAAAATTGAGTTTGCTGCCAATATCATTAATGATAAAGCAATTAAATTGTACTTCTTCATACTGTTAGATGTTTAATTAATATTTTATGTTCAGTCAACTAAGTTGCCACCTCAGTAAATGTTGATGCCAATACAGTGAATTATCAACCCATTAACCTGTAACCCTATTACCCCAATTTCAAATAAAAGGGTTTGACTAGGTCAATATATTCAGGAGTATAGTTGCGATGGATGTCTTGTATGTAGAGGTTCTCGGGGGTATGTGCCGTACCCTCACGAGTGAATGCCATGAGTATACGCTTGGGCTTACCCTGCTCGACGGGATAGACGATGGTGCGGCGCGATGCGAAGAGACCATTGCTGGCTGCGCTGACTATCATGTCGGTAGCGCGGTCATACGGAATCACTACAGAAAGTTCACCATAAGGAGCAAGGAGCCGTGAGGCGCTACGGGTAAGTTCGTCAAAGGTGAGCGTATCAGTGTGTCGAGCCATGGTGCGTGCTGCATCGTGACTCTTCAGGGAGTTCTCAAAGTAGGGAGGATTGCAGAGGAGGGCATCGAAAAGGGTTGACGGGGTATCCATATATCGAGCATCGCAGACTGTCACCTGTATGCGTGAAGCCCATGGTGAGGCGGCTGCATTGGAGGTTGCTTGTGATACGGCACAAGCATCGAGGTCGATAGCTACAATATGGGCCTGGCTGCGCTGGGCTGCCATAAGGGCTATAAGTCCGGTACCTGTACCTATATCAAGAATGTGATGACAATGCGCTACATGGGCCCAGGCACCTAACAGTACCCCATCGGTACCTACCTTCATGGCGCAACGGTCTTGATGGATGGTAAATTGCTTGAATGTAAACATTGCTCGGTTATGTTTTCAGTCATTTCATCGCTTATACGCTTCTGAAATGCAAAAATAACAAAAATTACACATAAGAATCAGTTAATTTTCAGATAAAAAGCGTAAATCTGCCCGTTTTTTATAAAAATAGACTGTTATATGGATAAATTTAGCTACGGACTTGGACTAGGTATTGCACAGCAGCTGCTCTCTATGGGCGCTGAAGTGAATGTTGATGATTTTGCCCAAGCTATCAAAGATGTATTGGAAGGTAAAGAGACTGCGCTCAGCTTTGCTGAAGCACAACAGGTGGTAAACGCACACTTTGCAGAGATGGAGAAACAAGCTCATGCAGCTGCCATTGAGCAGGGTGAGATGTTCTTGAAGATGAACAAGGAGCGGGAAATAAATGGTTTCCCCTCCATTTTACATGCCACCCTCCGCTAAGGAGCAATAAATGTCAGTAAATAAATGAACTAATGGTAGATGACGCGTACAATAATCCATGTGCGTTAGTGTCTGCCATTTAGTTTTCGTTCCCCGGATTTGCACTCCGAGGGGGATGAGGTGGAATTTGCAATCCCTTAATTATTGTGGGGCAGAGAACCTGATACTCGTTAACAGCGGATATGCTATCGCTGTGACGGAAGTGGCTAAAATCAAAAATCTAACTGATTTGTTGTTTTTTTCGCTCACCTTGCTGTATCTTTGCGACGATGATATTGCTACAAGGGAGTGTCGTTAAAATTAATTACAACAATGAACAAATATAGGTTTTGGTGGAGCTTGGGTTTCTTGCTATGGAGAATCTACGATTGTGTATATCTGCTTCTGTATCCGCTTTGCGCTCTGATAACAGTGTTGTTCCCTTTGGTGGGCCTGTTTGCCGCTTTTGCGACGCTGATAGAAGATTGGACTCCTGAAAGATGGTTTAGTCATATTATGTCATTTTTGGGAACTTTGCTTGTTGTAATGTTCTTTACATTGATATTGGTTGCATTGTTTTCTCTTGGTAAGAAATTTGCAAATGCAGCCAAAAAACACCTGAAACATATCATCAGATATGTTGAGATAGGGCATGAAAAAATTGTCTTAGTTCTAATTTCCGGTCGCATCGTATTGGAGCATATAAAAAGCGTTGAGTATGTAACAAGTGAGGCGCTTGATAAGGCAAATGTATGGTGCCCAAGAAGAAAAGGCGCTATAGTGGTGGGAAGATGGTCGAGCATTATGGCTTGACTATGGAGGTTATGGACTTTATTGACCCCAAATATGGTTGCTTTACTCGCATCTGTAATAACTTTTCCGAACTGGCCATGGTCACTTGTGTGGATGGCAGAAAGTATCTGATTAACTATCCGAAGAAGATCATAATTCCTCAGGAAAAGGATTAAACCTCTGAATCCTTCTCATTTGCCATCCTCCGCAAGAAGTGATAAGCCGATGGTTGTTGGTGAGCGGTATCTGGTGTTCAGTCAGGTGTCTCTATTTTCTTCGAAGTATAAAAATAGGTAATATCGTTGGAGGATATGGGAAGTTTTCATATCTTTGCTGTTGTTTTTTTTACCGCCATAAAATTTATGGCCATAAAATTTGATACGTATGAGATTCTATGACCGAACGGAAGAACTGCAGGATTTGCGTGAGGTGATGCGTCAGTCATTTGACGATCACTCACGCCTCACGGTGCTCACAGGCCGCCGTCGTATAGGCAAGACGAGCCTTGGACTGAAGGCCTTGGAGGGTATGCCGATGATATACCTTTTTGTCAGTCGCAAGAACGAGTCGGTGCTGGCGCAGGAGTATGCCGAGCTCATCGCCAGCGAGCTGGGCGAGTATGTGCCGGGCAATGTGTCGAGGTTCAGCGAGGTGTTTCGTGCGTTGATGGAGATAGGCAAGCGCCGAAAGTTCAGTATCTTCATCGATGAGTTTCAGGAGTTTGTCAACATCAATCCCTCGGTGTTCAGCGATATGCAGAACATTTGGGACAGGTATCGCAAGGACACGCACGTGAATCTTATCATAAGCGGTTCGGTGTTCACGCTGATGGAGAAGATATTCAAGGATGAGAAGGAGCCGCTCTTCGGGCGTGCCGACTTGATTATGAAGCTGAATCCTTTCACTACCGATGTGTTGCGCGAGATATTGAGCGACCACAAGGCCGACTATGAGGCCGACGACCTGCTGGCTCTCTACAGCATCACGGGTGGAGTGCCCAAGTACGTGGAGTTGCTTATGAACAATGGGTGCACCACGCTCGACCGTATGGTACGCTTCATCACCAAGCCCGACTCGCCCTTCCTTGACGAGGGGCGCAATATGCTGATACAGGAGTTTGGCAAGCAGTATGGCACCTATTTCTCCATCCTTGGCTGTATGGCCAACGGTGAGGTCACGCAAGCCGACATCGAGGCACGACTGGGTGAGAAGAGCCTTGGCGGACAGCTGCGTCTGCTGGAGGAGAAGTACGAACTCGTGCAGAAGAAGCGCCCTATACTATCGAAGCAGGGGTCACAGTCCGTTCGTTTCGAGGTGAAGGACCTCTTCCTGCGTTTCTGGTTCCGCTACTTCGACCGTTATCGTTCCTTGATAGAGATTGGCAATACGAAGGCCTTGGCTCAAATCATCAAGAACGACTATCCCATATATTCGGGCCTTGTGCTCGAGCGGTGGTTTCGTCAGCGTATGATGGAGTCGTATCGCTATGCCAACATTGGTAGTTGGTGGGTACCCAAGCAGGGCGAACCCTACGAAATCGACATAGTGGCTGTCGCCCTGGAGGGCGATGTGGAGGCCTATGAGGTGAAGCGTCAGCGCAAGAAATACTCCCCGGCACTATTGGAAAGCAAGGTAGCCGAGATGCAAAAACATCTCTTCAAGGGGAAGGTCATCCAAACGGCTTGCTTGTCGTTGGAGGATATGTGAGGAAGGAAATAAATGGTTTCCCCCATTTTACATGCCACCCTCCGTCAAGGAGTAATAAAAGTCAGTAAATAAACAAATCCGTCGCGGTGGATAAACTTTGGGTAAATCTGTTCGTTCCCTACATGAAATATCGCACAAATAGCCGTTGAGGGTGGGAATGCTATCCGGAATAAAGATGGGGATGACGCACCGGTTTAGCGGTGCTTGTTAATGTTCGAAATTGATGATGATGTCGTCCAAGAACTAAATCATAATGAGCTGATATACCGTTTCGCTTCATCTATAGTCATTGCTTGTGCATTCTCGCTCTCTTTCTTGGCGCGAGTGTTGCCGGAGAGGTTTCTTTGAAATAATTGGCGTTATCGTGTGGTAATTCAGAATTTATGATTACTTTTGCAACGATGATATGGCCGCAAGGCTGTGTCGTCAAGACATTTTGGTAAATTAGAAGCGTTATGCTCTCTTTAAACTGAAAACCTGAGAAATTTTCAAGAAAACAAGAGGACGGCATGATGGTTCTACGCGTTTCGCGTGGACTGTTATCTCCATTTCTTTGTTTTCGGGTTTTCTCAGGACCTTCAGTTTAGACGTGGCATTTCAGTCCACGTTTCTTTTTTCTTTGGCTTAATTGATGTATAACTAATAAAAATGAGAAATTATGAAGAAAATGTTTCCCGTATTTGCACTTGGTGCATTAATGATGTTCGTGGCTTCGTGTGAGAAAGAAACGGAAATTGAAAACAAAGAAGAACAAGGTACAGAAAATGCTGACACCTTTTTAGTGGAGGCTGTGGATCTTGGATTGTCTGTGAAATGGGCAAGTTATAATGTGGGTGCCAAATCTCCAGAGGATTATGGTGGTTACTATGCTTGGGGAGAGACTGAGGAGAAGGATAGTTATGACTCAGCAAACTATTATTGGGAAAATGAAGGTTCTAATATCAGTGGAACCTCTTATGACGTTGCCCACGTAAAGTGGGGTGGAAGTTGGCGTATGCCCACATTAGATGAAATTATAGAGTTAGGTACTAAATGTTTTTGGGAGTGGACTACATTCAATGGGGTCAGTGGTTATAAGGTTACTGGTTCTAATGATAACTATATTTTCCTTCCAGCTTCGGGTAGCCGTTTCGGCACGGAGGTCTACAGCCGTGGCTTGGGTGGTTTCTATTGGTCTGGCTCACCGGGAGAAGAGGGACGCAGTGGGGCATACCACCTTGGTTTTGGAAGCAGCGTCTATAGTTACTACTACGATGATGGCTGTTATTGTGGTCGTACCGTTCGTCCTGTTACAGAATAATACTAGTTATGGCGGATCCGCTGTAATTGAGATTAGGGATTTTCATAATCCCTCAGAAGAAGGATTAAACCACTTACCTCTTTTCAACTGCCACCCTCCGCCAAGAAGGGGTAAGGCTATGATTGATAACAAACTAATGGCGGACACTGCGTACGATAATCCATGTGCGCCAGTGTCCGCCATTCCCTCTTCCCTCTTCCCTCTTCACTCCACCGGTATCACCGCATACACCCTCTTGTCGTGGTGTTCACTGCGTACGGCACCGAGGCCGCGGAGTACCTTGCCGAAGGTCTGGGCACAGACGCTCTTCATCAAGCGGGCATCGCAGTGGGTAAGGTGCTCATAGATGTGGGCGGCGCTGAGCAGGGTGGGGGCTTCGCCCTCACGGGGCAGGCGGTAGTGGCGGAAGAAGAGTTCCTCCACGGGGCGGTGGCGGCGGTAGTCGCGGTTGCGGCGCTCGATGTCCTTCACCTCTTCGGGCGTGAACCAGTGGCGCTTGCCCACGGCGAGCAATGTCATGCATTGGGCATAGAGCTGGGGATGGTCGATGGGAGTGTCCACATCGATCATCTCGCGGATGTCTATGCAGAGGAAACGGCGGCTGCCCGTAGGGTCGGTGAGCAGGGCGGCGGTGTTGCTGGTGCCGATGAACGAGGCGATGCGCGGAAGCGTGATGGAGTGGTTGCGGTATGCCTTGCGCATGCGTAGTGAGGTCATCTGCATCAGGTTCTTCAAGGTGCTCTGCTTGCGCGATGAGTAGCGGTCAAACTCGTCGAGGTTGATGAGCAGGCAGTCGAGCAGCTTGCGCTCGCATTGGCTCTCGGCCGTGAGGTCGAAGTTGTCGGTATAGTACTCACGAAGCTCGGGCGGCAACAGCATGCGGCAGAAGGTGCTCTTGTGCAGGCCCTGCTGCTCGCTCACGAGGAGCGGTGCCACGCTATTGGCATACACCGCATCGGTGCGGCCCTGTGCCTGTGCCACGAGGGCGAGCATCCAGCGGCAGAGGTAGCCTACCATGGTGTCGTCCGTGGTGAGGCGCTGCATCAAGGGGAGCAGACGGTCGGTGTCGTCCCACTGGGGCAGGGTGGCGAAGTACTGCGTCACGGGATGATACGAGGGTATGTGTAGCGACTCGGCGGCGATGCGCACCCCTTCAAGCCAGGTGTAGTTGTAGCCGTCGGCCTGTATGTCCATCAACCAGGTCATATAGACACGTTTGCTGATGGGGAGGAAGTCGCCCATGCAGCCTCGCTCGCGGTACTCGCTCTGCTCGCTGAGCAGGTTGTAGCGCAGCTCATACTTGCTACATAGCACCGCCTGTACTTCGGGCAAAGTAAGAGCGGCCCCCTTCTTATTCCCCTTGAGGGGGAAGGTTTCATTTGCAACGGATATAGGTTGTTTGCGAGATGTCTTTTTCTCCGTAACCTTTTCACTCTTCATGGCTGTTACTCTGCTTCGCAGCCATGCCTTTACTGTTTCAAGCAATTTTTTCATAGTAGTTCCTATTTATATAATGTGTTTCGGTTTTCTGCCGCAAAGTTACGATGCCGCCAACAGCGCTTGTTCTGCAATTGATATGCTACGTAAGGAAAATAATAAACAAGTTATATTTTCCAACGTTAACGATGACGATAACATCAACCATGCTGCCTCAATTCGACCACAAAGATACAATCCCACGAAAGCGGAATCAATAGAATAATTTCGCACCTTAGAAGTTGGAAAATCGCAAAGAGTTTTGTACTTTTGTATCAAACAAAGTTATTTACCGCTGCGCAAGGGCAACCTTGATGTTGCGCAACAGCAAGGTTGCCGTTGTACAAAGGTAACGTTGCCGTTGGGCAGCGGTAAATAGATTGGAAAAGAATTAATCCACTAACTATAAGCCCTTATGACAAAAAAGACAACAACCAAGAAATCAGGCACTATTGCCTATCAGCTGCGTAGGCAAAATGACCTCACGGGAACCGCCACAGAGAAGAATCCGCAGATGGCGGTGACCGTGGTGAACAGCAAGCTCACCACCACGAAGGAGCTGGCAGAGTATATCAACTTCGCATGTAGTGTGACCGAGTCAGACATAGCAGCCGTGTTGCAGGCCCTCGGCAAGTGCGTGTGTGATGAACTGCTCGATGGCAACCGCGTGGAGATAGACCACATTGGTACCTTCAGCCTGTCGCTCACCTGTGGCCGCAAAAAGTTGGAAGACCGCGTGACGAAGAACGATATCCGCGTGAAGAACATCCTCTTCACTCCCTGTGCCGAGATGAAGCAGGCCATGCGCGGTGCCGATATCGTGAGCGGAGGCCCCAACCCCAACAAGCGGCTGACCGATGAGGTGATACTGCGCCGTGTGGCAAAGTACCTCGATGAGCACGAGTATATGCAGCGCCGCGAGTTTGAGTCAGTATGTGAATGCTCGCGCTATACGGCCACGAAGAAGCTCAAGGAGCTGGTGCGCTCAGGCAAGCTACGTGCCATGGGCTCAAAGAACGTACGGTTTTATGTGAAGGGGAATCTTTGAAATTAACGATTAACGTTAACGTTGAATGATGAACCGAAGGTCGACGCTCGCAGAGGCTAAAGTCAACGATTAACGTAGTACATGCGATACATACAAATGGCGGACACTGGCGTACGTGGATTTTTGTACATAGTGTCCGCCATTTGTCTTTTTATTCACAGTGTCTTATCTCGCTATGGCGGACACTGGCAGATAGAATACCCAAAACGCTTTTATGGTACTCGGCAAGCAAGGACAGTCGGACAACCTATTTGGGAAGAGGGGGTATAAAAGGCGTATTACAAATCCCCCACGATGTTCATTTCTTTCCAGTGGTGGGCGTTGCGGTATTTCTCTACGGATGCGGCGGGCACATGTACCGTGATGCCTGGCTTTTTGAATATTACCGATACGGGTTGTGGCTCGGGTGAGTGGTTGTACACGTGCTTTAAGGCGGTGCAGTAGAAGAAGGCATATTCGCCTATCGTAGCCACACCGGCTGGGATGGTTATCTCCTCCAGGCTCGGGCAGTCCCAGAATACACCTCGGGCGATGGTTTTCAGTGTGGAGGGCAGCTGCACGTTCTTCAGGTTATGGCAGCAGGCAAAGGCATCCATCTCCAGCGTCTCCACACCTTCGGGTATTACCAGTGAAGTGAGGTTCTGACACTCGGCAAACGAGGCATGGCCGATGGACTTCAGGCTCCTCGGGAAGCTCACGTTCCTGATGCCTGTGCCTTTGAAACAGGCGTGCCCCAGTTTGCTGAATCCCTCGGGCAGGGTCACCGTCACTAAGCTTCGGCATCCGAAAAATGCCTGCTCTCCTATCGCTTTCAGCTCTTTGGGGAGGTTGGCGCTCTCCACCTTGTCGAATCCCTTGAAGGCACTGTCGGCAATCTCCGTCACCGCATACTCTTTGCCCTTGACGAGCACCTTCTCGCGGATGTAGAGGTTGTTCCAGTCGGTCAGCCCGATGACCTTGCAGGTGGCGCTGTCCTTCGAGGTGATGGCATAGTATATGCCTTCGATAAGGGCATCGCTCTGCAGGCGTAGCGCCGTGCGGCGGTGATGCTCCGTAGTCGTATACCACTGCCATCCTATGGCGCAGGCCACTGCCAGCATCAGGCAGCAGATGGTGTTTTGCACGATTTTTCCTCGTCTGTTGAGTGCCCTGAGCACCTCGTCCACCGTATTGTAGCGTCGGGTCTTGTCCTCGTTCAGGCACCGCCGCTTGATGCGTTGCAGGTATTTGGGCAGGTAGAGGTCGGCCTTCTCCTCTATATATTGTATCAGTCGGCCCACGCCGTAGATGTCGGTCCGTGCGTCCACCTCATCCATCTCATCCTTGGCTAGCTCGGGGGCGGCATATTCGTTGGTGCGCTCTGCCGTATAGCTGTTGCTGTCGGCAAAGCATCCTCCGAGGTCTACCAGCTTGACGTCGTTGCTCACCTGGGTCAGCATGATGTTCTCGGGTTTCAGGTCCAGGTAGGCGACATTCTGGCTGTGCAGCGCTTTCAGTGCCTTCAGCAGTTGGCGCAGCAGCCTCACCGTATGGTGCAGGTTGGCGAAGTATGCCGGTTCGGCCTCCATCTTCTCGGCCACGCTCATGCCGTTGATGTGCTCCATCAGCACATACACGCCCTGCTCATCTTCGTAGATGCCTTTGTACTTCACGATGTGGGGGCAGTCAATTCGGTTGCCCACATTGAACTCCTTATACAGCGCCATGCGTAGGCGCAGGTCGTCCCGACATTCGGCCGTCAGCTGTTTCTTGAAATACTCCTCTCCGTCGATGACCACCACCGTGGTCACCGATTTTCCTTCTCTGTCTGTCGTGGGGATGCTTCCCTTGGCCTTGACGAAGTCTGATGATTGCATAGCGTCTGTCATTTCCCTACTATCTCATAGGTTATGCCGCCCACCTTGCCGCATATATAGTCACACGATTCGGTGAGCGAGCCACCCTTTACATTCTTGAGCAGCAGCGGCTCCTCGGCGGTGAAGGTCTCGCAGTGCAGTGTCATGCCCGGCTCCAGCTTACTGTTTTCCGCTGCCACCACGGTGAAGAGGTCACCGTCGCCCTCGTGGCGCAGTACCACCCGTCGCTCCGGGTACCAGCTGATGCGTATCTTCTCGCCCGGCTTCATCAGGAAGCAGTGTTGGGTGTGGTGCTTCACAAACTCGCTCGAGTAGTCGTTCCTGTTGTCCTGATAGGCACAGTACTGTTGCCAGTCGGCAAATCCCACAAATGCAGCCAGCACGTTCAGCGTGCGTGTTTGCGGTGTGGCAGCCTCCTGCTTCAGGTATCCCCACAGGCGTTTCAGCGTGGTGGGGCTTATCATCTCCTTGCTGTTCTCGTAGATCATTTCCGACAGTCTGGTGAAGTCTCCGTGGCTGTACAGCTTTCCTGTACGCTCCTCTACGGCGTGCTTCAGCGCATCAATGTAACCTTCAGTTTTGTCCATTATTAGTGTCCGTTGGTTTGTCTTTTACTGCAAATTTAGGCATAAAGTTGCGTAATTACGAATATAAGAGGCGCAAAAACAGCATTGGGCCCAACAAGGACAAAATGGACAAGCTTGCATTAGATTTATTTCGATATATTTGCACTAAACAAGATAGAGATGAGACTATAATAACTCAATAAAACAATCACTTTTCATCTTATGGCACTAAAAATCAGAAAGAGCGTTCATGAAAACACAGAACCAGAAATAATCTACTTTGAATCGGATGAGGAATTCGAAGATTGGGCTGTAGCCCCATACGCAACTATTGTTGAAACTGAATATGGCAAAACTTGGCGAGGCGTCTATTCCGACGCTTACAAAGAGGCAATTCAGCAATGCAAACACTTTGTTATAAAAGATGAAGACTCAAAGGTTTACAGGCGTGGATGTGTTTGCAAACGTGTGTCTCTTGGTTTTCAAACACCTCGTGAAACCGTACTTGTGCAGTTGCCAGTCGATAATCTTGAAGATTGGAGTATAGAGAATTTCAGATTAAAGGTTCTTGCGAAAAAACAAGCCAAAGTTTGAAAAAAAGTGGCCTAAGAACTGAATTTTCCGTCCGATGTGACTATATTATTATATAGGTATACCCAATTTGCCGTAACCGAGAAGAAACATCATAATCATACAATATGGCTAAGGAATTGACATTTTCACTCGCAGGGACTGAGTATGCCTCAGCACCCGTGAAACTTGAAAGAAAGAAAATCTACGGATGGAGCGACCTCGTGGCCACCGACAAGGTGGGCGAGGTGTGCGGCACGGCATACCTGTCGCCCGACGATGCCTTGCTCATTCCCTCGGGAGGGTATAAGCAGGGAACAGTTGACGATGCTGGCTGTTGGGTCGAGAAGAGTGAACTCACCGCCTATGATACCGACGGTAATGAACTGAAGCAATATGCTTCGTCGTTCGATGCTGTCATCTCTTTGGATAAGACCGTCACCGAAGAGGAGTTTCTCGACAACGACTGGGAGGCGGTATATCAGCTCGTGAATGCCGATCTCGCCGCTGCGGTGGGCGACAATATTTACAAGTTTGAGTTCAGCTATCGCGGAGGCACCAACCACAACGACGGCTACCTCATTAACACCCCTGGGGGCTTGTTCCTCTTTGCCGGCGACAAGCAGGAGTTCCCGCTCGTGTCGCTTGCCGACCAGACCGTCATCGACGAGGTGGAAGAAGAGGTGGAGGAAGAGATTGACGACCTTGATTTCAGTATGTTCTAAAATGTAAACAGTATGAGAAAGATACATATATCCAATGAAGCCAAGCGCGATGCAGAGGTAGCCTTCGGCACCTCATTCCGCCGTGTGGCACCAGTCTATAAGACCGCATCAGGCAGTACCGGCAAGAACGAGCGCCGCCTCAAGGCAACCATGGCCACCACCGATGCCGCCCTGCTTGCCACCTATGGCGAGGGTCTCACCGATGCTCTCGTAAGCGGCGACCCCGAAGTAGATATGGAACGCTTGGGGCTCAAGCTCGAAGGCTTGAAGAAGGTCTTCATCACACAGGAGCAGAAGGTGGCCTACGGCGTATCTCTCAACGAGCACGTATATCTGCCCGACGGCACCGAGAAAGAGGTGCGCCCCGAGTCGGCAACGAGTGCCAACATAGCACTTGAAGGTGTTCCCCTGCGCTGGACAGGTAAGCTCATTCCCAAGAGCAAGGCCCTGCGCATGTTCATGTTCAAGAAGAGTTATCAGGTGCAGCACGTCAACGGACTCACCTACGATTTCCTCTTCGATATGGCTAAGAAACTCGCCGATGCCAATGCCATGATGCTCATCACCGCCGGTGCCAAGGGCAACGAACCGCTCGTGATGTCCAATGGCGGCACTCCCTACCGCGCTTTCCTCGAAGGACGTGTGCAGGGCGACAGCTATGCGCTCATCCTGCGCCTCACCAATCTGGAACTAAAAGAGATACCCACAAACTGATTTACGCTATGGCTACAATGGAAGTAACACAAGATATGCGCCAGAAGGCGATAGACTATAAGAAGAACATCGCAGGCAAGTTCATGCTTGTAGAGGGTGCCAAGATAAAGGCACGCATCAGTGGCGAGCAGTTCTGCGTAACCCGTAAGATTGACGGACATCTGCAATGCGTTTTCTACCGCGATGGGGCAGCAGTGATGCTTAACTCCCAAGGTAAGGAGCGTGCAGGCGAACTGAAGTGTCTAGATATCTTCGCAGCCTTTATGGGCAAGAAAGGTGTCAAGAGCGCCATCATTGCTGCCGAGCTCTATGTGCCCCGCGAGGGTGGCCGTCCCCGCTGTGGCGATGTGCAGTCGGCACTGGCCGATGCCGCCAAGCGCGACACGTTGGCTCTCGCCCCATTTGATATTATCGAGCTCGACGACCAACCCTTTGTGGCTGCCCACTACGATGAGGTATATGCCAAGTTGACGGAACTCTTCAGCCTCGTCAGCGTCACAGAGAATGATGGTCGCAAACTGAAGATGACCAAGAGCAGCTCGTTATGTCGCCCCGTAGAGATGCGCACGGCCGCATCAGTCGACGAGGTGCAGCAGATATACGAGGAGTGGGTCGAGGGCGAAGGTGCCGAGGGCATAGTGGTGCACAATGAAAACCGCCTCATCAGCAAGGTGAAGCCCCGTCATAGCATCGATGCAGTGGTTGTGGGTTACTCTACCACTGAGCGTGGCATCCGTGATGTGCTCCTCGCTGTGCGCCACGAGGATGGTGCGTACCAGATGTTCGGTCACGGCTCAACGGGAATGACCGACGAGCAGCGTGCCGAGCTTGCCGAGCGGCTATCGGCAAAGCATGTGGAGTCGCAGTATATCCTCTCCGACTCGCGCGGTATCGCCTACCAAATGGTTGCACCCGAGGTGGTGCTCGAGATGTCGGTGCTGGAGCTGGTGGCACGCGGCAACGACGACAAGATTAAGACCAACCCCCTGCTTGCATACGACGAGGCCAAGGGGTGGATGATGCAGGGCATGGTGCCCGGTGTGTCTACACAGGGTATCACCTTCGACTGCGAGCGCACCGACAAGCAACCTACGGTAACCGACGTGCGCCTGTCGCAGCTCACCGATATATGTCCCTTCGAGGAACCGGAGGGTGCTACGGGCGAGTTGCTGCCCAGCACATTGCTTGAGCGCCGTGTGTTCAAGAAGGTGTCGGGCGCCAAGGTGATGCTCCACAAGTTCCTCATCTGGAAAACCAACAAGGAGGCCACCGGCCGCTATCCCGCCTACATCTTCTACCACACCGACTACAGCAGTGCCCGCAAGGAACTCATCAAGCGCGACATGGCATTCAGTAGCGACGAACAGCAGATTCGCGACATTCTTGCCGCCGAGCTTGCCGACAACATCAAGAAGGGCTGGGAAGAGTTGCTGTAAAAAAGAATTGAAATACTTGATATTATATAAATTTAGAAACCTAAAATTATAAACATTATGGCAGATTTTGAAATTAAGGATGGCGTTGCCATTATTCCCGAGAGTGTAAGGTATATTAGCTCTGGTGCTTTCAAGAATTGCAGTAGTTTAACAAGCATTGTCATTCCAGAGGGTGTAATCGAGATTGGTTCTGATGCTTTCTGGGGTTGCACCAGTCTTAAAAGTATCGTCATTCCTGAGAGTGTAAAGGTGATTGGCGCTTCTGCTTTCCATGGTTGCACCAGTCTTACAGACGTAATTTTCCCCAAAAAACTAGTTCTGATTAGAAAAGAAACTTTCGAGGGTTGCACCAGTCTTGAAAATTTCGTCATTCCTGAGAGTGTAAAGGAAATTGAACCTTATGTTTTTCATGGTTGCACCAACCTTAAAAACATAGTGATTCCAAAAAATGTAACGAAGATTGGCTTCCATGCTTTCTATGGTTGTCCCAACCTTGAAAGCATAGTTGTGGATGCCGACAATAAAGTGTATGATTCGCGCGAGGGTTGCAATGCCATTATTGAGACAAAAAGCAACGTGCTTCTTACTGGCGGCAAGGCAACTATCATCCCCGAGAGCGTTGCTAAGGTTGACTTTTATGCTTTCTCTGGCTTAGAATTTAAAGTTGGCGACTACTCTTTTGAGATAATCAGTCAGGAAGAAAAAACTTGCAGAGCCATTCGCTACTATAGTTCTGAATTCTTTTGTAAATCTAACAGCTTCGAGGCGGAAATCGTGTGCGAAATCCCTGAAACCGTAACCTATGAGGGCGATGTCTATACAGTTGTGGAAATAGGGGCGCTCAATGAACTTCATTCTTTCTATGGCGGAAAAATCAAAATCCCCAAAACTGTCATTTCAATAGGCGACAGAAGTTTTAAAGGTTGTAATTTCTCAAGTATCACCCTTCCTAAAGGATTACGACATATAGGTGACTACGCCTTTGAAAATATGGATAATCTTAAATCAATAAAAATTCCAGCCGGGGTAGAAACGATAGGAAAAAAACCTTTTGGGGTATATGGTGGAATGAAATTTAAGATTACGAATTGTTCGCCACATTTTGAATGGGATGGATATGGCTTGTATAGCATAAAAGAAAATCGACTTGTTTCTTTGATTATTAGCAATGCAGACCCCGATTATGTGGTGAAGCCTGGTACAGAAATAATAGGAGCAGGTGCAACTATTTCCTATTATAACAGAAAAGGAACCGGGCGCCATGGGAGGGTTATACTTCCAGAGGGACTTAAAGTGATTGAAAATGGCGCTCTAAACAAGGTTGATATTGACGAACTCCCTCAAAGTATTGAGGTGATAGGTCAAAATGCCTTAGGAATGAGTTGCGAAACTCTTCCTCCAAATCTAAAAAGTCTTGCACCGCATTCTGGGATATACGATGTAAAGGAGTCATTGTCACCTTATATCATTGTCGAAGATGGAGCTATATATGAAAGTGACAAAAAGAAATTGCTCTCTTTTTATAACCGTGATGCCGTTGAATACAATATAGATGCAGCATGTGAGGAAATCTGCGAGCAGGCATTTGAATATAATAGAAATCTTGAAACCATAAAATTGGGTGAAAATATCAGCAAGATTGGTGAATGCGCTTTCCTCGATTGCAGTAATCTAAAAGCTATAAAAGTGCCGGCAAACAAGGTGGACTATTATAAGGAGTTGTTGCAATCGCATACTTATAGACCAGGTAATATCCCAGAGTTGGTTGTTGGGATATAATCAATAAACCATATCTCTCGGTTCGGACCGAGAGATATGGTAACAAACCTTAAAAAGTAATACATAAAACATAAACATCGACATCCTCGTTGCCGAGCTTGCCGACAACATCAAGAAGGGCTGGGAAGAGGTGTAGAGCGATACATAAAATAGAATAATTATGAAAGAAATTGACATGCATTATACCTTTATTAAGTGCGCAAAAAGGTTTATATCAGACATTGACAAGGAGGAGTTGGATTGGCAGCTCCGCACTCATCAGTGCTATTTTGACGATAGTGGTCCTTGCTGTTCTGATGCTACGTTGTTGGCGGTGTTTAGAGACGCAACATTTAATAAAGTCGATGAAAGCAAACTGTATGCTGTAATAGAGAAAATATGTATGTGCTATTGTAATGAGATAGAATCAGCGCGAAGTCTTACAAGTATTATTATACCAGAAGGAACAACAGCAATAGAACCCTATGCTTTTCGGGGCTTCGCCGCTCTTGCAAGCATCACTATTCCCAAGAGCGTAACAGAGATTGGTGAAGCCGCCTTTCTTCGCTCTGGTTTGACAAGTGTTGTTATCCCTGGCGGGGTGGGTGAGATAAAGCGTGGAACATTCTCGGATTGCACGGGGCTGACAAGCGTAGTTATTCCAGAAGGTGTGACAACTATCGATTATGGTGCATTCTTCGGATGCACATCGTTGACAAGTGTCGAAATCCCCAAGGGGGTGAAAAAAATTGGTGATTCATTCGGTAGCGCCCTTCAGACAATTACATTGCCTGCAGGAGTTGCCAAGATTGACTATTGGGCTTTTTATAACTGTAAAAGTTTGAAGACTATTTATGTGCCCGCCAAGAAGACTGACTACTACAAGAAGCGTTTGCCCGAGGAACTCCACCAGTTCATCGTGGAGATGGAGCCTGTGAAGAAGGTAAAGAAAAAGTAATGAAACTCATGGTGAAACCATATCTCTCGGTTGAACCGAGAGGTATGGTAACACACAAAGAAGAATTTTAGAATATGTACACAATAGACTATTTGAAGACGCTGCATGCCGATTATGTGGAATGGGATACTGACCCAGGGAGCCTTATATGGCCTGAGGACACCTATTATCTCATCGACAATCTGTCTGACGATGATTTTAAGGAACTTGCAGAGTTGGAAGAAGATGTTGACTTTGTTGATGCAATAAGAGACCACATTCAAGATTATCTTGATATTGGCACAGTGAAGTCTTTCAAACTCAAGGATCCCGCAGGCAATCTCCTCTGCGAGTATGATGATCATTTTTATGGGTAAATGAGCAGGGAACTGTGTAACTTGCAGTGAGAATAACTAAAATGTAAAGAAAATATTTTTAATTTGGTATAATTTTTATAAAGAAACTATTGAATATGACACTTGATGATAGAATAAAAAAGGATTTAGACGATTTGTATAATAAGGGAGAAATTGACGGTGCTAAAGCTTTGGACGACCTGGTTAAGACGGATAAATCAAAGTATTGCAATCTTCAAAATCTCGCCAATACACCTGATAAGCAAAAGACTTTCCAGCGATATATGATGGACCAAACTTCTTTTGCGACAAGGGCACTTCCTGTTTATGATGGAGGCAAGCGCGACGCTAAAACGGTTATGGTAATGCTTAATCCAGGCAATGGCGTTGAGAATGCAAACAGGGAACTGCTTTATGAACTGAAAAAGCGTAATATGTCCAAGATGTTTAAAAAACTGTCTTGCGGGAATGCTTGTCCTCAAGTTGGTTTGAATAACAACGATTTGACGGATGACATTAAACATTATAACGATTTCAATGCCAATTATGGCGATTGGGATCGATGGAGAATGGACAATTTTGATTTGAAGCAAGCATTCTTCTTGCGTCATTGGAAAAATTGCGGGGTCGGTTTGGATGATGATAACTTGAAGTATATTATTGAAAAACAATCATCTAATAATAAGGAAGAAAAGGCTGAGGTACATAAGAGACAGCTTGAAGAAAAGAGAAAAGTGCTTATGGAAAAGCGGCAGCTTGAACTCGTGCCATACGCATCAAGGAGTTTCAGTTCCATTAATAAGAAGAATATCAGCAAAATTTTTCCTTATGTCGAAACCCTTTTCCATGAAATCTTCTCTTATGACAGAGAGTTCGTTATCTTTTGTTCACGTAAATTTGAAGAAGTTTTCCAAGCATACAGCGGTGACAAGAAGTATCCAGGAACCATTGATTTTATACATTACGAGGAGATGGACAACTTTAAAGGGTCAAAGTTGACGGTCTCTTGTAGTGTGATACGTATTAACTACGATAATAAAAGTATAAAAGCCATTATTGCTAACACATTCCCAAATCAAGCCCTGCCTAATGCTTATGATTTAATGGCAGCTTATGGAGAATTCTGCTATAATTGCCTATTGAAGCACTAGCCCTAACAACGAATTATAAACAACCCCAATATTTATGCCGAATAAACACACATCTGTACTGAAGAGTTTTGTTGCGTTCCTGATGTCAGGGCTTGGCCTATTCGCAAAGGCATTCCGTGCCACATATCACCAGATATGGGTGTCGGGCATCATACTCTTGCTGGTGACGGCAGTCTTTGCCATAGCGCTCTTTTTTGCCGAACATTCGGCCTGTTCTGACTACAGCTTTTGGGATGCCTTGGTGTGGACCTTCGTGAAGTATGTGGAAGACCCAGCCGACATAGTATCTCCTCCTGTCACAGTATTGGGGCAAGTCATTGGTACGCTGGTGGGTGTGTTGGGCATCGCTATCTTTGCGGTTCCTGCCGGTCTCATCGGTTCGGGACTGATGGAAGCGATGGATGAGAACAAGCGTGAGAAGGAACTCGACGAATATTATGACCGAGTTCGCAAGACTTTCCGACGTAATGACGACAAAGCACTGCGTATCTACCTTAACTCTTTGCCTGAAAATGGTGCTGATAATATCTCAAGACTCAATTTTGTGCCTCAGCGTACTCCCGTGACACGCTTGCAGATACGTCAGGGTATGGATATGAAAGATATCTTCGAGGTGTGTCGCAAGTACCCAGACCTTTTGCTTAAGAATCTTGCCGACGCTAATGGCAACACGGCTGACGAGCAGTTCGTGGTGGAAATGTTTCCCAAGAACCGTCCATACGGATGCTGTATCAATCGTGGCTCCAGGGTTACCATAGTATGCCCAAGAGGTTTCTCCAGAGTGGGTATCGGGTGGTATAGTTACTATCTGAGCAAGCTGGGCGGTTTTAATTATGTATGCAAGAGCATCGAGGTAGACCCCAATGAACTGGACTCATACTACAACTTATCTGACGAACCGCTATATGACCGGATGTCGAGCGCGGAATATACGCGCAAGGATACCGAAGCCCTGAAGATGATCGAAAAGAAAAAGAAATCGCGTGAAGCTTACTTCGGTGACATCAAGGCCTTGGCCGACCAAAAGGATTCGTGGGTCATTATTTTGACCGACCATCAGAAGAAGGAGGAGAACACCTTCGACTTGCACTTTGCCTCGGCACTGAAAGATGGTTCGCAAGCGACGGTCAAGGATACGGCCGCCTACGAAGCGCTCTACAAGACATTCTCCTCGGTGATGGCAGAGGAGTTTGGTTTGGTATGCACTCCGCAGTCGGTGCGCTACCCGTTGAAGAAGAAGAACGCGGCTTATCACCTGCAACGTATGGGGTTGGAGGGTAATATTTTCGTTCTGCGCACATCGACACAACTTGTCAACTTTGAGGAGAACAAACTGGTGGTGGCCCTGCGCATGGCACAAGTCATCAGTGAGCAGCTCGATGGCGGTAAAGGGATGGACAGCAATGATGTGAAGGACTTTGCCACTCCTGCCTTTGGCTTTGTAGAGAAAGAGGAGGTATAAATCGCTGTAGATATACAAAAAAGTGGTTGTATAGGTGAGGTGAAATCACTTTTTTGAAAAAACTTGCCTCGAAAATTGAATTTTTGCCATTGGGAGACTATATTATATAAGTAATTGTAAAAACGTAGAGTATGCAGAAACTGTTTTTTGACATGGATGGTGTGTTGGTCGATTTCCAGAGCGGTATCAACAAGCTGAGTGATGAAGTGAAAAAGGAGTATGAGGGACGGCTCGACGAGGTGCCCGGTATCTTCTCACTGATGGATCCTATGCCGGGAGCTATAGAAGCAGTGAATACATTGAGCGAGTATTATGACATGTATATCCTCTCTACGGCTCCTTGGAAGAACATTACAGCATATAACGACAAGTTGGCGTGGCTCACGAAGCACTTTGGAGACCTGTTCAAGAAGCGTGTGATCATTACCCACTGCAAGAACCTGTGCGATGGCGACTACCTCGTTGACGATAGAGCCAAGAACGGCGCCAGCGAGTTTCCCGGCGAGTGGGTGCAGTTTGGCTCGGAGCGTTACCCCGACTGGGAGGAGGTGACTCGCTATCTCATTAGCGAGACCCTGCTTCACGACGAGGATGACGAGAAACTGAACAAGCGAATGATAGATTACGCTATGGTGGAGAAGACCATCAAGATGCTTGACGCATATATGGATGTCCTTAAAGCAAAAGTTGGACAGAAATATACCAAAGAACTTGCTGACGAGGAACTTGAAGTGGCTAAACTGACAAATAAATGGCTCAAGGTCTCGGGTGAGGAAAACGAGTCGGCATATTACATTGACTGATAAGGAGTCTGCGGATACGAGCAATGAGAATTGACGATATTAACTGTTACCGATAATGCTTAAGAGCGATTTTTACATACATGGCCCTGAGGCGCAACTTGATGCTATCAGGAATATGCTGCTCCTAACAGCAAAGAAGATGGGAGGGCAAACCGAAGATGAAAGTGCACTGTACATCCCTGTGGCCCTTGTCATGCAAGTGTTGGTGGGCGATGGAATGCACTTGGGTGTATTGGTGGGGATGAACACGGAAGACCCTTACTGCGTGGTGCTGAGAATCGAAATGGATGACGAACTTGTGCTTTACGAAGCTTTGCTTGAGTGCTTCAATGGCATAGAGATTGAGGTAGTGGAAGACGTTGATGACGAGCCGTGGCCGTTTGAATAAAAATAGGACACGGAGTTAGAAGCATTGTTCGCTAAGACAGGTATAAAAAAAGAAGAAGAGGGAGTAAAAAATGCCCCCTCTTCTTCTTAATTTTATATTCTATCATTTCGCCAGCCACTCGGTGACGTTCTTTTCTATACGGGCAGCGATATCCTCGGTGCTCTCCTTCACGAAAGGCTCACCGGTGATGTGCTCGTAGAGCTCGATGTAGCGCTCGCTGATGCCTGTGACAATCTCGTCGGTCATCTCGGGCACCTGCTGGCCCTCCTTACCCTGGAAGCCATTGTCCATGAGCCACTCGCGCACAAACTCTTTGGAGAGCTGCTTTTGGGGCTCGCCCTTCTCGAAGCGCTCTTCGTAGCCCTCGCTGTAGAAGTAGCGGCTGCTGTCGGGGGTGTGAATCTCGTCCATGAGGTAGATGGTGCCGTTGTGCTTGCCAAACTCGTACTTGGTGTCTACGAGGATGAGTCCGCGCTCGGCAGCTATCTCGGTGCCGCGCTTGAAGAGGGCAAGGGTGTACTTTTCGAGTAGTGCATACTCTTCGGGGGTGGCGAGGCCTTGTGCCAGTATCTCCTTCTTGGAGATGTCGGCATCGTGCTCACCGATCTCGGCCTTGGTGGTGGGGGTGATGATGGGCTCGGGGAAGCGCTGGTTCTCGCGCATGCCTTCGGGGAGCTTCACGCCGCATATCTCGCGCACACCGCTCTTATAAGCACGCCATGCTGAGCCGCAGAGGTAGCCACGCACGATCATCTCTACGGGGAATCCCTCGCACAGCACGCCCACGGTTACCATGGGGTCGGGGGTTGCGAGCTTCCAGTTGGGGCAGATGTCGGTGGTGGCGTCGAGGAACTTTGCTGCAATCTGATTGAGCATCTGTCCCTTGAAGGGGATGCCCTTGGGCAATACTACGTCGAACGCTGAGATGCGGTCGGTAGCTACCATAACGAGCTTGTCGCCCATGTTGTACACATCACGTACCTTGCCGTGATACACTCCCTGCTGACCGGGAAAATTGAATTCTGTTGCTGTTAGTGCCATGTTTTTTGAATTGACAATTGACAATTGACAATTGGCAATTATCTTGCCTGTGCCATGTGCCAATTGTGGTTATTAATTTATTTTACTCTTTTTATTTATAATGTTCGTCTTCACAAGTTCTTACTAACAATTGTCAATTATGATGCTATGCATCAAGATTCCTTGCTTGCTCGGCATGACTCAAATAATTTTGACTCTGCTCTCGCTGTGCTGCGGAATTGTCCATTAAAGGAGAATTCGTGGATTTCTCCTTTTCGTATGCCTCCACAATCTTGGTCACGAGCTTGTGGCGCACGATATCCTTCTTGTTCATCTCAATGAGGCCTATACCCTTGATGTCGCGCAGTATGTGCATGGCGTGTGAGAGGCCGCTGCGGGTAGAGGAGGGGAGGTCTATCTGTGTGAGGTCGCCCGTGATGATCATCTTGGTGTTCATGCCCATTCGGGTGAGGAACATCTTGATTTGCGGGATGGTGGTGTTTTGTGCTTCGTC
>JAZNYG010000065.1:0-45444 GCA_045594245.1 Bacteroidaceae bacterium
ACTCGCCCGTCAGGTCAAGGTAGCGGGCACTCTTGCTCTTGTCGTTCTGGGCGGCAAGGTCAGTGTTCTCATAGGCGAAGTAGGCGGCGCGTGCCTCCTTGCGGTTCTCCTGATTCACCTCAGGGTCGAGCCACATCTTCGGCTTCTGTGCGCTCACGCTCATGGCAATGGCGAGCGCACCCAAGAAAAGCATGTTTTTCTTCATAAATGTTAGTTAATATGGATTGATTTATAGTGATTTTCTTAATCAAGGCAAAGATAAAACAAAATTATGAAACCTGCAACTTACACGCGCGAAAGTTTAAGTTCTACAGACATACGCGCGCCTCACAAGTGAAAAAAGTTAACTTTTGGGGTGGCAGTGGCAGCGATAAGCCCAATACCACATAAAGGCCAAAGAGCACCATCCGTACAGCAAACTTCACCACTTCACACCAACCACTTTTTCACGCCACCGCGATGACATATTCACGCCACCGCGATGACATAATCGCGTCACCGCGGTGATACATAAACGCCACCGCAGTGAAACATAAACGCCACCGCGGTGGCGTGAAATTTGCGATATACCGAACAGAGAAAAGGCGAGTATCGCGCCAGCACATCCACACCACGCCAGCACCACACCCTGCCACTGCCACCCCAAAAATAAACTTTTTCACCCACAAAACCACGATTCGCATGGAAAGGAAACCAAAGGAAACGCCCATTTCATCGAGAGTTGACACATTCTCTTGGGAAGAGAAACACGCACCCATCAAACCGGCCGAACTCCCAAAGCAACAGAACCTTGAATTATCGCAAAGTTAAAAAAACAGCATTTTCATAGCCATTCATAATACAATATTATATTTTTATAGCAAAAAAGTATTGACATTTAATTATTTTCATTACCTTTGCGCAGTTTTACACCCTTCAATCTCTTCCCAAGAGATTAACAAGAGGAAGACTAAAAGCAACACCACCAGCAGACAAAGAGAAAATACATACAACCAATCTATTAACTTAAAAAACAAGCATCATGAAGAAAATTTTGACTTCCGTTGTGCTTTTCGCAGCAGGACTCTTTGTAGCGAATGCACAGCAGCTCAAGACCGGTGACTCGTTTACCTATACCAATGCCGACGGTATAGAGAAGACCTACATCGTTACCGGTGAGAACCTTATCGAGAACCCATCGTTCGACAACAACACCGAGAGTTGGGTAGGTGGTGCCGGTGGCACATTGACCGGCGTTGACTGGCACGGAAACGGCGGTGTTGACGACGGTGCATACCTCCGTCTGACAGAGAACGCCGGTAAGGGCGGCAACGGCTCTATCGGTACCGCATGGGAGATCGAAAAGGGCAAGACCTATGTATTCAGCTACTTCATCCGTCAGAATTCTGACAATGCCGCTGTAGCTAAAGAGGGTTACATCGTAACTTCTGAGACCGACACTCCCCGTGGCGACGAGACCAAGACCATCATGTACGCCTATGAGGATGCCAACTGCGCATGGACACAAAACATCGTGGTAACTACCGCAGAGTACAAATACTTGCAGTTCTGCGCCCGTTGGCTGGGTGGCAGCAAGTGTTTCGACGCCTTCATCCTCGCCGAGGTTTCTGAGGTTGCCAGCCCCGTAGAGTTGGAGCTGCTCCTCTCCGAGTGCGACGAATGGCTCAACACATTCGGTGATGAAGCCAAAGATGCAGAGGTATTCAACGCAATAGTAAGCGAGGGCTACGACATGCTCGACGCATTCGACGCCTACACCGCTGACGAGATCAACGCACTCGTTGCTAAGATTAAGGAAGCTCTGCTCGACTTCCGTATGGCCAACGCCAGCGACGACTACACCGTAGACGTTACTAACCGTTACCTCACCAACCCCAACTTCGACAACGGTCTGTCTGGATGGACACGCAACAACGATGCCGTAAATGGCGGTAGCAACATCCGCTTCTTCGAGTACTTTGGCGAGAGTAGCCGTGTATTGGAAATCAACGAGGGCTCATCAGCCGTATCTAAGGACACCCACGTAAGCCAGACCATATACAACCTCCCCTTGGGCTACTACCGCTTCACCGTACAGTGCGTTATGGACCACGCTGTAGACACCTCTGACCCTGAAGCTAAGTCTGGTGCAGCCATCTACTGTAACGGCGCTGAACTCGACATGGTAACCGAACAGATTACCACAGACGGTGCCTCAAAGGACAACTCATATCCCCAAACCTTCACCATCGAGGGTGTTGTATCAGCAGACTCAATCATCGTAGGCCTCGTAGGCTATCAGACAAACAACTTCACTTATGTAGCTATCGACAACGTGAAGCTCGAATATGCAGGCTTTGACGCTTATGTATATATCAACGGTCTTATCGACAACATCTACAGCTGGATTGGAGACAATGGTGAATTCTTGCTTCCCGGCATCACTTATAGTTTGGAAGACGAGATTGGTCTTGCAGAAGACGCAGAAGAGGAGGAAATGAACGCAGCTTATATCCGTCTTGATTCAGTATTCAATGCTGCCAAGCACTCTATCGAGCTTGTTCAGCAACTTGATAAAGACAACGAGGATTTTGCAAACTTTGTAGATGAGACTGGCTATCCTGGTACAGATGCAGCCATCACCGTTATCGATGAAATCGCAACCTTCCTGGAACTTGAAGACGAGAATGCTGGTTATGCCGAGCTTTACGCTATGATCGCCAAGCTTGAGAAGGCTATTGCCGACTATCGTATGAGTCAGGTGGCTACCAAGGAAGAGCCTGCCGACTACACCTTCCTGCTCCCCAACGCCAACTTCGAGGAGAAGGGCAACTGGGTATGGAACCTCACCCACAACGGTGGTGGCTCAGATCTCTGGATTGGTAACTGCCGTCCCGTAATGGAAGGTGGCGAAAACCGCCGCGGTGTAAACCTCTGGGGTAACCACATCGTATCTATCGACCTGCATCAGGAACTCACAGGTCTTCCCAACGGTCTCTACAGCATCAGCGCAGAGATGATTACTCAGGGCGAGACAGCCGACCACGGTGACTACACTACCGACCAGCACCTCTATGTAACAGGTATCAACACCTCTGTATCAGAGAACCTCCCCGCTCCTGGTGGTTGGGACTTCTACCAATGGTCTACACTCCAGACCGGCTATGTAGTAGTTATCGACGGTACACTCACCGTCGGTGCAGCTTCAAGCAAGGGTGGCGAGGCTTCCGAAGGCTGGTTCCAAGCCACCAACTTCAAGCTCCTCTATCACGGTGAAGCTACTGATGCTGACCTTCAGGTTGCATACGAAGCCACACTCGCTGAGGCGCAAGCCCTCCTCCCCAACATGCTGAAGGGCGACGCAGCCGTACTTCAGGCAAAGATTGACGAGGCCATCGCACTGAGCACTACATCATACGGTGAGGCTTCTGCACTCCTCGTAGAGCCTATCAGCGTAGCAAAAACAGCCGTACAAAGCTACAACAGCTATAAGACTGGTGCATACCAGAACGCTATCGACAATAATACAAACCTCGCTAACAAGGATGCACAAGACGTACTTGCCGCAGCTGTTGTATTCGCCGATGTAATCACCGTAGCTGACACTACGACTACTGCAGCCCTCGCAACTATCCAGGAGAAGCTCAACGCATACAGCGACTATGCTACATACCTCGATGAAGTTAGCTACATGCTCACCGACAGAAGCGCTGGCTATGCCGCAAGCAACATCAAGGACGTTGAGACAACCATTGCCGCCCAGAAGGCAGCCCTCACAGCCGAGTTCCAAAACAAGGCTAACGTTGCAGACCTCAAGGCTAAGCTCCAGAGCGTAGTAAGCTACCTTGTAAAGAGTTCATACATGAATGCAAAGGCTGGCGACGACGTTACCGCACTCATCGTGAACCCCACCTTCGACAGCGATGCTGCTGGTTGGATTGTAAACAAGGGTACAGGCAACACTGAGACCAATGCAGGACAGCACTGGGGCGCTGACGGCGCTAACCGTTATATGGACTCTTATAATGGTACAAAGAAAGCACTCAACTTCCGCGGTTCTCAGGTACTCACCAACATTCCTAACGGTACATACACCGTAACAGTAGCAACACGTGCCGACTCAATCGGTGCCTACATCTTCGCTCTCGGCGAAGCTATCACCGACACATTGGTAAACGACTCTACCGTAATGCTTCAGGTAGCCAACAGCGCTAACACCAAATGGCAGGAGATTGAATTCCACGCAGACAGCCTCGGTGGCATCTGGCAGGCAGAGGAAGACAAGTGGCAGGCTGGTAGCACCTATGATGAGACACTCCACAACGCCAACAACGGTAAGGGCTTCGGTTGGACATGGGCAACCATCGACGACATCGTAGTTACCAACCACGAAATGGTAATTGGTGTTACCACCGACTCTACCGTAACCAAGAAGGCCGGATACGAAGGCAAGTGGTTCTCAGTTGACGATTGGTCACTGACCCTCAAGGCTGTAGGCGACAACAGCGGCTGGATCATCGAGAGCGGTATCGAGAACGTTGCTGCTGTAGTAACCAAGACCGTATACTACGCTATCGACGGACGTCAGCTTGCTGTTCCTGGCAAGGGCGTGAACATCGTGAAGACTGTTTACAGCGACGGACGCATCGAAGTGAAGAAGGTATTCGTGAAGTAATCACAGAATCCTAACTCATAACACCCAAGCGGGGCTGCACATGCGGCCCCGCTTTCTTATTGCTATATTTTACACTCCGCGCTTTGCCAATCAAAGAATTATCCTTACTTTTGCAAGAATAATTAAACTATGACATATAGGTATCTAGGAATTCCTAGTATATCCTAGACCGACCTAGTGAAAAGGAAAAAAATAAAAAAACACCATGAGCAAGATTCTCAAGCCACTGCTACTGACTGTACTCGCAGTTCTAACCCTGCAATCAACAGCGCAATCCCTCCCCTATAAAGGCGCTACAGACATCACACTGAGCGAACAGCAGACAATCACTCAAGCTGGCGACATCAGTACCTATGACACCCGCTTTATACCCGAGGGAGACTTCACCCTCGACCTGGGTCTGCTCATGCGTAGCGGCCACAAGGGCACATTATACATCATCGCAGCCAACGGGGCCTATTTAGGATTCAGTGCAGGCATCACCTCCGACAACATCATCTTTGGCTTAGACAACGTTGACCCAGAGATTACACCCACCATCTATCCCCTGACCAACGATGGCAAAGCACACACCTACCGCGCTGTACTGCAAGGCGAAAAAATACACTTTTACACTGATACCACCCTTTTGGGAACCCATCAAGCAGAGATATTCAACCTCTTGATGATGCAGGATCCCTTCACCACCACCGACGACAAAGACTATCAAACGGGCATCTACGACAAGCACAACCTTATCCGCAACCCGGGCTTTGAGACCGAAGATGTAGTGCTCAAGAGCGATGCCAGCGACTACCGTTTCTGGCCAGCCGAATGGGAGATTACCAATGCCAATGCTAAAGACCAGCAACAAACCGGCGTACGCTGCAACAAGGACAACGCCACCTATGCCAACGGCCGCGAAGGTAGCTCAGCCTTGATGTTCCGTCAAGATGGGGCTGGTGGTTTTACTGCAGCAGGAGGCAGCTATATCTACCAACAATTGACCACGCCATTGAAGGTTGGACGCCGATACAAGCTTTCATTCCAGGCACTCAGCCACACCAACGATTTGGGCAAGACCTATGCTGTAGCCGTAGGCTCAGCACTGGGCACATGGGACAACCTCTACGCCACATGGACAGCCCCCTCTGCCAAACAGACTATCCAGGAATATGAGTATGAATTTATCGCCACTGAACAAAATGCCAGCTACATAGCCTTCGTATGCTATGGCAGTAGCGGTATCGTCCACCTCGACCGCATCACCCTTGTTGAGGAAGTGGGTGACTACAACATCTTCGCTCTCTACACCGAGGCCACCGACGGAGCCATCGACCTCGACATTACTCATGCGAGCTACAGCGACGGCGCCTTCTCACCCATCAAGAAAATTACCAATACATTATATAATGGTGGTGAATACTACCTCTACAACACCTACTACAGCCGTTTGTTGGGACTTAACGCCAGCAACATCCCAGCCTTGGCAGCCTCTGACGCAGAAGCCAGCAATGCCGCATACACATGGTGCGCAGAGAGCAGCAACAAGGAGGGTTACTATCGCCTCCGCCACAAAGCGACAGGCAAGTACCTTGCTGCCAGCACAGCCAACACATGGAGCATGGTACTCAATGACGCCCAGGCCACCAACAACACCGACCTATGGGCCATCACCGAAGGACTGGAGGGCACCATTACCTCACTATATAGCGGAAAGGTACTGGGCGCCGACAAAGACCAGGAAGCCAATGAATATATCGGCGTATATTACGACAAGAGCAAAGGCGAGCTGAGCACCTGGCAATTGGTAGAAGCACAGTTCTCACTCAGCGAGAGTCGCCTGGCACTCTATGTCAACAAGTTGCAGGAAGCCATCACCCTCGGCGAGCAGATTATCGGTAGTGGCATCTACGGATTAGCCGCCACCACAAACCTCAGTCTCTGTATCGACAAAGCAAAAGAGGTGGCCGGCAAAGCCACCATAGACGACATTGCCACCATCGTAGAGACCACCGCCGAGGTGGAGCAGGCCATCACCACCTGCAAGGAGAGCACGGCAGAAGACTCCAAGAATATCCGCATATGGGCAACCTACGACAGCAATGGCATCAGCCTGGAGAATAGCTATACGCTTAGTCTCGACAGCGTAACCTTTGCCAATGACTCCACAGCATACATCCTCATCCGCAATAGGAACAAGCAAGGAGCACTCATCGGCATCAGCCGCGCAGGCATCAGCATCGGCGGACAGACTATTTATACATTACCCGAGAATTCAGTTCGCAACAACTATCGTTTTGTCGCCGACAATAGCACACTCCAGATTTATCACAACGGACAACTGGCAGGTACAGCCGCCACATACACGGTACCTGCACTCACGACTGGAGGAGACAAGACGGAATACACAGGCCTGGGCACCCAACATCTGAGCAGTTATATCGCCGAGATTATCAGCATGGGCAAGGCACTTGCTCCCGGCTTGTATGATGGCAATAAATATAATAAGGTAAAGCGCCAGCTGGCTATGGTATATCGGTGCGACCTTAACCTCACAGAACCCGCAGACTACTTCCTACTTAACGAAGCAGGCACCATGGTAGAGTCCAAGCTGCATATCAACAATGAGAATTGCTGGGTAATACTCCCGCACACACGCCCCTCAGCCACCATATCTACTTGGGCCAGAATCGCCACCATAAAGGGCGCAATGCCCCAATCGAGCAAGAGTTACCGTGCAGCCATCTACCTCGACGGTACAGCAGTCATCCCCTACCCTGCTGACATAGAACCGTTCACCCTATACGGTGGTGAACTTTACAGCGGTGATGCCACCAGCTACGCCGCAGGCAAACACAATGCCCTCGGCGACAAAGCCAATACCATGCAGAGCTTTATCCTCAAACGCGGATATATGGTCACCCTCGCCGCCAACAGCGACGGCAGTGGTTACAGCCGAGTTTTCGTAGCCGATCATGAAGATCTTTTGGTACCCGTAGCCCCCGAAGCCCTAAACCGTCGCGTATCAAGCGTCATCGTAAAGCCTTGGCAATATGTATCCAAGAAGGGATGGGGAAGTACTGCAGGAAACAGCACCATCAATAAACATACCGAAACCGTACGTGCCAATTGGTTCTACACCTGGAGTGCCGACCGAAACAACACGGCAGACCTCGAATACGTACCCATAAAGCAGCACCTCTGGTGGCCGGGATGGGCACAAATCAATGCTCTACAGAACTGCACCCACGTATTGGGATACAATGAGCCCGAGCACTCAGAACAGCACGGTTCAGCTCAATGCTCGTGTGGAGGTGCCATCAGCGAATGGAGCGCCTTTACACACCACACGGAGTTCTTCGAGAGTGGTATGCGCATAGGCTCACCTTCTCCTACCGATGCAGGATGGCTCAAGAACTATGTCGAATACTGTCACAACTATGCCTATCGTTGCGACTTTGTAGTCACTCACTCTTACTGGAAAGAAGATGTTGCTACATGGAAGAAACGCCTCGAAGACATACATAACGCCACCGGTCGCCCCATATGGATTACCGAAATGGAGAACGGAGCCTCATGGGATAAGCCCAGCGAGAGCAATGTCAACGATGCAGCCAAGAAATACCAGCAGATTTTCGACCTCCTCGAGAGCCTCGACTACGTAGAGCGCTATGTCCCCTACAACGACGACCTATGGTACAACAAGATGATATACGATGACGGTTGGCCTACACCCGCGGGCTTCATCTTCCGCGACTACCCCTCATCTTTCGCCTACAAAGCAGAAGTGCAGTATATTCCAGATTGGTGGAAGCCCTCATTACAGGATGTCACACTAAAGGTCAGCTACAACAGCAGCAAGAATGAGCTAAACTTCGCCGTCAACAACCCGAACCGTGATGTCACCGATAAGCTTACTATAGAGTATAGCTATGATGGAAAGACTTGGGAGACAGCCTACGAGGAGAATGCGCGTTGGAAGTTCGACAACACCGACTACACCCTCACTGCAGATGCCAATGCCTTCCAGGATGGCACCATCCATTTCCGTTTGCACGTCACGACCCTGCTCGGTGGCGACACCTATAGCGAAGTGCAGACCATAACACTCGACACCTCCAGCATATCCACAACTACATGGAGTGGTCTACAACTGGAACCAGGTGTAGGGTACATCAGCATCACAGCGCCACAACCGCAAAACGTAATCATCTATACGACTGACGGAAAGCAAGTTTGGCAAGCGATAATAAAAGGTACCCAACAGATTACCCTACCTCAAGGCACCTTCATCATCGACCACAAAAAGGTTCAAGTCAAATAACCTTTTCTTAAGAATCTCCCTAACCACCGTAAATATCAATAACAACATACAATGAAAAAACAACCTCAAGAAAAGACTACCCACAAAGGAGGCACTGTGGCAAGCATTGATGAAGGCAAGCTCAAGCGCTTTCCTCTCATCGCAGGCTTGTCATTCTTAGCCATCACATGGATTCTGCTCAATGTATTTGAGCATGAATTCCTCTACCGCGTACAAGAGCTATCCCTATGGTTGCCAACCAAGGTGTACTTCGACGAGCGCATGATGGTTCCAGGCGGACTAATGAGCTACATTGCCTGTTTCCTCACCCAATTCTTCTACTACCCCATGCTTGGTTCGCTCATCTATGTAGCTTTGCTATTCGCCATACAGCTACTCACGCAGAAGGTTTTCGGTATACCCAAACGATGGGCATTACTCACGCTATTACCCAGCGCACTTATCCTCTGCTGCTCGATGGAAGTGGGCTACTGGATATTCCAGATAAAGACCCAAGGATACTTCTATTCTATGCTGATAGGATTCCTTTTCACACTAACAACCATTCGCTTATATCAAGTAGCCAAAGGTTGGTGGCGTTACCTCATTGTAGCTATCATTGCTGCAGCAGGCTATCCTCTATTCGGATTTTATGCCCTGCTTGCCTTATTGGCTATAGTCGCCTTCGAGGTATCTGCCCAAGAGCGCAACATAGGCATTGCATTACTATGCTTAGCACTCGGCATCGCTACTCCTATATTATATTATAACGTATTTGAGCAGACCCGCTTTGTCGACATGTTTACCGCAGGCATGCCTGCCTTCCAGTTCATCAAACGCGACCTCTTCACTTGGGTTCCCTACATCCTGCTCTATCTGTATCCGCTCGTGATACCCTTCATCCGTTTTAACCGCACGGCAAACCACACACAACCGAAGAGCCGTTTTTTCCTGACACAGGGCATAGGCCTTGTAGTGATTGTCTTCGTGGTACAGTTATTCTGGTTCCGCGACCCCAATTTCCGTGCCGAAATCAAGATGAACCACGCCATGGAGCGTTTGGAGTGGCGCAAAGTACTCGACATTGCCAAATCACAGGAACAGACACCTACCCGCCTCATGGTACTCAACCGTAACCTTGCCCTGCTCAAATTAGGCAAAGCAGGCGATGAGATGTTCCACTACCTCGACGGTGGCGAAGCGCCCAAGTCCCCCTTCGAGATTCGACTGATGCAGGTAGGCGGCAAGATGCTCTATTACCACTATGCCCGCATGAACTTCTGCTACCGCTGGTGCCTGGAAGACGCCGTAGAATATGGATGGAAGGTCGATTACATCAAGTATATGGTGAAAACTTCCATCATCTCAGGCGAATATCCCCTTGCCATGAAGTACATCAACACGCTCAAGAAGACACTCTTCTATAAGGAATGGGCCGAGAAGTACGAAAAGATGATACAGAACCCTGAGCTTATCGCTAAAGACCGTGAGTTTGCCGGAATATTACCGCTATATCAGTTTGAGGACCAGCTCGATGGCGACAACACCTTGGTAGAGATCTACCTCCTCAACTACTTCGCTCACACCTACAGCGAGCTCAACACGCCCATGTTTGACGAAGCAGCCCTTATGTGTGCATTGACGCTCAAAGACATACAGACCTTCTGGAACTGTTTCTTCAGGTTTGCCAACAGCCACAAGACCAGCCGTATGCCCACCCATTATCAGGAGGCTGCCCTGCTCTATGGAAATCTGGAAAAGACGGTGGACATCAGTAAGATGCCCTTTGACAAATCGGTCAAGATGCGTTTCCAAGACTTCATGCGCTTCGCACAAAAACATGCCGTTCAGAATGTAGAGCGCGACCCCGAAGCAAAGAAACTATTCTACGAGCGCTATGGCGACACCTTCTGGTATTTCTATTTCTTTATACGAGATGTCAAATCATACTAATCCAAGAGCTTATTGCTAGATAACCTAGACATTCTAGGTAGCCTAGACAATCTAGACAATCTAGAAGTTCTAGAAATTCTAGGATATCTAGAAAATATCACACTACAATAAAAAAAACAAACAGCTATGCTACACCTACCCAAACACTCCCTATACACCATCCTGCTCAGCACAATCATTCTTGCAGGATGTGCAGCTGAACCTCCAAAGGAATTCTCCGAAACCAATCAAACGGCTCCGATATATCCCGAATATAGCAGTACAGTCATCCCCTACAACATCGCGCCACTCAACTTCGCCTACAAAGCAGAGGGCAAACAGTACATCACCGAACTGAAAGCAGGAGACCAGTCACTTGTCATGAAAGGAAAGTCCACCGACTGGAAAATCAAAGATTGGTATAAGCTATTGGAGGCCAACAAAGGGAAGACCATTGAGGTAAACACCTATATTCAGAATGAGGGAGGATGGCAGAAATACCGTCCGATAAAGTGGCAGATAGCAGAAGAGCCCATCGACCCCTACATCTCATACCGAATCATTGCTCCCTCATACGTCACCTATGAAGAGTTGAGCATCAGACAACGTAATCTCACCAATTTTGACGAGCAGATTATCTACAACAACATGCTGCTCAGCGATGCCGTCAACGGCCAATGCATCAATTGCCATCACTACAGGAATTACAAGACCGACAATATGCAGTTCCACGTGCGCCAACACAAAGGTGGCACCATGCTTGTCAACAACGGCGAGGTAAAGAAGATAAACCTCAAGACCGACTCTACCATCTCAGCTGGCGTATACCCAGCCTGGCACCCCACCCATAACTTTATCGCCTACTCCATCAACGATACAGGACAATCGTTCCACACCAAGAACAATAACAAGATTGAGGTTCAAGACCTTAAGAGCGACCTCATCCTTTACGACATCGACCGCAACGAAGTGAGTTTCATCGAGCACGACACACTGGAGTGGGAAGTGTTCCCTGCGTGGGCTCCCGACGGGAAGACACTTTACTACAATTCTGCCCATTACGAGATACAAGACTATGCCGTCAGAGAGCGCGAAATCATCGACAACTACAAAGAGTTCAAGTACAACATCTACCGAAAGTCGTTCGATCCCGAGACGCAGGCCTTCGGTCCTGCCGAGCTTGTTCTCAATGCCGACACACTCGGCAAGAGTGCCACACTCCCACGTATCTCGCCCGACGGACGATACCTGCTATTCGGTATGGCCGAATATGGCTGTTTCCATATCTGGCACAAAGATGCCGACCTCTACATGATAGACCTCACCAACATGAAGATGCGGAACATGAAGGAGCTCAACAGCAACGACGTGGAGAGCTATCACTCCTGGTCGAGCAACGGCCGCTGGATACTCTACACCAGTCGCCGCGACGACGGTGGCTACACCCGCCTCTACATTGCCTATTTCGACAGGAATGGAAAGGCACACAAACCCTTCATTCTGCCTCAGGAAGCCCCCTATTTCTACGACAACTACTACAAAAGCTACAACGTACCTGAGTATATGTTGGAGCCTGTAAACATCACCCCGCAAGAATTAGCCCGATATATAGACCAAGAAGCAGTTCAGGCAAAATTCAAAAGCACGAGCAATTAAGTGATGAGAATCCCAAGAAAGAGAAAACAAAAAAATATACAGGAACAAAAAAAAATACAAATAGAAATTAGCAAGTATAAGGATTTAAGTTTATCTTTGTCCGTTAATTAGGAAAAAACAATATTAACTAATACAAATATGAGCAAGAAACACACGTTCAAAGTGGGCAAGTACATCAGCATGGCTTGTCTGTTATTTGTTTGTGCTACAGTTCAATCCTGCCGCGATGAGTATTACTACGACGACAGAGAACCAGACTTTTTGGGTGCAAGCATCTATGAGTATCTAGAAGAAAAGGGTGAGTTCACCCTATTCATGAAAGTGATTGAAGACCTCAATTACAAGGAGGTTTTGTCTAAGACGGGTAGTAAAACGTTGTTTGTAGCAAACGACAGCGCATTCCTCAAAGGCATCAAGGAGGAATGGGGCATTGAGTCGTATGAGCAACTGACACCAGCCCACAAGCGCATTATCCTCTACAATTCGATGTTGGACAACGCTTACTTGCTGGAATTGATGTCAAACATGCCCTCTGTTGACGCTACCTCAGAGCCAGTCATCGGCCGTTGCTTGCGTCAAGTAACATCATCGAACATCACAGACTCTATCGGACTCTTTTTTGATGCCGACCTTCCTCAGAACAACAAGGATTGGGATCGATTCCGTCAAAATGGTATCCGTCTGGCGCTTGATGCCACATCCACAACCATGGTGCATTTCCTTGAGGAACAGCTCTATCAGAACTCAATCTCAGCAGAGGACCTCAACATCCTGCTAAACAATCGCTATAACGCTACTATCAGAGATGCTTTCATCTTCGACAAGATGGTGATTGACAAGAATGTAACCTGCAAGAACGGTTACGTACACCAATTGGATGGCCTTTTGATACCTCCCAGCAACATGGCAGAAGAGATTCGTCTGAATGGTGACGAAAAAGTTCCCGAAAGCGAAAGAACCCGAATCTTCAGCAGCATGATCGACAGATATTCTGTCCCCGTATACAACGAAGCGCTCACAGCTGAATACAATCGTATCTACCACTATGGTGACGAAGCTAATGCAGAGAAGGTATACGAAAAGAGATATTATGCCACCACCAATAGAGGTTCCTCAACTGCGTATGACTCATACATCGACATTGACGAAATTGAGCATGAGGCAGTGTCTCAATTGCTCTATGATCCCGGATGGAATGAGTATAGAGCCGGTTCATCATCGAAAGAGAATGATATGGCAGCCATGTTGGTGCCAAGCGATAAAGCCCTCAATGAATATTTCACCATTGGCGAGGGGCAGTCACTCATCGAGCGTTACAAGCACATCGACAGTATCCCACTCGACAAGCTATCCGAGCTAGTCAATATCATGATGCAAACATCATTCAACACCGCAGTGCCCTCTCGCTTTGCCAACATCATGGACGATGCACGTGATCCTATGGGCGTTAAAAAAGAGGACATCGAGAAATGTATCATTGCAAACAATGGTGTAGTATACGTAACCAATAAGGTATATAGCCCTGCAAGTTTTGTCGCAGTATCTGCTCCGCTAATGTTTGTTGACACCCTGAACATTGCAGACTGGATTATGGGAAGCAAAGAGAGAGGTTGTAGCGGCTGGGATTACGACAAGTATCTCCTCTCTATGGGTTCTCATTTCAGCCTTGTCGTACCTTCTGACGGATGCTTCAGATACATTGATCCATTCACCATCAACGATCCAGAACCTCTGATGCATATCTTTACCTATGATTCCAAGAACAAGGTTACTGGACAGACATGGAAGTGCGATCCTGTGACCATGGAGCCCAAGACCTTAGAAAATAAGAATCTACCTCTTAGCAGAATGGAGAATCTGTTGAAACAGATGTGCGAATACTACATCGTAGTAGGTGACTTCACCAATGGCAACAAGTATCACATGGCAAAAGGATACGGAACAGTCAAGGTGGAGTTTGACCCTGCCACCAATAAGGTGACCCACCTCATTGGTGGATTAGAGGCACAAAATGGAACAAGCGTCCCTGTAGGCCATACATATCCTCAAAAGAATGGAAATACCTTCCGTATCGATGAAGGTATGATTCAACCCCCCACACAATCCGTTTACAAGATTTTGAGCGACAGCATCAATCACCCCGAATTCAGAAGATTCTTCGAGCTCTGTGCTGGCAATGCGGATGTAATCAACCTTATATCACCTATTAATAAAAAGAATGGCCAGCCCGACTCCACATGGCGTTACGAGATATTCACGAGCATAGATAGAGCTAACAAAAACTATACGTGCCTAGATATGAATGTCAGCACTTTCAACACCTATCACTACACCATATACGTCCCCACCAATGAGCAGATTGAAGATGCGTTCAGCAAAGGACTACCCAACTGGAACGATATGGGGATTGAGGCAGAAGCTATCGGAGAAAAGCAGTTAACACTGACAGAGAAAGAAGATGCTCTCAATGATTTGAAACTACAGGAGGACGTGACACCGGAGCAAATTGCCGCACTTCAAGCCGAGATAGATGCATTAACAGAAGAGATTAATGCAAACATCGATGTTTTGAGAAAAGAGGCTGAGCTTGTTGTGAATTTCGTGAAATATCATATCCAGGATAATTCAGTATACGTCGACAACTTACCCCACTCTATCATAGAAGGTAAAGAAGAGAAGTTTGTCGTAAAATATGAGACCGCAGCACTAGACCAGGTAACCAAACGATTCAGCGCTGTCACTGTAGAGACCCAGCAGGGAAGCTACAACACCCACCCCACTATCTCTATTACAAGCGATATTCAAGGTTATGACAAGGCAACCTGCTATGTAATCAATAAGCCCGACACTGAAGGCAAGCAATACAATATTATGACCCGTGACACATGGTTCCAAAAAGCTTCTGGTAATGTCGAGACTTCATCCTATGCGGTAATACATCAAATCGATGGATTCCTTGTTAATGAACGTATTTTCGATGCAACAACGAATAAATTCAAAAAATAAATATAAGGTATCATGAAAGTATATAGATATATCCTATTAACCGTTCTTTGCTTTATCGCATCGGCCGCTACGCTGAGTGCACAGCAACGTATCTCCGGTCAAGTTAGCGACGCTATGGGTCCGTTGATGATGGTAAACGTTGTGGAAATCGACAAAGACAACCGTTTCGTTAATCATGCTACGACTGACTTTGACGGTAACTTCACCATGATTGTGAAGAACAACAAGAACAAGCTGAAATTCTCCTATGTAGGTTTTCAGGATGTGATTATGGAAATCGGCACACAGACGGTATTCAATATCACCATGAAAGACGACAACCAGATTCAGGAGGTAGTCATTCAGGCACGCCCCCGTACCAAATCTGGAGGTCTTGACATTCTAGAACGAGAGGTTTCTGTAGCCAAGCAGACCTTCAAGATGAGCGATATGGAGGGTCTCTCTTTCGCCTCTGTCGACGAAGCCCTCCAGGGACAGATTGCCGGTCTCGACATTGTGTTCAACTCAGGTGACCCCGGTTCCGGTACTCAGATGCGTCTGCGTGGTACCTCTACCATCAGTGGTAACCAACAGCCGTTGATTGTTGTTAACGACAACATCCTTGACCTTTCAGACGGAAAAGCCGACAATATCGACTTCAGCAGTGCCAACGAAGAGGATTTTGCTCAATTGTTGACCGTAAACCCCGATGACATCGAGAGTATCGAAGTACTGAAAGATGCCTCAGCATCAGCAATTTGGGGTTCGAAAGGCGCCAATGGTGTAATCTCCATCAAAACCAAGCGTGGTACACGTGGTAAAACTAAGGTATCTTATACATACCGCTATACCAATGCATGGACACCCAAAGGACTTAAGCTACTTAATGGTGACGACTACACCATGTTCTTAAAAGAGGCACACTTTAACCCGACACAAAGCAGCAGTGCTTCCAACGCACAGGAGTTGAACTACAACCCTGCATTTGCTGAATACGAGAACTACAACAACAACACCGATTGGGTAAAGGCTATCTCAAGACATGGTCATACTCATGACCACAACATTTCACTTACTGGTGGTGGCGAGAAAGCTATGTTCCGCGTATCAGGTGCTTATTATACCCAGACAGGTCAAACTATCAATTTCGATATGGACCGCTTCACCACTCGTATGGCATTGGACTACTTTGTATCTGACCGTATCAAAGTGTCTTCTGACTTTGCATTGACCTATACCAACCGTACGCCGAACTACCGAGGATTAAGAGCTGATGCTTTGATTATGATGCCTAATATGGGTATCTACGCTCAGGATCCACAAGGAAACGATACCGACGACTTCTACATTATGCTACAGAGTGCCTCAAGCATCTTTGATAAGAATCAAAAGGACCTTATCAACCCTGTAGCTATGGGTACCTTGGCTTGGAAGAAGGAAAAGAGCTACAATATCAGTCCTCAAATCTCAATCGACTATCAGCTTCTTGGCTTGAGTCGTGATGAAACCCAGCTTCGTTACTACGGTATGGTGTCCATGAACGCCCATACACTTTCAAACAGCAGCTTCCTTCCCAGTAGCTTGACCACTTTGGGTATGCTTAGTGATAAGTATAATTACAGTACAACCAATGATGACAAGAGTCTGGAATTCAATACTCGCCATCGCTTGACATTCTCTCCGAAGTTCGACAATCCAGACCACGTGGTTCAAGTTCTAGGTCAGTTTGAAATGGGAACAAGAAATGGCAACAACCAATACTCATCTTCACACGGTATTCCTACCGGTATCGAGAGTACAACTACTGGCACATACCTTGCAGGTAGTGGTACCTCCACATGGCAAGCACACTGGATGGCGATGTTTGTTCAAGCATTCTACTCATTCAGAGAGGGTCGCTACTCAGCCACAGCAACAATCCGCCGAGATGGTAGTACCCAGTTCGGTGCTAGCAACCGTTGGGGTAACTTCCCCGCGATTTCTTTCCGCTGGAACATCATCGACGAGCCATGGATGGAGTGGTCGAAAGATAAAATCAAACTAAGCATGCTATCATTCCGTCCAGGTTGGGGTATGACTGGTATACAACCTGGCGCAGAGTATCTCCACTACACCACATACAATACCAGTGGAAAGTATATGGATATGACAGCCATGCAGCAGGGTGGACTTCGTCTTACCAGTCTCCGTTGGGCAAAGAAAAATGAGTATAATGTTGGTGCCGACTTTGGTTTCTTTGAAGACAAATTAAGCGGAGGCTTCAACTATTATGACAGTAATATCTCAGACCAACTCATGGGCGGCTATGCTATTCCATCATCCAATGGCTACACCTCACTAGCAAGAAAAAATACAGGTGCCATTCGTAACTGGGGTTGGGAATTCAATGTTAGCGGTAATAAATTTATCAAAGTTGGAGATTTCAGCGTTACCGCATATGCCAACTTGGCCCAAAACTATAATACCATCCTAGAGATGGAGGAGAGCATCCTGAAGAACAATAATGCTGACTTCGACTATAAAAACGGTTCTTACCTCAACCGTATCCAGTTGGGTAATCCGCTCGGTTCACTCTATGGATTCAAGTTCAAAGGTGTATACATGTATAACTACAATACCACATGGACCAAAGATCGATGGGCACAAGCTGAAGCAGAACTTCCTGAAGGCAAAAAGTTACATGATTTGTACCCCGTTGCAGGTGATAGTGAAGGCAATACCATTTATGGAGCCGATGGTAAACCCTTGCGTATGGCCTATAACTATAATGATGGTAAAGCCCAATACCCTTTCCGTGGTGGAGATGCCATGTATGAGGACATCAACCACGACGGTAACATCAACCAGCTTGACATCGTTTACTTAGGAAACTCGAACCCCAAGCTACAAGGTGGTTTCGGTGTCACTCTGCAGTACAAGCGCTTCTCACTCAGATCTCAGTTCACCTTCCGCTATGGTGTAGATGTCATCAACTCTGCCCGTATGGGAATTGAGAACATGCACTCCAACAACAACCAGAGTATCGCTGTAAACTGGCGCTGGAGAAAAGAGGGTGACAATACGATGATGCCTCGCGCTATGTACAACACTGGCTATAATTATCTCGGTAGCGACCGCTATCTTGAGGATGCCTCTTATCTCCGTATGTCATTCCTCCAGGCTCAATATAATTTTGACCCACAAGTGATTAAGAAATACGGACTGAGCCAACTAATGCTATCGGCTTCTGCCAATAACCTATTCGTACTCACCAAGTATACTGGTGTAGATCCCGAATTCGGAGTGAACCAGTGGGGACAAGCATTTGACAACTCAAAGACACCACGTGGACACTCATTCACCTTGAATTTGACCGTAGGATTCTAATAATGAAAAGCAATAATATCGATATGAAAAAATACAAGAATATATCACGTTTTAGTCAGACGATTAAGACATTGGCTGTGGGAGCCGTGGTTGCTATGACCTGCTCATGCGAAGACTTCCTGACCATCTACCCTACCAATCAGGTTGTATTGGAGAACTATTGGAAGACCAAGACTGATGTGAATAATATGGTAGCCAACAGTTACCGCCTGATGACCACCCAGAACTTCACCAAAAGACTTCTCGTATGGGGTGAGGTGCGTGGCGACAACGTTGTGGAAGGTAATAACCTAAAGGATGACCTCAAGTACATCATGGAAGCGAACTTACTTCCCCAAAACGGTTATAATGATTGGGCTGTATTCTACGAAACCATCAATAACTGTAATATTGTAATGAAGTTTGCCCCCCAAGTATTGGACGAGGACCCCGACTTTACTGAGGGAGATCTCGATGTGGTACGTGGCGAGATGCTAGCCATTCGCGCACTCTGTCATTTCTACTTGGTTCGTACTTTCCGTGACATACCTTTACTTAAGGAAGCCATGATTGATGACAATCAAGACCTGTATCAACCCCAGGCCACTCCATTGGAAGCATTAGACTTCATACTGGAAGACCTTTACGAGGCAGAGAATTTGGTTATGGCCTCAGGCAGATATCCCACTATCGCCGAAAACAAAGGACGCATAACCAAGGATGCAGTACGTGCCATCATTGCCGATGCTCTACTTTGGAAAGCAGCTTTCGAAGAGTATTATACCGAAGGGAAAAGTGCTAATACCCAAGAGTATTACACAAAATGTGTAGAATACTGCGACATGATCATCAATGATAGAAATGCCTATGTAAAGCAGTATGAGAAGGAAAACAAAAACTCAGGTTCAAATATAGGTTGGGTAGATGATGAATACCCATTGGAACATCATCCTCTGACTAATACTGGCAACACTGGTATCTTAGACAACCCATACGAACAAATTTTTGGTAACATCAACAATTTGCGCGAAAGCATTTTTGAAATACAACACTCCAGAACAGAAGATCATGCGAACTACGAAATTCCAGCCTTCTATGGATATTACGGAGCAAACTTTATTCTAGGGCCTCTCTCAGCTCCACGCTATATGGCCGAAAAGAGCGACAATGGACTTTATGCTGAGACCGACTATAGACGTGTAAGCTATATTGAACAAAAAGAGGGTGAAGTAGATATGTATCCAATCATTAAGTTTAATTATATAGGTAGCAGTGGAACCATTGACAAACCGTCATATAGTATTTCCAAAAGTACGGGAACAAAAGATAATCAGACCTACCTTAGCACCCAAACTAACTGGATTGTATACCGCATCACTGATGTAATGCTGATGAAGGCTGAGGCATTGGCATGCCGTTATGATACGACAGCGGTTAACAATGCCGATTTAAATGAATCATTTGGTTTGGTAAAAGCCGTATACTATCGTTCAAATCCCTACATCAAAACAACTGCAGACTCAATATCCTATACCAATGGCAGCGCACAGAGTCTACAAGAATTGATTTTAGAGGAGCGTCAGCGCGAACTCGCCTTCGAAGGCAAACGCTGGTTTGACTTGGTACGTAAAGCCCTTCGTGACGGAGATACCAGTCCTATGCTTGACATCTTGATTAACAACAAGTATAAAACAAACCAAAAGGCGATCCGCACCAAGATGACTGCTATGGATTGTCTCTTCTTCCCGATTCTGGAACGCGAAATCAATACCAATCCTCTCTTAAAACAGAATCCCGCATACGAGACTGACGATGTGTACGAGAAGAAATAACCACAAAAACACAATGCTATGAAATCAATAAAATTAAGACATATTGCAGTTGCAGGTATGACCATACTTGCATTAGGAGGTTGCCGTGAGTATATCGACGAAGGTTCACGATACACCTTTACAGGACATACCATCGCCTCATTCCTCGAAGAGCATAATGACATCTATAGCAGCTTTATCGAGATTTTGGAGCGTGGAGGACGTTTCAGCTTGATGAAGGCCTATGGTGAATATACATGTTTTGCTCCCACTAACGAAGCTATCACAAGATACCTTTTCGAGCAGGATTCTATATACAAGGCATCTTTGGTAGATGATAACCCGAACGATATTGTTTGGACAGGTATTACTTCTCCAGAACTGAGTGAGTTGTCAGACTCCATGTGCAAGGTTATCTCACAAACCCATCTGCTCCCCGTAGTGTATCTGACTACCGATATGGAGGGTGATGTCATACCTACCATGAATATGAACGACCGCTACCTCAGCCTTAGTTTCGGCGTAGACGAAAGCGAACGCAGCGTATTGCTGATTAATGGAAACAGCCAGATAATCGCTAAAGACGAGGAAGTGGAGAATGGTGTAGTACATACACTTGCCAGCGTATTAGACCCATCGACCAACACCATTCCTGCACAGATAAAGGAACACACTTACTTCCATATCTTCAGTGAGGCGTTAGAAGAAACAGGGTACGACGACTTATTGCAAATGTACAAGGATGAAAGCTATACCGATGGAGACAAGACCGAGGAAAACATTGACAAAGGTGCTGAGCGGTCTCCCTACCCCAAGAACCGTTACTATGGATTCACTGCATTCGTAGAGCCCGACCATGTATTCAACGAAGCAGGTATCTATAATTTCAACGACCTCGTAGAGCATTGTAAAGAATGGTATCCGCACGATGGAGTGATTACTGATCATAATGCACCACTGACAAGCGAGAAGAACCCGGTTAACCAATTTATTGGTTACCACTTGCTCGACCGCAAGCTTCCCTATTCACGTCTCGTATGCTACAACATTAAAGTTCTTGATCCTTCCGGAACCCTCCATTTCGATTCAGAAAAGGACCTTCAGAAGAATTCAGACCGTAACGAGTATTATGAGACTATGAGTAACCGATTGATAAAGGTGACCATGCCCCGTACTGTAGCGAGCCTACAGAACACAATATTGATCAATTACTCAAAGAATACAAGCGATGCTACTGAAGCTCAGAAGCAATACATGAATGTAACAGTGAATGACCCCGAGAAGTTTAGAGATTCCGATTCTATCTATGCCAACTTTGCAGGAGAGGCATTAAATGGAACGATTCATACGGTTGACAAGATTCTTCTGTATAATGAGGATGTGATGGCAGGCCGTGTATTGAATGGAATTATCCGTATCGACTGTTCATCATTATGCTCTGAATTGACCAATAATGATATCCGCTGGAAGCATCCGGGCAACCGCGGTACAGGAGACGTATACATTCCCAACGACTATTGTAAGAATATGAGATCACGTTCAAGTGAAAGCAAGGTATATTACCTCTCAGCTCATACTAGCTGGGCCAATTATCAAGGCGACGAGATGATGACCTTGGGAGCTTTCGACTTTGAATACAAGTTACCTCCTGTACCTGCTGGCACCTATGAAATACGTCTGGGCTACTCAGCCAATACCAAACGCCATATTGTACAGTACTATATTGACAATGAGGTAACAGGTATCCCAGTAGATATGAGAATATTGGGTGGAAATGCACTTATCGGATGGGTGGCAGACGCTCTGACAGAAGATGACGGCATTGGTAACGACAAGGAAATGAAGAACCGTGGCTATATGAAAGGCCCGACCACTTTCGGTGGATACAACGAATACAATGCATCAGCAGAAGCTGGAACAGCCAGAAAGGAACAATCAGCACTCCGCAAAGTGATTACCACCAAATATCTCAGCGCGGGAGAGCATTGGATCCGCTTCAAGAATGTGAACAAGCAGGACGATGGTACCGCTCAATTCATGCACGACTACATTGAGATAGTACCCATTTCATTTATCCGCGACGAAAGTATTTCACTGGATGAGAAACGCAAATAAGGAATCAAGAACTATAAAGAATCTATTTTCATTATGAAAAGAAAAAATATCGTATTAAAGGCACTGACATGCAGCATCGTCTCACTGGCATTCACTGCATGTACAGACATTTGGGATAGTCACTATCAACCCAAGCCCGAACTTAATGCCACAGAAACACTTTGGGATCTCATCGAAGCAGATCCTGAGCTCAGCCAGTTTGCCGAATACGCCAAAGCTACAGGCTATAACGAAATCTTGAGCCAAAACCGTTTCTATACCGTTTGGGCTCCAGTCAACGGTTCAGAGTTCTACACCACACATTCATTAGAGGGTGTCACAGACAGTCTGCTCAGTGTTTACCAGTTTGAGTTCATTGAAAACCATGTTGCCGATTATAACCATACGGCAAGTGGCAACATGAGCAATAATGCCATCAAGATGCTTAATGGCAAGTATAATCGCTTTGAAGGCTCTGCCGACAATTACACATTCAAGAATGCTGCGGTCAAAACAGCAAACATTGCAGCCAAGAATGGTCTCCTGCACAAGACTGCAGACCATGCCATCTTTACGGCCAACATCTGGGAGCAACTGGCAAAAATTGACTCCATATCGTTGCTCAATGACTTCTTGAAATCGTATGACGAGATTATCTTTGATGAGCTAAACAGTGTGCAGGGACCAATGGTAGGTGGTCAAGTGACCTATCTGGACTCAGTGATTATCGAAAACAACGAATGGTTTGGCCGCTTTGGACAAATCAACCGTGAAGACAGCTCCTACATCATGTTTGCCCCAACAAATAAAGCATGGCGCGAGACCTATGAAAAGACCAAGTCCTTCTTCGTTTACGACAGCAAGAACCTTGAAGGCGATTCATTACAAGATGTCATGGCAAAAGACTTCATGGTGCGCCACTTGGTATTCAGCAACACAATCCAAAGAAGCCCCGAGGATTCACTCGTTTCATTCTGCTATACTAGATCTGCAGGTTATTATACTATGGAAAGAGAAATATTCAAGGGCGATAAATTGGATAGACTTTATGCCAACAAGGTAGAGACCTATGAACTCAGCAACGGAACACTCCATGTTGTTGACAGCTACAACTACCCCAACTTATGGCACGATACTTTGCGCATTCAGGGCGAGTCTCTGCTGGGAGCTAATGAGAATTTTGACCCTGCCCAATACATCCAATCCAACAAAACAATCATAGCCATCAGTAAGGACAGTGTGGCCAAGTATAAACAAACACACAATGGCAGAATTGGTGTATACTCACCCTCCACACCGACTGGTAACCCAACATTGACCTTTACAATCCCCAATGTATTGTCTGCTAAATATCGTATCAAGGTTGTTATAGTGCCTGCCGATTTTGTGAATTACCGCGACACAGTACTTATGCCCAACAAATTCAATGCTACACTTAAGTACAGAGATGCAAGTGGCAGAACAAAGTCTATATCAGTAGGAAAGGACATCAACAATAATCCCTACAAGGTGGATACCATCACTTTGATTCCCAACAAATATGAAGTTGACTATTTCGAGTTCCCTGTAAATGAATATCACCTCAGCACCAGCGAGACTACAATAACCTCACTTGAGATCAAGGGTAACGTAAAGTCACGCGAAACAGGATATGATCGAATATTACGTATCGACCAGATTTATCTTGAGCCGGTGACAGAATAAGGTCCCTATAACACTAAAAAGAAACGACAATGAAAACATTGAAATATATACAACCCCGTTTTGCGGCATTCTTCACCTTCTTGGCCCTGTCTGTAGGAACCAGTATGGTCAATGCCCAAGCAACCGAGACAACTGCCCCTGCCACTGAGCAGCAAACAGCTGTAGAATTAGAAGAAATTACGGGTACAGTTATTGACGCTGTAACCAAAGAAGTACTAGCCGGTGTACGTGTAGAGGCACTCAACAATAACCGCTACACCGCCATGACCAAGCCTGATGGAACATTCACCATCAAGATTCCTGCTTATGTAGCATCACTGTATGTATCAACACCAGGTTATGAGAGTGTCATCATCAGAGCAAGACAGAACAAGGCTATTGAGATAGCACTCTATGATGAAAAGTTCAGCACCTTCGTTGAAAACGGCTTTGAAGTTACAGGCAAGAACGACGCTGTAATCGACATGTCAAAGGCTACTACACTGGAATCAGAACTCCAGCAGAAGCTAGGTGCAGATGTACGTACCATCATGCGTTCTGGTACTGTAGGTATCGGTGGTCTGATGATGATGCAGGGTATCAATACCATCAACTCTTCAGCTCAGCCACTAATCGTACTGAATGGTGTGATACAAGACCTGCAAGATAGTTACGCAGCTATCCATGAGGGTTTCTTCAATAATACATTGGCCGCTATTGACGTCAATGACATTGAAAAGATCACCGTACTGAAAAATGCAACTTCAATCTATGGTGCGAAGGGTGCCAACGGTGTTATCTTAATTGACACCAAGCGCGGCCATAGTATGGCAACACGCATTGATGCACAAGCATATGGTAGCTACACAATGACTCCCCGCTTGCCTCAAATGATGAATGCAGAACAGTACCGTATCTATGCCAATGAGTTGATGGGCAACATTACGACTGACAAGACACGTTTCCCCTTCCTTTGGGACCATGACAACTACTACTACAATAAGTATCACAACGATACCAACTGGAGTGATTACGTATACCAAAATGCATGGGCGCAAAACTATCGTGTGAATGTACAGGGTGGTGATGAGCAGGCTATGTATAACTTCTCACTGGGTTTTGCCGACGGTGCCAGCACCATCAAGAGCAACGATTTCAACCGTTTGAACATCCGTTTCAACACCGACATCAATTTGTCGAAGATTACGAAGACACGTTTCGACATCTCGTACAGCCGCATCGTACGTGATCTCCGCGATGACGGAATCCAGCAAGACCTAACCGCTGGTCCTATGGTTTCTCCAGGATTCTTAGCGCTCATCAAATCACCCTTCTTGCACCCCTATCGCTACAACAACTCTGGTACTTTGACCGGTGCATTAGAAGGAGCCGATGATTTCGCCAAGTTCAACACCAGCACCATCAACAATAGCTATGCTAATCCCTTATCCATCTTTGAATATGGAGCAGGAAACAACAAGAACAATCAGGAATATACCGTATTTGATGTAACCATAGCGCCTGAAATCAATATTGGCAATGGTTGGAAGGCATCTACCCTCTTCAACTATACCCTGCACCGCACCAACGAAAAGTATTTCCGTCCGATGACAGGTACTCCCAACTTCTTGATAGTAGGTACAGGCTATACTCAGAACGAAGTGCGTTCATTCTTCTCTAAGGAGGAGGCCATTTACAACGACACACGTATATCTTGGGACAAGAAAGCAGGTAGCCACAACATCAGCGCATTTGGTGGATTCCGCTTCTCCAATTTCGCCTACGACTCCAACTTCATGTCATCACACAACACCGGTAATGACAAGTTGCCTGACGTTAGTTCAAATTATGACTACGCAACAACTGATGGTGAAGACAATGTATGGCGCAATATGAGTTATTATGCCAACGTTGACTATAACTACCACAACAAGTATTATCTACAAGGTAGCTTGGCTGCTGAAACATCATCACGTTTCGGTAGAGAGACTGAGGGAGGTATCAAAGTGGCAGGCGTATGCTGGGGACTCTTCCCATCATTGCAAGCAGGTTGGCTAGTGTCTTCTGAACCTTTCTTCAATACCAATATAATCAACTATCTAAAACTAAGAGCTGGTATCGATTGGTCTGGTAACGATAACATTAGTAATAATGCAGCTTTCAGCTACTTCAGCAACGTACAATACTCAGACAAGCTCATGGGTATTAAGATGTCTAACATCGAGAATCAAGCTATCCAATGGGAAACCACTCGCCGTTTGAACGTTGGTTTTGATATGCAAGCTATCAACAATCGCCTGCGTATCTCTGGTGACATTTTCCACAATACCACCAACAACTTGCTGACTCTGAAACAGCTAAGCTACCTTACTGGTCTCGAATACTATTGGTGCAATGGTGGAGCACTGAACAATACTGGTGCCACAGTCAATGTCACTGGTCGTGCCATCAACACCAAGAACTGGAAATGGGAAGTAGGCGTAAATATGGGTACCTACAAGAACCAAATCACAAAATTGCCTGACGGCACAACATTCAACAGTGCAAAAGACGGCGAGCTCTATGGCTACACTACTGATATCTACAATGCAACTATCTTGAGTGCTGTAGGCCAATCAGCAGGTGTATTCTATGGTTATGAAACCGATGGCGTATATGCCACAGCAGAAGATGTCCCCACAGTAAATGGCGAACCTCTTTCTACACAAGATGAAAATACTGGTATCAAGACTCCATTCGCTGCAGGTGACGTAAAATTCATCGACCAAAATGGCGACAATACCATCAACTCAAAGGACCGTGTTATCATCGGCAACCCCAATCCTGACATTTATGGAAGTTTCACTAGCAACTTGATGTACAAGAACTTCACATTGAGTGCAACGCTGAACTACTCATACGGTAACGACATCTACAACTACCAGCGTTCACTGCTTGAGAGCGGTAGCAGTTTCTACAACCAAACTACAGCTGTTGCTAATCGTTGGAAGACTGAAGGTGATGTGACTGATATGCCTCGAGCATATTACGGAGACCCGAAGGGCAACAATCGATTCTCAGACCGTTGGATTGAAGATGGTTCATACATCCGCCTAAGTGATATCACCTTGTCATACAAGGTACCTGTATCAGCATCTTGGCTGCAAGGTATCACCGTATGGTGTGCAGGAACCAACTTGCTGACACTCACCAACTACTTGGGTAGCGATCCTGAGTTCTCATTCAGCAACAACGTATTGTACCAAGGTATCGACAACGGTTTGCTCGGCCATAGCCGCAGCTTCCAGTTGGGTGTAAAGATTAACTTATAATGAACAACAAAAAGATAAAGACAATGAAAAGCAAATCAATCATAGGAGCCGCATTAGTTGCCATCTTTACATTGGGCACAACGACCTCGTGCGAAGATATGTTTGACATTGAGTCAAGTCGTGTGGTTTATGAGAAGAACCACAATCTCAACAATACAGCCGACTCCGCCTATACAACATTGGGAGTACTCAAGTGTATGCAACAGATTGCCGACCGCTACATCATCCTCGGAGAGGTACGTGGCGACATGGTAGACATTAATGAATACACCAAGACATCGCTCCGTAACTTAGCAGAGTTTAACTTTGAAGACGACAACGAATACTTGAATGTTCGCGACTACTATGCAGTCATCAACAACTGCAACTATGCGCTAGCCAAGATGGATACCACACTAGCGCATAACAATGAACGTGTAATGATTGACGAGTATGCTGCGCTGCTCGGTATTCGTGCTTGGACATACCTGCAATTGGCCATCAATTACGGTAAGGTTCCCTATTACACCAATCCTATCACTACGGTTGCTGATTCAGAAAGAGAGTACCCCATGATGGACGTTAAGGAGCTGGCTTCAGAGTTATTGCCTCAGCTAGAGCCGTATAAAGACTATGACCTCCCTGTATTCGTTCAAGACGACAAGCTGAACAAGCAGATATTCCCAGTTCTCCAATTGGTGATTGCTGATCTCTACTTATGGGCTGGCTACTATTCTAACGCCGCGATTGAGTACACAGATTATCTCACAACAAATAAAGATTACAACTATATATACGGAGAGGGTAATAACAGAACTATCTTCAGAGGAATGATGGGTTTGAATCATTCTTCATTGCAAGCTACTATCGGCTCAATACAACTGAGTATGCCTATTGCATACAATTGGTACTCTTATCTTTCTACAGGAGTTGGATATGAGAACCTCTCATACATACCTATGCTAAGTTCTAGTGCAGAAGGTACAGTATCTGAAGTTGCTTCATTATTCATCAGTACCGACAACACCCATGCTCTGAATCCATCGGCCTACTATACTGAAATCTGTAGCAATCAGGTATATTGCAACTCTGTCACAGCTACAGGTAGCAACACGACTGTAGACCGCAAGGCGTATACCATCAACACTACCAATGGTGACCAGAGAAGAAAGTACTATACTATGGAAAGGCAATCAACTGGCGAGGGTGTAACCAGTTCGTTCCAATATTATGACAAGTTGGTTAGCTATGATAGCAACGACGGTGTAAATATTGAGTATGTAACACCTCATATAAATATCTATCGTCGTGCGATTGTATATCTCCGTTTGGCAGAGGCCTATGCAGGTATGTATAAGGAATCTCATGATTCTATATATGCCGAAAATGCATTCAATATGTTGAAAGACGCATACAAGGTATTCTTCCCCAATGGTCATCTATTGGAGGAGGAGCTACAGCCTGCATTCATCGGTGTGCATGCTAGAGGTTGCGGTGCTACCTACCTTGATACAACACACTATGTATTGACACCTGCTGCCATCGCATTGCGATTCCAGAAGGAGGAAGCAGAAGTTAACTACAACGATACCATCAACTACCTTGATGAGTTGATTATCGATGAGTTGGCCATGGAAGCCACACTTGAAGGAAACCGCTTCGGTGACCTTATCCGATTTGCAGAGCGTCGCGGCGAACCTGAGTTCTTGGCAAAGCGCGTAGCATCGAGAAAGGGTTCAGAGCATATGGACGAAGAGCTCTACAATAAGTTGTTAGACAAGGCCAATTGGTATCTTCCTCTGAAGTAACCATTCACAAATATAGGAAAGGCTGCTCCGAGCCATATTGGAGCAGCCTTTCTTTATACAATACTACAACACAATACTTCACACGAATCACAACCATCCTCCTATCCCCCACTCCTACCCTATGCGCCGTCTATTAGCAATCATACTTCTTCTTGCAGCAGCAATCAATCTTTCAGCCAAGGACTTCACTGTAGTCATTGATGCAGGACATGGTGGCAAAGACCCTGGTGCAATCAGTGCCAACAAGAGAATATATGAGAAAAACATTACGCTGGCTGTTGCTCTCATGGTAGGAAAGTCCATACAAGAGAACCATCCAGAAGTGAAGGTTCTGTATACCCGAAAGACCGATGTATTCGTAGGGCTGAACGACCGTGCCCGCATGGCCAACAAAGCCAATGCCGATCTATTCATATCCATCCACACCAATGCTGCCAAAAACAGATCGGCCAAAGGTGCAGAGACCTATACTTTGGGTGTAGAAGAGGAGCGAACGGAACGAAGCTTAGAAATAGCCAAACGTGAAAACGGCGTAATCTTGTTGGAGGACAACCACGAGAAACAGTATGCCAACTTTAACCCCAATTCACCCGAGAGCTACATTATTTTTGAATACATACAGAGCGAATATGTGAAAGAGAGCATTCATATAGCCCAATATGTACAAGAGAATCTGACTTCCGATGCCAACCGCCACGACCGTGGAGTAAGGCAAGCAGGCTTCTTAGTGCTAAGTGCCACCTCCATGCCGAGCATTCTGGTTGAACTCGGATATATCAGCCATGCTGAAGAGGCCAAATATCTGGCATCGAGCAATGGGCAGAAGAAGATGAGCCGATGCATCAGCCAAGCATTCGACAAGTACTATGCCGACCTAAAGAAGATGAGTTCTGATGCTCTCCTTGTAGAAGCCACCTCTTCAGCAGACGAACAGGAAGAGCCTGAGAGCACACAACCAATCGTTACGGAAGAGGATGCACCAGTATTTAAGATACAGTTTCTCACCTCTTCCAAGAAATTATCGGCCAAAGACAGAGCCTTCAAAGGCCTCACTCCAGTAGAGTACTACTACGACAATGGAGTATACAAATATACCTATGGTGCATCGACTAACTATAACGAGATACTACGTATGAAGAGAAAAGTGAACGAAAAGTTCAAAGACGCTTTCATCGTAGCATTCATCAAAGGAGAACGTATAGATACCAAGCAAGCCATTGCCCTATTCAAGAAGAATAATCCCTAACAGCCCCAACCACTATGAAGAAAATCAGTAAAGAGATAAAGATTGGAGCCACCTTCATTATCAGCATAGCCTTGCTATATATAGGCGTCAATTTCTTGAAAGGAAGCAACGTATTCTCCAAAGACAACACCTACTACATGGTGGTAAGTAACGCCAGTGGTGTAGCTCCATCCTCTGTCATCAACACCAATGGCTATCAAGTAGGTACAGTCACTAGCGTCAACTATGATTACAACAGCCCCAGCAGAATAGTGCTTTCGCTACGGGTGAATGGCTCACTACGCATCCCCAAAGGAAGTCGTGCATATCTCGTGAACGAGTTGTTGGGTGGGGTGAGCGTAGACCTGCGTTTAAGTCAAAATACGGATTACTATATTGCCGGCGATACCATCGAAAGCGGCATAGCACACGGACTGACCGGACAAATAGAGAATGTGATGCTGCCACAAGTAAATGCCCTAGTCCCCAAGATAGACAGCCTCATCACAGCACTCACGACATTAGTATCAAATCCAGCACTGACCCATACACTCGAAAATGTAGAAACCTTAAGTCATAAACTGAGCTATACAGCTGACGAGCTGAACAAACTGTTCCACAACGAACTGCCACGACTAATGAGCAGTCTGCAAGGTACAAGTCACAATCTCAACGAGATAACCACAGACTTAAGCCACATAGACTATACACAAACCTTGGCTCGTGTAGATAGCACCATCAATAATCTACAAGCCCTATCCGCTGCACTGATTAGCGACCAAAGCAGTGTAGGGAAGCTAATCAATGATACAGCATTCTACCACAACCTCAACAATGCCTGTACCAATGCCAACGCACTGATAGAAGATGTCAAGGCACATCCCTCGCGCTATATAAGCATCTCTGTATTCGGAAAGAAGAACTGACAGAATCATATCCATAAAACAATCAGTACTTATATAGAAGTACTACAGTACTTGCAAAGAAATAATAGAATACTTATGGCTAAGTACTGGACTACCAACAAAAAGGTACTGAAAAAGCATAAATGTGAGGTTAGCCGAAGAGAAACAATCGTAAAAATAAGTGTTCCACGGATGAGACCAAGACAAGCTATTTAAGCGACTCGCGGGAATTGGGTATAGCCCCCACATACCCTAAAAGAAAGCGCCAAAAACAGGCTAAAAACGAGCAAGTTTTTCTATAGATTATTGAGCCTCAACAAGCCTCAAATTAGACATTATCTAAATAAGAGAGGAAACGTATTAAAAGAGATAAAAGGCCTAGAAAACACAACAAACACAGAAATAAGAGCAAGAAAGAGGATACACAACAAGCTTTTACCTAGAAACTTTTTCACCTTATAAATCTAGTTATCAGCAAGTTTGATATATGCAAGAAAAAAAGAGGACAAAAAAACAAGGGAAAACGCAAATGACTGATAACAAACGTCTTCGAAAGTCGCAAATAATCTACAAAGAAAAGTTATTTTAAAAATCAAAATTCCAATTGTACCTTTGTGATGTCATAAGATGACAAGCGGGTTTCGGGCAACCGAAACTTTTATGTGTAGAAGTAAGAAAAAGAGAGAACAAGAGGTAAGAAAGATGACAGAGTCACAGCTCACAAAACTATGGGACGATTGCTTGGCCATTATCAAAGATAATGTGCAAGCAAGCTCATACAATACATGGTTTGCCAATACCAAACCTGCATCGTATACAGATAATGTGCTAACTATATTTGTACCTAGCCAGTTTGTATACGAATATATTGAAGAGCACTTTGTCGAAATCCTCAGTGCTGCTATCTACCGTATTTTCGGAAGCAACACACAACTCAATTACCGCGTCCTTACAGATCGTCAGAACCAAATAACACTGGATCAGGAATCAGTAAAAAGACCAAGCTGCACACTTAAAGAGACACAGAAAGCGACCAATCAGGCTCCATCAAGCATTACTGTAGCTCCACAAGACCTTGACCCGATGCTGCGCAGCAACTACAGCTTTGAGAACTTCATCGAGGGAATGAGCAACAAACTCCCACGTAGTGCTGCCGAAAACATTGCGCTGAACCCAGGCAAGACAATATTCAATCCTCTGTTCCTCTATGGTGCATCCGGTGTCGGAAAGACTCACCTAGCCAATGCCATCGGTCTGAAGGTCAAGGAGCTCTACCCTGAGAAACGAGTGTTGTATGTTTCGGCACATCTGTTCAAGATACAATACACCGACTCAGTACGCAAAAATACGCTCAATGACTTCATCAACTTCTACCAAAGCATCGATGTACTCATCATTGACGACATCCAGGAGTTTGTAGGTGTAGAAAAGACCCAGAATACCTTCTTCCATATCTTCAATCACCTACATCAGAACGGCAAACAACTCATCATGACTTGTGACCGCCCTCCTGTAATGCTTCAGGGTATAGAAGATCGTCTCATCACACGCTTCAAGTGGGGATTAACAGCCGAAATAGAGCGCCCCAACCTTGAGCTCCGTCGCAACATTCTTACCGACAAGGTTCGTCGCGAAGGCATCAGTCTGTCACCCAACGTGCTGGAATACATCGCTGAGAATGTTACAGACAGTGTACGTGAACTCGAAGGCATACTCATCTCACTCATGGCCCACTCTACAGCCTATGGCCGAGCCATTGACCTTGCGATGGCCGAGCGCGTCATCAGCAAAGCCGTACGTATCGTCGAGAAGGAGGTCACAGTAGAGGACATTATCCATAGCACCTGCGAGCACTACCACATCAAAGACGAAAGTATCTACTCATCGTCACGCAAGAGAGACATTGTACTCGCACGCCAGATTGCCATGTATCTTACCCATAAGCACCTACCCAACCTTTCACTTGCCAGAATCGGACAGCAAATAGGTTCGAAAGATCACTCAACAGTGCTACACGCATGTCGCACCATAGAGGAACAGTTGGAGATGGACAAGGCATTACAGGTGGCCATCGAAGACATCGAAGTCAAGATGCGTACAAGATAACCGGCAGCCCCATCGTCCTGGAACGAACAAATCCATCAATACACATACATTCCGAACAGACAATCTCTGTTCACCACATACGATTCACAACAAGAGAACGCATCAAAGAGAAAAAGACTGCAAACAAGCAGTCTTTTCTTTTTGGGAAACTTTTCACTTCCTCCATTTTCTTCATTTCACTAGTTTTCAACAATTTGCATTTTTATTTTGGAAAACTTTTATTTTTACAGAAAAATATTTCTTTGTCCGTTTGGTCAATTCAGAAAAGATATGTAGCTTTGCAGAGCTTTTTGTTCAAGAAAGATTTATTTCTACACAATCCAACTTTTTTGACAAACTCAGTAACCTCATAAACACAGTGGAAAAGAAAACTTACACGTTCGAAGAAGCGCAGAATGCTACGCTCGAATACTTCGGTGGCGATGCCCTCGCTGCAAGAGTATGGGCGAACAAGTATGCCATGAAAGACTCTTTGGGAAACATCTATGAAGAGACCCCGAGAGACATGCATTGGCGCATTGCCAATGAGATTGCCCGCGTAGAGGCAAAGTACCCCAATGCCTTGTCGGCCCAGCAGCTTTTTGACCTGCTTGACCACTTCAAGTACATCGTACCCCAAGGCAGTCCTATGACCGGTATCGGCAACAACTACCAGATTGCCTCTCTCTCCAACTGCTTCGTCATCGGTATGGACGGCAACGCCGACTCATACGGTGCCATCATCCGTGTAGATGAAGAGCAGGTACAGCTCATGAAGCGCCGTGGCGGTGTTGGTCACGACCTTTCACACATCCGCCCGAAGGGTTCGCCCGTGAAGAACTCGGCCCTGACTTCTACAGGCCTTGTTCCTTTCATGGAGCGCTACTCCAACTCCACCCGTGAGGTTGCCCAGGATGGCCGTCGCGGAGCCTTGATGCTCAGCGTGTCTATCAAGCACCCCGACTCTGAGTCATTCATCGATGCCAAGATGACCGAAGGCAAGGTGACCGGTGCCAATGTATCGGTAAAGATGGACGACGACTTCATGCGTGCAGCCGTAGAGGGCCGTCCCTACACACAGAAATATCCCATTGACAGCACCGAACCCCTCTACACCAAGGAGGTGAACGCATCAGAGCTGTGGAAGAAGATTGTACATAATGCATGGAAGAGCGCCGAGCCTGGTGTACTCTTCTGGGATACCATCATCCGTGAGTCAGTGCCTGACTGCTATGCCGACCTCGGCTTCAAGACAGTATCTACCAATCCCTGCGGTGAGATACCCCTATGCCCCTACGACTCATGCCGTCTGCTGGCTATCAACCTCTACTCATACGTAGTAAACCCCTTCACCCCCGATGCATACTTCGACTTCGACCTCTTCAAGCAGCACGTAGCTGTAGCTCAGCGCATCATGGACGATATCATCGACCTTGAGATTGAGAAGATTGAGGCCATCATGGAGAAGATTGAGAGCGACCCCGAGAGCGAGGAGGTTAAGGGAGCCGAGCGCAAACTGTGGCAGAAGATTATGGACAAGAGTACCCTTGGCCGACGCACAGGTGTAGGCATCACCGCCGAAGGCGATATGCTTGCCGCTATGGGCCTGCGCTACGGTACCGACGAGGCTACCGACTTCTCCGAGAAGGTACACCGCACCATCGCCATCGAGGCCTACCGCTCATCGGTCAACATGGCCAAGGAGCGTGGCGCATTCAAGGTATACGATAGCGAGCGCGAGAAGAACAACCCCTTCATTAACCGCATCAAGGATGCCGATCCCGCACTTTACGAGGAGATGAAGAAGCATGGTCGACGCAACATCGCCTGCCTCACCATCGCCCCCACCGGCACCGTGAGCTTGATGACACAGACCACCTCAGGTATCGAACCCGTATTCATGCCCGTATACAAGCGTCGACGCAAGGTAAACCCCAACGACCCCGACGTACATGTAGACTTTACCGACGAAACAGGCGACTCATTCGAAGAGTTCATCGTATACCATCCCAAGTTCATGACTTGGATGGAGACCAAGGGCTACGACACCACCAAGCGCTACACCCAAGAGGAAATCGACGCCATGGTAGCCGAAAGCCCCTACAACAAGGCTACCGCCAACGATATCGACTGGCTCAAGAAGGTACAGATGCAGGGTCGCATCCAGAAGTGGGTAGACCACAGCATCAGCGTCACCATCAACCTCCCCGCCGACGTAAGCGAAGAGTTGGTTAACGACCTCTATGTAGAGGCATGGAAGTGTGGTTGTAAGGGTTGCACCGTATACCGCGACGGTTCGCGTAGCGGCGTACTCATTGCCACCGACAACAAGAAGAAAACTGCCGATGGCAAACCCGTAGAGGAGCCCTGCACCTGCAAGCCCCCCGTAGTAGTGGAGACACGTCCTCGCGTACTCGAAGCCGATGTGGTACGCTTCCAGAACAATAAGGAGAAATGGGTGGCCTTCGTAGGCTTGCTTGACGGACGTCCCTACGAAATCTTTACCGGTTTGGCCGATGATGAGGAGGGCATCCTTCTGCCCAAGTCGGTGACCAACGGCTATATCATCAAGAACGTAGACGAGAACGGCGTGAAGCGCTACGACTTCCAGTTCAGCAACAAGCGCGGCTACAAGACCACCATCGAGGGACTTTCCGAGAAGTTCGACAAGGAGTACTGGAACTACGCCAAGCTCATCTCAGGTGTACTTCGTTACCGCATGCCTATCGAGCAGGTTATCAAGCTTGTCAGTTCATTGCAGCTTGATAGCGAGAGCATCAACACCTGGAAGGTCGGCGTTGAACGTGCATTGAAGAAATACGTGCTCGACGGCACTGCAGCCAAGGGACAAACATGTCCCAACTGCCACCAGGAAACCCTCGTATATCAGGAAGGTTGCCTTATCTGTACCAACTGCGGCACCAGCCGTTGCGGATAAAACACCAATCATCCCTATAGAGGGATAATAGAGAGAAAAAATCTTTTTCTTTTACATACGCGAGAAAGGGAGTCGCTCAAGTCGTTGAGGGTTCCCTTTCATTTTATTGAATCCCTTTCATCTATTAAAGAAGAATCACGATGACCATAGAACAAAGCAGCATCGAGCTACGCAATCTCACCTTCCACGCCCGCCACGGTGTACTTCCTGAGGAACGGCTGTTAGGCAACACCTTCACCGTAGATATCACCCTAGAAACAGACATCAGCCAAGCTGCAGCTACCGACGATCTCAACGGAACCATCAACTATGCCGAGGCATACGAAGTCATCAAACAAGAGATGGAGATTCCGTCCCAGCTACTGGAGCACATATGTGGCCGCATCGGATCCGCCCTACTCCATCGCTTCATGACCCTACGACGAGTCCGTGTCTGCATAGCCAAGCACAACCCACCCATTGCTGGTGCTGGGAACTGCCAATCCATCGTCACAGCAACATTTATCCGATAAAAAGCCATAATAGCCCTCAGACATACTCTTTTTTTTGCCTTAACACTTCATCATATCCAAGAAAAAAGTATCTTTGCAATCAGAATATACAATCGAACCTTTTTTACCTATTAAAAAGATACACAAAAATGAAAGCGTTAGTAAAGAAACAGCCCGGTAAGGGCATCTGGATGGAAGAAGTTCCCATGCCAGAGGTAGGCGTGAACGATGTACTCATCAAGATCAAGAAGACCGCCATCTGCGGCACCGACCTGCACATCTACAAGTGGGACGAGTGGAGCCAGAAGACCATCAAGACTCCTATGACCATCGGCCATGAGTATGTAGGCGTAGTAGCCGAGGTTGGCCCCGGCGTGCGCAACATCAAGGTGGGCGACCGCGTCACTGGTGAGGGACATATCGCTTGCGGACACTGCCGTAACTGCCGCCGTGGCCTGCAGCATATCTGCGAGAACAGCATTGGCGTGGGTGTTAACCGCGACGGAGCTTTTGCCGAGTACCTCAGCATCCCCGAGTCAAACGTGGTGAAGCTCGACGACCGCATCTCTGACGATATGGCTGCCATCATGGACCCCTTCGGCAACGCTACACATACCGCACTCTCTTTCCCGCTCCTAGGCGAGGACGTGCTCATCACCGGTGCAGGCCTCATTGGCACCATGGCTACTGCCATCGCCAAGTTTGCCGGTGCCAAGAACATCGTAGTAACCGACCTCAGCGACTACCGTCTCGACATTGCCAAGAAGATGGGTGCTACCTGTACTGTAAATGCCTCTAAGGGCGAGACCGTACAGGGCGCTATGGACCAACTCGGCATCCGCGGTTTCGACGTAGGTCTCGAGATGTCAGGTGCTCCCGTAGCCTTCCGCGAGATGGTAGCCAAGATGTACAACGGCTCCAAGATAGCCCAGCTCGGCATCCTGCCTCCTACCACTACGGTTGACTGGAGCGAAATCATCTTCAAGGCCCTCACCATCAAGGGTATCTATGGCCGCGAGATGTGGGAGACATGGTACAAGATGGAGCAGATGCTCATCTCTGGCCTCGACCTCTCACCCGTCATCACCCACCACTTCCCCATCGCCGATTTCCAGAAGGGCTTCGATGTGATGGAGTCTGGGCAGTGTGGCAAGGTAGTACTTGAATGGGAGTAGCACCTTTAGTTTATGTATCCACATAAAATAAGAAGGAGGGAATCATACCCCTCCTTTTCACTTTCAATTGGGCCTTATACAAGGTCCTGATGAGAAGTTTTTCCACATATCCCTTGCAAAGTATGGGAATTATCACTAAATTTACCCCCAATTTAAAAAACTTTAATTCAATAATACATATTATGCGCATTCTAAAGTCCATCTTCACCCTGGCAATATTTGCTTGCGGTATAACTATGACGGCTCAAAACACAGATGCGACGAAAAGCACCAAAGAGTCGGGTTATGACAGTTACAAATTTGTACAAATCCAAGGTGGTGTAGGGACCACTTTTACCGATGTCAATCCATTTAAGTTGATTTCACCCACGGCAAGTATTGGCGGTGGTGCTTATTTCAACCTTGTCGGAGTGCGTCTCCACGTAAATGCGTGGGAATCAAAAGGTGGTTTTCCTTCCATAGCTGACACATACAAATTCAACTATGTAAATACCAATGCAGACCTTCTCGTCAACCTGACCAAGCTTTTCTGCCCCAAAGAGAAACACCGTTTCAATCTACATTTAGTAGGAGGTCTAGGTATCAACTACGCATGGAACAACAGCGATTTAACCTCCATACTCCAGACACAGAGCCCCCTTGACAACACCATCAATGTATGGGGTAAGAATCAGACACACAAGGATGTCCTTGGACACAATTTCCGCGTAGGCTTTTTAGCAGACTTCGACATATCCAAGCACTGGAGCCTAGGACTGGAAGCCGACATGAATTCGCTCAGCGATCGTTTTAATTCCAAATACAGCAATTCAGACGACTGGATGCTTACTGCACAATTAAGTGCAACCTATAAGTTTGGACACAAGAAAGCACAACCCCAACCTATCATCGCCACTACACCTGTAGTTCAAGAAGAGCCCGTTCAAGAAGAGTCTGCGCCTGTGGTAGAAGAAAAGACAGAACCTGCTGTCACACCTGAACCCACACCTGCAGTTCAAGAAGAGCCCGTTCAAGAGGAGCCTCTTAATGAGACGCTGTACTACGCTATACGTGACTCTGAAATAAGTTCTTCAGCTACCATCACTAAAGTGGCAGAATGGTGCAAGAAGAACGCAGACAAGAAAATTATCGTTTCAGGTTATGCCGACAAGGCCACTGGTAACCCAAGAATTAACATGAGATATGCCCAAGAGCGTGTCGACAAGGTGGTTGCAGCCCTCAAGGCCCAAGGCGTTGACGCAAGCCAGATCGAAGCTAAGGCATACGGTGATACCGCTCAGCCCTTTGCAGACAACGACAAGAACCGCTGCGTAATCATCGTTGGCAAATAAAAAACATCTTTATCAATAGCAATGACGAATACCGCCAAGCCTCCGCAAGGAGACACGGCGGTATTTGTCAATAATAGCACTGCACCCTCCATGTCACGTACACCTCTATCACACCGCATCCTATATATCGTTTGTCACCTATGCATATTAGGCTGCAGCCAACCCGAAGCATTACTTCCTTACATTGACACCCGTGTAGGCACTGCCGCCAGCACCATGCAGACAGCTGGACGCTTTGGCAAGGGAAGCGAGGAGTACGGACAGGTGATACCCGCCGTGCTTGAGCCTCACGGAATGAACTTTTGGACACCGCAGACGACCGACACCGAGCTCAAGTGCCGCGCACCCTATTATTATAAGGATACCCTCTTTCAGGGCTTCCGCAATTCGCATTGGATTGTGGGCGGATGCACACAGGACTATGGCTCCATGACCCTCTTCCCCTCTACCCATCTTCGTGCCACGCTCCCCGAGCGCCGTGCCACTCCTTTCAGCCACAGCGCTGAGGTTGCCACCCCCGCCTACTATACCGTAAGCCTCGACTCCATGGGCATCCGTGCCGAGCTCACAGGCCGCTCGCGCAGCGCCATCCTACGCCTCAGCTACCCTGCCGACTCGGCAGCCTACCTCATCGTCAATCCCAACAGCGACGAAGGCGAAGGATACATCGAGCTCGACACCCTGCGCAAGGAGATACGCGGCTACAACCCTGTACACCGCATCTACCAAGGCAAGGGTAAGGCAGCCGGATATAGCGGGCACTTCATCATCCATTACGAGCAGGAGCTGGCCGAGTATGGTACCTACCACTACGACACGCTCTTTGCCGGACACACCTCCATTGGCCACGCCCACGGCATCGGGCTTTATATCCGTTTCAATCGCCAGAAGTCCGGTACTCCCATCATCATCAAGGCTGCCAGTTCCTTCACCGGCACCGACGGTGCCCGCCTCAACCTCCAAGCCGAGATACCCCATTGGGATTTTGACAAGACACGCCGCGAACTCACCGCCATCTGGGAGCAACACCTGTCAAGCGTCACCGTCGATACACGCGACACAGCAGCCAAGCGCAAGTTCTACGGCGCCATGTACCGCACCTCGTTCCTCCCCCACGCCATCAACGACGTAGATGGACGCTACCCCAGCTTTGCAGGAGGCGACAGCCTGTGCACCACCTCCACCGCCTATTACGACGGTTTCTCGCTGTGGGACACCTACCGTGCCCAGCACCCTCTTATCACCCTGCTGCACCCTACGCAGAGCGGCCACATGATGCAGTCGCTCGTCGATAAGTACCGCCAAGGCACCTGGCTCCCCATCTTTCCCTGCTGGAATAGCTACACCGCTGCCATGATAGGCGACCACTCCACAGCAGCCATCGGCGATGCCTATGTCAAGGGTGTGCGCAATTTCGACATCGCCACTGCCTACGAAGCCATGCGCAAGAACGCCTTCACCACTCCCTCCACCTATGCCGAGTATGCCGACGGCATGGGTCGCCGCGCCCTTACCAGCTACCTCACTTACGGCTACATACCCGTAGAGGACAGTGTGAAAGAGGCTTATCACCGTCAGGAGCAGACCTCCCGCACGCTCGAGTATGCCTACGACGACTTTGTGCTTGCCCAAGTAGCCCTGTTGCTTGGGCACACGGCTGACCACGACACCCTCATGCTCCGTAGCGAGAACTACCGCCACGTTATCGACCCCGCCACAGGCTACGCCAACGGCCGCCATGCCAATGGTCGTTTCCTCCCGGGCAGCAATCCCTATACCTTCGCCCCCTACATCACCGAGGGAGCCCCCTGCCACTACACCTGGTATGTGCCTCACAATCCCCACGGACTCATGGAGGCCATGGGAGGCCGCGACCGCTTCATCAGCAAGCTCGATACCCTCTTCGCCGAGCGTCTCTACTGGCACGGCAACGAACCTTGCCATCAGGTCGCCTATCTCTACAACTATGCCGGCGAACCGTGGAAGACACAGCGCATCGTGCGCCACATCCTCGACACCGAGTATGGCGACACGCCCGGCGGACTTGCTGGCAACGATGATGCCGGGCAGATGTCGGCCTGGTATATCTTCAGCGCCCTCGGCTTCTATCCCGTATGCCCCGGCACGCCCTACTATCAGATAGGCACACCCACCTTCGAGCGAGCCACACTACACCTTGAGAACGGGCGCACCTTCACCTTCGAGGCTCCCGGCAGCAGCCGCGAGCGCTGCTATATCCAATCGGCCACGCTCAACGGCAAGCCCTACCCCCACACCTACCTCCACCACGATGACATCCTCCAAGGCGGTGTGCTGCGCTTTGTCATGGGCGATACGCCCAAGCGATAGCATCATTTCATATGATGAGGCAGCAGCTTTTTCGTTGTCGACACATACCCATCTGCATAAGTGCACCTTTCGATGACTACCCCTTGGGGCACAGTGACAACCCGGCCATACATATCTATATATACCGTCTGTATAGGTTCTGTGGGGTGGTTTGCAGGCTCTATGGCTGCGTCCTTTGCTTCCGCCGCCCTTCGTAGCTGGGCATGCACGCTGTAGTATGCAGGCTTTGCCTTCAGACCTGCATCGAAGAGCAGGGGTTGGTTCTCCCTCCACGAGTGGTTGTCAGAGATGCCCCATACAAGCATCGACGGACAGTTGTCGTTTCTGAGGAAGATGCGGGTAATGGCGCCATACTCCTTGGCCTGCAGGTCCAGTGCATCGGCTGCACTGGGATTGGCAAGCGCGATATCCAGTTCGGTGATGATGCAGTTGAGTCCTATATCTGCATATCTGCGGATATTCTTTTCCAGCTTCAGCGTGTCCAGTTCGCCCGTAGTGAAGTGGCACTGTATGCCGCATCCGTCGATGGGCAGTCCCGATTCTTTCAGTCTGTTTACCAGGTTGTAGTAGGCTTCAGCCTTGGTCGTACCCATGAACTCCACGCCATAGTCGTTGATGTAGAGCTTGGCCGACGGGTCGGCTTGGTGTGCCCATACGAAGGCCGAGTCGATAAACTCCTCCCCGATATAGGTGGCCCATATCGAGGGACGCAACTTATAGGCCGTAGGGGCGGTGCGCACGATGCTCTGGTCGTCGTCGAGCACCTCATTGCATACGTCCCATTCCACGATACGTCCCTTGTACCGTCCCACCACGTTGAATATATGATTCTTCAGTATGCCGAGCAGCTGCTGGCGCGTGTAGCCATGATTGTTCTTCTTGCCATCTTGGCTCACCCAGTCCGGCACCTGTGAGTGCCATGCCAGCGTGTGTCCGCGCAGCTCTTGGTCAAAGCGGTCGGCCACCCATGCCACGGCATCAGAGCCGCCATAGTTAAAGCTGTCCTTCTCGGGTTCAGTGGCATCAAACTTCATTTCGTTCTCGCCTACCACCATGTTGAACTCCCTGCCTACGAGAGCCACCTCGCCATCGTCGCGGCTGCAGTCGTAGCGGTACGAGGCGGCAGCCACACCGACATGCTTGCCCAGCTTCTCGGCATAGGTGCGCAGTGGAGTGGTGTCGGTGAGGTCCGGTGTCCAGTCCTCGTCAGGATATACCGTCACATCGTCCTCTTCGTTGTCGTCCTCATCATTGCCCTCTCCCTGTCCGCCATATTCGAGCGAAATCACCTCAGCCACAAGGCTGAAGGTGCCGTCATCGGTGATACTCTGCTCTACCCTCCACGTATAGGCTTTGGGGTAGCCAATGGCAAACTCCCAGTCCGTATCGGGCTTCTGCGAGGCCGTCAGCAAGGTCAGCTTGTCGCCCACGGCCAAGGCCGCATTGTCGGTCAGTGCGATGTCCAGCCGCGGTTTTTCCGTAGATTCCTCAAAATCTTGGGTTCTACTGTCATATACCAGGCTTCCCCGTATCTCTACCTTTGCATAATCATTGGCGTTTCCGATGTGGCATACAATCTCCGCTTCGGGATGCAGCGTCACCTTCACTGCCGATGTGGCGGCCTTGCAGTTGACAAAGTGTAGCGTCCCCGGAGCATCGTCGCCGGGCATGATGGTGCCATATACGTCTGTTGCCGCTGCTATGGAGCCTGTACCTGCCAGCGTAGCGCCGGCGAAGACAAATAGTGTGCCGTTGGCGCCTACCGCGCCCGACTTCTTGCCCTTTATGGCTGCCTCGGCATCGTTGGCGATGGTGAGTGTGCCATCGAGCAGCCGTATGCCTGCATTGACGTCGTTGTCGTTGCCCGATATGCTACAGGTGCCATCGCCCTCCTTGATGAGCCCCACCTTGTTTCCCGAGGCGATGGGAGCAATCGTTCCGGCCAGTGCAGCATCCGTGCCGTTGGCCCCGATCACGTAATACGAGTTGGCCGTACTGCTCTTATAGTATCCGCCCAGTGTGCTTCCCTCCTCCATCTGCAGCTCGCCGATGCGCATACCGCGTGTGCCCGACTCCATGGCTAAGGTTGCACCACTGTGCAGCACCACCTTCGTGCCGGCAAAGAGGCGGTTTACATTCGATGCCTCCACATCGTCGGGTCTGAAGGTGCCGCTGTTCATCACCAGTCCGTAGAATCCACAGCTACCCACCACCTGCTTGTAGGGATACACGTGGACCGCCCCAGTCATGCCGCCCCAGTCAGGATAGGTAGCGCCTTTGCTGGCCTTGGTGCCCATGTATGAGCGCTCGCCACCGGCATAGATGTTGAGCGTGCCCTCACCGACCACCCTACCCGTCCACTCCGAGTAGCGCGAGGTGCGCACATTGGCCGTGTGTCCGGCAGGGATATACAAGTCATCGGCTATCGTCTTGTATGAGCTGGAGGTGTTATTGACGCAATAGTCCAGCACAGCGCCATCCTCCACAGTGGTATAGTCGTCCCACGGACCTACCAATGCCACATCGTCGATGTAGAATTCCGAATTGGCGTGATGTATGCCCAGGCGCAGCTTGTCAGAGGTATTTTCCGCCGAAGCCTGCTTCATCGTATAGATGCGCGTCTGCCACGTCATCTTGCTCCCCTGCTCGGGGTATCCCTCGTCGCGGTACAGCTCCTCGTCGCCGATGAATGCGGCAAACTGCTTCCAGTTGTCGTTGTCGTTTTCTGCCCTATAGAGCCTGTATCGCACCATCGGGTAGCGCTCGGTGAGCGCCGTACCGCGCAAGTCCGTGGGCACTACAAATTCAGGGTGGCAGCCCCAGTCCTTCAATATGATGTGCAACACCTTGTTCGATGCGTCGACCGGGTCGGCCACTACGGTAGCAGTGGAACTTACGCCATAGCCCGACATCTGCCACATAGTCCATTGCGTACCTATGGGATAGCTCTCAAAATCACATACAGTGAGCGGCGCAGCCTTTACGCACATCAGATACAGCGAGGCAAAAGCCAGCAGAATAATCTTTTTCATGACACAACAGGTGGCAAAGGCGGCGGCAGCTGTATGTTGGTATTTTTCGGTCATCATATCAAGTAGTTACGTAATGTTTTAAGTTATCAAATAGGGCTTTTAGTGCAGAAGCAAACCATACTACAAAGTTACGAAAAAGCGAGCAAAAAGTCAAGTTTTTCGGGATGTTTTATTTTTCCATATCACCATCCCGAAAGTTTTTGAGATATGCAGAGAGAGATCAACAGTTAACAGTTAACAGTTAACAATTAATCCGCGCACTCGCATCAGGGTTCAAAAAGTTTATATAAAAAAACTCTTATTTTTGTATTAGATATACGTAGTATATATAATACTTAAATAAGCCCTATTATTATACGCGCCCCGACAA
>JAZNYG010000066.1:0-82886 GCA_045594245.1 Bacteroidaceae bacterium
CTGGGCTCCTTTCGGCATTGTCTGCTGTGACAATTGCTGAATCTTACGGATTGTATTTTCACGATTTGTCTTCGCCATCATCTGCAAATATAGTGCAAAAAATCAAACCATCACAATCGTTCAACAAAAATCTTGCAGTATAGGTCGAAAAACTCCCAAAACATTCATCGTCAGAGCTCCAATTTTCGCAACTTCCGATACACCAAATGTCGGAGACAATGTCGGTGACATGTCGGAGATGAAACTAACTGAACGTCAACAGAAAATACTCAATTTAATAAAGAATCACCGACAATTTCAGCAAAACAAATGTCGGAGACTTTGTCGGTGTCTCCTCGTACCATAGAACGCGATCTTTCTCTGATGAAAAAAGTTGGAATTTTGAGGCGCGACGGTAAGGATAATGATGGAGTGTGGGTCGTAATAGAATCAATTTTATAATATCCACGGCTATGCTATTTAGAGTATATGCAGAAACCAATTCAAAAATGAAGAAAAACTAAACTTTATACGCCTTTTCCCCCTTAAAATTTGCAGATTCATTCGATTTTACAACGCAAGAACCCGCCAAGCCTCTTCACAATGCTTAAATCGGTGGGTCGTTTTTTTATATACCATGCGTTGTAATAAGCAGCAATTTACTGCCTACCCTCCATCTCACGCATATACTCATCGGCGATATAGTGGTCGCCATAAAGGTAGAGACCTGTAGACTTGTCGTGAAGATGGGCACATGTTTGGCTTGCATAGAATAGCTTCAAGGCCTGTATGTCGGTGATGCACAGCCGCTCGGCAAGAATGACCGATATGGCACCGATGCGATTGCTCATAATGATTTCTTGTATTATGGGCGACTTGGTGTCAATGCCATATCCGATAACCTCACTCATAGCTTTGCCTCCCAATTGTTAAGGCACTCAACCATACGCTGTGCCAGCACGTCGCGACTCTCGCTATGCAGCGGCTCGTAGTTGGGCAGGATGTAATCATCTATCATCCCCAAGCGCTCCATACGATGAAAAACGTCGCTATAGCTGACCCCCAGATAGCGGGCTGTGGTCTCGATGCTGGTAGCCACGAAGGACATGATGACTTGATTCTTAGGAATTCTTCTGAGTTGCTCCATGTAGTGCCAAAGTTTATTGCACAAAGTTAGCGATTTGTTTTTATCCAACAAACATTTGCATGAAAAGTTACTTCATAAGGCCTTCCTAATGCCTCATCCTTGCCCTCAATCCGCCCAATCCCCAAGGCGAACGAAAAGAACGCAGCCATGGGCAATTAGGATTTTTCAGAAAGTAAGCGTAACGTGAGTTTTTGAGTTTATAAGTTTTTGAGTTAAGCAAGTCTATACTTCCGATTTCAACACCATGTAAGCAAACCGCAGGGTTTGCCTTACATAATGCTACGAAAATTCTATACAGGATTTCCTTGCGTTTCGGCAATTTTAAGCCCTCAAAGCAAGATTTCTTGCGTCGTTATTGCAAGTAGAGCTACATAATCTTCGAAATTTCAGTTTTTTTCAGTAATTTTGTGCCCAGAATTGTTATAGTAGAAAAAGTACGATTATGAGTTACCTTTGGATTCTGTTGGCAATATCGTTTGCTGTTTCTGCAGTGGGATGGATTTATTTCATCTATTTCTTCAGTGTGGGCTATGGCCTGGCAATCTCGGCACTGAGCGTAGCCTCGGCCGTTATCTTCTGGGATGAGCTGACACTGCCCGCCGCCATCTTGTGTGGTGTACTGTTCGTCTATGGCTTGCGTCTGTCGATGTTTCTGCTGCTGAGAGAGAAGCGCTCTGCATCATACAAGAAGATACTCTATCAGCCCGACAACACACAGAAGAAACCCCTGTTCGTGATGCTGATGATATGGACAGCCTGCGCACTGCTCTATGTAGGGCAGATAAGCCCCGTGACATTCTACCTGCTCAACCTCGGCAAGGGACTCTCCGTGAGCACCCCATGGATGTGGGCCGGAGCCATCGTGGCTGCCATTGGCGTAGTGATAGAGATGGTGGCCGACGCACAGAAAAGCGCTGCCAAGAAGGTGAATGCCCACAGATATGTAGACACGGGACTATACCGCATCGTACGCTGCCCCAACTACTTCGGCGAGGTGCTGATGTGGACAGGTAGCTTCATCATCTGCTTCGGCTCGTGCTGCACCGTAGGCCAGTGGGTAATAGCTTCGCTTGGATATATAGGTATCGTATATGTAATGTTCAGTGGTGCACGCCGACTTGAGCTGAGACAGGAGGAGACCTACGGCAGCGACCCCGAATTCAAAGCCTACATCAAGAAGACACCGCTCATCATACCCCTCGTGCCTATCTATAGCGTGGCCAAACTCTCGTGGCTGAAGGGATAAGGGCATAATAATGCACTACCCGACAGAAATGTAAAAACCTAAACAAATACAAAAAAACAGAAAACTATGTGGAGAAAATTTTGCGGCTGGCTGCTCAAGCGCATGGGATGGACGGTAGACAATGACACCATCATCCCCGAAAACAAGTGTATTATCCTTGGAGTACCGCACACCTCTGGATGGGATTTCGTCATCTCATACCTATTTTATAAATCATTAGGTGGCGACGCCAAGGTGATGATCAAGAAGGAGTTCTTCTTCTGGCCCTTGGGCGGACTGCTGCGTAAGCTGGGCGGACTACCCGTTGACCGCAAGAATGCCGTGTCAATGGTACTCAGCACCATACATCAGATGAAGGAGGCCAAAACATGCCACCTGGCCATTGCACCCGAAGGAACACGCAAGCCCATCAAGCGCTGGAAGACAGGCTTCCATACGATTGCTCGCGAAGTAGGCTGCTCCGTATATATGGGCTACTTCGACTGGGGTACCAAGCATGTGGGATGGGGCAAGAAGGTAGAACTCACCGACGATGCCCGTGCCGACATGAAGCGCATCCAGGAGATGTACGAGGAGATGCACCTCACGGGAAAGCATAAGGAGATGTATGTGACCCATTAAGAAATTTACAATTTGACGATTTACAATTTACAATTGATTGGGCAATTGGATAATTTATCAATTGCGGCATCGCGAAAAATGTAAATTGACAAATAGCAAATAAATAGTAAATAGATATTATGATCCAACTCTACAAGCGCATGCAGCGTATGCGAGAAAATTACGTTGACACGATTGCCAAACTGTACGAATACGCTACTACGGCATACGCCAAGAACCAATATACTCAGTGGTACGACACCAAAGAGGGCGGTTACACCTACCAGTCATTCAAGGGTAAGTGCGACAGCCTTTCCAAGAAGCTCACCCAATATGGCATCGGTGCCGGCGACAAGGTAGCCATCCTGTCACAGAGCATGCCCAACTGGTCGGTAGCCTTCTTCAGCGTAGTTCCCTTTGGCCGTATCGCCATACCCATCTTGCCCGACAGTTCGGAGAACGAGGTGACCAATATCATCAACCACTCAGAAAGCAAGGTATTGTTCGTATCGCAGCGCCTCATCGGCAAGGTGAGTCAGGAGGTAAAAGACAAGATGACACTCATCTTTGACCTCGACACCTTCGAGATGCTCAAGTCTGACGACGACAAGTTCACTTGCGACGGCCGCACCACCAACCCCACCCCCGACGACATTGCCACCATCATCTATACATCAGGCACCACAGGCAGTGCCAAAGGCGTAGTGCTGAGCCATCGCAACCTCTCATCAAACGTTATCACCTGTTACCACTCGTGCAAGCGCACCGAGAAGGACCGCTGGCTCTCCGTATTGCCCATGGCCCACACCTTGGAGATGACGCTGAGCATGCTCTACCCCATGTACTGCGGAGCTACCGTATACTACCTGCCCAAGCCCCCTGTGGCATCGCTCTTGATGAAGGCTCTCAAGATTGTGAAGCCCACCACCATGCTCACCGTACCCATGATTATCGAGAAGGTATACAAGGGCAGTGTGCTCCCCACCATCAAGAAGAGCCGCACGCTCACCTGGATGAACGAGCACATGAACGGCCTGATGTGCAAGATTATCGGCATGAAGATCAAGAAGACCTTTGGCGGACACATGTCATTCTACGGCATCGGCGGTGCCAAGCTCGACCCCGAGGTAGAGCGCTTCCTCCTCAAGGCCGGCTTCCCCTATGCCATCGGCTACGGACTCACCGAGACCTCTCCCCTGCTGGGCTACTCAATGAACCGTTGGCGTGCAGTAGGCTCGTTCGGCTACCCCGTATACAACGTCAAGCTGAAGCTCCACAACGTTGATCCACAGACAGGCGAAGGCGAAGTGGTAGCCAAGGGTCCCAACGTGATGCTCGGTTATTATAAGGATCCCGTGCGCACGAAGAGCGTGTTCACCGAAGACGGATGGTTCCGCACCAGCGACATCGCCGTACAGGACGAGAAGGGTCGCTTCTATATCAAGGGCCGCAACAGCAACATGATACTCGGCCCCTCGGGCGAGAACATCTACCCCGAAGAGATTGAGAACGTCATCAACAACGTGGAGGGCGTGAGTGAATCTATCGTCGTAGAGCGTGACGGACGCCTCGTAGCACTCGTACAGCCGATGGAGAACTACATCGACTGGGACAGCGAGTTTGAAGACAAGTTCTACGAGAAGCTCGACTCCTGGAAGGCCAAGCTCCTTGGCGACGTGAACAAGAGCGTCAACAAGTCATCACAAGTAAGCTCCGTAGAGGTGATGAAAGAGCCTTTCGAGAAAACCGCCACACAGAAGATACGCCGCTTCAAGTACAAAGATTCGGCACCTACCGTGGAGCAATACAGCAAAGACGAGAAGAAAGAGCAGGAGAAGAAGAAATAACTCCACTCCCAGATTCCTTAAATACAACCTCAGAGCACGCTGAGTGATCTGAGGCTTTCTTAATAATCAACAACCACCAACTATGAAAAAAATCTACAGACTGAGCAGAATGCTCACCCTCATCGCCCTGCTCTTGGCAGGCAGCCAAGCCATGGCAACCGACAGTAACGACAAACGCCTCATCCGTGGCTACGATGGCGGCATGATGCTTCATGCCGGCTACCTCAACGGTAACATCGCTCCCCTCGCCCACCAAGCCACTGGAGTGACAAAAGGCATAGGTGGAGTCATCCGCTTGCGCTTGGGCGACCATTGGCGCGTAGGTACCGAGGGCTACACCTCTTCGATGGGCCAGCTTGACAACGGCAGCTACGTGAAGACCTTTTGGGCAGGCCTCCTGGCCAACTACACCTGGACCTGGGGACGCTTTGCCCCCTACCTCGGCGTTACCGTTGGCGGTGGTACTACCACCGACTTCCTCATGTTTGAAGGCAGCAAGAAAGACTGGGCTGCAGAGCCAGAAGCCTACTTTCACAAAGAACCCTTCGTAGCCATCGACCCCTTCATCGGGTGCGACTACATCGTAAGCTCCAAGCTACACCTCACCCTCAAGCTCGACTACCTCAATGGCATTGGCGGTAAGGAGCTATACCTGCCCACCGGGCCAAGAGCCTATATCGGATTTATCTTCTGTCACTAAAGAGCATATTAAGCAAAAGTTTGTTTGCATAAATATCATTCAACTATTTCTTTATAAACGAAAGTAGAGCTGTCTGGACAGCTCTACTTGCTATAGATGTTTCTTTATACAAAAAGCTTAAAATCCATCATTCCTCTACGCGGTAGAGGCGGAAGTTGTCAATCTTGAACCATGTAGAGTTGGGGGCTCCGTCGGTAGCTACGCCGATGGTGAGGGGAGCCTTGTCAGCCTTATGGGTGAAGGAGAGCTTGATGGTCTGCATGGGGTAGTTGTCGCCAATGCCAGCATCTTTCACCTGGTCGCGGAAGTAGGCCACGGCATCGCCTGCAAAAAGGCGCTGGGCACCTACGCGGATGGCGTTGGGGGTGTTGGATGCGTGCATGTCAACTGCCAATACATAATCACCTTGAGGTAGACTGCTGATGACCTGCGTGATGGAGGCGGTAAGGGTGTTGCTGTTGTCGTGAACGCCGAAGATGTAACGCCCGTGGGTAGGACGGGGCTCGCCGCCACCATGGGTGTTAATACCCCACCATGAGGTGGGACTGCTGACGCTCCAGCCTTCGGGGTCGAACTTGTTGCCTGAGCGGCCGTCGGCCTCAAAGCTGGGGTTGGCGATGTAGGTGCTGGTGACATCTTCCATGCCGTCGGGCACAGTGCCCTCGCACAGCTTCACGCGCACCTCCTTGCCGGTATACTCCACGGTGGTGAAGGTCTGCGCTTCGGTATCGCCAGCCGGTGACTCCTTGCTCACGAGGTGGATGCGGAACTTGCGCTCCTTGAGCATACCCTTGTACTTACCCATGCGCTCACCGATGATGAGGGTGCCGTGGTCGTTGTCCCAGCGGAAGGGTATCTCGGTGAAGGCGCCCTTCTCGTAGTTGTAGTTGTCGCCCTCGTCCTCATAAAGGATAAACTCGCCATCGGCACCGGGGTATACGCGCACCTCGAGGTTGTCCCAAGCCTTCTCGGCAGCATACTGCACGGCAGGACCGAAGGGGATGATGCTACCCGCCTTGACGAAGAGCGGCATGATATGGATGGGGGCGGGGCGCAGGATGGTCTGTCCGCCTCCGTGGTGCTCGTTGCTCCAGAAATCCCACCAGTCGCTACCCTCGGGCAGGTACACCTTGACGGGAGCCGATGCACGCTCCACCTCAGGATAGATGGCATGGCCTATCTTGCCGTAGTCGAGGTAGGTGTAGAGCGGGTCGGTGATGGGCTTCACCAGTATGTTGCGGCCGAAGAGGTACTCGTCGGTGAGGTTGATGGCTCTCTTGTCGCGTGGGAAATCCATCACTAGGGCACGCATCATGGAGCCGCTGCGCTGTACCACATCGCCACAGTTGCTGTAGATGTAGGGGAGCAGGCGGTAGCGCAGCTCGATGTATTGCTTCTGCACGTCGAAGGCCCAGTGTCCGGGTTCGGCATAGCGGTAGAGCTCGTTGACCATGGGTGAAGATACATGGTTGCGCATGAGAGGCATGAAGCAGCCCCACTGCATCCAGCGCACCTGTAGCTCCTGTGCGAAGGGGTCGCGGGGATTGTTGTTGTAGTCCCAGCAGAAGAAGCCGCCTATATCGGTGTTCCAGTAGGGGATGCCGCAGAGGATATAGTTGAGGCCCGAGGGTATCTGGTTTTTGAAGGTCTCCCAGTTGGACTGGATGTCGCCACTCCAGCTGAAGGTGCCGTAGTGCTGTATGCCGAACGAGCTGCTGCGGGTCATCATGAAGGCGCGCTTGTCGTTGCCCTTCTGCTGGCGTAGCTTCTCGTAGATGCCCTTGTTGGTCATCAGGGGGAAGGCGTTCTTCACGCTGCGCCAACTGCCATCAGCTGTGAGATGGTCATCGTCGCCGGGCTTCTCGAAGTGGTCGGGCTCGGTAGAATCGCTCCACCAGGCGTCAATGTTCATACCGTAGAGGTGCTTGAGGTATTTCCAGTAGATCTCGCGTGCTGCGGGGTTGAAGGGGTCGTAGGGGCGTACACCACGGTTGGTGGGCCATGTCTCGAAGGGGTACAGGGCACCGATGGCATCGAGCTCCTTGAACTGAGGTGTCCACGGACCGAAGTTGGCCCAGATGGAGATCATCAAGTGGGCGTTGCGGCTATGCACGTAGTCAATCATTTCCTGAGGCGACTTGATGCGGGGCTCGAGTCCCTTCTTCACGTATTCGGCAGCCAGAGGGCGCAGGTCGTCGGGGAGGTACTTGCTCCAAGCGGGGTCGCCCACCTTATTGATATAATAGGGGTTCATGAAGTCCATGGCATTCCAGTTGGAGTCGCATCCCCAGTATTGCCAGTCCTGCACGATGCCGTCGAGCGGAATCTGCAGTTCACGATACTTGTCGAGCACCTCGCACAGCTCGTCGCTGGTCTTGTAGCGCTCGCGGCACTGCCAGTGGCCCATGGTCCAGAGGGGGAACATGGTGGCCTGTCCCGTGAGCTGGCGGATAGAGGCGATGACTCCGTCCTGCGTGCCGTCGCGGTAGAGGAAGTAGTAGTCGACCCCTTGTGCCACCTCAGAGGTGAAGGTGGTGGCTTCGGGCGTGTCCTCAAAGTGGCTGCGTCCGGCATTGTCCCAGTAGAGGCCATAGCCCTTCACGGAGGTGAAGTAGGGAATGGTGATGTTGGCATTGTGATTCCATATCTCCACTTTCTCGCCACGCTGGTTGAGCTTGGGGCTGCGGCGCTGGCCAAGGCCGTAGATGGCCTCGTCGGTGCCGAGCTGGAAGTCCTGGCGTATGCGATACTGCCCCTTGTCGACGCCCGTGGCGATGGGTGCCACCTCGGCTGCGCCCTTCTCGGCAAGCAGGGCCTTGCCATCGGCATCAGCAAAGCGCACCTCGCCTGTGGCAGCATCGACGCTCACCGTGAGGCATGCGGTGCGCAGGGTGTTGCCCTCGACGCTCCACAGATCCTTACCCTTCTCGGGAGTCATGATGACGGAGTAGCTCTTCTTGGCAGGCAGTGCCTCAAGGCCGTCGGCATATTTGGTCACGCGGATGATGTTCGGTGCATATACCGATACCTCTGTCGTGGGGTTGTCACCGGCGGGGTCTACGCGGAGTCCCTGCTTTGTCTCACTCACCTGCTGTGCTGTGCTCATGAGAGCGGGTATCAGCAGTAGGGCTGCAATGGCTGTGTGTCTTTTCATAATGATTATTGTGTTTGATAAGTTTGTTACAGGGTCATTCATTTCGTTCTCACTGTCACCTTAGCCGGCTTCAAGCCCTTGCCCGACAGGGTGAGTGTGGCAGTGCCGCTGCGGTCGGTGGCGCGCACCACGGCTTGGGCACGCCCCTTCCATACGTTGTGTACGGCATCGACGGTGCATCCGAGGTCCTTGATGTCGGCATTGCCGAAGGCTGCCAGCGAGGCGCGTCCGCGGAGCGAGAGGGTGAGTTCATTGGCTGCGTTTGGGCATAGCGTACCCAGCTCGTCGACCACCTCAATGGTGATGAACGAGAGGTCCTGCCCATCGGCCGTGATGGCAGTGCGGTCGGCCGTGAGGCGCAGGGCATAAGGCTCGCCCGCTGTGCGCAGGGTGTTATGCCCGGTGTTCATGGCGGCTATGGGGTTGCCCTGCTCGTCCACAGCCTCGGCACGCAACGTACCGGGCGTGTAGGGCACGGTGATGACCGCCTTGTACTCCTCGGCGCGTGTGGTGGGGCGCTCGGCCACAAGGCTATCATTCATGTATAGGCGTACACGGGGTGCACGGCTGTAGATCTCCACCTCGATGGGCTTGCCTTCATGTCCCGGCCACGTCCAGCTCTCAAAGGTAGGCCACACGCTCCACTGCGTCTCGCGGATGGTGCCGTAGTAGCCATCGGGCTCCTTCACGGAGAGGTAGAGGGGGCGCTCCACATTCCACAGCAGGTCGCGGTAGTAGGATATGGGCTTGCGCTGTCCGGTGAAGTCGATGTCGCCGCAGTAGGCCGCATGCCAGGGAAACTGGTTGCGATGATAGTGCTCGCCCTCGCTCTCGCCCTGATAGTACCAACGGCCAATGCCGCTCTCGCCCTGGTAGTCGATGGCGGTCCATACGAAGTCACCGAAGATGTAGGGATGGTCGGCACTGTAGGCCCAGTTGCGGAAGGCCTCGCGGGGGTACGACTCGCTCTGATACATCACCCTCTGCGGGTCGCGGGCATGGTCGCCAGCGTGCTTGTGTATCATATAGTTGTAGCCGACGAGCTCGAACGTCTCGGCCAGTGGGTCGTAGATCTCCCAGTCGCTGTCCCACGCACAAAGCGCTGAGGTAACGGGACGTGTGGGGTCGAGTTCGCGGCACAGGCGAGCCAGCTTGCGGGCAGTGGTGACCACCTGTATCTCCTTGCGCTCGATGACCTCATTGCCCACGCTCCAGGCGAAGATGCAGGGATGGTTGCGGTCGCGCAGCACAAGTGCCGCGAGGTCGTCGCGCCAATGCTTGTCGATCAGCGTGGAGTAGTCGTGTGGAGTCTTTGCCGAGCGCCATCCGTCGAAAGCCTCATCAATGACAAGGAGGCCTATGCGGTCGCACGCAGCGAGGAAAGCCTCGGAGGGATGATTATGGCTGGTGCGCACGGCATTGAATCCCGCAGCCTTCATCAGCTCGGCCTTGCGTTCCTCGGCACGGTCATAGGCCGCAGCGCCAAGGATACCGTTGTCGTGGTGCAGGCATCCGCCATTGAGTTCGATGGGCTGTCCGTTGAGCAGGAGCCCCTGCTCGGCATTGTAGACGATGGAGCGTATGCCGAAGGTCTCGGCCACCTCATCCACAGGCTGCTCGCCCTCAGCGATGCTCAGTTGGGCCTCATAGAGATGGGGCGTATCGGGGCTCCACAGATAGGCATCGGGCACCTCAATCAAGAACTCCACCTCCTGCTCCTCATTGGGTAGCAGGCATACCGCACGGCTCGCATCAGGAACAATGGCCGCCCCATCACCCACCTTATCGTGCAGGCCGACCTTAACCTCCACCATGCGCTCGCGGTCACTCTCGTTGACAATCACCGTCTTCACACTTACCTGACTCGTGCCACCAGCATCCACCACAGGAGTGGTGATGAAGGTGCCCCAGTGCTTGAAGTGCACGTCGGCCGTCTCCACGAGCCATACATGGCGGTATATGCCCGATCCCGTATACCAGCGGCAGTTCTTTTGCAGCGAGTTGTCCACCTTCACGAGGATCTCATTATCGCCCACGCACAGCAGCTCCGTCACATCACGCAGGAAAGAGCTGTAGCCATAGTGTTGCACTCCCGTAGACACGCCATTGACGATAACCTCGGCATTCATATACACCCCTTCAAAGTAAAGCGCATAGCATCGGTCGGCCGCCTTGGTCTTCAGGCGCAGCACCTTACGATACTCTCCCTTCCCCGTAGGATAGTAGCCACCGTCATTGCCCGTAGGCTCATCAGCAGCAGGCACGCCCTGAATACTCCAGTCATGGGGCAAATCGACCACCACGGCAGGTTGACTTTCGTGAACAAACTCCCAATCAGTATCGATGAGCGTGCGGCGTTGCGCAACAGAAACTGTAACAACTAAAAGAAACGTTGATAACAATGCAGATAATCGGTATATAGATTTCATACACATAGGATTTTATTATTACTTTACAAAGGTATATAATAAAAAACAAAAAAAGCAAACTTTCGCACGGTTTATCACTACGACACACTAATGAAGAGCCGCGTTTTTCGCAGGTGCAACAACGCAATGCCGCAGGTGCAGTAATCCTACGCCGCAGGTGCTCCCCACTGCTGAAGCGCCTTCACTCTTTACCACCAACACAAACAAACACACCAAACATTTGCATATATCAATCATTTTTTTGTAACTTTACACACAAAATCAAAAACCTACGAAGAAAATGAAAAGTATCCGACTCGCCATTTTATTAGCGTGCCTCGCCATAGGGATGCAAGGCCAAGCAGAAACCAAAAACGTGCAACTCGAGCAGTTGGGACGCGGCGTGATAGCCCTCCCCACACAGAGCGGAGGTATATTCGTCAGCTGGAGATATCTCGGCACTGATAGCGAATCAACCACCTTTGACCTGCTACGCGACGGCACTGTCATCAAGTCCGACATCGCTGCTACCACCTGCCACACCGACGCCACAGGCAAGAGCACACACCGCTATCAAGTGGTAACGAAAGTCGATGGCGAGGCCGTAGACACCACCAGTGCCGTAGCACCTTGGAGTGACTATTACTACAAACTTCATCTCGACCGTCCCACGGGAAGCGGATGCACCTATTCGCCCAACGACTGCTCGGTAGGCGACGTGGACGGCGACGGAGAGTACGAACTGTTCGTGAAATGGGATCCCTCGAACTCGAAAGACAACTCTCAGGATGGCGTTACCGGCAACGTATTCCTCGACTGCTACAAAATAGACTGGACATTGGGCGGCGCTGAAGCCACTCCCGAAAAACTTTGGCGCGTAGACCTAGGCGTGAACATCCGTGCAGGAGCACACTACACCCAGTTTATGGTCTACGACTTTGATGGTGACGGCCGCGCCGAGATGATGTGCAAGACTGCTCCTGGCAGCAAGGACGGGTTAGGCGAATACGTTAGCGCAGCAGGTACCGATAGCAAGATACAGAGCTGCAACAACAGCAAGAGTTGGCGTAACAGCGGTGGTAAGATTGATGGCGGCTATGAATTCCTCACCATATTTGACGGACTCACAGGAAAGGCCATCCATACCGTATTCTATAAGCCCAACCGCAATGCTACTACCATAGGTACCGAATCGACCGGCACATACAACTGGGACGACCGTAGCGGCAAGAAGGATTATGCCAGCTATGGCAACCGTGGTGAACGCTACCTTGCAGCTGTAGCACACCTCGACGGAATGGACAAGAATGCCAGTGCGGTATTCGCACGTGGCTATTACACCTATGCATACCTTTGGGCTGTGGCATTTGACGGGACACAAATCATCGACAAATGGTATCACTCATCGCACAGCAAGACCCAATATAAGGTGACCGATGCCGACGGCAACACCAAGACCTATACCCCACCCGCCGCCACCAGTGGCAGCGGTAGCCGCACGATGTATGGCAACGGTAACCACAACCTTTCGGTAGGTGATGTCGATGGCGACGGAGCCGACGAGATTGTATGGGGTTCAGCAGCGCTCGACAATGACGGCACTCTGCTCTATGCTACAGGTTACGGACACGGCGACGCCATACATTTGGCCGACCACAACCCCGATCGTCCAGGACTGGAAGTCTTCGAGATACATGAGGGCTCACCCTACGGATGGGACCTCCACGATGCAGCCACGGGTGAGATACTCTTCAAGGCCACCGGTTCAGGCGACAACGGACGTGGCATGGCAGCACAGCTATCAAGTACCGACCGCGGCTCATACTTTAGTTCATCGAATGACCGACAGCAACGTAGTGCCATCACCGGCAACGTAGCCAGCAGTGGCAGCACCTCGATGAACTTTCGCATCTTTTGGGATGGCGACCTACAGGAGGAGTTGTTCGATGGCGGCAAAATTGACAATTGGAATGGTGGAGGCACCAGCCGCCTCTACATCAACGGCAAGAACCCCTACGACTACAACGCTTCGAGTACGTGTAACAGCAGCAAGTCTACTCCCAACCTACAAGCAGACATTTTCGGCGACTGGCGTGAAGAAATCATCCTTTGGAGCAGCAATGACAACTCTACGCTCAACATCTTCACCACCTACCTCACGACCAACTTCCGCGTACCTACCCTCATGCACGACCACACCTACCGTATGGGTGTCGCATGGCAAAATGTGGCCTACAACCAGCCCCCACACATCGGCTATTACTTGCCCGACCGCTTTGCAGCCTCACTCACATTGGACGAGCTCTCAGGCCCCATTGACCAGACCATCACGCTGGGCGACTCCATACAACCCATCATCCTGCACTACAAAAATGCCAATAGTCTCATCTGTACAGGATTGACAACCTACGGAATAGAACGCACACTGGATAGAGATGCCCAAATAGTGACCCTGCACGGCACACCAACCAAGACTGGCACAGCCAAGTATAAGGTGAAGACCACCGGTAACATCATCGAAGCCAATGCAGTCTTGGAGGGCATCATCACCGTCAATGACCCAGCCGACATCGAGAGCATAGAAGCCGTTGATTCTGAAACAGTCATCTACGACCTCTTTGGCCGTCGTGTAGAGTTCCCCAAAGGTGGCATCTACATCGTGAATGGACAGAAAGTACGATTCGAATAAGAGCCATTATAATACTATGACGAAAACCATACAGTTCGCTATATCAACCATTGCGATCATTGCCTGCTGCGCCTGCTCGACACCAACCGAAGAGCCATTGAAACTATGGTACGATACCCCCGCCAAGCAGTGGGTGGAGGCATTGCCCATCGGTAACGGTCGCCTAGGTGCAATGGTATACGGTGATCCTATACACGAGGAATTACAACTCAACGAAGAGACTGTATGGGGTGGTTCACCGCACAACAATGTAAACCCACTCGCCAAGGATCACCTCGACGAGATACGCAGCCTCATCTTCGAAGGCAAGAACGCTCAGGCTCAGGAGCTCTGTGGGAAGTATATCAGTGCACAGCAAGCCAACGGGATGCCCTATCAAACGGTAGGCTCGCTGAAGTTACACTTCATCGGCATCGACAGCGTGAGCAACTATTATCGTGAACTTGACATTACCAATGCCATTGCCACCACTACCTTTACGGCAGATGGCACGGACTATCGGAGAGAGAGCTTCGCCTCACTTACCGACGATGTCATCATCGTGCGCCTCACAGCTTCGAAGAAGGGAGCTATATCGTTCGAAGCACGCTACGACACTCCTATGCCTCACGAACCCCCGACTGCAGATGCCGACAAGCAAACACTGACGTTACGTGGTCGTGGCACCAGTCACGAAGGAATCGAGGGAAAGATAAAATATACCAGCATCGCACGCTTTGAGCACAAGGGAGGTAGTCTGAGCAGTCAAGCGGACGCGCTGAAGATTACCCATGCCGATGAAGTCATCATATACCTATCTATGGGTACCAACTTCGTCAACTACAAAGATGTCAGCGGCAATGCTGACCAGCGCGCAGAAGATCCTCTTGCCAATATTGAAACCGATTATCATAAAGCCAAGGATGCCCACTCAGCACGCTACCGCAGCTATTTCGACCGCGTGAGCCTCGACCTCGGCACCACAACAGCCGCTCTGCTTCCGACAGACAAGCGCGTAGAACTGTTCAAGGAGGGCAACGACCCGCAACTCATCGAGTTGTACTTCCAGTTTGGCCGATACCTGCTCATCTGCTGCTCACAGCCCGGTGGCCAGGCAGCCAATCTGCAAGGAATATGGAACGACAAGCTCAAAGCTCCGTGGGACGGCAAATATACCGCCAATATCAACCTGGAAATGAACTACTGGCCTGCCGAGGTGACAAACCTCTCAGAGTTGCACGAGCCTATGCTGCGCCTCGTACGCGAAGTGGCAGATAAAGGACGTGAGACAGCGGGCATGTATGGATGTCGCGGATGGACAATGCACCATAACACCGACATATGGCGCAGCACAGGAGCTGTCGATGGCCCCAGCTACGGAATATGGCCCACTTGCAACGCTTGGCTGTGCCAACACCTCTATGAGCACTATCTCTTCACGGGCGATGAGGCATTCTTGCGAGAGGCCTATCCCATCATGAAGAGCGCATGTGAGTTCTACATCGATTTCCTCGTCCCCGAGCCTAAGAACGGTTGGCTGGTCGTATCGCCCAGTTTCTCACCAGAGAACCGTCCAAATGTCAATGGCAAGCGTTCGTTCAGCGTAGTGGCAGGTGCCACGATGGACAATCAGATGGTACGCGACCTTCTACGTAACACCACAGAAGCCGCCACACTCTTAGGTGAAGATATCGCATTTGTCGACACTCTGCGTACGATAGAAGCCCGCCTTGCACCTATGCAGATAGGCCGCTGGGGACAGCTACAGGAGTGGATGGAGGATTGGGACAATCCGAAGGACCACCATCGCCACGTCTCGCACCTATGGGGACTCTATCCTGGCAATCAGATCACCGAAAATACGCCCGAACTCTTCGAGGCAGCCAAGCAAAGCCTCATCGTTCGTGGAGATCCTTCTACTGGTTGGTCTATGGGTTGGAAGGTCTGCCTGTGGGCACGCTTGCTCGATGGAAACCATGCCATGAAACTCATTCGTGAGCAGATAAAGCCCGCTGTAGGCGAGTCGGGACAGAATGGAGGCACTTACCCCAACCTCTTCGATGCTCATCCGCCCTTCCAAATTGACGGTAACTTCGGCTGCACGGCAGGTATTGCCGACATGTTAGTGCAGAGCCACGCGGGATACATACATCTGCTTCCTGCATTACCTGAAGAATGGAGCCAAGGCACCGTCAAGGGCCTCTGCTGTCGCGGAGGATTTGAGCTCACCGAACTCACATGGGAGAACGGGGCGGTCGTACGCGCCTCACTGCTGTCGCGCCTTGGAGGGAAACTGCGTATCAAAGTCAATGGAGAGATGAAAGAGATTGATACTCAAAAAGGAGAGACAATCCAACTAAACTGAAAATATTAACAAAAGATACTACTTATGAAGAAAACCGCATTGGCTATCACAGCCATTCTATGCACACTGGGCCTATATGCCAACAAGCCCGACTACGGTTACTTGTTCTCTTACGTCAACGGCCGAGGCATTGCCTTTGCCTACAGTTCTGACAGCCTCCACTGGACATCTATCGGTAATGGACGTACCTTCGTGGATAGCGACTTCGGCACCTGGGGTGCACAGAAGAAGATGTTCACCCCGCACCTCATGCGCGATAGCCATGGCATGTGGCGCTGCGTATGGTCGCCCAAGGCCGACAATCCACAGTTTGCCTACTGCGAAAGCCCCGACCTCATCAACTGGAAGCCGCAGGACTATCCCTATGTGGAGGGGGGGAGCTGCGTACGCCCAATACTCGTGCAAGCCAAGGACAATGGAGGATGGGTAGTCCTTTACTCCACACTTGACAGCACCTTCCATGCGTATGGCTCTACGGACTGTCGCAGGTGGGAGAAGATGTCCGTGAGTGTCGGGAACCGTCCTGTAGATGCAGGCGCATGCCAAGGCCCGGAGTTCAGCACCATCGTCCTGGGCGACCGCCAAGTGGAAGGACAGGTACACCGCGTGGAATGGGAGCAGATAGACAAACTCATCAAGCGTAATGACTATTTGGTGAACCGACAACGGAAACTCGATGAACACATGGGACAAGACCCCGTGCGCTTTGCCGACCTCAAGCCCGTAAACGCCCACCTCACCATCCATGGCAAGGAGCGCAAGGCCATCAGCAACGAACTCATCGGCATCTTCTTCGAGGATATCAGCTACGGAGCCGATGGCGGACTCTATGGCGAGCTCATCCAAAACCGCGACTTCGAGTACTCAGCCGCCGACCGTGGCGGTTGGCATAGCCTCACCGCATGGGAACTCAAGGGCGAGGGCAGCACCGTGGCCATAGGCACCGAGCGCCCCATCCACGCCAACAACTGCCACTATGCCACCCTCTCGACAAGCGCCGTAGGCGCCACACTGGAGAATGGCGGCTACGATGGCATCGCCCTCAAGGCTGGCGACCTCTATGACCTCAGCTTGATGGCCCGTAAGGCATCCGGCAAGAGCAGCAAGCTCCTCATCAGCCTCGTGGGCGAAGAGGGTGAGACCCTTGCCTCGAAGAGCATCACCGTGGGCAATGCCGAGTGGAAGACCCTCAAGGCTACTCTCAAGGCCACGAAGGATGCTCCCAAGGCACGCCTTGTCATCGCTCCACAGACGACAGGTGCGGTAGATATCGACATGGTATCGCTCTTTCCGCGCAACACCTTCAAGAACCGCAAGAATGGTCTCCGTGCCGACCTCGCTCAGGTGATTGCCGACATGAAGCCCAAGTTTGTGCGCTTCCCCGGCGGATGCGCTGCCCACGGCGACGGCCTCGACAACATGTACCTCTGGAAACGCTCCATCGGTAAGCTCGAAGAACGCCAGCACATGCCCAATATATGGAACTATCACCAAACACTGGGCCTCGGCTACTACGAGTACTTCCTCTTCTGCGAAGACATAGGTGCCGAGCCTCTGCCCGTAATCCCCGCAGCCGTGCCTTGCCAAAACTCCTCACACGGTGGCCACGGCCAGCAGGGTGGCGTGCCCATGGACGAGATGGACGCCTTCATCCAAGACATCCTCGACCTCATCGAGTGGGCCAACGGTGATGCCAAGACTACCAAGTGGGGCCGCGTGCGTGCTGAGGCCGGGCACCCCAAGCCCTTCAACCTCAAGTATATCGGTATCGGCAACGAAGACCTCATATCCAACACCTTCACCGAGCGCTTCAACATGATCTACGACGCCGTGCGTGCCAAGCACCCCGAGATCATCATCTGCGGCACCGTAGGTCCCTTCTACGAAGGCTCCGACTATGAGTGGGGCTGGAAGCTGGCCAAGGAGAAGGAGATACCCATGGTCGACGAGCACTACTACGTGAGCCCCGGATGGTATATCCACAACCAGGACTATTACGACCACTACGACCGCAATGCCAGTGAGGTATACCTCGGCGAGTATGCCTGCCACATCGCTGGCCGTCACAACAACATCGAGACAGCCCTCTGCGAGGCCCTGCACCTCACCAATGTAGAGCGCAATGCCGACATCGTGCGCATGACCTCGTATGCTCCGCTGCTGGCACGCCACGGCCACACCAACTGGAACCCCGACATGATCTACTTCAACTCATCGCGCATCGACCTCACTCCCGGCTACTACACCCAGAAGATATTCGGCAACAACAGCGGCGACCAGTACATCACGGGCAAGCTCAGCGTAGAGAGTCGCCGCGACGATGTGCGCAAGCGCATCTCCACCTCCACCGTCTACGACTCGGCCACCGGCGACCTCATCATCAAGTTCGTCAACCTGCTGCCCGTAGCCGTGACCACCGCTGTAGAGGTGACCGATTGCGATGCCCTCTCCACCACTGCCACCTGCACCGTGCTCACCGGCAAGCCTGCCGACCGCACGGGCGTGCCCACCGAGAGCACTATCGAGGTAGCGCCGCAGTTCAGCTACGAGATGCCTGCCTACTCCTTCACCACGATACGCATCGCCAAGGAGCAGCAGGGCAAGAAAAGATAATCTGCAGAGGCTATTTCCTATGTAAAAACATTCATGTCAATAAGAAAAGAAAGCCCTCAGAGGGGCTTTCTTAATTAAAACTTAAAGTTAAAATCTTTAATTGTAGAATTCAAAGACGCTGGGACACAAAGTCTATGCGCCGCTCAAGTTCCGATGCCTGACGTTCAAGTTCATCGGCCAAACGCAATAGAGCGGCCAGTTCACATACTTGAGCCAATGATTCCGCATCGGCCTTACCCATAGGGACAGCCATTGTTGCAGCCTCTCCCACGAGCGACACCTTAAGATTGGCCCTGGAATGAAGCTGCACAAAAGAGGCTACATTATTATCAGGCTGCACCACAAAATCGGCACGTTCGGTACGCCCCGAAGCATCGGAAAATATATGGGGAGCTTCCTTCGTCTTCAGTTCAACAAAAGAGCCGTCAGAAGCGGTAAAGCGAAGCGTATGGGCCTGAATGGCCTTGCCGCGATTGTACACGACGACAGAGCATTCGCCACGTTCGCTCACCTGAGGACGCAAGAAAGTGCGCCCCACATTCTGCTCCACACGATGACGACTTGCATAATAATGCCCTACATCCTGATACGCCGGATCTTTATCGAGATAGAGCTTGGCAGATACAGCCGCCGCTTTCTCACGCGTATCGGCCAACAGACTATCTGCATACAACTTGCTTGCATGAGCTTCGTCATACTCAACGCGCAATTGCAGGTCCTGAGCCTGCTTACGGGTTTCAAATGCCTTCGGATAGAGTAGCTTGATACTATCGAGTTGCAACTTGGCCAAGCTATACTGCTTGTTGGCATAATGCTGCTGGGCACGTGTCAAATAGGGCTGTGCCAAACGTTCAACATCTTTGGCACATCCTGACAGGAGAGCAGCGAAAAGAGCTATGAGAATCGGTTTTGTTTTCATTCCTTCCATTTTTATAATGTAAAAGTACAACTATTCTTGCATTTATCGCACTGAACAGAGAAAAAAACTAAAGGAATGTACGGAAAAGGGGGAAAAAACAGTTTTTTTTGAGTAACTTCGCAGACATTTATACAGAATCAGTCTATGAAACATATATCACCCGAAGAGCTGAAAGCCATATTTGACACCAAGCTATTTCACCTCATTGGCGACACGGCCGACGAGTTGGGACTCGAATGCTATGTCGTGGGCGGCTATGTGCGCGACCTCTACCTGGAGCGCCCCTCCAAGGATATCGACGTCGTAGTAGTGGGCAGCGGCATTGCCATGGCCGAAGCACTGCGCAAGCGACTGGGCCGAGGCGCCCACGTGAGCATCTTCCGCAACTTCGGCACCGCACAGCTCAAGTGGCGCGACATGGAGGTAGAGTTCGTAGGGGCACGCAAGGAATCCTATACCCACGACTCACGCAAGCCTATCGTGGAGGATGGCACACTGGAGGACGACCAGAACCGCCGCGACTTCACCATCAATGCGCTTGCCGTATGCCTCAATGCAGAGCGCTTCGGTCAGCTCACCGATCCCTTCGACGGACTACTCGACATGGAGGACCGCCTCATATGCACGCCGCTCGATCCCGACGTGACCTTCAGCGACGACCCCCTACGCATGATGCGCTGCATACGCTTCGCCACGCAGCTCAACTTCTACATCGAAGAGGAGACCTTCGAGTCGCTCACACGCAATGCCGATCGCATCAAAATCATCTCCAAGGAGCGCATCATCGACGAACTGAACAAGATTATCGCCTCCCCCACCCCTTCAAAGGGTTTCGTGGAACTCGACCGCTGTGGCCTGCTACCCCTCATCTTCCCCGAGCTGGCAGCACTTCAAGGCGTAGAGACAGTGAACGGGCGTGCCCACAAGGACAACTTCTACCATACGCTCGAAGTGCTCGACAATATCGCCCGGCACACCGACAACCTATGGCTACGCTGGGCAGCCCTGCTGCACGACATAGGCAAACCACGCACCAAGCGCTGGGATCCGCGCCTGGGGTGGACATTCCATAATCATAACTTCATCGGTGAAAAGATGATACCCACCATCTTCCGCAACATGAAGCTGCCGATGAACGAGAAGATGAAGTATGTGCAGAAACTCGTAGGGCTCCACATGCGCCCCATCGTGATTGCCGACGAGGAGGTCACCGACAGCGCCGTGCGCCGACTGCTCTTTGAAGCGGGCGACGATATCGACGACCTGATGATGCTGTGCGAGGCCGACATCACCTCGAAGAACGCACTGCGCAAGCAGCGTTTCCTCGACAACTTCCGCCTCGTGCGCGTGAAGCTCAAGGACCTTGAAGAGCGCGACCGCATACGCAACTTCCAGCCGCCTGTCGATGGCGACGAGATCATGCGCACCTTCGGCCTCACCCCCTGTGCCGAGGTGGGTGCCCTCAAGAGCAGCATCAAGGATGCCATCCTCGACGGCATCATCCCCAACGAGCACGATGCCGCCTATGAGTATATGATGAAGAAAGCCAAGGAGATGGGGCTGAGCCCAATTGAAAATTAAAAGTTGAAAATTGAAAATTAAGGCGGTTTGTGTTCAAACCGAGTGCATGCTTCCTTCTTCTTCAATCAGGTCTTTCGTTGTATAACTTTCAATTTTCAATTTTTAATTTTCAATTCGAACCGTGCTTCACCGTCTTATCGCCGAGGGCGAACATCAGCAGCAGGATTTCAAGTACGAAATCTCCGATGCACGCAAGATTGCGCGCACCCTTTCAGCCTTTGCCAATACCGACGGAGGCCGCCTGCTCATTGGAGTGAAAGACAATGGCAAGATTGCCGGTGTGCGCAGCGATGAAGAAATATATATGGTAGAAGCCGCTGCTACCATGTATTGCACACCTCCCGTGGCGTGCCACATGAGTGTCCATCGAGAAGAGGGTCACAATGTCGTGATTGCCGAGGTGGAGGCTACGGAGAAGCGCCCCGTGCGTGCCCAGCTCGAAGACGGCAAACTATGTGCCTTCGTGCGAATTGCCGATGAGAATATCGTGGCATCACCCGTACAGATGGCGTTATGGCGCGAGGCTACCGACGACGCAGGTACGCTACTTCCTTTTAGCCAGCGCGAGCGATCGCTGCTGCACCTGCTTGCCGATGCTCCCGAACCTCTGAGCCTCAACCGCTTTGCCCGCCTCGGTCGCCTGCCGCGCCATAGAGCCGTTCAGCTATTGGCACAGTTTATCCGCTTCGGCATCGTGAAGCAGCAGTTCATAAACCACACATTCGTATATGTGGCTACCGAAGAAGGTGAATAAGCGTCGTAATTGTCTTTATTTACCCTGCCGCAGCAGCTCCACCATCTTGTCGGCCGCATGCTCCGATGCACCAGGCTCGCCCAAAGGAGCGATTACCATCTTGTCATACTCGGAGAACATGCGATTGCGGTAGAAATCATCGAGGAGCAGTTGGTTAAGCTCTTCCGCCAGTTCGCGCTCACGCATCTCATCGGCTACGAGTTCGTGCACCAGGGGGAAATCGGCCACAAGGTTGACAAGCGAGATGTATTTCACTTTGAGCACCAAGCTCCGCAGCCACGATACCACCTTACCACACATGATATAGTAGCATACCACTTGTGGCACACGGAAGAGCGCCGTTTCCAGCGTAGCTGTACCCGAAGTTACCATAGCAGCATAGGAGTGGCTAAGCAGGGCATAGGTCTCACCATAGACGACAGTGACACCTCGTGTAGCCTCCGACTTTGCAAAGACCTCTCCGTACATCGCCTTGTCTATGCCCGGCGCACCGGCTATCACCCACTGGAATCCCTTGATTCTCTCTCGGCGGTATACCTTGCCAGGCATAAAGTGCTTGGTGGAACTAAGCATGATGGGGAGGTTGTCCTTGATCTCCTGCTTGCGGCTTCCGGCGAGCAGTGCCACGATGGGCAGCTCGGGATTGAGGCCATGGCGTGCGCAGAACTCCTCGCGCGTCTCCGTGTATTGTGCCTTGAAGTCGGCTACGGCATCCACGCAGGGATTGCCCACGTAATGGATGGGATAATTGTGACCAGCATAGAAGGGCACCTCGAAGGGCAAGATAGAGAACATCTCGTCTACATAGCGGCGTATGTCTTTGATGCGGTACTCCTTCCAAGCCCATATCTTGGGCGATATGTAGTAGTACACGGGTATCTGCGTGTGGGTCTTCACATACTTGGCGATGGAAAGGTTGAAGCCGGGATAGTCGACCAGTATCACCACATCGGGCGCCCATGCCACGATGTCTTCCTTGCACCGGCGCATATTGCGCAGTATGGTACGGGCGTGAAGCACCACCTGCACAAATCCCATATAGGCCAGCTCACGGTAATGCTTTACCAGTGTGCCGCCAACAGCCTTCATGAGGTCTCCGCCGAAGAAGCGGAACTCTGCCTCGGGATCTTTGGCTTTGAGCGAACGCATCAGGTTCGATGCGTGGAGGTCGCCCGAGGCCTCGCCTGCGATAATGTAGTACTTCATTGTTGTTGCTTGATTTCTTAGGACTATCCAGGATTATCCAGGAGCTCCTAGGCTATTTTACAAATTCAAATCCCAGTCGTTTATCATCTCCTCCATCATACGGTAGTCGGTCATATCGATTTGTATGGGAGTCACAGCCACGTACCCCTCAGTGAGGTTGGGGCGGTCGGCATCATGCGGATGGTCGTCGCGCAAGCAGAAGCTACCCACCAGCCAGAAGTAGTTGCCGCCACGCGGATGCGGATGTTCTTCCCACTCCTGCGTCCACTCTCCCTTGGCCATGCGGCACACCTTCACCCCTTCGTAGATGGGCGTAGCGGGGAAGTTCACATTGAGACAGGTGCCATTGGGCAATCCACGTTCAAGCATCTGCTCTACAATCTTCACGATGTAGGGAGCGCAAGGCTCAAAGTCTGCTTCAGGTGAATGGTTATCGAGCGAGAAACCTACCGAAGGGATACCCTTCATGCACCCCTCGATGACGATACCCATAGTACCCGAGTAGTGCACGTTGACACCCGAGTTGTCGCCATGGTTGATGCCACCGATAATCATGTCGGGCTGGCGGTCGGCAAACTCGTGCAGCGCCATCTTGATGCAGTCGACAGGCGTGCCCGAGCAGCGGTAGATGGTGATGCCTTCACGCTCGCTCACCAGATTGTAGTACACGGGCTGCGTAGAGGTGATGGCACACCCCATTCCTGAGCGCCCTCCATCGGGAGCCATCACGAGCACATCGGCCATCGGAGCCAGCAACTCAGCCAGGAAGTTGATGCCACGCGCCTTATAGCCATCATCATTAGATATCAATATCAAAGGTCTTTCGCTGTTCATACCATAATAATATTATATTATCATCGCGAAATTAGCACAAAACCGCCGAAGCGCCAAAAGTTATTAACAAAATTGGGGAGTTATCCACATTTTTAGAAAGTTTAGGACCTTTTTTAGCAAAGTTACACAGATATTTGTTTATTTCGCGGTCGAAAACAAAAAGCAAGTATTAGAAAATGGGAAAGATTATCGCATTGGCCAACCAGAAAGGAGGAGTGGGCAAGACTACCACAGCCATTAACCTCGCCGCATCGTTGGCTACGCTGGAGAAGAAAGTACTGCTCATCGATGCCGACCCTCAGGCCAACGCCTCATCGGGCCTCGGCGTAGACATCCACAATGTGGATTGTTCTATCTATGAATGCCTTATTGATGGCCGCGACCCTCGCGAAGCCATCTACACTACAGACATCGAAGGACTTGAAGTGATAGCCTCGCACATCGACCTCGTAGGGGCCGAGATTGAGATGCTCAACCTCGAACAGCGCGAGACCGTACTCAAGCGCATGCTCGAGCCCTTCGAAGAGGAATACGACTACATCCTCATCGACTGCTCGCCCTCGCTGGGCCTCATCACGGTGAATGCCCTCACGGCGGCCCACTCGGTGATAATACCCGTACAATGCGAGTACTTCGCCTTGGAGGGTATCAGCAAGCTACTCAATACCATCAAGATTATCAAGTCGAAGCTCAACCCCGGCCTCAACATTGAAGGCTTCCTGCTCACGATGTACGACTCACGTCTTCGCCTGAGCAACCAAGTGCTCGACGAGGTACGCCGCCACTTCCAGGAGCTGGTGTTCGACACCGTCATCCAGCGCAACGTACGCCTCAGCGAAGCCCCCAGCCACGGCATCCCTGCTATCCTCTACGATGCCGAGTCGAAAGGTGCACAGAACTACTTGACTTTGGCACAGGAAATCATAAAGAAGAATGGATAATGGAGAATTGAGAATGAATAATTAGCAGCGCACTGCCGGCTCCTGATTTTCAATTCTCAATTTTCAATTTTCAATTATACAATATGGCAACCAAGAAATACCCCTCATTAGGCCGCGGCCTCGACGCCCTCATCTCCACCGATACGGTGAAGACCGAAGGTTCATCATCCATCAGCGAGATAGCCATCAGCCAAATCAAGGCAAACCCCAACCAGCCGCGCCGCGAGTTTGACCCCGAGGCACTGCAGGAACTTGCCGACTCCATCAAGGAGATAGGCATCATACAGCCCATCACCCTGCGCAAGATGGACGACGGCACCTACCAGATTATCGCCGGCGAGCGCCGCTTCCGCGCATCGCAGCTCGCCGGACTCACCACCGTGCCCGCCTACATACGCACTGCCGATGACGAAAACGTGATGGAGATGGCGCTCATCGAGAACATACAGCGCGAAGACCTCAACTCCATGGAGATAGCCCTCGCCTACCAACACCTGCTCGAGGAGTACAGCCTCACCCAGGAAAAACTGAGCGAACGCGTAGGAAAGAAACGCACCACCATCGCCAACTACCTGCGCCTGCTCAAGCTCCCCGCACAGATACAGGTGGCACTCAAGAACCGCGAGCTCGACATGGGTCACGCCCGTGCACTCCTCGCCCTCGACAACCCCATAGAGCAGATACGCCTCTTCGAGGAGATACAGACCTTCGGCTACTCCGTACGCAAAGTGGAGGAGCTCATCAAGAAGAAAAAAGAGAAAACAGCCGCCAAGAAAGACGAGAAGAAAACCGCCAGCGACTACGACATACTGAAGAAACACCTGGCCAACTTCTTCCAAACCGACGTGCAGCTCACCTGCAACGCCAAGGGAAAAGGCAAGATTGCCATCAGCTTCAAGAACGAAGAAGAACTGGAACGTATCATCGGCATGTTGGACAAACTGAAAGCATAATGACCTTCTACTACAAAAGAGCCATACAGACCCTCTTCCTCCTTGTGATGCTATGCCTACCCACAACGCTGGCAGCACAAGCTGATGGCCTTGTGACCGATACCGTCGGCCACACCTTGAAGACAAGCGGCCAGCTCCCGATGAAACCTCAACGCGACAGCCGGCTAGTCCTAGGCGACACCCTACCCTCACTCACTCCGCGTGAAGCACGGGCCATCACGCTCAGCGACTCGCTCCACCGCGCCGCGAAGACCGAGTTGGGTATACTCGATCCATCAGAGACATCTGAACTCTCCGAGAACGCAAGCTCAGAATCCACCGACACCACGAAAGCTGCAAAAGCCCCCTCCCGCCACGAGCTACGCAAGCAGAAGATAACCACCTTCACCCCCGACCCCGGCAAAGCCACATGGGCCGGCATCGTGTTCCCTGGAGGCGGACAGATATACAACCACAAATACTGGAAGCTACCCATCGTCTACGGAGGCTTCCTCGGCTGCGCCTACGCCCTCAACTGGAACAACCAGATGTACAGCGACTACTCGCAGGCCTACCTCGACATCATGGACGACGACCCCGGCACCGCCAGCTACGAGGACTTCCTCCCACCCCGCTACAACGTGGAGGCCAACCGCGACTACCTGGAGCGCGTGTTCAAGAACCGCAAGGACAACTACCGCCGCCAGCGCGACCTCAGCATCTTCTGCTTCATCGGCGTATACCTCATCTCCGTCATCGATGCCTATGTCGATGCCGAGCTATCCAACTTCGACATTTCCGAAGACCTCAGCGTGCAGGTGCGCCCCAGCATCATCGACCATCAGCGCCACGCCACGCCCCGCAACGCCCAGTCCTACGGACTCCAGTGCAGCTTCAGTTTCTAAGCCTGGAGCGTATTTATACAAAAACTGCCATCCTAATAATAGGAAGCCTGCCTGCCAACCCGAGAATGCTTGCGCTTCGGGCCAAGTTTCTCGCGCCATAAAATGGGAGGTTTAAGTTCTTTTTCTGATTACTCCGTAAAGTTTCGAAATACTTGTCCGAAAATCAAATTCCAAGCATAGAAAAACTTGCGTAACCGTGGATATTTAATGAAATATCCGCGGATACGTAATGAAATATCCATGGATACGTAAGTAAATATCCGTGGATACGTGATAAAATATCCATGGATATTTGAGTTTATCTACTGTACTATCGGGAAAAATCTATTTGTCCGTTACTATTTTTATGAACTGCCAAATATCTTTTCTTCTAAGAAAAAAAACGCTGTTGCTTGTTTGTTGGCGATTAATGTGTATCTTTGCGGTAAATACAACAAAAAGTATAACACATTAAATGATTTGCCTATGGAGCATTAGCGTATAGCTGATACGCACATTTTAGACATATTGGGAAAGCGTTTAGCTTTGATCTTGTCTTTGAAACTTCGACACTTTCAAATTCCATCAAGAGTAAAGCGATGACGCTCACGCCATCAGGCGTGGGCTTTACTCGTTTATTTGATGGATAGGTAGTCGAAGACCTCAAAGACAGATACACAGAGTTTTGTCCGCGCTTTTTTTGTGCGTTGATATAATATCTTGTATGATTTGTTGGAGGACAGAGATAGATAGTGTATATTTGCACAATTTTTAATAATAAAAGAAGTTTTTATGAAAAAGTTTTGGACTATTTGCGTTCTTATGACCGTTGCTGTAGTGGGCTTTACCTTCACCGCCTGTGACGATGAAGAAGAAGAACTGTATCCTCCCACGGATACGAATTATACAGCAAGCATAGCTATCAAGGAAGCAACGCTGAAGCACGAAGCCCATATAATAAAATATAATCCTGAACGCTGGAGCACAAGGAGCAACGTGGTAATCTATGAAGACTACAACTACAAATACACGCTAGCGCTCGGCAGAGGCCAGTTGCTGTTGCTTATGCATACCCGCACCGCTGGCCAGTGGGGCGATGCAGGGCAATACGAAGTGTTGGAAACTCCTGACACCTGCTATGTGTTCCCCTATCTGGAGCAATGGGATAAGGTGAGAAGCATCGCCGATATCACCGAACACCCCGAATGCTATTGCGACGCCCACGTAGACAGTCAGTATTCGTGGGTAGAGTATATTCCTCACTACGCGGCTGAGATGCAGCCAAAGTGCGGATACAGAGGCTATATCGCAACAGAGGATGGTGAACTGAAATACATCCGCCTGCACGTCAAAGAGTATACACTGGACGAGGTGGGTACGCTGGCTACGGCTACCGTGATGTATCAGCTTTATTAAAAAACAAACAACTAAAAAAAAGAATTGATTATGAAAAAGTTTTTGACCATTTGCGCTTTCGTAGCAGCAACGCTTTCTCTTACAGGTTGTGCAGGAGTAGCAAACACAGTATCAAACAACCTCACACAGACTCAGGTGGTATTGTCTGACGACAACTTCAAAGTTATAGGCCATGCCTATGGTGAGGCTACGGCAACTTATATCTGCGGCATAGGCGGACTGAGCAAGAAGGCACTCTACAACAATGCCATCAGCGAGATGTCGAAGAATGCCAACCTTCGCGGTGCGCAGACGTTGACCAACACTACCGTGCACTACTCGGTAGCCATGTGGACTCCGTTTTATGTAAAAGTGACCTGCAGCGCTACAGCCAATATCGTACAGTTCAAGTAAGTCACGCTGATTATCGGTAAAAGATCATTTTGATTAAAGCGGTGGACATCTCATCCACCGCTTTTTATTTTATTCTCCTCTCGGCTTAGCTTCTCTTTCTTCCTTTTCGCTTGCTACAAGAACCCAAGCGAGCTTGGTTCTCGCTCGCTCATGCGTCAGTTGTTGCATCTTTAGTTTGCTCTGCAAGCAGAAGATAGGCGGCGGCTCGGAAATGCTCAAATAATTTTGGCATTTCGCTCGCCTTGCGCTATCTTTGTAGGATATTCCCGAAAAGCTTTTAATGACAATGAAAAAGACGATATATATCCTATGCTCCTTGCTGATGATATTGCCCATGACGGCAACAGCACAGCGCATGCAACAGAAGACGGGACGCGGCGTAGTGGCGGTTAACCGCACAGGCGGACGCTCGGTGACCTCTGCCGGAGGACAGGGTAACCTGATATCGTGGCGCAAGCTAGCCGAGGAACCGGAAGGCACGACCTACAATGTGTATCGCCGCGTAGCAGGCTCGTCGGACTATACGAAGATGAACGGCACACCGCTGAAAGTGACCAACTACAAACCCTCGGCACTGACCAACAATACGGAATATGCCGTGACGGCCATCTCGCCCGAAGGCGTGGAGGGGGCGATGTCGGCACCGTTCCTCTACAAGACACAGGCGTGGCCAAACGTATGGTTCAACTTCGACTTTGACGACAAGGTCATCGCACGCAACGACTACCGCACAAAATATGTATGGCCTATGGATCTCGACGGCGACGGCGAATTCGATGCCGTGGTGTGTGACCGCCTCTATGCCGGAGTGGGCCCCGACGACGATGCCGAAGACCGACGCGACAATGACGCAACCGTAAGCCATAAGATCCAGGCATACCGCCTCAGCGGAGAACTGCTGTGGACGGTCGACATGGGGCCCAACATGAATATCTGCGGCGGACAGAACGATATGGTGGTCGCCTATGACATCAACTGTGACGGACGCTGCGAGGTCATCATCAAATCGTGTGACGGCACCCGCTTCTGGGACAAGGAGAACGAGACATGGGGACTATATGCCATGAAAAGCCAGGTGCCCGACGTGGACGGCGACGGCATCGTGGACTACCGTCAGCAGACGGAGCGCAACCGCCCATTCTACGTGTCGGTAATCGACGGCACGACGGGCGAGGAGATAGCCTGCAGCGAACTGGATTACAGCGAAGTGCACGACGGTGTGGACACCTATACCCGCACAAACCGCTCCGACTACATGAGCGACGGATACGCAGCCATGGACGGGCACTTTGCCATCTGCTACCTCGACGGCCTGCACCCGGCACTGGTCATGGAGTGTCTGGATCGTGAGACCAACAAGACTCACCACAACTACGTCTTCACATGGGAATATGACTGGACGGGCGGGGTGCCCTCCAACTGGCACCACTCGTCGACATGGAGCCGCAACGACAAGAAGCCCTGGCCGGCCGAGTTCCACCAGCTGCGCGTGGCCGACGTGGATGGCGACGGACGCGACGAGATGATACAAGGCGGCTATTCGGTGAACCCCACAACGGGCTGGTTTGCAAGCCCGGGGATAGGACATGGCGACCGCTTCATCCTGAGCGACATCGACCCTGACCGCCCAGGCTTGGAGGTCTACGCCATCCAACAAAGTGCCCTGCTGGGACAAGTGCTCTACGACGCACGCACCGCCGAGCGCATCAAAGAGTGGTACCTGCCCACGGTATTCGACGTGGGGCGCGGCGCCTGCATGGACATCGATGCTTCGCGCAAGGGCTATGAGCTATATAGCTTCACGGACGACTACATCTACGACTGCAAGGGAGAGAAGACCAGCTATGTCCGCTCGGCCTGTGGCATCAAAACGATGTTCGAAGGCGTATGGTGGAACGGCGACCTGCAGCGCGAGGAGCTGTCATCGCCCGGTGGTAGCGGATGGACTACCAACCTGATGATCACGCAGGTGCTCGACAAGGCGCGACTCGTGGAGTTCTCGCAAGAGAGCAACTGGACAGCCGAAGGCGGCACAGGCACACGACCTGCCTTCATGGGCGACATCACCGGCGACTGGCGCGAAGAGATCATCCTGGCCAAGCAGAACAACGACCAGAGCTTAGGACTCGTGGGCTACACTACCGCCATGCCCACCAGCTACAGTATCTATTGTCTGCAACAGGACCCCCACTACCGGGGCGATTGCACCACCCGCGGATACTACCAACACCCCAACACGGGCTTCTACTTAGGTGGCGACATGCCACTCCCACCTTTGCCTCCAGTGTTCGTCAGCGACCTACGCTGGAAGGGTAACGGAGAATGGACAACGTTCGACATGACACAGGCTGGCACCTATGCCGACGGCATGAGCCTGATGTTCGACCTCTCCGGTGACAACTCACGCCCCATATCGCTGAAGGCTCCCATGGCGCCATCGGTACTCTACCTGATGAATCCGCACGGACACAACTACACCTTCAACAACAAGGGCACTACGGGCACAGGACAGCTCATCAAGTCGATGCAAGGCACAGCAACCTTCAATGCCAACTTGGGGCATACGGGGCCTACCATCATCAGCGAGGGGACGCTCTGCGTCAATGGGCACATCGCAGGCCCTGTAGAGCTGCGCGCCAAAGGTACGCTAAGCGGAAATGCGACCTTGCAGGATACCCTCATTTTTGAGGGAGCACTCAACCACGAGGGATGCCGCCTACAGATTGCAGACATGACCTCTAAGAAAAGCATGACAATCCCCGGCAACGTATACCTCGAGGTGGATACAGAGGTTCTCGAGCCCGATTGCATAGATTGCGAACCTTTCGTAACCTGTGGCACACTGGTGGTCGAAGGCAGCTTAACCTTCAAGGGCACCAACTACCTCACCGTGAATCTGATGAGCGACATGGCTGCCGAGTATATTATAGCTGAGTGCACGGACACACTCATCTGCGACCCTGCGAAACTGAAGACACGGGGGTTGGAAGGCATCAACTACGACCTGAAGGTGGAGAACAACCAGCTGATCCTTGTCATCAACGATACACGAGCAGCCACCGACGGAGTGCTATGGACAGGAACCGAGAGTGGAATTTGGGATTATAAGACACCGAACTTCATCACCAACACGGCAACAGCCTTCGTGCCAGGCGATGCCGTCGTGTTTACCGACAAGGGACAGCAGAAGAACATCACACTCAACGAAATGATGGTAAGCAATGGCGTGACGTTCCAAAGCGGGAAATACACCTTAAAAGGCGAAGGTGGCATCAGCGGCACAGGCAACGTCACGGTGGAGAAGGATGCTGACGTGACCCTAAACATGAAATACAGCGATTACACGGGCAAGACCATCGTCAATGGCGGCCGACTGACCGTATCAAACTTCTATGACGGCGGACAGAAGAGCGCCATCGGTGCTGCCACGGCACAGGAGGGCAACCTTCAACTGAATGGCGGAACGATAGTGCTGAGTCAGGACAACATGGGCACCGACCGCATCATCACCCTCACCGACACGGCCACCATACACATCAGCAAGTCGAACAGCGCACTCTCAATGAAAGGACAGGTCAAGGGCTCAGGCTACCTGATCAAGGATGGCGCTGGCCAGCTGAACTTCGGCTATGGCGGAGAGAACAACTTCTCCGGACTTATCGTGAAGCAAGGTATCGTCGCACAAGGAGCCTGGAATGCCACCTTCGGCAAGAGCGGCTCTCCCATGCTGCTGGCAGGCGGCGAAGTACATCAAATCGACGTGAACAGCACATCGACAGTACCCAACCTCAATCACGTGTTCACCATCGTGGAGGGCACTAACAACACCATCGTAGGCTCTTCGCGCGGAAAAATCAACGGGTCGTTCCATGGCTGTGGAAACCTCAACATACGTACCCGATATGTGCGTTGCGACATAGGAGCCAGCTTTGCCAACTTCAAAGGCAAGCTTACCGCCAAGGGAGAAGGCGGCGACTTCCGACTGATGCAGAACGTCACCGACATGTCGCAGACTCGCCTGGTCATCGAAGCAGGCACCTACATGGGCCACTTCTCCAGCGGAGGAAAGAACGAGGTAGCAGCAACGACGAAGATTGGCTCTCTCTCAAGCACAGCTACCGACGCTATATTGGGTGGTTCGCAAAGCACCTGGTCGGTAGGCTATCTCGGCGAGAGCACTTCGTTCAGTGGCCTGTTCAAGGCCAGCCGCGTCAACAAGGTAGGCGCAGGGAAACTGACACTAAAGACCCCCGGACACACCTCACCTATCTTTGTTTCTGAAGGTATGCTGGAGCTGCAGAACACGACGGCTACAGTCATGAACACGGGCCTCATCACCGTACAGAAAGGCGGACAGCTGCTCGGCACGGCCATGGCAGGTGACGTCACCGTACAGCGAGGAGGCCTCATCACTGGCGGTCTTGAGACATCCACCTCGGGCTCGCTACGCATCAATGGCACATTGACACTACAGGCTGGAGCGACCGTCAAGGTGCGCTTAGGCAAGGGATTGGGCAACTCCACGATTACAGCCAAGGGCGCCATCAAGCACGGTGGCGACACCATCCTGGTGAGCATTCCCGCAGGACGCAAACTCAGCGTGGACGACGAGCTGACCATATTCAAACCTGGGTTCACTTCGGCCACAGGACAGTTCCACGTAAAGTGCGAAGCCGAGGACGGAAGCATCTATGAGTTAGACAGCTCCACATTACTCACCGACGGAAAGCTACGCGTCAGCGGGGTTGCCTTGGGCATAGCAGGCATACCAGCTCCCGACACCTTGGTCGATGTCTATACCACCGACGGAACCAAGTTACGCAGCGCCGTCCCATTCCATCAAGCCCTCGATGGATTGCATCGTGGAATTTATATTGTTGGAGGCATGAAAATCTCAAAAAAATAACATCATATACAAAGACAACAAGCATTCATGAGAATGAAGAAAACAACCTATATCGCCCTGTCAGCATTGGTGCTGCTGTGCGGATGCTCTGAGAAAATACTCCCCATCAGAGGAGTGAAGAAATCGGTGGAGACGCAGGCTCCACAAGTAGAGAACAAAGCCGTTGCCCTGCAAGATACAGTAGTAGCAGAGGCGGTACAGGCAGAAGAGCCCGTGGTGGAGCGCGAGCCCATACCCGAGGAGTGGACCGCCATCAAGGACGACTCGCTGGTGGTAATAGAGAGCATGTCGGGCGAACTCGATAGCCTACTCAACAGTTGGTATGCGCAGACCTACCTCATGGTGGACACCACCTGCACGGCAACAGCCACCAACCCCACATTCAGCGACACGGTATACACCGAGCGACTGGCCAACCTGCCCTGCCTGGTGCAGATGGTATACAATCAGCCCGTGCGCAGCAGCATTGACCGCTACGCCACGAAATTGCGCCACCAGGTATCTTACATGCTGGGTATGATGCAGTACTACGAGCCCATCATAGAGCAGGCACTCGACGTGCATGGCGTGCCCAACGAGCTGAAGTACCTGCCGGTAATCGAATCGGCCCTCAACCCCATCGCCGTATCACGCGCTGGGGCTACCGGCCTGTGGCAGTTTATGTACAGCACAGGCAAACTCTACGGGCTGAAGCAAAATAGCCTCGTCGATGACCGCCGCGACCCCGTGAAGGCCACCTGGGCAGCAGCCAAGCACCTGCGCGACCTCTACGACCGCTTCGGTGACTGGAGCCTGGCCATAGCAGCCTACAACTGCGGCTCGGGCAACGTGAACAAGGCCATCTACCGCTCGGGCGGAAAGACCAATTTTTGGGACATCTACTACTACTTGCCCCGCGAGACGCGCGGCTACGTGCCTGCCTTCATCGCAGCCACCTACATCATGACCTACCATGCCGAGCATGGCATCTGCCCCATGGAGCCCAAGTTGCCTATAGCTACCGACACCATCATGGTAAACCGTCTGCTCCACTTCGACCAGATAGCAGCCGTGTGCGATATCGACATGGAGACGCTGCGTGGCCTCAACCCGCAGTACCGCGAAGACGTCATCCCGGGCAAGTTCCTGCCCGGAGCACTGCGCCTCCCCGAAGACAAGATACGCACCTTCATCCTCTCGGGCGACTCGATATACAACTACGACCGCGAGAAATACTTCTCCGAGGAGAAGGTGAAGACTCTGAAAAACCAAGCCACCAACAGCGGATTCATCTACCACAAGATACGCAGTGGAGAGACCCTCTCGACCATTGCACGCCGCTACCGCGTGACAGTAAACGAACTTAAGCGATGGAACGGTCTCCGCACCAGCCGCATCGTGGCAGGAAAGAGACTGAAGATTTATCCAAGATGAAAGATGAAAGTTGAAAGATGAGCCGAAGGTCGACGCCCGAAGGGGCCAAAGTCAAAGACTAAAAAGAACAATTCAGAATTTAGAATTCAGGATTAAAAAACATGAACACCGAAAAGGAACTTGCCGAAGAGAAGATGATAAACGAAGCGTTCCAAGGAATGCTAAGTACTTACCTGGCCTCGAAGCACCGCAAGAAGGTCGACATCATCACCCGTGCCTTCAACTTTGCCAAGCATGCCCATAAGGGAGTGCGCCGCAACTCGGGCGAGCCCTATATCATGCACCCCATCGCCGTGGCACGCATCGTGAGCGAGGAGATTGGCCTGGGCTCCACATCTATCTGCGCAGCATTGCTTCATGATGTGGTGGAGGATACCGAATACACGGTAGAGGACATCGCCAACCTCTTCGGGCCCAAGATAGCGCAAATCGTTGACGGACTGACCAAGATAGCGGGCGGCATCTTCGGCGACAAGGCATCGGCACAGACAGAGAACTTCAAGAAGTTGCTGCTCACCATGTCGGAAGACATACGCGTGATACTCATCAAGATTGCCGACCGACTGCACAACATGCGCACCCTGCAGCACATGGCACCCAACAAGCAGTACAAGATTGCCGGAGAGACACTCTACATATACGCCCCCATCGCCTATCGCCTCGGATTGAGCAAGATAAAGGTGGAACTGGAGAACCTCAGCTTCAAGTATGAGCACCCCGAGGAGTATGCCCGCATAGAGGAGAAGCTGGCCATAACACAGGCGGAGCGCGAGAAACTCTTTGCCGACTTTACCGCCCCCATCAAGGCCAAGCTCGACGAGATGGGTGTACAGTACCGACTGATGGGACGCATCAAGTCGCCCTACTCGATTTGGAAGAAGATGCAAAACAAGCAGCTCGCCTTTGAAGAAATCTTCGACATACTGGCCGTGCGCATCATCTTCGAACCCAAGAATATCAAAGAGGAGGCCAACGAGTGCTTCAACATATATATTGCTCTGTCACACCTCTACCGTACCCACCCCGACCGCTTCCGCGACTGGGTGAACCAGCCTAAGACAAACGGCTACCAAGCCCTGCACGTTACCCTCATGAGCAACCACGGCGAATGGGTGGAGGTGCAGATTCGTAGCCAGCGCATGGACGACATCGCCGAACAGGGCGTGGCGGCACACTGGAAATACAAGGAGAGCGGCTACGTGGAGGAGGATGAGGTGGACCTCAACAAGTGGCTCCACACCATCAAGGAGATTCTCGACGACCCACAACCCGATGCGATGGACTTCCTCGATGCCATCAAGCTCAACCTCTACTCGTCAGAAATCTTCGTCTTCACCCCCAAGGGAGACATCAAGACCATGCCACAGGGATGCACCGCGCTCGACTTTGCCTTCTCCATACATACATTGGTGGGAACGCACTGCATCGGTGCCAAGGTGAACCACAAACTCGTGCCTATGAGCCACGTATTGCAGAGTGGCGACCAAGTAGAGGTACTCACCTCAAAAACACAGAATGTGAAGCCCGAGTGGCTCACCATGGTGACCACCGCCAAGGCAAAAAGCAAGATACAGGGCATACTGCGCCGTGAGGAGCGTGCCGCTCACAAAGAGGGCGAACGCATCATGGCCGAGTTTACCCAGAAGGAGGACCTCACACTCGACGTACACAGCATAGCCCGCCTCTGCCGTATGCATAACTTCTCGGAGTATGACCAGTTGCTCGTAGCGCTGGGCAACAAGAGCATCATCCTCGGCGATGCCGACCGCAATGCTCTCAAGGGTTCCAGCTCATCGACAAACATCCTTGGCCGACTCTTCCGCACAAGCAAGAAAGAAGAAAAGCCTATTGGCAAGCCGCAATTGTCAAACGACAATCCACAAAAGATTGACAAGAAACGTCCGCTCATCCTCACCGACGAGGCCATCCAAAGCAGCTACCACATGGCAAAGTGCTGCCACCCCATCCCTGGCGACGATGTGCTCGGATTCATCGGCGACGACGGGCAAATCATCATCCACCAGCGCAAGTGCCCCGAAGCAGCCAAACTCAAGGCCGGCTATGGCAACCGCATCGTAGCAGCACAGTGGAGTACCCACAAGTTGCTCCATTTCTCCGTATCGATCAACATCAAGGGTATCGACGGTGTGGGTGTGGTGAACCAAATCACCAACATCATCTCACAGGAACTCAACGTGAACATGGAGCGCATCCTCATAGAGGCTCACGATGGCATCTTCGACGGCACCATACGCCTCCGTGTACACGACGTGGACGACATAAAAGTCATCTGCGACAACTTGAAGAAGCTCAACAATATCCGCACCGTCATTCGCGTGGACGAATAATACAAGTAAACTAGCAATTACCTTATACAACAAATTCCACACAATCCTTGCGCTCCTAAAAGAATTATTACAATATGATTTACCCGAGCAATTTCGAACAGAAGATTGGTTTCGACCAGATACGGCATATACTGAAAGAGCGATGCCTGAGCACCTTGGGAAAGGACAAGGTGGAAGAGATGCAATTCTCGCACATCTTCGGTGAAGTATGCCGTAAGTTGGACGAGGTAGAGGAGTTTGTACACATTATCCAAGAGGAGGATGCGTTCCCCAATCAATACTTCTTCGACGTACGCCCGGCACTGCATCGGGCCAGCATCGTGGGTATGTATATGGACGAGGGTGAACTTTTCGACCTTCGCCGCTCGCTCGACACGATAAATCAGATTGTACGTTTCTTCTACAGAAACGAAGAGGAGGAGCCAAGCAAGTACCCTAATCTGGAGGCTCTGGCTACAGAAGTGCAGTCCTTCCCTACCCTCACCCGCCGCATCGACGGCATCATCAACAAATTCGGAAAGATTAAGGACAATGCTTCGCCTGCACTGGCCAATATACGTCGCGAACTGGCAGCTACCACAGGCAGCATATCGCGTACGCTGAACTCTATACTGCGCTCGGCACAGGCCGAAGGCATCGTGGACAAAGATGTGAACCCTACCGTGCGCGATGGACGATTGGTAATCCCCGTAGTGCCGGCACTGAAACGCCGCATCAAAGGTATCGTACACGATGAGTCGGCCACCGGAAAGACAGTTTTCATTGAGCCTGCCGAAGTGGTGGAAGCCAACAACCGCATACGCGAGCTGGAGAGTGAAGAGCGCCGCGAGGTGATACGCATTCTTACCGAGTTTACCGATGAGGTGCGCCCGCAGATTCCTGAGATTCTGGAGTCATATACCTTCCTTGCCGAAATAGACTTTATCCGTGCCAAGGCACTCACCGCCATCAGCATGGATGCCATCAAGCCACAAATGCACGACTACCCCTATATCGACTGGGTAGAGGCCGAGCACCCCTTGCTGCGCATCACGCTGGCCAAGCACAACAAGAAGGTGGTGCCGCTCGACATCAAGCTGAGCCGCGAACAGCGCATACTCATCATATCGGGCCCGAATGCCGGAGGTAAATCGGTGTGTCTGAAGACCGTGGGACTGCTGCAATACATGTTGCAGTGCGGCATGCACATTCCCTTGAAGAGGGCAAGTGTAGCCGGTATCTTCAACAGCATATTCATTGACATCGGCGATGAGCAGAGCATCGAAGACGACCTCAGCACCTACAGCAGTCACCTGCTGAACATGAAGAATATGATGCGCGAGGCGAGTGGGCGCAGCCTCATCCTCATCGATGAGTTTGGCAGCGGCACCGAGCCCCTCATCGGAGGCGCCATTGCCGAGGCGGTATTGCGCCGCTTCAACGACAAGCGTGCCTACGGTGTCATCACCACCCACTACTCGAACCTGAAGCAGTTTGCCGACAGCCACAAAGGCGTGGTCAACGGCGCCATGCTCTATGACCGCCACCTGATGCAAGCACTCTACCAGCTGCAGATAGGCAATCCGGGCAGCTCGTTTGCCGTGGAGATAGCCCACAAGATAGGACTCCCCGAAGAGGTTATTGCCGATGCCTCGGAGATCGTGGGAAGCGAGTACATACAGTCGGACAAGTACCTGCAGGACATCGTGCGCGACAAGCGCTACTGGGAAACCAAGCGCCTGAACATACGACAGAAGGAGAAGCAGCTCGAGACGCTCATCGCCCAGTACGAGGGCGAGATGGAGGAGCTGAAGAAGAGTCGCAAGAGTGTCATCCGCGAAGCCAAGGAGGAGATGCAGCAGCTACTGCAGGAGTCGAACGCCCGCATCGAGAACACCATACGCACCATCAAGGAGGCACAAGCCGAGAAGGAGCAGACACGCCAAGCACGCCAAGAACTGGCCGACTGGCGCGAAGCCGTGACCGACAACACAGCCGACGAATACGAAGCACGCATACAGCGCAAGATGGAGCAGCTGCGTGCACGGCAGGAACGGAAGAAGTTGAAAACTCAAAATTCAAAATTGAAAGTTGACTCCGCTACGAGTACCCAACACACAAGCACGCCGGATAGTAATAAATCTCAATTTTCAATTTCCAATTTTCAATTTGAGACAGGTTCATTGGTCCGCATCAAGGGCCAGCAGACCATCGGCACCATCGAGCAGATCAATGGGAAGAATGCCACGGTAACCTTTGGCATGATGCGCACCGTAACCAAGCTTTCCAAGCTAGAGCCAGCCACACAGGAGGCTGCACGCCAGCAGGAAGCCGAGCGTCCACGCACCTATACATATCTGAGCAAGGAGACGCAGGAGGATATCTCACAACGCCGTTTGCAGTTTAAGCAGGATATTGACGTACGCGGCATGCGTGGCGAGGAGGCTCTGCAAGCTGTTACTTATTATATAGACGATGCCGTACTACTCAGTATGCCTCGTGTACGCATACTACATGGAACGGGCAACGGCATCCTGCGCACCCTCATACGCCAGTATCTGCAAGCCAATCCTGCCGTAGCCAGCTGTCGCGACGAACACGTACAGTTTGGCGGAGCGGGCATCACGGTTGTGGAGCTGCATTAGTTTAGAGTAAAACCGTAAATTATAAAATCCAAATAACATGATGAACATCACTTTCGTCGACATTCTTGAGTTCGTAGGCACCTTTGCCTTTGCCATCAGTGGTATACGCCTGGCTTCGGCCAAGCAGTTCGACCTCTTTGGAGCCTATGTCGTAGGACTAGTGACCGCCATTGGTGGTGGTACCATCCGTGACCTGTTGCTCGATGTCACCCCCTTCTGGATGAGCAACACTATCTACCTTACCATTACAGCGCTCGCCCTACTATGGGTAATGGTGTTCAGTAAGTACCTGGTGCATATGAACAACACCTTCTTTTTCTTCGACGCCATCGGCCTTGCCCTATTCGCTGTCGTAGGTATACAGAAGACGCTCGATGCAGGTTTCCCGCTCTGGGTAGCTACCATCATGGGTACGATGACTGGTGCTGCGGGCGGTGTATTGCGCGACGTGTTCATTAATGAGATACCGCTTATCTTCCGAAAGGACATCTATGCCATGGCCTGCGTGATGGGAGGCTTGGCCTATTGGGTGTGCGGCTGGGTAGGAGCAGACTCCATCGTGACACAAATCATCTGTGGCGTAAGTGTATTCCTCACCCGTGTGCTTGCCGTGAAGTACCATATCAGCCTGCCTATACTCAAGGGAGAAGATGACGAGGACTAAATAGTCGCTTTTGTTTTTATACAAAGCAAGGGAGAAGGTGTGGCCTTCTCCCTTGTCTATTTTTATTGCGAGCTGTTAGAATCTTAATCCAACTGTCACCATACCTTTCAGTAGATTACGGCTAAGTGAGGTTGCCTCCAATTCGGGATCATCGAAGGGGAAGAAGTCGGCTTTCTGATGACTATAAAGTAACGCAGCATCAGCATAAAAAGTATCTCCACGATAACCTACACCTAAAGTATAGTTGCTTTTCGAACGGATATTCTTGTAAGCAGTATTGGTCTGAACCGAATTAACGGGAATCATTTTCCAAGCATCAGCCTTATAGCCTCCCGTCTGGTAGTTATAACCCAAGCGAGTGTAGAATGATCCAGAGAACATCTTCTCAACACCTAAGCGCAAGGTTTGCAAGGCAGTGAAATTCTCAGCCGTATGATCATTCATCAGCATATTCTCATTGCCATCACTATAATAGAGTTTAGAAGTGCCATAATTTGAGTATTCATACTCTGCGCCAAGTGCCAAAGACGTACCTACTGTACCTCCCATACTTACATTCAACTTGGCAGGAGCAATCATCGTATAGTCTGTATAACAATCGCCTCCATACGCATCTTCACTAAAGGTATCCATCCCGAAAGATTCGGTCCACTCCTCACCCGTCACATTATCATAGAAAGGTACTATAGAGTTGATGATAGCTGAATTGTAATCGCGCAATCTATATACGGTAGGTGTTGTAGCTGCAACGCCTACACGGAACGAAGATTCCTCAAAGGGACGCAAGATAGCACCGAATTTGAAGTCGTAGCCTGAACCTGTAGTACGATAGAAATTCTGTAGCGTATAGTCACCGCCATCAAAATACTCTGTATAGGAAGACTCTAGTCTGCGGTCTACATCGTATGTAGTAAGTGTCACACCCAGATATACTGCGTCTACCAGATTGAACGATATATTAAAATCATACGCATCAATGCCACCCTTCAGCACCTCACTATAGTTGTTTGCATTGGAGGGATAATACGAGCCATCATTCAAAGCCGTAGCATCAATCAACCGACCATCGGCACCCATGAGAGTGAGCCAACCGATTCTTGGGTCATCATAATAATTCTTCTGATAAAATCCGTTAGGATTATCATAATCAAAGTCGTCTGCAAACACATTGTCGACATTTTCATATGCCTGCCAAGCCATCTGCCCAGTCTGTGATAAGCCGTTGAGATTCGACGCCATACCCATCTTACCTCCAAAGCGCTTTACGTTACGATAGTTAAATCCAAAGTTTACAAAGCGAAGGATATTTTCGTTGCTCACCTTGCTGGTAATAACAAGACCCGCATTATCCATCGAGCCAAAAGAGTCGAACGAGCGATTGTTTGTACTATTCGATTGTGTGCGTTGGGTTACCCAATTGCCTCCAAACGACATTGAAAGATCCCAACTGCGATAGAGACCAATACCTGCAGGATTGGTACCCATCGTGCTAATGTCTGCTCCAAGAGCACCCATAGCGCCACCCATACCCACAAAGCGAGCTGTGCCACCAAGATTAGTATCGAGCAATGCTGCCGCTTCATATGATGTCTGTGCCTGCATGGCAGATGATGCTGTGAGCATCGCTGCGGCAAGAAGGAATAATCTGTTACGTGTCATAGTCATTTATGATTTTTGAATTATAATTTTAATTAACCAACTCGGTATTCAGGAGCTATGAACATAGATGTTCATCTACGGCTACCGCTACTGCTTCCGCCACTACGTGAGCCGCCACCATATGAACCGCCACTGCTACGTGAGCCGCCACTATATGAACTGCCTCCACTGTAAGAGCTACCACTGCTACGTGAGCTACTGCTGTAAGAGCTGCCACTGCTATATGAACTGCTGCTACGTGAGCTACTTCCGCTACTATATGAGCTGCTACGCGAGCTACTACTTGACGAACCGCTTGAATAGCTGCCCGAACGACTCGAAGATGAGCTGCGACTTATCGAAGATGAGGAACTACGCGTACTGCTGGGGCGATTATACGAAGAGCTAGAACCGCTACGGGAAGAGCTCTGACGAGTATATGAGCTACGCGAACTGCTGCCGGTAGTAGCACCACGACTGATGGAAGACGATGTACTGCCTCCGCGACGCAACACCTCATCATTACCACCACGGCTCGATGATGAGCGTACGGCACCCGATGAGCGACTCGTAGAAGAGCCTGAACGGCCCGTCACTACGCGAACTGAAGAACTGCGAGTAGAACCATTATCGGTACGAGTGACACTGGATCCACGGCGTGTTGCCGACGTTGTGCCACGGCTAACTGTATTATTATCCTGTGCCCCACGACGAGTAGAAGCTACGGTTGCGTGACGCGTATTCTCATAGGGACGTGAGCCGGGCTTACCTCCACCCCAGCTAGGTTTGCCATGGCCTGGATAGAAGCCATGATGGCCATGATGCCAACCTGGATAATAACCAGGATAGCATCCATAGAAGTAAGGATCGTACCAGGGATCATACCATATATTACCGTAGAATCCACCCCAGTGGTGTCCCCAATGGTGACCGTAGTGCCATCCCCAATGATGGTTCCAATGACTGCCCCACGGACTCCAACCAAAGGGATAGCTCATCCGATAGTCCCAATAGAGCCAATTGCTGGCTGTAGGGAACACATAGGCATACAGCCCATCGTCATAAATATTCCAATCCCAACTGGGCCACAAGGCACCGCCATATACAACATCCCAGTAGAGCGGACTGCTCACGGGGATAGCATAGCGTGGATTGCGGAAACGGACGATGCGCATGGCATACTCATAGTCAGAGTCACTACCGTCAAAACCGTTGACCCAACCCTCATCCTCGTTCACGCGGGTAAGCTTTAACGTATCGGTATTCATCCACATCGTGTCGCCTTCCTCGGTAATAAGAACAAAGCCTTCATCGTTCATAACAAATTCAGATACAGCATCGCCCTGCTCTGTCAAGTATGAGCCACGGCGGTTGTAGGCATCCTCGTCTATCTCCAGGCCTTTGGCATAAGATGAGCTTGCCGCAACAGTTTTCACCGGTTGCTTATTCTCCGTTACCGAAGCCGACTCAGATTGGGGTACGGCAGCCTCATCAGCCACCTTCTCCACGGTTTCTGTCTTCACCTTCTTTTTCTTGGGAACGAAGTACAAGTCATCGTGCTGTGCCGATACTGAACCTACGATTCCCACCAACATCAATGCAATCAATACTGTTCTTTTCATATCCTTATACATTCTATACATTTTCACGATGCAAAGATAACAGATAAAAAACGACCGCCATAGGGAAATTTCCTATCATTTGTGGGGAAAATCCCTAAAAAAGCGTAATTTTGCAGAGAGAGAGCAACAGAATTGCACCTAAAACGATAAAAAAAACATATGCAATACATCGAAGTTACTTTTACCGTCAATCCCGTCAGCGAAACCGCCAATGATATTATCGCAGCCCTTGCTGCAGAGCTAGGTTTCGAGAGTTTTGTAGAGTCACCCGAAGGCACCATCGGCTACATCCCAGCGCCACTCTACAATGAGGAGTCCCTACACAAGGCGCTGACCGACTTTCCAATGAGTGACACCACCATCACCTTCGTGGCCAATGAGATGGAAGACAAGGACTGGAATGAGGAGTGGGAGAAGAACTTCTTTGAGCCTATTGTCGTAGACAATCGCTGCGTCATCCACAGCACCTTCCACAAGGACTATCCTAAGGCCACTTACGATATCATCATCAATCCGCAGATGGCTTTCGGCACGGGACATCATCAGACCACACGCCTCATCATCAGCTACCTGCTCGACATCGAGCTACAAGGAAAGACTGTACTCGATATGGGTTGTGGCACCTCCATCCTAGCCATTTTGGCCTCTATGCGTGGTGCCTCATCACTCACCGCCATCGACATCGACGAGTGGTGTGTCAACAACTCCATAGACAACTTTACTCTCAACCACATCGACAACATCAAGGTATTCCAGGGCGATGCTTCATCACTTGCTACCGAAGGCCCCTTCGATGTCATCATCGCCAACATCAACCGCAACATTCTCCTTGCCGACATGCAATACTATGTAGCACGCATGAACGAAGGAGCCGAGATCTACTTCAGCGGCTTCTACGAAAGCGACCTCCCCATGATACAGGCCGAAGCCGAGCGCCTCGGATTACGCTACCTCAGCCACCGTGTAGAGACGGACTGGACAGCAGCACAGTTTGTAAAGGAATAACACGTGATTACTTCAAGGTATATCGCAGGAGGTCATTCCACGAGCCATTGAAGACATTCAAATCAACATTCTCCTCTATGCCCGGCACAGTACCATAGTCGGTATGTTGCCAAAACTGCCACGGCCCATCATAGCTGAGTGCATCCACGTAGTAGTGGGCTATCCACAAGGGATAGGATGACAACTCGGGCGTGTCAAGATAATGCAGTCTATATTTATAGGAGGTGTAGATGATGGGCTTCACACCATAGTGCTGCTCCAGGCGATTGAGGAACTTGACGAGGTCGGCTTGCAGCTGCGCCTTGTTGCGTGGTTTACGTTCAATATCAAGTACGGGAGCCAAGTCACCCGTTTCGAGTTTCACCTGTGAGATAAAGAAATCGGCCTGACGGATAGGGTCGGTATTTGGGTTATAGAAATGGTATGCTCCGCGCACTAGCCCCACCTCGCGGGCCTGACGGAAGTTGTCAACAAAGAGACGATCCTTGTGGTCACCCCCCTCAGTAGCCTTCATGAAGACGAAGCGGATGGGGTATTCCTGTTTGTCAGTGGCCTTGACAGCTTCCCAGTCAATCTCGCCTTGGTGATGCGACACATCGATGCCATGTACCTTGTAGTTGACGGGGAGGCATACTCCATACCCCTTATATCCGTAGCAGGGTTTCCAACGATAGCTATAGGGGCGAATGAAAAAGTAATAGAAGAAGGTAAGTATGGCTACTGCACCGATGGAAGTAAATATCCAATGCATGACGCCCGAATTGCGGAAGCGCACCCACATACGAGCACGAGCCTTGCGGCGCTTGGCCTTTCGGGCAGCAGCTTCGCGAGCCTTTGCCTTAGCTTTGGCAGCCTTGCGCTTCTCCTTCTCCGACATCGGCTTGCCCTTCTTGGCGCTCTTGGCCTTCTGCTTGGGGTTGCCGTTCATGCGGATGGTGGTAGTGCGTACGGTGGAACTTGTCTTCGCCATTCGTATCTTTATATATAAGTAGGGGCAGACGTTGTCTGCCCTTACTTTACATCACTATTTAATTGTCAATTATCAATTGTCAATTCCGAATTAGAGGTCGCCCAACTCGTAACGGAGAGTCATAGTAGGCTGGTCGCAAACCTCACGAGGACCATAGTACTGGATAGGACCAGGGAATACATACTCGGTCTCGCTAGCCCAAGCCTCACGCTTAGCAGCGAAAGCCTTGAAGGGTGCACCGTCGAGCTCAACAAGCGCCTTCTTGATTACGGGCTTCATCTGACCGTGACGACGCTCCATATTCATCATCATAGTTACAGGGATACCACCTGCCAACCACTCCTCAGCTGGACGTGTGGTCTGACGGATTGAAGGCATGTAACCGGTCTTGCCGGCAGCGATGAGCAATGATGCAGCATATCCGAGTGAGTAACAGTAGTCAGCATCGTAGTTTGAGGGAGCTGCGCAACGACCTTCGTAACCGAAGAAGTGGTGCTGGGCAGAGAACTTACCGTTATACTTGCCAGCAGCCTTCCACTCGTCGAGCTTGTTGCCTACCATCTCAGAAAGCAACTTCTCTGTCTCGATAAGTGATACCTGTACGTTGCCGTGGGGGTCGCGGTCGAGTGAGAGCTGACGTGCTACGCCTTCGGGCAGACTTGCGTATACCTTGGCGTTAGCCTCAGAGAGGTGATCGATAATATACTGACGCTGGTTAGCCTCTTCCACAGCTGCAAACTCAGCTGCATTGTGAGCGAGGAAGTCGTTGAGTTCGCTGATGAGCGACTTGATTTCGGGGATGAACTCGATAAGGCCTTCGGGGATGAGCACGATACCGTAGTTGCAGCCATTCTCAGCACGCTTTACAACTACGTTGGCAATATCAGTTACCACCTCGTCGAGAGATTGCTTCTTGGCCTCAACCTCCTCGGAGATGATACAGATGTTGGGCTGTACCTGAAGAGCTACCTCAAGCGCGATGTGAGAAGCCGAGCGGCCCATCAGCTTGATGAAGTGGTAGTATTTACGGGCAGAGTCGCAGTCACGCTCAATGTTACCAACAACCTCTGCATATACCTTACATGCGGTGTCGAAACCGAAAGAGGTCTCAATCATCTCGTTCTTCAGGTCACCGTCGATGGTCTTGGGGCAACCGATTACCTGTACGCCAGCATTGATAGATGCATAGTACTCAGCAAGTACGCAAGCGTTAGTGTTAGAGTCGTCACCACCGATAATAACAAGAGCGTTGATCTCAAGCTTCTTGAGAATTTCAAGACCCTTGTCAAACTGCTCCTTGGTCTCGAGCTTGGTACGACCCGAACCGATCATATCAAAACCACCAGTGTTGCGATATTCGTCAACCACTTCAGCGGTGAGCTCGCGGTAGTTGTGCTTTACAAGACCGTCAGGGCCCATCAAGAAGCCATAAAGACGGCTAGCAGGGTTGAGCATCTTGAGGCCATCGAACAGACCAGAGATTACATTGTGACCACCAGGAGCCTGACCACCAGAAAGGATTACACCTACGTTCAGGGGCTTGCTCTCTACCTTGTCGGCAGGAACGAACTTCAACATAGGCATACCATAGGTATTGGGGAACAACTCCTTGATAGCCTCTTGGTCAGCTGCAGACTGTGTGAGGGCACCCTCCTCAATCTTCACAGCACTTCTCAATACTTGGGGGAGCTTCGGCTGGTAAGAAGCTCTAGCCAATTGCAATGCGCTTTTCTTCATTGTGGTTAAATGTGTATAGTTAAAAATTACAATTCGTTTTGTCAAAACCATATTACCCTATATACATATTATATAGGATAAGTTGACGCAAAATTTGCAAAATTCCGTGAGAATATCAAATTTATCAGTTTTTTTCTCCGCTGTTTGGTGCATTAAACATTATTGACTACCTTTACCGAAGAAACCGACAGCAAGGATTGCAACCTCCATGTTGCACTTGCCGATTCAGGTTACCGATTATTCTTAAAAACAAAAAGACTATGGCAAACAAAAGAGACCTAAAAAAGAGCATCAACTACGTTGTAGGCGACCTGTTTCAAGAGTGCTTAGTACTCAAAGTGATAAAGAAGGCAGACAGTGCCAAAGCCGACGAGGTATTGACCGATATCCTCAACCTGCAGAATGAGTTTCTGGCCCGTGCCAACCATCCTCAGCCCGGTGCTATAAAGCCCTATTTCCGCAAGCTCTACAGCGACTTCGGCGATGCCGTAGATGCCATCATTGCCAAGATGCAGGCGATGTAACAGGCAACTACAACCATCAGCTACAATAAAGAAGGCCCTTTCACGGGGCCTTCTTCTTTTTTTGACAGTGCCGGAGCCTTTCGCTACGGCCATCATCAGCATCTTTTCATTCTTAGAAGCTGTTTGGATTTTACCGCTAATAAGTTTAAGAAGATACTTTTCTGTTTATTTGAGGTCCTTTTCAACTAAACTAGAAATAAAATTCAAACAGCTTCTTAAAGTTCCTCCTCCGGCTCGAACAGGCAGTCGATGGTCTTTGTCTTGAGCCATGCAGCCTCCTCTTCGGTGAGGTCGGGAGCGAGGGCTTCGTAGACGCTGCTGTTGAAGCAGTCGATAAACATCTTCTCCTCGTCGGTGAGCAGCTCCTCCACGAGCGGAGTGGTGTCGATATAGGTGCAGGTCATGGTGATGAATCCCAACCAGTCGCCATACTCGTTTTTTTCCTCCTCGCAGCACAGCAGCATATTCTCGTGGCGTATGCCGTAGTGGCCTTCGCAGTACATGCCGGGCTCACACGAGGTAATCATGCCGGGCAGCATGGCCTGGTCGTAAAGGTTCTGGCGCAGGTCTTGCGGACCCTCGTGCACGCAGAGCACATGGCCTACTCCATGACCGGTGCCGTGACCGTAGTTGCGGTTGTATTTCCATAGCGGCATGCGTGCCAGGATGTCGAGGTTGGCGCCGCGAGTGCCACGGGGGAACGAGGCGAGCGAGAGGGCTATCATGCCTTGCAACACGCAGGTGTAGTCGGCAGCCTCATCATCGGTGAGCGGACCCAGAGGCACGGTGCGCGTAATGTCGGTGGAGCCGTCGAGATAGTGGGCGCCTGAGTCTATCAGGTAGAGACCGCGCGGCTGCAGCACGCTGCACTTCTCCGGTGTGGCCGAGTAGTGGGGCAGGGCCGCATTCTCACCATAGGCCGAGATGGGCGCAAAGCTCTCGTCGAGGTATCCCTCCATCTCGCGGCGGAAACTGATGAGCTTATCCGAGGCGTCTATCTCGGTGATGCGCTCGCCACGCTGCATGGCCTGCTCGAGCCAGTAGAAGAAGCGGGTCTGCGCCACGCCATCCTTGTGGTAGGCACGGTGGAACCCGGCGATCTCGGTCTCGTTCTTGAGTGCCTTCTCGAGTTTCACGGGCGAGGTGGCATTGACTACGGCTGTACCGAAGCGCTCTACTACCTTCTCATAGAGGGCATAGTTGAGCATGCTGCCATCTATATATATAGGTGCTTCGATGGGCCATGAGGCGATGCTCTGCACTACGTCGGCATAGGGTGCCAGCTCCACGCCATCGGCAGCGAGGGTAGCACGCAGTTCTTCGCTAAACTTGCTCTCAGTGGTATACAGCACGGCTTTCTGGGCGTCGAGCCACAGGTAAGCGATGACCACGGGCGTATGGGCGATGTCGCGACTGCGTATGTTGAGCATCCAGGCTATCTCGTCGAGGCTGCTCAGGAGGATAGAGCCACAGCCCTTTTCGGCAATGGCTTGGCGCAGCCATGCGAGCTTGTCGGCACGTGAGCGGCCGGTATACTCTACACCGAGTTCAAAGGCGGGAGCATCGGGCAGTGCGGGGCGGTCGGGCCAGAGGGCATCGATGAAGTCGGGGCGGCTCACCACCTGCTGGTGCTTGGGGGCGAAGAGTGCCTGCATGTGCTCTACCGTAGCGAGAGGCATACAGAGACCATCGACGCATACCGTAGCGCCCTCGCCAAGGTGTTGGGAAAGCCATTCGGGGAAGTCCACGGCATCGGGCACGCGCAGCTTGTGCAATTCTATGCCGCTACCTTCGAGCTGGGCTACGGCCTGAATGAAGTAGCGCGTGTCGGTCCACAGGCCGGCATGGTCGTGGGTGACTACTACGGTACCGTACGAGCCGGTAAAACCTGATACATACTTGCGGGCCTGCCAGCGCTTGGGCAGGTATTCGCTACTGTGGGGGTCGGTGCCTGAGATGACAATGGCATCCCATCCCTCGCTCTGCATCATCTGACGCAACTGGGCTATAATCTCTTTTGGGGTCATCATATTTTTTTGAATTTATAGTTTTACTATTGGGGGATAATATGGGTATTTGTCCTATAAAACAGTTTCTTGCCACGATGGTGTCATCCTGACAGAGCGCAGCGGCGGAAGGATCTCGCAAGGTCTCTAGCCAAATCCCTGCGTGAGATTCTTCACTGCGTTCAGAATGACATCAATGTTTGTAAAATACAATCAATCATCCTTTCCAAGCAACAAATATAGGCTTTTTTCACGGCACAAGCAATATTCTTGTTAAAAAATCGTCATCCTAAGGCAAGGATATGAAATATATGTACTACATTTGCCGTATGTTAAAGAATATAAAATCAATCGCCGTGCTGCTCCTATCGCTCTGCAGCATCGGCACCATGGCTCAGGAGAAAGAGGAGAAGCAGGAGAAGTTTGACCTCATGTTTGAGGTATACGACCAGAGCTTTTTCGACAACCGCGAGGTGCGCACTCCCAATCAGCGCTCGCAGACCCTTTTCGGCTCCATGCTCAGCGTAGAGGGCGGCGTGAAGTTCGGCCCCCACACCATCATGGCGGGCGTGCATGGCATCAAGGATTTCGGAGCGGGCGGACTGACGACGAAAGACATCACCTTCTACTACAGCTACGAGGAGGGCCACTTCGCGGGTGCCTTCGGCTCGTTTCCCCGCCGCCTGCTGCGTCGCGAGTTGCCCGACATCTTCGTGTACGACTCCATACGCTACTACACCCCTACCCTACACGGTGCACTGCTGCAATATACTAGCAGCCACGGCTATGCCGAGGTGTACTGCAACTGGCTCAACAAACAGGGTGTGGAGCAGCGCGAGATTTTCGAGATCGTCAGCGACGGACGCTTCGGCCACAAGGGCTACTATGCGGGATGGAACGCACAGCTGATGCACTTCTCGGTGCCCCGCCCCGCCAACGGGCTCAAGGTGTACGACAAGCTGATGCTGAACCCTCACGTGGGATTCGAGAAGAGCGGGCTCGGCTGGATCGACGCTTTTGCCATAGAGGCCGGCCTGATGCTTTCGCTCAACCGCGACCGTACCGACATGCAGTGGCACTCGCCCATGGGATTCCTCGGCGATGTAAAGTTGCGTAAGTGGCGCTTCGAGATACGCGACCGCCTGTATGCCGGCAACCGGCAGTTTACCCACTACGAGACGTATGGTGCCCAGCTACACCGCGGAGACCCCTACTACCGCAGCAGCCTCTACAACCGCACCGATATACGGTTCTACCTGCTCAACCGCAAGGGCGTACAGTGCTATGCTGCCGCCTCGCTCCACTACACCGAGGGCGCACTCGACAACTCGCAGCAGGTGATATTGCGCATATACCCGAAATTCTAACATTCACATAAAACGCTTACCGATATGAAGACAAAGATGATAGCAGCAAGTTGCCTCATGTGCCTTGCCCTGAACATGACAGCACAGCAAGCCGAGACATTCTCGGGCAGCGTAGTGGCCGACGAAGGTGCCTGGTGCTGGTTTGCCGACCCACGCGCCATCCACTATAAGAGTGCCGACGGAGCCATTGACGCCGCATACATAGGATACATCGATGTGCATGGAGCCATCAAGGCTTCGCAGGTGAACTTCAAGGCCAGTGCCGAGGGAGTGCAGCAGGATGTGCTCGTGAGATCGCGCTTCCAGCCCGACGACCACAACAACCCCACCTTCCTCGTATTACCCGACGAGAGAGTGATGATCTTCTATGCCCGACATACCGATGAACCCCGATTCTACTACCGCATATCGACCAAGAAGGGCGACATCACCGCCTTGGGCGAAGAGCACGAGATAAAGGTGGCAAACAACACCACCTACCCATCGCCATTCATTCTGAGCGACGACCCCGAGCATATATACCTCTGCTGGAGAGGCATCAACTGGCACCCCACGATCGCCAAGCTGTCGATGCCCGACGAGAACGACAAGGTAAGCATCGAATGGGGACCCTACCAGATGGTGCAGAGCACAGGAGCACGCCCCTATGCCAAGTATCACAGCAACGGCAAGGACAAGATATACATGGCCTACACCACCGGCCACCCCGACAATGAATGGCCCAACTGGCTATACTTCAACACCATCAACATCAATGCACAGCAGAGTGAGGATGGCAAGGTGACTACCAACCCACAGCTGGCCGACCTCAAAGGCAAGGTGCTCTCCACAATCTCAAACGGGGCATTCAAGGTAAGCAAGACCGACAGCTACAAATCGAGCTATCCCGGCACCATACTCGATGCTCCCAGCAACTACCGCGACTGGGTGTGGCAGATTGCCCTCGACAAGGACGACCACCCCGTAGTGGCCATGGTGCGCATATCGAACGACAAGAACAGCCACCAATACTACTATGCACGCTGGAACGGGACAAGCTGGCGACTCACCGACCTGGTCAACGGAGGCGGACGCTTCCACCCGTCGAACACCGAGTACTGCTACAGCGGCGGTATGGCGCTCGACGAGGCCAACATCAACGACATCTACCTCTCGGTGCCCACAACCAGCGCCACCACAGGCACCAAGGTATACGAGATATGGAAATATACCGTTGACGATAACGGCAAGGTGACTGCCAAGGAGCAGGTGACCAAGAACTCGGAGAAGAACAATGTGCGCCCCTTCGTGCTGCCCGGATCGGCCGACTCGAAACTGCGCCTATGCTGGATGCACGGCGACTATTACTACTGGCTCGTGCGCACAGGCTATCCGCAGGGATACCCCACAGGCATCAACACCGACTACCAACTGCCCGCCCCCACACTGCAGGATGTAGCTCCCGCCTTTGAGAAGGTGTGGAACATGCCCATCGCAAGCAGCGAGAAGGTAGCCATAGAGGCCGAGGGAGACGACCGATTCACCCTCATGCTCAACTGGAGCATCGACCACAGCCACTATGGCGGCACCCTGATGACTATGGGCAATATGGAGTACGCACTGGATGCTGCTACCATGAAACCCTACGTCAAGATAGGCGACCGCACCTACTGGAGCCAGAGCATACTGGGCACCTCCGACGCCTGGGCCACACAAAGCTCGGGCACCGACGGCAAGTGGTACCTCACCAAGCTGGGCACCTGGAACGCCACCTTCACCTACGACGGCAAGGTGCTGACGGTATACCGCGAGGGGTGGATAGACCAGAAGATCGAAGTCGAGGGACTCCAGCTCAAGGACATCACCGTGGGCGGATATGCCGGCACACTGGTATCGGCAAAGGTATACCGCCACACCCTACAGCAGCCCGACGTGAAGGCAGCCATCAATGCCAGTCTGCTCGAAGCCGTAGCACTCCCCGAAGCCACCTGCACCGACCTCGTGCTGGCCACATCCGTAGGCGGCAAGAAACTCACGTGGACATCAGACCACCCCGAAGTGATAACCCCCACCGGCGAACTCTACTTCCCCGAAGAGGAGACCGTGGTGACGATGACCGTATCGTTAGGAGACCTGCGCAAGGAGTTCAGCGTAAAGGTATACCCACGCGACATCAGCCGCAACCTCCTGCTCTCCCTCGCCTTCGACGGCAGCGATGAGGGGCTCACCATCCAGGGGAAAGCCAAGGCCGAGAGCCTGCTCGACCTATCGGCAAACACCGCAGCGGGCTTCTCCACCAACGGCTATGCCATCCTGCGCGAAGGCATCCTCCACGGTCTGCGCAGCTACACCCTGCTGCTCACCATGAAAGCCGATGCGCTGAGCAAGGCACCACGCCTCTACGATTTCGGTTCATCCTCAGGCAACAGCCTCTTCCTGCGTGCCAATCCGCTGTCGGCAGGCATCAAGTACAACGGAGGCACCACCACGATGGTCAACGCCGCCACCACACTCGACACCGGCAAGGAGTACAAGCTGGCCGTAACCTTCGACGCAGCCACCAAAACCACCACCATCTATATCGACGGAGCCGAGGATGCCAGCGGCACAGCCAACCAGAACGAACCCTACATGCTGGCACAGGTAGCGCCCGACACACGCAACTACATAGGCCGCACCCAGTGGTGGGACTCCAACTACGCCAGCGACAACGTGGATTTCGACGGCACCATCGACGACCTGCGCCTCTACAACACCGCCCTCACCCGTGAGGAGATATGCGACCTGCAAGGCATCGAATACAAGGAGAAGGACTACCCCACAGCACTCGTCAACGGCGACTTTGAGGGCACCTACAGCGTGATGCAAGGCTCAGGCGTGAGCAGCGACCGCGCCATATACATCCCCGAGGGGTGGACGGTAGACTACGCCAATGCCAACAACAACGACCTCACCGCCCTGCAGAGCGACGACCTCTACTTCGCCAACTTCTTCGCGTCTCGCCCCAAGCCCGCGGGCGGCGGCAACCACACCTATTGGGTGCGCCAAAACTGGGGAACATCTACCATCACCTTCTCCCAAGAGATGCGCCTGCCCGAAGGCGACTACCACCTGACGGCCGACGTATGGAAATCGGGACTCGGCGGCAACGGCATCGTATTTGTCAAGACAGGCAGCGGCGCCCCCACCGAGCTCACCCCCAGCGAGAACAAGGAGGCCTGGCAACAGGTAAGCCACGACTTCCGAAGCGACGGCCAGGCAATCACCACCATCGGCTTCAGCGCCACGCACTCCAGCAACGGCTCGGAGAAGATTCTGGGATTCGACAACATCGCATTGGCCTACACACCACAGACAGGCATCAGCCACACCACGGCACAGGGCAGCAATCGGGTGGACGTATACTCCATCGACGGCCGCCTCCTGAAAAGCCAAACGTCAAAAGAAAAATCCACCACCCACCTCGCCCCCGGCCTATATATTATAGATAGGGAGAAGGTCATCGTCGAATAACGCAAGATTACCCACTCCCCCATTTTCCCTGTTGCCCGGCGTTGCCTGTTGCCCGCGGAGGGGTGAAGAACCTAATTCAATGATAATTCATGGGCAATTTATGACAATTCATGTCCATACAAAAAAATCTCCCCACAGCACACTGGCTGTGAGGAGGATTCGTTGTTGCTCAGATGAGAGCATTAGTTCCACAGGTCGCCCCATGTGCCGCGGCGAGCCGTAGACAGGTCCTCAGTGCCATCACCTGCAGAGCCAGAGCCTACGTTTGAGCTACCCGTCTCTTCTGAAACTGCAAGGATTGACTGCTGAGCTTCTAGCTCTACTACTTCTATTCGGGGTACAATATATATCTGTTTTGTCATAATCTGTATCTATTTCGGGTTATTTTTTTAGTACACTACTTTCTTGTTGTTGATGATGTATAGCTCACCCTTCTTGGGCGACAGCACACGGCGGCCGTAGAGGTCGTAGATAATTGTCAATTGTGAATTGTCATTTGTCAATTGTTCCTCCTCAATGTCCGTCGTCTCTCCCTCCTCGAATCGGTAGCGGATAGACTTCTGTCCTGTCGTGGGCAACCAAGCTAGAGGTATCTGCAGGTAGGCTTTACCAGCGCTCAGGTTAGAGCCGTCTTCAAACTCGTAGAACATCGGTTCGGGGCTCTGCTCCTTGACTACAGTGTACTTATAGTTGGCATAGAGGCCATCGCTGCTGCGGCTATTTACCGGGGTCTTCTCCAGTGTTGCCACTAGCATATTGAGGGTATGGTCTGCCGTAGACTCTATGATGGGCACCTCATACGACACGCCAGGAGTACCTTTGATGAGCAGTCCCGTGGCGGCTTGTGCCGTACGCACACGCAGCAGTGTCACCTCTCCTGTGAGGTGGTTGTAGCCCGTAGCCACATAAGCCTTCAGCACCTTCACCTCGCTGAAGTCCAGTGCATACTCAGAGCTATAGGTGCCACTACCGTACTTACTGATGGTGATGGTGACTGTGGGGATGGGTTCCTCTATCGGTTGGATATTGGTAAACGCGCTCCAATATTCAGCCGACTTGTAGGCTTCCACTGAAGCTGCAGGTACGTACACGGGGATGGATATATCCACACCGTAGAATGTACTTGAGACGCCAATAGTAGGAGGCATTGTAGCTTCGCAAGTTATGGAGGAAAGATTGAAGCAATTAGCAAAAGCCCAATTCCCAATGCTTGTTACATTCTCTGGAATGGTAATAGAAGTCAGACTACCGCAACCACAAAATGCATTAAGTCCAATTGCCGACACACTCTCGGGTATAACCGTTGTAGAACAGCCCACAACTAAAGTATTACTATTTGTCTCTATAATAGCATTACAACTGTTGCGAGAATCATATACAATATTGTTTTCATCCACAACAATAGAGGTAAGGTTATTGCAATACTGGAAAGCATAATCTCTAATACTCTTCACACCCTGAGGAATGGTAATGGAGTTGAAACCCAAACCGACAAATGCATAATTAGCAATATTTGTCACACTCTCGGGAATGACAGAAGTAGAGCATCCAGCCACTAAGGTACTACTGCTTGTTTCTATTATCACATTACTATTCTCGCGGGAGTCATATACGGCATTTTCTTCAGCAACAACGATAGAGGTAAGATTTCCGCAGTGAGAAAAAATGCCGTCCCCGATACTTTTCGTGCTTTCGGGAAGAGCGATAGAAGAAAGACTACTGCAATGAGAGAAGGCAAAATTGCCTATACTAGATACACCCTCAGGAATATAAACAGACGACAGATTGTTACATTTCAAGAAAGCCCACTGTCCAATACTCGCCACGCTTGCAGGGATAGTAATAGAAGTGAGGCTGCTGCAAGACTCGAAAGCACGTTCTCCAATGCTCGTCACGCCCTCTCCCATTGTAATGGTTTGAATAGATTCACGATGTTCATACCAAGGAGCACTCGCCGAGGAATAATCATACATATCTCCTGTACCCTCGATGACCAGTTCATACTCCTCGGTCAGCCTCCAAGTGAGGTTGTCACCGCAGGTGCCAGAGGCGATATCGCTTGAGGGGATAGCTTGGATATTGGTAAATTCGCTCCAATACTGTGCAGACTTGTAGGCCTCTACTGAGCCTGCGGGTACATAGAGGGGGATGGATTTGTTCACAAGATAGAATACATAAGAGCCCTCAAGGGTTGGTGGCGTTTTCGCCTCACAGGTGATGTCGGTGAGGCTTCTGCAACCAGAGAAAGCACCGTATCCAATGCTCGTCACACTCTCGGGGATGGTGATGGAGGTGAGGCTGCTGCAATTAGAGAAAGTATAGTCTCCAATGCTCGTCACACTCGCGGGAATGGTGATGGCGGTGAGGTTCCAGCAACCACGGAAAGCATCGTCTCCAATGCTCGTCACGCTCTCGGGGATGGTGATGGCGGTGAGGCTACTGCAAGCATAGAAAGCACTCCCTCCAATGCTCGTCACGCTCTCGGGGATAATAGTAGTGGAGCATCCTGCAATCAAGGTATTGCTATTCGTCTCTATAATGGCATTGCACCCACCACGAGAGTCATATTTGGCATTCCCTTCAGCTACGGTGATGGTGGTGAGGCTGCTGCAACCAGAGAAAGCGCTCTTTCCAATGCTCGTCACGCCCTCGGGGATGGTGATGGCGGCGAGGCTACTGCAACCCTCAAATGAATAATGGCCAACCGAAGTCACACTCGCGGGTATGGTGATAGAGATGAGGCCTCTGCAATAATAGAATGCAAAGTTAGCAATCGAAGTCATGTTCTCAGGAATGATGATTGAGGTAAGGCCGGTGCAATTAGCGAATGCCCCATCTCTAATCAAACTAACACTCCCAGGAATGGTGATGGCGGTCAAGCCGATGCAACCATCGAATGCCCAATCTCCGATAGAAGTCACACTCTCGGGGATGGTGATGGCGGTGAGGTTGCTGCAACTTTGGAAAGCACAAGGACTAATGCTTACCGTACCCTCATTAACCTCTATTGCGGTATTCTCAGGCATATTGCCCTTATAATTATAAAGCATCTTTCCTATATATAGCACACCATCGGGTTGGTCATCATACCATGCTGTACCATTGAAAGCATATTTTTCAATGCTTGTCACGCTCTCGGGGATGGTGATGGTGGTGAGGCTGCTGCAACCATCGAAAGCACCGTATCCAATGCTCGTCACACTCTCGGGGATGGTGATGGAGGTGAGGCTGCTGCAATTAGAGAAAGCAAAGCCTCCAATGCTCGTCACGCTATACGCCTCGCCCTCGTAGGTCACCGTGGCGGGGATGGTGATGGAGCCGGAGTACTCACCAGAGTAACTATTGTAATAGTCTCCCTTGAAGGTCACCTCGGCCTGCTTGTCTGTGTTAGAAGTGATGTTGTAGTAAATGCCATCGGCCTCAAAGTCGTGAGCACTCGCCCCAACACAGCACAGTAGCATGGCTGCCATGAGTAAGAAATGTTTTGTTTTTCGCATAACCTTAATACTTATAGTTAATAATTCGTCCATTCAACGATTGCCTATAAGTCCTCCAAAGTCAGCGTAAATGTGTGTGTTGGCTAACGGATACAAGAAAGCGTAAGGACTTGTCACGTCTATCACGCATCTGGTATCGGCAAACACCATTGTAAGAATAAACAGAAACAAATACCCCACGCTGTTGTATACACTTCGCAAAGTACAGCGTGGGCCGTACCGATACAGTCATATACAAACAGAATGGCGGTTCTCCGTCTCTACCCTCTTACGTGAAATTTTGCCGATTTCGATGCGAAGGATAAAGCAAGAAACGCATTCTTGACCCGAGGATTTCTCCCCTCGGATGCTGCAAAGATAAACATTATTTTACAAACGCCCATCAAGTGGGACGCTTTTTCTTTTCGGGGAGGAGAGGGAGAGTGGTGGAAATAGAAAGAGTGTTGCATTAAATGCAACACTCCAAATTGGCTCATAACATTTTTTGTTATAAGATATTTAATGTATAACAATCTTTTTTGTTACAGCCTTGTTATGTTTGCAATATCCTATTATTCAATGGATTAATTTTGTTACAACAAATTCCTTCGCGACTCAGAAATCGTTGTTTTCTTGCTGTTTTTCATATTTCTTCAAGAGTCGCCCCACCTGCATCGGGGCAAAGCTTTTTATATCCTTCAGCAGTTCTTCCGTGCTCTCCCCTACAGCTCTGGATGCCGCATTGAGATTGTCCCCGCAGGCGTGATATATCTCCACTATCCGCTCTATCTGTTCGGGGGTCAGTCCAAGGTTTTTCCCTCGCTTGTGTGTAACTTCTGAAACACTTGAAACATCCTTAGCATCGCCATTTTTCTTCTTCAAAGGAAGCATATCGGCCTCGTATGCTTCGCGCAAGCGCTCGAAGTGGCAGTATGGAGTATTCACTCTTCGCACGACGATTGACTCATCCTTCGTCTCCCCACTGCGGCGTAAACGCTGAGTGATAATCTTCACGTCCTTTGACTCACGGGTATGATTCAAGGTGATAAGGAAATCTCCATTCACCGCATTGTCGTCGTCTCCCTTAATGTCGCCCGTGGTAATGGGCTTGTAATAGCGGCTTTCGCTATACTCTTTCACGGTATGGTTTAGCAGAATGGACGTTAGTGTCTTGCCACCCTTTTTGAGTTCCTCGCGCAGATTTTCCAGCTCAGCCACCAAACGGGCCTTTCGATTCACTTTGTTGATATTGTCCACAAATAAGGTGACATATGCCTGCCCGGTCGATAAAGCCCTCTCCCTAATGTGCTCTATGAGTACGTCAACGTCTATCCCCCCATTTTTTATACAACACTCAATCATGGGATAATAGTCGTCCATATTGGGATAGTCATTTCTGAAGGATTCCTCCCTCATGTCTAACTGATAGTACACAACCTGTTGCTTCAAGGTTTCCGATTCGGGATTGAGCAGGGTCGTCTCCCCTTTCGCCATAGCATAAGCTAGAGGCACGGAGAGTGTCGTCTTACCGCATTTGGTGGGCGCAACAATCTGTCCGATGTCGCCCGCTGCTATCCACCCGTCTATTATCCATCTGAAGTTCACGGGGCCATTTTCCCGAGAGGCTGCAGGGTTGTTTACTACGGTCGGAAGGAGCTTTTCCTTTTCTTGATTCTCTTTTGCTAACTTCTTTTGTTTTTCACGTTCCTCCCGTTCCTTCTTCTTCCGTTCCTTCTCCTGCTCTTCCTCCCATTGTTTATATGGCTTTGTTTTGTGCTTAAATAGTTTATAAACCATTTTTGCAGCCCAGAGCTGTACGCCTTCTCCGAAGATTCCGAAGAAGGTCATTATAATACCTGCAAGAGCAGTCAATATGATGCCTATAACCCATTTCCATAAATATTCCGCCCAACTTTCGTGGGATCCTTTAAGTCTCATAACTTTCGATTTTAATTATATACCGCGAAGATAGGCAATAAATCCCATATGGCAAGCGATGCGTGTCAAGTAATGCAGCTTTTACCCCTCCTGCTGGTTGAGAGTGGTCTTGAGTTGCTCATTCTCGCTCTTGAGGGTGAGGAGCTCTTGCTTGAGGGTTTCGAGTTCGTGGGTGGCGGCGTCGAGGGCTTCGCGCTGGTTGGTGCGGTAGCCGAGGCGGGCGGCGGTCATGCGCTCGCGGATGCCTCCCTGGGTGACGAACTCCTCTTCGCGCTTCTTCTGGTAGGTCATCATCATCTTGTCTACCATGCGGCAGAGGGTGATGGCGGTGTTGGCCATCTCCTCGGCGGTCCACCGCTCGAAATAGGGTTCGTAGTGGGTGAGGTGATTGTGGGTGCGGCAGTAGGCGAGCAGGGAGTCGAAGCGGGGATGGCCTGCCACCCACTTGGTGAGGCGGTGGCTGATGATGTAGTCCTCGTAGTCTTCGAGCAGCTCCTGTATGCTGGCGCGGGCCACGTTGAGGAGCTTGAGCTCCATCTCCGATGAGGTGACGCCGTCGGCCGAGCCCTCCACGATGTTCTGCTTGCCCGAGCGTGCCGCCTGCACCATCTGGTCTACGGTGCGGTCGCCGTAGGCGGGGAGGAAGCGGCGGGTGAAGGTGTAGGTCATCTGATAGAGCACCACGGTCTTCTGGTAGAACCAGAGCTCGCGCCAGTTGGTCTGGCGGCGCAGGACGGTAGCGATGACTTGGGCTTTGGGTTGCATGGCAGTGTGTTTTTCTCTTCTTGGGAGCAAAGATAGTGAAAGACCCGGGAATAGCCAAATATCATGGGAGTTTTTGGTGGCAAGCGGAGGCAACAGGGGGCAACAGGGAGGAGGGGGAGGTGATTATTATAGAAGTTCTAGATAGATTTTCTTGATGGTCTAGATAAACTAGAAGCTTTAGATGGTCTAGATTAAGCTAGATAAACTAGAAACTCTAGATGATCTAAATTAAGCTAGATTAAGCTAGAGACTCTAGATGATCTAGAAGCTACAGATAGGCTATAGCCACTAACCCCTATAAAAAAACTCGCCCCTCCCTTTTTGCAGCATCGGCGGTGCGTTCGGCTCTGGACGCACCGCCGTTTTGGGGTGTTGCCTAGTGTTGGCTGTTGCCGAGGGTGTTTTATAAAATTAGTAATTTTGCGCCTCAGGGCACCTCAAACCCTTAAAGGTGTATGGTACAGCTTTTTAATTGGAGAAAATATATAAAAACTCTGATGGGAAAGGCTGAATAATTTAACAATGATGGATATTATAATTCATTATTCAATATGTATAATTCATTAAAAATGCAGAAAAGAATCTACATTTTCGACGAACAACGGCCGATATATGAAGCCGAGTTCGTCAGCTGTGAAAAAAAAATGGTCATCGCTCACGATGACGAGTGTAATAACAAACTAAAAACCATTGAAACAAGATGAAACTGAACAATGAGAAGTACGCCATGGACGTACTATACACCTGCAAGGGTGTGCATCACGACCCCGTAGAGGGTGTGAACGTGAGTTTTACACTGGAGTGTACGGACAGCCATGCACTGTTTACCAACTTTGCCGGCTGCCGCGAAGAGAACCGCACGCTGGAGTACGACAACAGCCTCCGCACGGCACCTGCCGATATCGAGGTGGACGACGAGGTGAGCATTCCTTTCGAGCCCGACGGACAGGGCGGATGGACACCTACGGACATGAAGCTGTATAGGAAAGCGAGGATTTGAGTAATGGGGCAATTGAGATGACACACCAAACTCTAAACTCTGAACTCCTAAAAACAAACCACAGATTTCACGGATTAAACAGATTTATAAGCACTAAACGCAAACTTCTTCCGTGTCATCCCGAGCAAAGCGAGGGATGTCTCACTTCGTTCGAGATGACACTACAACCGAAGTCCAACAACGAAGTTGTCAACCCAAACTCTAAACAATGAATACACATGGTTTATAGAAATAATATGAATACACAAAACCCACAAACGGCCGGGGCATCTGAGCCCCAGGCCGACCACACACGGGCGCTGCTCTTCACGAACGGTGCCTACGACAAGTATTGCTATCCGCTGCACTCGCTGGACGAACTGTTGCAGCTCGTCGCGAGCGACCATTACCAACAGGCACTGGCGGCCTACCGCAACGGTAACGAGGAGGCGAAAAAACGTATGCTGGCTCTGCTGCCGCAGGCGAGGCTGAAGCACGGGAACATATGGTTGCACACGATGGAGTGGCTCGTGCCCTCGGGCTGGGTGTTCCTCGACGACGACCGCCCCGCCACGGAGATCACGGCGGAGGAGCGCCACCGGCTGGTGGAGGAGCGGCTGGCACAGCTGGGCTTGCAGGACATGCCGCACATCGCCCTGCGCTCGGCTTCGATGAAGTATCATTTGTTGGTGCCAGAAAACCCGCTCAGCGGGTTTTACGAAAACGATAACGAAGACGAAAACCGCGGAGGCCAGCGGACCCTTAGAGATTCGTGGGAGCACTGGCGCGAGGTGTTTGACGGGGTGCTCGTGCTGGACCCCTCGACGGTGAACGTGAACCGGCTGATGTTCTTCACGGGCGAACTGCTCACACCGCCCGAAACGCTGGAGATGTTGTTTGAGGATAACTGTTACCCCCTCCCCCTACGGGGACTCCCCCTAAAAGAGGGAGAGTGCACCCATCGCGATAGAACTATTCAAAAAGAACTGTCGCCCTTTAAGGGGGACGAGCAGAGCGAAACGAAGTGGAGCGGAGCGGAGGGGGTAGCAGAGGTCGCCGCCCGCATCGTAGAGCAGCTATGTGGCAGCACCACCCCACCCGAGGGGACGAGGAACAACACGCTCTTCGAGGCCGCCAAGACGATGTGTTACCTGGAGGGCATCACGGAGGCCGACATCATGGGCGCTTTCGAGGCGCTGGAGTGGCTGGGACTGCCCAAGCGTGAGGCTCGCCAATGCATACGCTCGGCCATGCGGCAGGAGAAGTCGTGGAAGTATGTGCAGCCGCCGATGCTGGTGAGGGCCTTGAAAGTGGAAAGTGGAAAAATGACAGATGAAAGTGACTTTCCACTCGAAAAAGACAACAACTTTCCACTTTCATCTTTCAACTTTCAACTCAATTCGGGCCAGCCCGAATTGATCTCCCTCTTCACCCGCCACGTGCCCGAGAATGCGCGGATGGCCGTGTCGTCCATGGTGTTTGCGCCGTTGGGAGCCTACCTGAGCAATACTGTGACGATACGCGATGTCTCGAACAAATCGCGCAATCTTTGTTTCCTCTCTGTCGTGGTGGGAAACTCGTCAAGCGGCAAGGGGTTTGTTGACTATGTGTCGGATTTCATCACCCAGCGCCTGCGCCATAGAGACGAGGCATCGTGGAGCGCCCTGCGTGCCTGGGGGGAGCAGAAGAAGACCGTGCCCAAGGGTGAGCCTGCCCCTCTGAAGCCCGAGGTGCCGCTGCGCATCCTGTCGTCAAACATGACGGAACCTGCTCTTCTTGAGCGTCTTATGGCTCTGGAGCCTATCCGCGGACGTGCCTACATCAAGGCGGCCGAGATTGACGAGCTCCGCAAGTTTCAGACCACCGGTACCAAGCTGGGTGGCGGACAGGACATCATCCTCTCGGCCTTCGACACGGCAGCCTACGGAGCCCTGCGCGTGAGCGCCGAGGCGGTGAGCGCCATGACCGTCATGTCCGTCAACATCTGCGCATCGTCCACCTACCCCGGCACACAGGAGTTTTTCCGTCAGGGCGTAGAAAGAGGCAGCGTGGGGCGCTGCGACTTCTCCATCGTGAACGACTCGTTCGAGGTGCCCCTCTACCGCGACTTCACGCCCGAGGCCGCCGCACAGCTCGACCTCTACCTCGACCGTCTGGAAAATGCCACGGGCGAGATCGTCAGTCCCCACATCGACCGCCTCATCGAGGAGATACGCCTCAGCTACCACGACCCCGCCTCGCCGCTGAGCCACCAGCAGAACCCCGAATACTTCAAGCTCTGCCACAGGCAACTGCTCCTTACCAAGCAAAAAGCCACGATTCTCCTCATCTGCAACGACTACGTGTGGGACCCCGCGTGGGAGGAGTGGCTCATCGAGGCCTTCCACTACGGCATGCAGTGCAAGATATCGGTGTTCGCCAACGAGATAGCCTCGTGGGCCAAGCGCCAGTGCACCTGCGTGACACACGTCAGCGTCAACCCGCTCAAGAGCGACCTCACCCAATTGCCACCCACCTTCACCACCGACGACCTGCTGGCCCTGAAACGCCGACAGGCACCCGATGCCGACGAGAAGGTAATCGTCAAGCGCACCCGCGAGACCCTGCGCAACTGGCTGCGCCGCGGACGCATAACCCCCTCGGCAACAGGCGACAACACCTGGCAACAGGGCGAAAGCGCTCACCCTTAACCCTAAACCACTAACCCTTAACCCAAACCACTATGATTAACTACAAAGTATCGAAATGCAAGAACCCCAATGGTATTGAAGGTACCGACTACTACTCAGGCAAAGCTGTAAAGACCGGTGAATACACCTTCGATGACCTCGCCAACGACATCAACAACTCCACCACCGTGACCAAGGCCGACGCCATGGCCGTGCTCGCCAGTATCAAACCCTTCATCACCAAGGCACTGCTCTCAGGGCAGGTGGTGGTGCTCAGCGACCTCGGCCGCTTCCAGGTGACCCTGCAAGGCAAGTGCTACACCAGCGAGACCATGAATACCGAAGGCTTCACTCCCGCTTCGATGATCAAGGGACACCGCATCACCTTCCGCCCCGACGCACAGCTCAAGCGCGACGTGGCTGGCAGCCTGTCGCTGAAGAGACTATCGAGCGAGGCGATGAAGTAAAGGGGCCACTAACCTCTCACCACTAACCACTCACCAAAATGAAAACCGACTGGAAGCAAATCGTTAAGATCATCATCGCTGTGCTGACGGCACTGCTTGGTGCCATCGGTGCCTCGGCTGTAATATAAAAGTAAATGGCTGTACCCCACGAAAGGGGTACAGCCTCTCTTTTTCTTTCCACAAATTGCCGAATTAGCAAATTTAATACTATCTTTGCCACCAAATAACCTAACAACCACATAAGATGATCTCCGCTATCAATCTCTTCCGCGAGCTGCGCCGTCTGCGCAAGATAGCCGGCAAGCGGCACCCGATGTACGACCAGAACAAGTTTGCCAAATACTTCATGGGCTTTGCCGTGGCCCTGTGGGTGGTGTATCTCATCATGTTCGGTTTCCTGTTTATCGGGCTCTTCAGCGAGATATTTCCCTCGATGGAGCCGTACCACATGCTCAACAAGGGGATGCTCTACCTGCTCATGGTGGACTTCCTCATGCGCTTCACCATGACCAAGCTGCCGGTGCAGGAGATCAAGCCCTTCGTGCTGCTGCCCGTAGGGAAAAACCGCGTGCTGCGCAGCTACCTCGTGATGACGGGCCTGAGCGGATACAACCTGATATGGATGTTCATGCTCGTGCCCTTCGCCTTCGGCACACTGTTCCGCTACTTCGGCTTCGTGGGCGTGCTGGGCTTCCTCGTAGGCTACTGGCTGTTGATGCTGGCCAATAACTACTGGTTTGTCTTCTGCCGCACGCTGATGAACCAGCATATCCTCTACGTGCTCGTGCCCATTGCCGTATATGCCCTGCTGCTCGTGGGGCTGCTCGTGCCCGAGACGAACTATATAGGCAACTTCTGCATGGAGCTGGGCGAGGGATTCTTCCTCTGGGAGTGGCAGGCCTATCTGGGTGTCATCGCCCTTGTGTATGGGCTCTTCGAGCTGTGCCACGCCTTGCAGAAGCGCGTAGTATACAAGGAGCTGTCGAAGACGGAGGTGGTGAAGAAGCTGAAGAAGGTATCGGAATACAAGTTTCTCGACCGCTTCGGCGAGGTGGGCGAATATATGCGCCTCGAAATCAAGCTCCTCACCCGCAACAAGGTGCCTCGCGCACAGTTCTATATGGGATTTGCCATCATGCTGATGTTCAGCGCCCTGCTAGCCTTCACCGATGTATATGATGGCGACTTCATGCGCTACTTCATCACAGTGTATAACTTTGCCGTGCTGGGCGTGCTCGTGCTGAGCCAGACGATGAGCTACGAGGGCAACTATCTGGACGGACTGATGAGCCGCAAGGAGTCGATACTCAACCTGCTGCGTGCCAAGTACTACGTGCAGTGTGCCCTGCTCTGCATACCGCTCGTCATCATGATACTGCCCATCACCGAAGGCAAGATATCGCTGCTCTGCGCACTGGCCTGCTTCTTCCTCACCAGCGGGTTTACCTTCTGGACCCTCATGCAGTTGGCCGTATACAATAAGCTAACACTCAACCTCAACACCAAGGTGACGGGCAAGAACAGTGGCGGTACCTTCTTCCAGACGATGATTATCATGGCCGGCTTCTTCCTGCCCGTCATCATCCTGCAGGTGCTCACCTCGCTATGCAGCGAAAACACCGCCCTGCTCATCATCCTCGGCATAGGACTCGCCTTCACCCTCACCCACCCGCTGTGGATGCGCAACATCTACAAACGCTTTATGAAGCGGAGGTATGAGAATATGGAGGGATTCCGCTCGTCGATAGTGAATAATTAGGTTATTCTAGGTAGTCCTAAGCAATCCTAGGTAGTCCTAGGGTGTCCTAGGTAACCCTAAAACAAAAAAGAAAAACAAAAAAACGCAACATACAATGATAACCATCAGTAACCTCAAGAAATGCTTCGGCGAGAAAGTCGCCGTCAACGTCTCGGACTATATCATCAGCCAAGGCACCATGCTCGGCCTCGTAGGCAACAACGGAGCCGGCAAGACCACCCTCTTCCGTCTTATCCTCGACCTCCTGAAAGCCGATGAAGGCGAGGTGCATATCGACCATATCAACGTATCGAAGAGCGAGGAGTGGAAGCAACGCACAGGTGCCTTCATTGACGACAGCTTCCTCATCGACTACCTCACACCGGAGGAGTATTTCTACTTCCTCGGCCGCGTATATGGACTGAAGAAGGAGGAGGTAGATGAGCGCCTCGCACCCTTCGCACGCTTCATGAACGGTGAGGTGCTCGCCCAAAAGAAGCTCATCCGCGACTTCTCGCGTGGCAACAAGCAGAAGATTGGCATCATCGGCGCCATGCTGCACCGCCCCTCACTGCTCATATTGGACGAGCCGTTCAACTTCCTCGACCCCTCGTCGCAGTCGGTCATCAAGCACGTGCTGGCCGAGTATAACCGCGAGACGGGTGCCACCATCCTCGTATCGAGCCACAACCTGAGCCACACGACCGACGTGTGTAACCGCATCGCCCTGTTGGAGAACGGCGTCGTCATCCGCGACATCGACAACAGCGCCCACACGGCCGAGCAGGAGCTGGAGAGCTACTTCAACGTAGACTTTACCGAGGAGCAACCTACAGCCGAACACACCGCGACGGCCAATGATGCCCTATGCGACACCGAAGAGGCAGCCGCCCCTGCCCCACTCTCCGACATAGAGGCTTCGGGCGAGCGAGCCACACAGGCAGAATAAGCAAATAAAATTGCCGAAACATTTTGCCATGTCGGAGAAAAGCAGTACTTTTGTGCCCGATTAGTCCGCAAGGGGTTCGAAGAAGCGGTTGCAGCGGTTGCAGCACACCTCCCGGAAAACTTTTAAAGTTTTATTTTAATGTACGCAATTGTAGAAATTAACGGACAGCAGTTCAAGGCCGAAGCTGGCAAGAAATTGTTTGTTCACCACATTCAAAACGTTGAGAATGGTGCAACGGTTGAATTCGAGAAAGTTCTTTTGGTAGAGAAGGATGGTGCTATCACCGTAGGTGCTCCCACAGTAGAGGGTGCTAAGGTAGTAGCCGAAGTGAAGAGCGAGCTCGTTAAGGGCGAGAAGGTTCTCGTATTCCACAAGAAGAGAAGAAAAGGTCACCGCAAGTTGAACGGTCACCGTCAGCAGTTCTCTGAGATTGTAATTAAAGAAGTTATCGCATAACCCTTTTAACACATTTAGATCATGGCACATAAAAAAGGAGTTGGTAGTTCTAAGAACGGTCGCGAGTCAGCTAGCAAGCGTCTCGGTGTAAAGATTTTCGGCGGTCAGGTATGCAAGGCCGGTAACATCATCGTACGTCAGAGAGGTACAGTACACCATCCCGGTGAGAACATGGGTATGGGTTCTGACCACACACTCTACGCACTTGTTGACGGTACTGTACAGTTCAAGAAGGGACGTAACGACAAGAGCTACGTTTCTGTAATTCCCGCAGCAGAGGCATAATTTTGCTATAAAAGCATAGAGAGAGAGGTTTAATCATCAAGATTAGACCTCTTTTTTTAGTCGTTTATTGGCTATTTGATAGCAATTTGCTAACTTTGCACAAATTTTCAATATTACAAATTCACATTTAGGAATGCTTACGATTAAACTCATCACTGAACAGACCGAACGAGTAATCAAAGGCCTTGAGAAGAAACATTTCGGCAATGCCGAGGAAACAATAGCCCAAGTGATTGCGCTCGACAAGAAGCGTCGCGCTGCTCAAACGACTCTCGACAAGAACTTGGCAGAAGCCAAGCAGCTGGCTGCACGCATCGGTGCCCTCATGAAGGAGGGCAAGCGCGAGGAGGCTGAGGCTGTGAAGGCCGAGGTGGCTGCCCTGAAGGCTACCAACGCTGCCCTTGAAGAGGAGATGAAGACCGCTGCCGAGGATACACAGAACCTGCTCTACACCATCCCCAATATTCCCTACGATGAGGTGCCCGAAGGTGCTCATGCCGAGGATAACGTGGTGGAGAAGACGGGCAACGAGATTCCCGACCTTGGCCCCAACCCCCTACCCCACTGGGAGTTGGCAAAGAAGTATAACCTCATTGACTTTGACCTTGGCGTGAAGATTAGCGGTGCCGGATTCCCCGTATACCGTGGCAAGGGTGCCCGTCTGCAGCGTGCCCTTATCAACTTCTTCCTCGACGAGGCACGCAATGCCGGCTACGAGGAGATAATGCCGCCTACGGTGGTGAACCAGGCATCGGGTTACGGCACAGGACAGCTGCCCGACAAGGAGGGTCAGATGTACCACTGCACAGCAGATGACCTCTACCTCATCCCTACTGCCGAGGTGCCTGTGACAAACATCTACCGTGATGTAATCCTCGATGAGAAGGAGCTTCCTATCAAGAATACCGCCTACACACAGTGCTTCCGTCGCGAAGCAGGTTCGTATGGCAAGGATGTGCGCGGACTGAACCGCCTGCACGAGTTCTCAAAGATTGAGATTGTACGCATCGATACTCCCGAGCACTCCAAGGAGTCGCACAAGGAGATGCTCGACCACGTGGAGAACCTCGTGAAGAAGCTTGAGCTTCCCTATCGTATACTGCGCCTCTGCGGTGGCGACATGAGCTTCACGGCCGCTCTCTGCTTCGACTTCGAGGTATACTCGGCTGCTCAGGAGCGTTGGTTGGAGGTTTCATCCGTATCGAACTTCGACGCCTATCAGGCAAACCGTCTGAAGTGCCGCTATCGTCGCACCGAAGACAAGAAGATAGAGCTGTGCCATACGCTGAATGGCTCGGCATTGGCTCTCCCGAGAATCCTTGCGGCTATTCTCGAGAACAATCAGACCCCCGAAGGTATTCGCATCCCCAAGGTGCTGGTGCCCTACTGCGGGTTTGACATGATCAGCTAAGAGGGAAAAGAGAAGAGGGAAGAGTGTCCGGCAAAGTATCAGAGCATACCGCTGTATGGTCACTCTTCGTTCTTCACCCTTCATTCAATATAGGTATTAGGTATTAGGTAAAGATTGACATGGCGAGAAAAGAGATCAAGCAGGCTGATATCATAGCGGCTATTGATGATATGTGGCAACTGCTGACCGATGAGCAGCAGGAACTCATGGCAAGCCACCTGGAGGTGCGCCGCTACAAGAAGAATCAGGTAATCTACGCTGAAGGCGAGAAACCCAACCACCTGATGTGCCTGCTCGAAGGGAAGGTAAAGATTTATCGTGACGGCGTGGGCGGACGATGCCAAATCATGCGCGTCATCAAGCCAGTAGAGTATTTTGGCTATCGTGCCTACTTTGCTGAAGAGAATTTCGTGACGGCAGCTGCCGCGTTTGAGGCCTCGGCCATCTGCATGATTCCGATGGAGGTTATCACCAAGCTGGTAGAGAGCAACAACCGATTGGCCATGTTCTTCATCAGGCTGCTGGCCATCGACCTCGGCATATCAGACGAGCGCACGGTAAACCTCACCCAGAAGCACATACGCGGACGTTTGGCCGAGTCGCTGCTTTTCCTCAAGGAGACCTACGGGCTGGAGGAGGACGGAGCCACCATCAGCATATTCCTCTCACGCGAGGACCTGGCCAACCTCTCCAACATGACCACTTCGAACGCCATACGCACCCTGTCGAACTTCGCATCAGAGAAGCTGATAGCCATCGACGGCAGGAAGATAAAAATCATCAACGAGGAGGAGCTGAGCAAGATCAGCCGCATCGGATAAGCATACACAACACACACCATTAATAACTATTTTATGAAAAACAAATCTCTCATCCTGTGCCTTCTGGCCACCATGACCACAGCCTGCCTCATGAGCAGCTGCAAGGGAAAAGACAGTAACGAACCCTACGTAGGCTACCTCTTCGCCTACTTCAACGGCAATGCCCCCTGGCAGGAGCAGATATGCTTTGCACTCAGTGCTGACGGCTACAACTACACTCCGCTCAACGACGGCAAGCCCATCATCAGCTCTGACACCATCGCCAACAAAAAGGCTGTGCGCGACCCGCATATCCTTCGCGGCGAGGACGGACATTTCTATATGGTAGTGACCGACATGCGTTCTTCACAGGGCTGGTCTTCGAACGACGGTCTCGTGCTGCTGCGTTCCAAGGACCTGATCAACTGGACACACTCTGCCATCGACTTCCCCACCACATGGCCCGAGCGCTTCGACCGCGACAGCCTCACTCAGGTATGGGCACCGCAGACCATCTATGATCCCGAAGCCGGTAAGTACATGCTTTACTATGCCATCGGCGAGGTAGGCGCACACTACATCACCTACTGCTCATACGCTAACGAGGACTTCACCGAGATCAGCATGCCCGAGGTACTCTACGATCACCATGCCAACACCATCGATGCCGACATCGTATACCACGACAGCCTGTATCACATGTTCTTCAAGACCGAGGGCCAGGGCAACGGCATCCAGAAGGCTACCGCCAAGACTCTTCGCGGCGAGTGGACCCCCGAGCACGAGTACCTGCAGCAGAGCAACAAGGCTGTAGAGGGTTCTGGTGTATTCAAGCTCATCGACTCTGACGAATGGATCCTGATGTACGACTGCTACATGAACGGCCACTACGAGTATTGCAAGAGCACCGACCTGAGCAACTTCACCTTCGTGTGCAACTCTGCCAATACCGACATCTTCACTCCGCGCCACGGTACCACTATCGCCATCACCAAGAGCGAGGCCGAGCGCCTTATCAAGCAGTGGCCCAGCGAGGGTCAGACTCTCGAGACCATCGGTATCGTGAAGAAGTAAAAATCCAGCCGAGTACACCGGCATACCACACAAGACAACGCCCCGAAATCTTTTCGGGGCGTTGCTGTATATCTACATCTGGTTTGCGCTTGCTCAGTCTGGCACAATGAAGTTGAGGTACTCGGGCATCAAGGAGATTTCTAGCGGACATTTGTACTCCAGGCTACGTCCGTCGACACATATACTGGCGCCCTCCGTATCGTAGATAGTCACACGCTTGGTCCTATAGGGCTTCACCTGCTCATGGTTCAAGATACGCCCACGCAACAGCATCCACAATCCCTGCACCATCTGCCTCAGCTCGGGGCGATACACCACCGACACATCGAGCCAGCCATTGTAAGGCACGGCACTCGGAGTCAGTCCGTATCCGCGCGAATTGCCCACACACACCGTCATCAGGCGTTCATTGAGCAGTTCATCATTGACCTTCAGGTGCATCTTATACTGCTTGCGGCGCATGAAGAGGCGCAGCAGGCTGACGATATAGGTCGGGTTGCGCTTGCCCCAATAGTGCTTACACTCATCGGATATCTTGATGGCCTCAGCTCCAAGCCCCACGTTCACAGCCATCAGAAAATAGCGTTTCTTGGCCACTTCGCCATCCATATAGGAGCAATATCCCACATCAATCTTTCGCAGCGTACCCTTGACGAGGCAGTCGATAGCCCGCTTGTAATCATCCACGCCCAGTCCCCAGAAGTCGGCAAAGTCATTACCTATGCCATTGGCGATGATGCCGAACGACACGCTGTCGAGGCTCTCCACCTCAGAGGTCATGATACCATTGATGGCATCGTTGACAGCCATGTCGCCCCCCACCAGCACGATGGTCTTGTAGCCATTCTCTACATACATTCGTGTGAGGCGCTCCACCGCGCCATAGTCTTCCGACTGTATATAGTCGTACTGCACCTTCTTCAGTTCCAGGTACTCCTTTATCTGATGCCAGCGGCGATGCTTCTTGCGCACTCCGGCCATTGGCACATACACGATGCCCCAACGATTGGCTGCTGACTTATTGACAATCTTTTCGTCCATAACTTACATGTTTTATCTTAACAGATGCTCTATGAGGTCTACCTTCTCTTCGGTAGGCAACATGGCATCAATCCAGTGAATGGGCACACCGCGGCGCTCCATACCCCGGAAATAGGTCATCTGTCGTTTGGCAAACTGATGGATGGCAATCTCGAGCTGCCTCACCATCTCCTCATAGCTGAGCTCACCTATGATATATAGCGTCAGATACTTATACTCCAGTCCGTAATAGATAAGGTCTTCGGGCGCCACGCCAGTGGCCAATATGCTGCGCACCTCATCCACCATGCCCTGATCGAGACGTTCGCGCAAGCGGCGGCTAATGCGTTCGCGACGCACCTCGCGCGACACATCAAGTCCTATCGTCAGACTCTTTATGTTGGGGAATTCACGCACATGAGCATCGCTCGTGCGGTAATACTCCTCTATCTCAATAGCGCGTATGGCGCGTTTCGCAGTATCCACATCGGTAGTGTTGTGCAGCTGCTTGTAGGCACTCAGTATAGCGGTAAGCTCATCGAGCGACTTGCCCGCCAGCGACTCGCGCAGCTCCTTGTTCTCCGGCACCTCCACCAGGCGATACCCGCGCAGTACCGACTCCAGGTACATCCCCGTGCCCCCACAGAGTACAGGCAGCTGGCCATCGGCACGCAGCGTCTCATACACCTTGAGGAAGTCGCGCTGATACTCAAATACATTGTACTTGTAGCCCGCATCCACGATATCGATGAGGTGATACGGCACCTGGCAGCCCCGATACACATACTCATCCAGGTCCTTACCCGTGCCCAGATCCATAGAGCGATACACCTGCCGGCTGTCGGCACTGATGACACCCGTATGCAAGCGATGAGCCAAGGCCACCGCAAGGGTAGTCTTTCCGCAAGCCGTAGGGCCCAATACCGTGACGAGGTTATACTGCTCCATACCATTCATTATTAAAGGACAAACTTACGCAAAAGGTTTGACATGGCAAAAAGAATTCCCGAAAAAGAGCGCCCCGCCCACCACAACACAAAAAAGTACTCCCCCAGGAGCATTCCTGAGGGAGTATTGAATAATCGGTATGTGAGAAACGATTACTTCGCAGCGATTACGCGAGCCATTTCGCAAACCTTGTTTGAGTAACCCCACTCGTTGTCGTACCAAGATACAACCTTAGCGAAGTTGCCATCGAGAGAGATGCCAGCCTTAGCGTCGAAGATTGAGGTGTTAGAGCAGCCACGGAAGTCAGTAGAAACTACTGCATCTTCTGTGTAGCCGAGGATACCCTTCAACTCACCCTCAGAAGCCTCCTTCATAGCAGCGCAGATGTCAGCCATAGTAGCTTCCTTCTCCAATACTACAGTAAGGTCAACAACAGAAACGTCAGATGTAGGAACGCGGAATGCCATACCGGTGAGCTTACCGTTGAGAACGGGAAGAACCTTACCTACAGCCTTAGCAGCACCTGTTGAAGAGGGGATGATGTTCTCGAGGATACCGCGGCCACCACGCCAGTCTTTCTTAGAAGGACCGTCAACAGTCTTCTGAGTAGCTGTAGCAGCGTGTACAGTTGTCATCAAGCCCTTAACGATACCGAACTTGTCGTTGAGCACCTTAGCGATAGGAGCCAAGCAGTTGGTTGTACAAGAAGCGTTAGAGATGATGTCCTGGCCAGCGTATGTAGTGTGGTTAACACCGTATACGAACATAGGAGTGCTGTCCTTAGAGGGAGCAGACATGATAACCTTCTTTGCACCAGCGGTGATGTGCTTGCGAGCAGTCTCGTCTGTCAAGAAGAAACCGGTAGACTCAACTACTACCTCAGCACCTACCTCGTCCCACTTCAAGTTAGCGGGGTCCATCTCAGCGGTGAGGCGGATCTTGTTGCCGTTTACTACCAAGTAGTTGCCCTCAACCTCGATTGTACCGTCGAACTGACCGTGTACTGAGTCGTAGCGCAACATGTATGCCAAGTAATCAGCATCGAGAAGGTCGTTGATACCTACTACCTGAATGTCCTCAGCAAAGTTCTTCACTGCTGCACGGAATACCATACGGCCGATACGACCGAAACCGTTAATACCAAGTTTAATCATTTTACTTTAATTTTTTAATAAACGTTTATAATAAAATAAAAATCACGTCATTTCCATTCGCGAGGGGCTATCCGCAGTTGCATCGCTCGGCTGTGCTGCAGGCCACCATGAGCAGTGCCAGCGCAATGTAGACGAGTCTGTAGTAGCGAATTTTCATACCTCACTTTTTACTTATGCTCTGCAAATTTAAGACAATCTTTTTACATTCCTATCGAAAAAGCGTATAAAAAACACTCATCGGCAAAACTTTTTTCATTCGGGCACCAGTTGCCCACTCCGTACCCCACGTTTGCAACATGCGAGTTGCAGTCTTCGAGCAGGTATTGTTTTTTATTTATTATAAATAGAAGAGTCACCCCATCTTTCCTGTGAGGTAGGCGCGGGTGCGCTCGTCGGTGGGGTTGGAGAACATGGTGGCGGTGTCGCCATACCCGACCAGTTCGCCCAAGTACATGAACATCGATTTGGAGGAGATGCACCGTGCCAAGCTTCTTGGACTAGCCAAGTGCTAGGCAGGTCTTGAGCTCTTGCAGTGAGCGCAGCCGAAGTTCAATGACAAAGTCATTAACCCATAACCCTGCAGCGCAGTGAGAGCAATGATAAGCTTGCTTAATCATTGCCGAGCAAGCAAGGGGTCTTAAATGTAAAACATTTAATAACCAGCAGTCTCTGGCTGCCCCTTTAATCTTTAACCGTCAAACATCCATCAGCAGCTCCGCCGCACCCCATAACTCATAAATATTGCGTAGCAGAAAAAAAAGCCCTAACTTTGTAGCAGAAAAGGAATACGTTCATCATTCATGGTTAAACATTAATCGTTCATCATCAAAAAACATGCAAGACCACTCCGAGAACACCAAGCGCATAGCCAAGAACACCCTGATGCTCTATGGCCGCATGCTATTTAGCATGGTGGTTTCGCTATATACCTCGCGTGTGGTGCTCAACACTTTGGGAGTCGAGGATTATGGAATCTACAATGTCGTTGGTGGATTCGTTGCCATGTTCTCTCTTATTTCCAGTTCGCTTTCATCATCGGTCAGTCGTTTCTTGACCTTCGAGTTGGGTAAAGGAGATATGGAAAGGCTGAAGCGCGTGTTTTCCACCTCACTGATTATTCACATCTGTCTTGCCCTCATCGTACTCATTGCAGCCGAGACCATCGGTTTATGGTTTGTAAACCACAAGCTGGTTATTCCCCCTGAGCGTTTCTATGCCGCTAACTGGGTGTTTCAGGCTTCCATCGTCTCCTTCTGCTTTGGTTTGTTGAGTACCCCCTACAATGCTTCCATCATATCACATGAGCATATGGGTACTTTTGCTTACATCGGCATATTGGATACTTGCCTACGATTGGGCATTGTGCTTTTCATCGCTCATTCCCCTTGGCTGTTCGACCGTCTGATTGTCTACTCACTCCTATTAGTGGCAGTCAATATATCACTCCAATGCATATACCTATATTATTGCCGCAAACACTTCGAAGAATGCCGCATACGCTTGGTTTGGGACAAGCAATGTGTAAAAAAAATGGGATCTTTTGCGGGATGGAACTTTATTGGATGTACAGCAGGACTACTTAAGGATCAAGGCGTTAACATTCTACTTAATCTAACCTTTGGCCCTATTGTCAATGCTGCTCGCGGTATTGCAAGCACAGTAAACGGAGCGGTAGGAGGTTTCGCAGGTAATTTTATGACAGCCCTCAATCCACAAATCACAAAATCCTTTGCCGCGAATGACAAACGATATTACTTTTCATTGGTAGAACGAGGCTCCCGTTTTTCATTCTACATCATGTTCCTATTTGCCTTACCCTTATGCTTGGAGACCGAATTCGTGCTTACCCTGTGGCTCAAGCAATACCCAGCCCATACCATCAACTTCGTCCGTTTGGTACTTATTCTTTCATTATCCGATATACTCTCCAACACGCTAATAACCCTTCAATCAGCCACAGGAAAGATACGCAACTACCAGTTAGCCGTAGGCGGCACCCTACTGCTCAATTTTCCCTTATCCTATCTGGCACTTAAGTTAGGTTTTGCGCCAGAGTCCACTTTGATTGTCGCCATCTTCATCTCTGTGTGCTGCATGGTATTGCGCCTATTGTTTTTGCAAAAAACTATAGGTTTTTCCATATGCTCTTTTTTTAAGAATGTCTACCTAAATGTCATCTGCGTAGCTATTCTTTCTAGTATCATCCCATTTGCTACGCATCATTTCATGGGTTATGGATGGCCTCGTTTTATTACCACATGCCTTGTTTGTTTCGTTTGTGGCACCATCGTCATCCTATTTGTCGGTTGCAGCCGTTATGAACGCCTATTTATATTCAGAAAAACACCTTTTGCTAGAACAGGCCATCAAAAAGGTAAACAATCACAGCAAACACAAACAGACATTCACCTCAACAAATAACTACAAGATAAATGAGACAGATTATATCTATCATAAAATCAATAAAAGAGCTTGTATATAGCATTCATCAACAAAACAAGATTATCAATCGGTTAAAAGATTTAGGAATTGATGCAGAAGCCCCCATAAATATACAAAGTATTAATAAACTAAGAATCGCCCCACCAGTGTATATAGGTCCCAATGCAAACTTATATTTAAGAGCAGAGCTACATATAGGAAGCGGCACAATTATTGGACCAAATCTAACCGTACACACGGCTAACCACCAGTATGAAGGAAATGCTGTTCCATACGATGAGGTATATATCGGGCAAAATGTAGTAATAGAAAAAAATGTATGGATTGGTGGCAATGTTACATTATTACCAGGCATAAGAATTGGGGAGGGAGCTATTATAGGAGCATGCTCTGTCATCACAAGAGATATTCCAAAGTTCGCGATTGTAGCTGGAAATCCTGCTAAGATTATTAAATTCCGAGATATAGAACGATATCATGAGAATGTAAAATCAGGAAGAGTGTATTTAGACTTAAAGAGCAAGGGACTTACTGAAACTAACGAGGAAAAAAGATTAAAGACAATAGACTAATTAAGACGTTATTTCAAACATCCACCTAAAACAAAAATCGCTTAACTCACAATAGAGAGTAAAGCTGTTATATACTGAATACATATGGAGCAAGCACGTATCGGCAAAATATTTCATAAATTAATAAACTCGTTCATTTACTTATGCTATAAGAAGCCATTAGTAGTTACAGCCTGGGTAAACATACGATATGGCCATCTAGTACCTCGAAACTGGGGCGACGATATTAATGTCTTTCTTTTAGAACTGATGACAGGTAGACGGGTAGTAATAAGAAACCAAAGTATATATCACAATCGCTGCTATAAAGGTCCAGTCTATAGCTGTATAGGTTCAATAATTGGATGGTATAATACGCCCAACACGATTGTATGGGGAAGTGGAATTCTTAGAAAAGATACTGCACTAAAAAACAAGCCAAAGCAGATATGCTCAGTTCGAGGGGAGAAAACAAGAGAGTATTTGAGTAATTTTGGAATAGACTGTCCCCATGAATATGGTGATCCAGCATTACTTATATCTAAATACTACCATGCAGAGCCATTAAAAAAACGCTATAAATTGGGAATAATTCCACATTATACGGATTTAGAGAACCCCATCATAAACAAATTCTTGACCATACACAAAGACGATGTTCTACTTATAGATTTGGCCCATTATAAGAATTGGACAGATATCCCAGACAAGATAGTATCTTGCGACTGCATCATATCCAGTTCTCTACACGGATTAATTGTATCGGACTCATACTCCATTCCAAATATATGGGTCTCTTTTTCTGAACTATTAATTGGAGGTGATTTCAAATTCTTAGATTATTTCTCATCAGTAAAACGGACTGACGTCAAAATGTATATATCTTCACTAGAAGGCCTTGAAAACATCTACACGCATCCCAATCCCAACAAAAATGTCATCATAGACTATACAAGGATTGCCTCATCGGCACCTTTTCACTTAAAAGATTTTCTATAAAGTCAGAGATATGCAATAAGTGGACTAGAATAACTAAATCGCAACACTAGTGTCCCGTTAAATTATTATCCAAGATATTTTTGAGAAAATGAGTTTTGTAACTTGCTGATAAAGAACAATGGTATTCTTTTAGAGAATCAACATCTTCAGAAGTTTAATTTCAAATCCGTTTCTTTTAAATATTGCCATAAACAGCTGTTGCTCAAATACCTATAGAGATAACAGTGGATTTTAATAGGACACTAATGAAATCGCAAAAATAAAAGATGACGATTTATACCTATAATTTTGGTCACTTGGCGAATGAAATACGGCTACCGTAATGTTGATGATGACCATAAACGGTTACGGGTATAAATTGGAGGTTAGGAGGGTAACGATGAAAGATTAATGATTAACGATTGAAGGGGCGCAGCCGAGCTGCGGATTAAAGATGAAAAATTAACGTTGAACGATTAATGTTTTTACAATTAACGATTAGCAAGAAGCACGCTTTGCGCGTACGATAGCGAAAACGGAAACGAAAACTTTTTTAGAGATGTCATTCCTCGGGTTAATTCTTCTTATTCCTTAAAAATCCAAACTTTTTGGGATTTGATTCCGAAAAAGTTATGACATTTTTGGAATTAAGGCAAAAATGCCATATTTTTGTTGGAAAAATAGGTTGCCTTTATGATAAGCAGAAGCATTGAAAACTGTTTCGCTCAATCCTATTTTTGGCGCACACGCCAACAGCATGAAATCGACTATACAGAAGAGGTCAATGGACAGTTGCATGCCTTTGAGTTCAAGTGGAATGAGCGTAAGGCCAACTGCAAATGCCCCGAATCATTTAAGACGGCCTATCCCGACGCCACTTCCCAAGTGATAACACCGAAGAATATCGAGGAATTCCTTACCCTTAATCCGTGATTGGTTAGGGTTAACGATAGCAGCCGTTGGCTGTGGGGGTAACGATTAGCGAGAAGCACGCAGAGCGTGCCTTCGTTAATCGTTAATCGTCCCTCCTTTTTCTGTCGTAGGTATCGGTTTTCACCCATAACACGCTGTATACATGAGACATATCGACCGACACCCCCGTTGCGGGGTGTCGGTCGCCTCATTTTCAATTTTTAATTTTCAATTTTCAATTCGCAGAGTTTTATACACTCTGCGATGCCTATGCTCCACCCGCTCGAAGCCCCATTCGCGGAGCAGCGCACCGAAGTTCCGCTCGCATACCCCACGCATGAGGCGCGGGTTGCGCTGACGAAGATACTCATAGATATCGGCGGCCGACATCAGCTGCGGTGTCTCCCCCTCGCGAGGTTGGCGGAAGTGCTTGCGGCAGTGCTCCTCCACGGGTGGTATGTGGCGGTAGGAACGGTTGCGCAGCTCGATGTCCACGACCTCCTCGGCGGTGAAGTGATGCCGCTCGCCACGGTCCAGCAGGTGCATACATTGCGCATAGAGCTGTTCGTACTCGATGGGCGTGTCCACATCGATCATCTCCGTCAGTTCCACGCAGAGGAAGCGGCGGCTACCCGTAGTGTCGGTGAGCAGGTAGGGTGTGTTGCTGGTGCCGATGAACGAGGCTATGCGCGGCAGCGTGGTGGCATTGCGGGCATAGGCCTTGCGCATGCGCAGCGAGGGCATCTGCATCAGGTTCTTCAGCGTGCTCTGCTTGCGTGCCGAGTAGCGGTCATACTCGTCGAGGTTGATGAGCAGGCAGTCCGTCAGGCGGCGCTCACACTGGCTCTCGGCCGTGAGGTTGAAGTTGTCCGTGTAGAACATCCTCAGCTCGGGCGGCAGCAGCAGTCGGCAGAAGGTGCTCTTGTGCCATCCCTGCTGCTCGCTGATGAGGATGGGCGCTACGCTGTTCGCATAGAGCGCCTCTTCCCTACCCTGCGCCTGTGCCACGCAGGCCAGCAGCCAGCGACCGAGGTAGCCCACCATCACCTCATCCCGTGTGAGGCGACGCATGAGGGGGCCGATGCGATCCACCCCATCCCACACGGGCAGCGTGCCGAAGAAGTGCTTCACGGGGTGATAGTCCGCGATATGCATCGACTCTATCGCCGTGCGCAGTCCATCGATCTTCCAGAACTCCATTCCTTCCTTCTGCAGGTCCGTCAGCCAGGTGCGGTACACACGCTGCGTGACAGGCCGGTACTCACCCTGCGCCTCATCGCGACGGCGGTACTCCGTCTGCTCCGTCAGCACATTGTATCTGAGGTCATAGTCCCGGCGGACAAACTGCTCCAGTTCGGGCAGCGAAGGACGCTTGGACGAGTTGAAAGATGAAAGATTAAAGTTGAAAGATTTCTCCTCATCACCGCCCACTAACCTCTCACCGTTAATCGTTAAACCTTCATCGTTAATCGTTAAACCTTCATCGTTCATCGTTAAACGTTCACCGTTAATCGTTGCAAGCGAAGCTTGTTCGCCGACTCCGCCGCGCAACTCCTTGAGCTGCTTCTGTACCTCACGGCGAAGATTTTTAGCATTAAATTTTCTCATAACGCTGCAAAGATATAGCCCCTAGAAGCCCTCCACAATAAGATAATTTTGATGGGTAAAAGCTTGCAGATTGGCCTACTTTTATGTAATTTTGCATCCAACAAAGTTATTGTATGCTGCGCGGCATACGCGCATATACCGCTCTGCATCCACGCGTTCACAGCTCTGCTTACGCGCGTACGATGCCCAGCAGATAATAGCTTGAAAAGATTGTGTAATTTTGATAAAAACAGGTCATTGACAAGAAAAGGAACGCTTAATTTGCAAACTTAGAGATAGCAATTTTAATGATAGAAGGGGAGCAGCTGAAACTGCGGGTTAAAGGTTATGGGTGAAGGGTTATGGTGAGAAGAGCGCCGCTAATCGTTAATCGTTAACCGTTAATCTTTAAAAGGACCGTTGTCTGTTGACTGTTGACTGTTGTCTGTTGACAAGAAAAATGATTGAATATGAAACAAGGAACCGCCACCAAGAAATCGGGCACCATTGCCTACCAACTGTACGAACGTAACGACCTCACCGGCAAGTCCACCAAGAAGAACCCCACGATGGGCGTGAGCGTCGTGAGCAGCCGCGTGGTCACCACCAAGGAGATGGCCGACGACATCAACCACGCCAGTTCGGTCACCCAGAGCGATGTGGCCGCCGTGCTGCAAGCCGTGGGGCAGCGCATTGCCGAGGCCCTGCTCGACGGCAACCGCATCGAGATAGACCACGTGGGCACCTTCAGCCTCACCCTCACCTGCGGCAACAAGCGTAAGGAAGACTACATCACCTCGAAGGACATCAGCGTGAGCCGCATCTCCTTCGCCCCGTGTGCCGAGCTGTGGAAACAGATGCGCAGAGCCACCATCGTCAGCGGAGGCCCCACAGGCAACAAGCACCTCTCCGATGCCACCATCGAGAAGCGACTGGAGGAGTACTTCGCCACCAACGACAGCCTCAGCCGCTCCACCTTCGAGCGCATCTGCGAATGTAGCCGCCACACCGCCCTCACCAAACTGAAGGAGCTGGTCAAAGCTGGCAAACTCATCGCCATAGGGCCGAAGAACCAGAGGCAGTATATTTTGGGTTGAGGGTATATGGATGATGGTTTATTGTTTATTGTTTAGAGTTTAGCGGGCGACCGCCCCCCCGCAAGGGGGGTGTCGGTCGCCATACACCATATATACAGCTTGTTATAGGTCAAAACCGATACCTACGCCTAAAACAGGGAAACATCAGGTTCTTCGTCAATTTAGGGGCAAGTTGTAGCCTCTTCCATAGTTCGCATGCAATACTTTCGCCCTCAATAAATTAATCCCAGCCCTGTTGAACATACTTCTCTTAATACCTTTGATTTTATTGACCGTTCCTTCCATCA
>JAZNYG010000067.1:0-32694 GCA_045594245.1 Bacteroidaceae bacterium
TTTCTATCTTGAACGTGCCTCATGGGGTGCTTCGGTAAGTTCCCTCCAGGTTGACGACGCCAGACTGACCGGTGTCCGCCGCCTTCCCGAGGCACAGCTGGGCTTCGAGAATCTCGACGGTGACGTTGCCTACTTTGCCTACGATGCCACGGGAGCCTATGCACCAATGATACCCGGATTGACTATAAGTGAGATTCAGAGTGCTATAGAGCATGCAACAGCTACTGATGGTACCATCAGGGCAGATGTGTCAAACGGATTGCTCTCACTTACTGGCATTCGTGAAGGCTCTCTTGTGCTCGTATACAATCAGGCAGGCACATTAACGAATAGTCTATCAGGATATACCGAAGGTACTAAGTTGCCATTGCCCACACGTGGTTTATACATCGTAGCCGTTATATATGAGAATGAGCGACAAGTACTTAAAGTTCTATTTTAACAGGTAATATGAAGAATCGTCGTATAGTTTTTTTATCTATAATAACTTTTTCGTTTCTCGCCATGAGTGCGGTGTCGTCGGTTGCCGGCGACATCCGCCCGGGTGAGACCTGGTACGATACTAGTGGCAATGCCATTAATGCGCATGGTGGCTGTGTAGTATACCATGAGGGTGTCTATTATTGGTTTGGCGAGCAACGTTCGGGCAATAAGTCAGATGGTATCAGTTGCTATAGCTCTACAGATTTCTATTCATGGAAACGCGTGGGTCGTGCGGTGACTCCTACAGGCTCCATGACAGATGCCTGTGTCGATATCGCACCAGGCCGTACTTTGGAACGCCCGAAGGTCGTCTATAATGATTTCACAGGCAAGTGGGTTATGTGGATTCATTGGGAGAATGGCAGCGATTATGGTAAAGCCAAGGTTGCCGTATGCCAATCCGATAAGGTGACGGGCCCCTATGAACTGGTTGACGTGTTCCGTCCCAACAATCATGACTCCCGTGACCAGACACTCTTCAAGGATGCCGATGGCACAGCCTATCACATCTACTCCACCAATATGAATTCCAACACCCACTGCACACCACTGACCTCAGATTATCTGTCGCCTACGGCCGATGTAAACCTCCAGCTCAAGGGACGGAGGTTTGAGGCTGCAGCACTTTTCCGTGTAGATGAGACTTACTACGGACTCTTCTCAGGCTGTACAGGCTGGGATCCTAACCCCGGGCGATATATGTATACTACCGAGTTGATGGGTGAATGGATGGCTCCTGCCGACTTTAAGGCCAGCGATGGCAGCACAGGTATCAACTACTGTATTGATGAGGGGAAGGACAATAGCTATCGTTCGCAGAGCAATTTTGTATTTCCTGTTCCTGGTCGTGAGCGGTGCTTTGTCTATATGGGCGACCGATGGAACTCTGGCAATGTGCAGAGTTCCAAGCATGTGTGGTTGCCGTTGAGCGTCCGCTCAGGATATCCTACCGTCCGCTGGTACGACAAATGGGACATGAGTGTGTTTGATGATATGTACCGACTGAAGCGTACGGCCAAGATTGATGATGGAGCCGAATATCTTTTGCTCGAGAAATACTCCAATCGTGTCATCTCCCGCCCTTCGGCTACACTTACGCTCGAGGATGATGGTGAGTCGAATCTGGTATGGATATTTCATGCTACCAATGATCCCTACATCTATAAACTAGAAAACAAGGCTACAGGGAAATATATGGAGAATGTATATGGTACCGTGCGCTGGAGCAATGCTAAGGAGGCTGCTACCCAGTTATGGCAGTTCTTATTGGAGGAGGACGGCTATTATCGTATTCGTAATGTCGAGGATGGCATGTGCCTTTCCGTGTCGGGCAATGCTACTATGGCGGGCACGAATCTGTTCTTGAATGAGGAGTCATCGGCCATCCACCAGAGCTTTGCCGTCTATTTCGATTCCTCTCTCTATCCCGAGCGTGCCGAGGCCGACATGTATAGCCGCGACTATCGCGCTACCAATCGTCAGCTCATGGAAGAGCAAGCCTTGCACATGGGTGTCGAGAGCCGTGAGTCTGTAGAGGTATTTGACAACGCTATGTACAACCTTCAGGGTCAGCGTATATTGACTCCTGCAAAGGGTCAGATCTACATCCAGCATGGTCGCAAGATGTTTGCCAGATAATTCAGTATTGTCTTAGAAAAAGTTGACTCGTTTGTATCAACTTTTTCTATGACAAGATATTATTGCTTCTTGCCAGCCTGCTTCTCGGCATATTCTGTAGGAAGCATCCCAAAGTCCTTCTTAAAGCATGAGGAGAAATACTTAGGCTCGTTGTACCCCACAGCGTAGGCCAGCTCGGCAATGCGTATGTGGGGTTGTGCCTCGAGCAGCTGGCAGGCCGCTCTCATGCGTATATGTCGTATGAATGCCGACGTATACATCCCGGTAAGGCTCTTGAGTCGTTTGTATAGGGTGGATTTCGACATGTTTACCTCATCGGCAAAGGTCTGTTGGTCAAATGTCGAATCGCTCAGGTGGCGCTGCACACACTCCACGCATCGTTTCACGAAGGCCTCGTCTTCGCTCGTGAGGTTCAGTTGCCCCAACCCTGCAAGACCAATTTCCTTGATGGCGTGAGCTATCTGCTGTTTGCGCAGCAGGAGGTTGTCGATACGAGCTTTGAGCACATCTATGCTGAATGGTTTGGTGATATACGCATCAGCTCCTGCAGTATAGGCCTCGGCGCGTGCCTCCTCAGCACGCTTGGCTGTGAGCATGATGATAGGGATGTTGCTCCATAGTGGATTGCTGCGCAACTGCTGGGTGAGTTCCATGCCGCTCATCACGGGCATCATCACATCGGTGATGACGAGGTCAATATCATCCGTCTCCATCAACTCAAGCGCCTCCTTGCCATTGTAGGCACGTACGATACGGTACTCTGCAGTAAGCAATTGGGTGATGAGGTCGATGAGTTCTTGGTTATCTTCTACGATGAGGATGGTTGACCGTTGTCTGTTGTCTATTGTCCGTTGCCTATTGACCGTTGGCTGTTGCCTGTTGTCCGTTGTTTGTTGACCATCGAGAGTGGTGTCGTCTATCTCGTCGTCTCCGAAGGCGCTACGTCCGATGGGGAGTTCTACGGTGAAGGTGGTTCCCTGACCTTCTTGGCTGGTTACTCCTATGGTGCCGTGGTGTAGTTCTACCAAGTCGCGGGTGAGCGATAGCCCAATACCTGTACCGTAGGTGCTGTGTTTGCGGTGCTCGCCCTCGTAGAATCGTTCGAAGATGTGGACGAGTTTCGGTGGGGCTATGCCTTTGCCATTGTCAGCCACGGTGAGTTGCACGCGGCTGCCGTCGTCGGTTGCGCGCAAGGTGACGTGGATGAATCCGCCCGGGTGATTATACTTGGCAGCATTGGATAGGAGATTGTAGATGACCTTGTCAAGGTTGTCGGGGTCGAAATAGCCAGTGATGTGCTCGGGACTGCACACGAGCGATAGGTGGAGCTCCTTGGTGCGCATGAGGGGTTGAATGCTCTCTATCTCGCGGCGACAGAAGTCGGCTACATCGCCTGGCGATACCTGTAGGTGGAGGTTGCCCGTCTCGGCTTTGCGGAACTCGAGTATCTGCTGCAACAGGCGTATCTGGCGATTGAGGTTGTTTTGTATCACCTTATAGTCCTCGGCATGCTGGGGCGATTCTTGTTGTAGCTTGTCGGTAGTGGCCAGGATTACGGTGAGAGGCGTCATGAGGTCGTGGGTGATGTTGGTAAAGAAGCGTAGCTTGTTGTGGTTGAGTTGGGCAAGTTGCTCCTTTTCCATATGGGCAAGTTCAATCTCATGAAGACTATGAGCACGCGATTGTAGGTATCGGGCGATGAGCAGCAGCAGCCCCGTCAGCAGTGCTATGTAGAGGACTATGGCATACCAGCGGAGGTATAAGGGAGGTTTGATATGTATCTGTAGCGACTGTTCGCACTGACTCCACGACCCATCGGGGTTCATTGAGCGCAGGCGTAGGGTGTATCGGCCCCAAGGGAGGTTGTTGTAGTGGGCACTAGCGTTGCCGCTCTCGGTATATTGCCAATCTCTGTCGTAGCCATCGAGGCGGTAGGCGAAGTTCTCGTCGGTGAGTTCATCGTAGTTGAATGAGGAAAACTGGAAGCGGAGGTGGCGATGCTCGGGGGCGAGTGTGAGCATGCGTGTGTAGGGTGGCAACGCATCAGCGATGGGCTGCCGCGACTGTCCGTGCAGTTCCCGTAGGGAGATGTTTGACAACTCTATGCCCGATACGTAGGCGGGAGAGTCAGGACGTGTGGCTTGGGTAGCAATGTCGGCAATGGTGGTATAGCTGGCAAGACTTGCGAAGCATAGGGCTCCGTTAGGTGCAGTACAGGAGAAGCGTTTGTTGAAGCTGTAGTTGTCTATGCCATCCTTACGGCTGTATAGGCGTAGTTTGCTTACCTCACCTATTGTAGATAGTTGCAGGTGTATGATGGCATGTCGGGAAGATAGCCATAGGGTGCTGTCGGCACCTTGTTCGATGCTGTATATGTCGTCGTAGGGGATGCCGAAACGATGGTTGACAATGCTGAAACCGTTGCGCTGTGGATCGTAGAGCATGAGTCCAGCTTCTGAACATGCCCAGACGCGACCTACTGGGTCTACTATTGTTTTGAAAACATCGGTGACGGGAAGTTCGGTATCGAGTGGCTTGTCGTAAAGTGTAGCTTGTAAAGAGGCCGTGCGGTGGATATTGCCAGTGAGGCGGATGATGCCCTTGTTGCGTGTAGAGAGCCAGTAGCAGTCCTTTCCTGGGGTGATATGTGTGATACGGGCATCGTTTATAATGGGTGCTATATGCTCATTGGTGAGGTACATCCCCTCACCATGGGGGTATAGGATACTTAGGCCCATCCATGTGCCCAGCAGGAGGTTGTGTTCGTCGTCTTCGTGGATGGAGTATACGCAGTTGTCTTGCATCCATGGTGCGTTGTGCCTGTTGTAGTTGGTGATGGTATGCAAGGAGTCAGCGATGATTAGACCGTCACGCTCGGTACCGAAGGCCATCAGTCTGTTGTGGAGTTGGTATATCCTATTTACCTTGAACGAGCCAGGGTGTGATGGCTGCCCTAGTAGATAGGTGCGGTCAGTAGCATCGAGGTTACTGGCATTCACTTGGAGGAGTCCTTGATTATCGATACCTATCCACAGATTGCCCCTATTATCGTAAGATAGGGCGCTGATGTTGTAGCTATCAGTGTAAGGTGCTGGCAGTGGGTGGCTCACCAGTTTGCGCGGGTGTGTACTGGCCGAGACGATGCCATAGAGTGAGGCATTGAGCCAGATGTGTCCGTCACGGTCGCAAAGCAGGTGCGATGCTCCGCGTCCGAAGGCGTGTTTGAATGTCTCTGCCGAGGACGGCAATCCATGAAAGTTTACCTCATGGGAATCGGTTATACCGAAGGTCAAGCCCTTGGAAGTCCCCACCCATATCATGTGCGTGTAGGGGTCGGTAGCCATGGAGTAGATGTAGTTTGAGGGTAGTGCAGGGTATTGCTCACACATGTAGTTCTTGAATTGTAGGGGCTCACCCGTAGCGTGTGGGTTATATATATGGTATAGTCCTTTGCCCCACGTGCCTACCCATAGCTTGCCCTGGTTGTCCTCAAAAACGACATGCGCCGAATTGATGTCGTTGAAGCGTGGGAGCTCGTAATAGGTACCATTGGCGGGGTCGTAGCGATAAAGTCCCCGATCCCACGTGCCTATCCAGATATATCCTTGGCTATCTTCCATGATAGAGGTGATGGAGCTGTGGGGTACCCTGGAGTTTCCCCGTTGGTCGCAGTAGAGAACAAACTCGTCGTCTGTGGCATCGTAGCGGTAGAGTCCACCCTCGGTGCCTACCCATAGCTGTTCGTCACGAGTGATGGTCATCACGGCGATGTGGTCTGTATTGTCGAAGTCGGTGAGGTGATACGTTGCCAGCTCTCCTGTGGCAAGGTGTAGGCGAGTGATGCCTCGGTCTGTACCCACCCATAGGTGTCCTATGCGGTCAGCGGCAAGGCAAAGCACATTGTTTGAGGTCAGCAGGTACGGTTGTTCTTGATGGTTTTTGTATACCTCTACAGTGTAGCCATTGTAGCGGTAGAGTCCTTGCCCAGTCCCAATCCAGAGGAATCCGATGTGGTCTTGGTAAATGACATTGATGTTGTTAGAGGGTATCTTCTCCGCTACATTGAGGTTTTGGAAAGTAACCTCGTAGGGTAGTTCGCCACCCTGCCCATGATAGGGAAAGCATAGACAGATGGCTATAGTCAGTGCCACCAAGGACCGTATGGAAAAAATCGCGTTCATAGTCAATAGATGCAGTAATACTATATATGATGTATGGCCTCTCTTTTTGCCAGTGTAAAGATATATTGAATTATCGGCCCATGAAAGTGTCTTGTCTATGAATGAGGGGGAAAATAAGATAAAAAGGGGCAAAAAATCGTTATTTCTCGCTTTCTACCCTCTCATCAGTGTCTATGCATAGAGAAAATAAATTATTTTTGCACCAAGGGTGCATCTGCAATATCACTCCTTCCCTTGAGACACATCTTTGATATATATAACACAACAAATAAATGTTCTATCTTATGAAACACAGTAATCTATTGTTAACGTGCCTCGCTGCACTGATGAGCGTGGCTACAACACATGCCGTGGCACAGAACTATGTGCCTCAAGTGGGCGACAAAGTGACCGCAGAGGATGGTATTTATGTCGTTCAGGGTGAGAACCTGATTCCTAACCATTCGTTTGATGAGGGCCTTGTTAATTGGACTGCAGGTGACGGGTCTGCCATTTCTGCCGATAACTTCGAGGTGGTAGCCGAAGGTGGCCCCGATGGAGGAGCTTATCTGAAGGCTTTGGGAGGTGCAGGTAGTGGCTCCAATAAGTCAATCAAACAGGGATGGCAACTCACGCCCGGCAAGACTTACCTGTTTAGCATGTGGGCCAACCGCACGGCCAGTGGAATGTCAAGCAACACGCAATATAGTAAGATCTGTGCGGCAGCCTCAGCTACGGGTACCGATGAACAGTTGACACTCGTGAGCTACAAGGCCGACACGTGGGTGCAGACTCAGGTGGTGTTCACCGCTACGGCCGAGCGCCCCTATTGCGTAGCCAACCTCGGATGGCTCAATGCAGCTACAAGTCTCGACTGCTTCTTCTTGGGCGAGGTGCAGCTCTCCAATGAACTGAATGTGGCTAAGCTCGAGCAGCTCATAGCTGATGCCGAGGCGTTGTTGGCCGATACGGAAGAGGGCGACGGCAGAGGACAGTATAGCACCGAGGTGCGTGCAGCCTTGCAGGATGCTGTCGATGCAGCCAAGGGAGTATTGGCTGGAGCCACGATACAGGCCGAGATCAATGAGGCATGCAGCCAGCTCGAAGCAGCATCGAAGGTGTATGCCAGCAGTGCCAATCCTCCCTTTAGCCTCGACAAGAAATATGTGTTTGTCAACGTTGCTGCCGAGCTCTATCTCACCACAGGAGGGGGCACGGTGGGCATTGCCGAGGAGGATGTGGCCGATGCCACACAGGTATTTGTGCTTGAGAAAGCTCCCGAAGGCGCTGCAGCCTCGGGATACAACATCAAGGATGCAGAGGGCAACTACATATATCGCAGTGGCTCATGGGATACGAAATCTGGAACAGTTGATCTGACTACAGCCAATGCTATCTTCCAGATAGTCGACTACATAGACTTTGTACAAATCAAGAACATGGGTAGCGGCTCTGTTTTAGGTCTTGATAACACTACTGCTGGTTCAGCTGTATATTCCAACAAGAACGGTACGTCGAGCAAGAACTGTTGGATAATAAAGGAGTATGTGTCGGCCGATGAACGTGACGACGAATACAACTACAATGCACTGCTCGCCAAGGCACAGAAGGAGTACGCTGGTATCAGTGAGACACTGGTGGGAGACGGTATCTTTATGTACTCACCCGCTGCCTATGCATCCTATGGTAAGGCCATTGAGGAGTCGCAGGGCATGGCCGACTATGCTGCGGCACTGGCGCTGCTGCAAGAAGCTATGGAGGCTTTTGCTATCAACAAGATGAATAAGCCCGACCTTACACAGAAGTATACCATTACCCAGGTGGCAGGCAACAACATTGGCTATGTAGAGGATGCTGCCAATGTGGGTCTCGTAGTTCCCACAGGAGCCGAGGCTGAGCAGTTTATGCTTGAGGAAGGCGCTACCGAAGGGGCATATTATATAAAGAATGTAGCAGCCGAGGTTTACCTTGCAAAGTCTACATCAAGTGCTTGGGATACCCATTGGAGCACCGAGAAAGCTACCGAGTCTGAGTGGTATATCTCAGCCTATGGCGAGGGGACGTACACATTGCAGAATGTGGCCGGCAAGGGTCATCTGGGTAGCGATGCCACAGCAGAAGGCTCGTTGCTGTACTGCGATAAGGCCGCCTCACTGGCCAACTCGCATTGGATTATCGACATCTATTCACTGACACGTGCTGCAGAGAAAGCGTTGGCCAAGGCTAAGGCTCTGGCTGCATCGGTGAGTGTGGGTGTCAACTATTGGGAAGTGCCTCAGGAGGCCATGGATACATTCCTCGAGGCAATAGCCAATGCCGAGGAGACCATGAGCGCGATTTCTTCCTTTGAGGAGGGGCAGGCTGTTGCCGACTTCCTCGAAGAGGCTATCGCTGAGTTTTCGGTTTCATACAACCCCATCAGTCCGTTCGATACTGGACTCACCTATGTCCTTAAACATAGCAGCGGCAACTTGCTCACATTCACGGAAAGCGGCAACGCCACCATGATGGCAATGACCGAAGAGATGAAAGCCGCAGACGAGCAAATCGTAGTGCTTGAGGCTATTGACACACTTGACATGGGATACTATATCAAGTCATTGCAGACCGGTTATTACTTTGCTCGCACAGGAGCGTACAATACCGTTTGGAAAGAGGCTCCCGACTCGGCTGCTATCATGCAGATAGAGCAGCTCGAGGGCCGATACCTGGGTCTCAAGTTCTATATCTCTGGCACCTTTGCTGGTACCGACGACAACAACTCCGGCTCTTCCATATATAGCGACAAGGTCGGTGCAGGCAACACATATGCCTATTGGTTGGTTGAACCCTATGTGACAGTACAGCTTGATCGCGAGGCCTATGACGAGGCTTTGCAAGCAGCTCAGGCATTGCTCGAGTCTATGGTGCCTGGTTATAAGAAGGGACAGTATACCACTACCGATATCAAGGCCTTCGAGACTTTGATAGCCACCACAAAGAGCGCAGCCGCCAAGGCTGCCGATCAGGATGCTTTGGATGCCATCACAGCCCAGCTGCTTGCCGATATTGAGACATACAAGGGCAAGGCCAACGAGAAAGATATTCCTGAGGTATATCTGGCACAGCTCATTGCCGATTGTCAGGCCGAGTGCGATGCTACAGTGATAGGCATACAGAAGGGACAATACACCGAAGCTGTGAAGGCAGCCTATCAGGCAGCTATTGAGAAGGCTGCGAAGGCTACCGCTGCCGAGGCCGAACAGGCTATCGGTGAACTCACAGCGGCTCGAGAACTCTATCGTAGCAGTGCCAATAGTGTAGACCGCGCTGCATTGGGCAAGGCCATAGCAGCTGCTGAGTCTACGGTAGCGAATGCTGTAGCTGGTGATTGTGATGGGCAATACCCTGCTGAGGCAATTCAAGCTTATGCCAATACCATTACTGCTGCAAAAGAAGTCTATGAGGATATCACACAAGGACAAGCCTCAGTAGATGCAGCCTTGACAGAACTTAATGAAGCAACCAGTCTGTTTGCAACCCGGAAAGTCGTGATTGACTTCGCTGAACTTAAAGCTATCGTTGCTACTGCCAAGAAGGTTTTGTCTGAGGCTGAGGCTGAAAAGGGAGAAGGTGCAGGTAAATACCCAGTAGCAGCGTTTGATATTCTGCAGGCCGCAATTGACAAGGCCTCAGAAATCGTAGGGAGCAAAACGGTCAACCAAGTTGCAGTCGATGCAGAATGTGTGACTCTAGATGATGCCATTGCAACATTCGCTGCTACACGTGTTCCTAACGACTACACTCAGCTGCAGGCACTGGTGGATGAAGCCACGGCATTGCTAGCTGCTGTAAAGAATGGCGAGTATGAATATGAGCAGGATGACTATGATGATATGCTTGCCTCATTGGAAAAGAATGCAGCTTTCCTCGGTTCAACCAATCAGGACGATATTGATCGTGCGGTCAAGCTCCTCAAGCGCGATCTGACTTTGTTCAAATCGTTGATTACTCCTATGGGGATTCAAGATATTGCCGGTGAGTGGGTCATAAAGATTGTCGATGGCATGCTTGTTATAGACGGACTTCCAGAACAGGCAAGTGTTGATATTTATACAGTTCACGGACATCTGTTGACTACTACTCGAGAAGCAAAAATAAGTAAGGGAATATACCTTATACGTATTTCGTATGATGGAAAAAATGACATAAGAAAAGTTCTAGTAGAGTAAAGCTTTTTAGGTATCAAGATTGTAGGGAGGGTGTGTCGTTTGGCACACCCTCATTGGAAGGAATGTATGAATTCATCTTTTGAATAAGATAATTGCGCCTCAGGCAATACCGCGCACTGAGCGAGCGCTACCGCATCGTCATGTGGGACCTCGTGACCCGCGACTACAATCCCAAACTCAATGGCCGCCAGATACTGCGCAAGGTGCGCAAGTACGCCCGCAACGGCTCCATCATCCCTTCCACGACTCGCTCCGCTCTGTCGACAATCTTCACTATGCCCTGCCGCGAGCCATAGAGTGGCTGCAGAGCCAAGGTTATGTATTCAAGGTGTTTGAGTGAGATATAAAGTTAGGTCATTACATATAAACTTATCAATCTTAGCTTAGTGTCATATTGAACGTACGTGAGATATCTCAATCTCCGTTTTTGAGTCCCCTCACTACGTAGCAGAGAGCTGCAGCATAAAAAATCGGTGCACCACTCCAAGGTAGTGCACCGCTAATAATACTCTTTATTTGGCAACAAGCTACTTAATCATAACCTTACGCCCATTCACAATATAAATTCCACCCTTCAGGTTCTCGATATCCAACACCTTGCGACCAGTAAGGTCATAAATTATCAATTGTGATTTGTCAATTGTCAATTGCTCTATGGCATCATCGATGTTCGCCGTATAGGTCACATCATGAGCAGGCATCGTCTCGTAGGTATCGCCCACCCAGCCAAGGAAGGTGTAGCCCTCTTCTGTAGGGCGCCATGAATCGTGAGTTTTTTTCAATGAACGTTAAAAAATACTCCATTTCTGTCACAATGAAACGAAAGCCACAACTTTTCTATAATAGGAAATGGTAAACTATTCAGAATAAGCAGAGCTAGGAAAAATGATTCAGATGTTCCCAATCAAACCAAACGGCACATCAAACGGCACGTTTTTGGAGGTTAACTTAGGTCGCGGTCAATGAGTTGATACACCAAACGGCATGTTTGTGGCATGCCGTGTCATTCTGAGCGTTAGCGAAGAATCCCGCGCTGGGACAGAGAATTATACTGTAAAAAACTTCGCGAGATTCTTCGCTAACGCTCAGAATGACAAGATGCTATGAATGATTTGTTGCCCCTAAATTTGCAAAGTACCTACCTTAGTATCTTTATGCTGCATCGCGGTGTTTTCCCGACCTGATAGCACGACGCTTGGTGGCACTGATCTTGGCAAATACACCGTGGCGCACACGCTCCAGGTAGCAGTCGCGGCACAAGCGGTTGAGTTTGTTGGTCACGGCACGCTCCGAGATGCCCCACTCCTCACCTACCTGTATGGCTACAGCCTTGGTGAACTGCTTGGGTAATGCTTGTAGGAAGGCCAGCGGGCTGATGCGTACAGGTCGCTTGGGCTCCTCTCTCTCCTCACGGCGCAGGCGGTCGTAGATGGCAGAGGTCTGCATCATGCAATAGAAGATGTACGCGAGGCCCCACTTCAGGTCGGACTCAGCGATGGTGAAACGTTTCTCAGTAAACATTCCTTCCACACTGCCCAGCTCCTCGTAGCGGCGCAGCACGGCAATGATCATCAGCATACGGTAGAGGTTGAGGCGCGAGCGCAGGATGGGTGCACGCAAGTCCCTGTCGGGCAGGGCCAAGGCCACGAACAATACCAGCTGGCGGTAATACTCGTCGATATACTCGCGCTGCTCGTCGGAGATGACCAGGCGCGGCAGCTCCTCGTCGGCCTTCCCCTCAAACGGACGAAGCTCTTTCCATATATCGGTAAGCACACCGCGGTGATGGCCATATACATCCATGAAGGCCTCAGCAGTAGCCTCGTCCATCTCGCCACGCACCGTGCTCTTGGCCGGCAAGCAGTGATAGAGGAAGCGGGTGGAGAGACCATCCTCGAGATTGGGGATAAACTCGCGTACCGACGACATGGTACCCGTAGCGGCCATGGCGAGTCGGGTGTGCTCGATGAGGTAGTCCTCATCATCGGTCTTGCGCCCCGTGTGGAGCTGCTCCTCGTTCTGCGCGGCAAGCAGGATGTACATGAAGTCACCGAACGAACCCTTGTTGGCGGCGCTCATCTCGGCCAGCTCGGGGATATGCAGGTAGGAGATATTTTCCCCATTGGCATAGAGCAGGCGGTAGTAGTTCGCCGCCGTAGTCTTGGCAGGTAGCTTATGCATACGGCGAAGGGGTGCTTGCGGCTCGTCCACCTCCTCGGCAATGTCGTTCACATCCACGAGTTGCGATACATCGCCCTTGGCGGCGAAGTTCAATTGGCTGCTTAAACGCTTGTAGCGCGTGTGGCGCTTGCGGTGGTCGGCCATGGCCTGAAGACTCTCCTCGCAGATAATCCTGTTGATGCCATCGACCAGACTGGCCACATCGCCCACGCATCCCTTACCAGAGGCAGAGGGGCCTACGCAGATGTTCATCATACCGAGCGAATAGAGTCGCTGGCCGTGGCGCACACGTACATTACTCATGGCCGAGCCGAGTGTGGGCATCATGGCCATCAGCAACATGGTGCGGATGTCGGCATCATCGTACAAGGACAAGGTCTCGCTCATCATCTGAGGCAGAGACTTCCACATCGTATCGGGCAGAGCACAGGGCACTACCACACCATCCTCATCATAGATGGAGTTCATCAGCGTGATGGGTTCTTCCACGAGCCCTTGGGTCACTTCACTGAGCAGGGGAAACTCCTCCTGCTGGGTCTCACGCAGCACGTTGGCGTAAGACTTGGGTTGTTCATAATGTTCATTCATAGCGTTCAGGTTGTTCAAAATGTCTTGTCTGATCATGGTGTTATGGTTTAGAAAATTAGTTATTACATGCAAATGTTCCGTTTGAAACGCTATCGCTCGGTTTTTCAGTGCATTAACACCCGAAAACGTGCCGTTTGATGTACCGTTTCTGCTGCAAAGATATAATCTTAAAATGCCGAAGTCAATACCCCTAAAGGAGTGAACGGGGTATATTTTCGGTCAGTTTGTTTGCAAAAAATAGAGCCTTTCATTATCTTTGTTCAACGAAGAGAAGATATTTTGTCATCGCGGAGACAGACCATTTTCATCGCGGAGACAATAGATTGCCTTCGCGGAGACAATCCATCACCTCCGCGGAGACAAAACATAAGAAGATAATCCTTTTATAATCAACAGACTAACAATTCTAAAAAATGGCAAAGAAATCTACGAAAAGCGTAATCAAGTGTCGTGCCACACGTAGGCATCTGCTCAACGGAACAGAGACGGAGAACCTGCAAGGCATACGTGTGACCATCGCCTACAGCCAGAAGCGCACGCTGAGAGACATGGCCGAGAGCATCAACTATGCCAGCAGTGCCACGGTGGCCGATGTGCTGGCTGTATGGAACGGTATGGAGGAGGAGATTATACGCACACTGAGCAATGGCAACCGCGTGGAGTTGGGGGGCCTCGGCACATTGAGTTTGGAGGTGGGCACCGAGCGTCGCAAGAGCGTGAAGGAGGGCATCACGAGCAAGGATATCGTGGCAAAGAGCATCACCTTCACTCCATCGAAGCGGCTGACGAAGATGATGGGCGAACTCGCCTTTGAGTGCGACGGCATCGTAGCACACCCGCTCAGCGAACTGCGTGCCGAGGAGGCGCTGGACGAATACTTCAGCAAGCATGAGTATATCAACACGCGCACCTTTGCTACAGTATGCAAGTGTAGCCTCAGCACAGCCTATCGCCGCATTGCAGCGCTGGTAGCCGAGGGCAAGCTGGTAGAAAATACATTAGCCAAGGGAATGTATGCGAGACAGGATTAAGGCAGAGGCCTTGCGCATTGGTTTTACCGCCTGCGGCTTTGCCAAGGCGGAGCCAGTCGAGGAGGAGGCAGTGCAGGTCCTTGACCATTGGGTGGAACAGGGCTACCATGCCGGGATGGGATATATGGAGCGCAACCGCGAGCTGCGCCTCGACCCTACGCTGTTGGTGCCCGGATGCCGTACGCTCATCGTCGTGGCTATCAACTATTATCCTCAGCGGCTATTGCCTAAGGAGGGCTATCAGATAGCCTATTATGCCTATGGCAAGGATTATCACCGTGTGGTGAAAGATAAGCTGCACCAGCTGCTTGCTTACATCAAGACCCTCATGCCTGAAGTCAAGGGGCGTGCCTTCTGCGATACGGCTCCGCTGCTCGAGCGCTATTGGGCAGTGAAGGCAGGGCTGGGCTTTATTGGACGAAACCGCACCCTCATCATTCCCGGACAAGGGAGCTACTGCTTCTTGGGGGTGCTGGCCGTGGATGTAGAGTTGGAGCGAGCACCTCATAGTGTATATACCTCTTGCGAAGGTTGCGACCGTTGCCTTAAGGCCTGCCCTACGGGGTCGCTCACCGCGGATGGCATCGACTGTCGCCGTTGCCTCTCGTACCTCACCATCGAGCATCGAGGGGCATTTCCCCATGAGGTGGCCGACAAGCTAGGCAAGCGTATCTATGGGTGTGACACCTGCCAGCAGGTATGCCCACACAACAGCAAGGCTACTCCCACCTCGGAGCCTCTATTCGCAATGTCACCGGATGTGGCTTCATTAACTCCTGAACAATGGCAGCAACTTACCCCTGAGCAATATGCGGTTCTCTTTAAGGATAGTGCTATGGAGCGGGCTGGATATGAAGGTCTGAAGCGCAATATAGAGACAACAAGCATGTAAAAAAGGAGGATTCCACTCTAGAATGAAAATCCTCCTTTTTATCTACTGCGCAATTATCATGCTTTTCGGTAATGGGCAAGCTCATGCACAGTAATGCGGCTAATGTAGCCAGCATGCTTGTCGACTTCGGCTTCGGCCCAGCGCACGAAGACGTTGGCTGAGGTGGCGAAAAGCTCGGCATTGACGGTAGCATCCTGCAGGAGCAGATAGCCCATGATGGTATAGCCAGCCATCTCGACGAGACGGCGGGCAGTGAGGTCGATAAGCTCTTGCGATTCGTGACCAGTGACGGTAGCCACAGCCTCCTCGTAACGGGCAGCCATAGCATCGAGGCGTGCCTTGAGCGGAGCCATCTCGGGCGATACTTCCCACTGGGCAAACTCCTTCATCGCATTGGTGTAGAAGCCTGAGGTGGCGTAGCGGATGGCTGCCACCACCTGTAACTGGGTAGTGCCCTCGTAGATGCTGGTGATGCGGGCATCGCGGTAGATGCGCTCGCAAGCATAGTCCTTCATAAAGCCTGAGCCGCCGTGCACCTGGATGCAGTCGTAAGCGTTCTGGTTGCAGAACTCACTGCCAAGACCCTTCGAGAGGGGTGTGAAGGCATCGGCCATCTTGGCGTAGTACTTCTGCTCCTTACGCTCCTCGGGGGTGAGCTTGCGCTCCTTGCTGATATCGTCGAGCGCCTTGTAGATGTCGACGTAGCGTGAGGTCTGATAGAGGATGGTGCGTGCAGCGTCGAGCTTGGCCTTGATGTTGCTTATCATCTCGGCTACGGGTGCCATCTCGATGATGGCCTTGCCAAACTGACGGCGGTCACGGGCATAGGAGAGTGCTTCCTCGTAGGCGGCCTGCGAGATGCCCACAGCCTGGGCAGCGATGCCGAGACGGGCACCGTTCATCAGTGCCATCACATATTTGATGAGTCCGAGGCGACGCTCACCACAGAGCTCGGCCTTGGCGTTCTTGTATACGAGTTCGCAGGTGGGGCTACCCTTGATGCCCATCTTGTTCTCGATGCGGCGTACGGTGACGCCACCGTTACGCTTGTCGTAGATGAACATGGAGAGGCCGCGGCCATCCTTGGTGCCCTCTTCGGAGCGGGCCAGCACAAGGTGTATGTCGCTGTCGCCGTTGGTGATGAAACGCTTCACACCGTTGAGGTACCAGCAACCGTCGGCCTCGCTATAGGTGGCCTTGAGCTGTACGCTCTGGAGGTCGGAGCCTGCATCGGGCTCGGTGAGGTCCATACTCATGGTTTCGCCGGCACATACGCGGCTGATGTAGTGCTGTTTCTGCTCCTCGCTGCCAAACTCATAGATGGTCTCGGCACAATCCTGCAGGGCCCACAGGTTCTCGAAGCCTGCATCGGCACGGCTCACCATGTCGGCTGCAATCATGTAGGGAACGCTGGGGAAGTTGAGTCCACCAAAGCGGCGGGGCATAGCCATACCCATGAGTCCAGCCTTACGGCAAGCATCCATATTGATATCGGTGCCTGAGGCATAGCGCACACGCCCATTCTCGCAAACGGGGCCTTCGTGGTCTACACTCTCGGCATTGGCAGCGATGATATCGCCACAAATCTCACCAATGATCTCGAGTACCTTATCATAGTTGTCCATAGCGTCCTCGTGGTCCTGAGGAGCATAGGGATATTGGTCTTTTTCTGCAAAGTCGCGTTCGCGGAGCTCCACGATGCGCTTCATCAACGGATGGTTCAAGTAATGCTTGAGTTCCGGACTGTCGGTATAAAAGTTGGCCATTTACTTACTATTCTTCTTATAATACTTAATCATTTTGGGTACCACATCCTCTACGCGACCAGTGATGACATAGTCGGCAATAGTGTTGATGGGAGCACCCGGGTCGCTATTGATGGAGATAATCATGGAACTCTCCTGCATGCCGGCGATATGCTGTATCTGCCCGCTGATGCCGCAGGCGATGTAGAGCTTGGGACGCACGGTGACGCCGGTCTGACCAATCTGACGGTCGTGGTCGGCAAAGCTGGCATCCACGGCAGCACGGCTGGCACCTACCTCGCCATGCAGTTCCTTGGCCAGGTCGAAGAGGAGCTGGAAATTCTCGCGCGAGCCTACGCCATAGCCTCCGGCCACCACGATGGGCGCTCCCTTGAGGTTGTGCTTGGCACGCTCCACGTGGCGTTCGATGACCTTCACCACATAGTCGGTGTCGGGTACATACTTGGCCACGTCGTGACGGACGATCTCGCCTTGATGGTTGGCATCGAAGAGTTCCTTCTTCATCACGCCCTCACGCACGGTAGCCATCTGCGGACGGTTCTCGGGATTGACGATGGTGGCCACGATATTGCCACCAAAGGCGGGACGAATCTGGTAGAGCAGACCCTCGTAATGCTTGCCTGCTTTCTTGTCGTCGTGCTCACCAATCTCGAGGGCCGTGCAGTCGGCAGTGAGGCCACTATGCAGTGCCGATGACACACGCGGGCCGAGGTCGCGACCGATAACGGTAGCACCCATCAGGGCTATCTGTGGCTGCTCCTCCTTAAAGAGGTTGACTAGCACCGAAGTGTGGGGCAATGAGGTGTAGGGGTATAATTCCTCAGCATCGAACAGATGGAGCACGTCTACACCATAGGGCATCACCTGTGCGGCAATGCCTTCGAGGTTGCAGCCTGCAGCCACAGCCTCCAAGCGACAGCCGAGCTGGGTAGCCAGTGAGCGTCCCTTGGTGAGCAGTTCGAGGCTCACCTCTGCCACGCGGCTATCTTCCTGTAATTCTAAGTATACGAATAGGTTGTTCATATTTTATCCAATTGTATGGTTCTCCACCAGTTCCACAATCAAGTTCTCAATCTCTGCATCGGTGTCGCCCATAGCCTTGCTCTCCTTGGCCTTGAACACGATGTTCTGTATGGCCTTCACCTTGGTGGGTGAGCCCGAGAGACCGCACTGTGCTACATCGCCATCGATGTCGGCCACGCTCCACTCGGTAATCACGGCATTCTTGTGGGTCATCAGCAACTTGGCATTGCGCGGGCGGCAGGGTGCTGCCGAGCCATTGACGGTGATGACGATAGGCAGGGGCCCCTCAACGGTCTCGACGCCTCCATCGATGTGACGCTTCACGGTGATACGACCATTCTCTACCTTGAGTATCTGCTCGGCATAGGTTATCTGGGTGAGTCCCAACTTCTCGGCTACCTGCGGACCTACCTGAGCAGTGTCGCCATCGATAGCCTGACGGCCTCCGATGATGATGTCGTACTCGCCTATCTTGCGGATGGCTGTAGAGAGGGCATACGATGTAGCCAAGGTGTCGGCACCGGCAAAGGCACGGTCGGTGAGCAAGTAGCCACCGTCAGTACCACGAAACATGCCTTCGCGCACAATCTCTGCCGCGCGGGGCGGACCCATGGTGAGCACCTTGACCGTAGTGCCGGGATACTGCTCCTTGAGGCGCAAGGCCTGCTCCAAGGCATTCAAATCCTCGGGATTGAAGATTGCAGGTAGTGCCGCACGGTTGATTGTGCCGTCGGCATTCATGGCATCCTTACCCACGTTGCGTGTGTCAGGCACCTGCTTGGCCAAAACTATAATGTTTAGATTCATCTCCTTCCTATTTACAATTTTACAAAGTTGCGATTAAGCGAGAGCAAAGACTGCCTACAGACTCTGCAGAGCATAGCAACTCAATATTAGTTAATTTACGATTTACTATTGATTTACGATTTAACCATTATACAATTCTCGCTTGTTGCGATATCAAAACTATAGAACTGCCAAGTTCTCCCAATAAATTGTAAATAGTAAATCGTCAAATAGTAAATTAAGCTACATTGCCATTCCGCCATCGACCTGCAGCACCTGTCCGGTGACATAGGCAGCAAGGTCGGAGGCCAGGAAGAGGGCAGCACCTGCGATATCCTCACCCTCGCCAGCACGGCGCAGAGGTATCTGCTTGGCCCACTCGGCACGCAGCTCTTCGCTGAGCTTACCCGTCATGTCGGTATTGATGAATCCCGGTGCTATCACATTCGCACGTACGCCGCGCGAACCCATCTCGGCAGCAATGCTCTTGGTGAGACCTATGATGCCCGCCTTCGAAGCTGCATAGTTGCACTGACCGGCATTGCCATGCACGCCCACTACGGACGACATGTTGATGATGCTACCGCTACGCTGGCGCATCATGACAGGTGTGCAGAGGCGGCAGAAGTTGAATGCCGACTTCAGGTTGGCCGAGATTACCTCGTCCCACTGCTGCTCGCTCATGCGCATGAGTAGCGTATCGCGTGTGATACCTGCGTTATTTACAAGGATGTCGATACGTCCAAACTCCTTCACCACATCGGCCACCAGGGCCTCGGTAGCGGCATAGTCGGCCGCATCGGCCACGTAGCGCTTCACCTTCACACCGAGCGCTGCAATCTCCTGCTCGGTCTGCTCTGCTGCAGCGCTGGGGGTGACGTGCGTGAATGCGATGGCAGCACCCTCGGCAGCAAAGCGCAGGGCCACAGCCTTACCTATTCCACGCGAAGCACCCGTCACGAGTGCCACCTTTCCTTCCAACATTTTTTCCATAACGATTTTTCTTTTTAACTTTTTTCACCTTGCTTGATGAATTATTTTCACAAGTGTAAAAATCTATTTTCAACAAGGCGAAAAGTGTCTGTTGTTAGGTGCAAAGGTAAAAATAGTTTTTCTACTACCAAAAAATCTCTGCTTTTTCACGCACGTACCAATCCCACAATTCGCCCTTTTACCACAAATTACCCATATTCCAACCACAATAAACTACTGAAAATCCCGATTTCATCGTACTTTCTAGAAAAGAATAAAGGAAGGCCGAGTTCAGCCTTCCTTTTTACAATCTTAGTCTCAAGAAACTATTACTCTCTACTATCACCTTTCTTGTATTCTCTTCTACATGCATCAACAAAGTGTACTTTATCTTCGTTCCCGACGTACGGAGAGTGTCTGTCCGCTGTCAGAAGACTTTGCAGAGGGTGTGGTAAGCTGGCGTGTCGCACGCACTGAGGCTCTCTTGTCGGTACTCTCTGTTGTTTTTCCGCTTGCTCTTGCACGAGGTTTACGGGCCGTGCTGCGCACTGATTTCTTTTCGGCCTTCTCATCGGTGCTCACCGTAGTGGTCGTGTCAGGCTCTTCTATACCCCAGAGTTTATTTTCAAAAGTAACAAGTTCCTTCTCTATGCGCTGCTGCTCGGCCTTCATGGCGGTATCGTTGGGGCAGTATTGGGCGAGGAGCTTGTTTTGCAGGTTGGCGGTCTTGTAGATGTCGCCCTCGTAGAGGCTGCGCACGAAATAGTCGTCGATGCTCATGTTCGACACGTTGTTGTAGCTGCTGGTCATGAGGGGTGTCATGCCGAGGTAGGGGCTCACCTCGTCGTAGTTGAGCCAGAACATGGGGTACTTGGTGGTCTCGCTACCGAAGTCGCCACTGCGGTGCAGCACGGGGCAGATGGCAGTGACGCGGGTGGTGTAGGTAGCTGTACGCTGGTCGTAGAACGAGCTCTCCTTGATGAAGTAGCTGAGCACCTCACCCGAGGGGATGTCGCTGTCGGCAATGGTAAGCTTGCCGTCCTTCTCCTCGTAGTAGATGTAGAACTTGTCGAGCATGTCGGTCACCTTGTACTTGTTGTTCTCGGTGAAGAGCTCGTTACCGTCGGAGCGGTACTCGTAGGCAGGCACCTTGCCGTCGGCCACGAGGCGGATGATGAGGGTGAAGAGGTTGACACGGTCGCCCAACGGCTCTACGGGATAGTAGAGGGCGGCGTTCTTCTCCTTGGTCATGTCGAGGGTGCGGTAGATGTCGCGCTTCCACACCACATCGGTGGGAGCGGGCATCTGGGCCGTATATTGTGCCTTGGCACGCTCGCTGAGCGAGGTCTCGCTCTTCTTCTCGGCTTCGGCCTGTGCCTTGAGCCGTGCCTTGGGTTGTGCTACGGTACCCTGTGCACAGAGGAGCAGGGCTACAATTGCTATGAGGGATTTCGTTTTCATATCGTTGTTATTTTTAGGTGCTCGAAGTACTCGGAGTTCTCTGAGAGCTTGGAGTACTCAGACTATTAATTTAGTTTATTATCACTTCCAGGGTCGATGGCAGCTGGCGCTCTATACCGTCGGGGCCTACGGCCTTCACGCTGGAGATGTAGAAGCGCTTGCCACGGGTGAGGCGGCGGAAGGTATTCTTCTGGCGTTCCGAGAAGTTGGCTCCGTTGGAGAGCTCGGGCATGGCATTACCCATGTTATCGAACGTTACGGTCTCGAAGCTGATGACACGGAAGCCGATGTTGAGCAGGCCGTCATCAATAGCAGCGATGATGCCCTCGGCACTCATCAGGGCCTGCTTGCTGAGCTTGGTGCCACCGCCACGGTAGCGCTGGGTGACGCCCTTGTCGTCCTTATATTCGATGAAGGGGGTAGGGTCGGGCAACTGGCGCACACGGAAGGTGTACTCGCCCATGCTCATCTGACGGCCGCTCTGCTCGGCACTCACGGCGATGACCACATCGGAGCCTACCTTGGTGGGGTGGGCAATGAACCCACCCGCTACAGCACGCAGGGTACCGTTGCCATTGGCGATGCGGGCCGACACCTTATTGTTGGGTACGCCCGGCACGGAGATGGCGATGGGGTTGTCGTAGCCGGCATAGAGCACGTTCATCATCGAGGCCGATACGGTAGCGATAGGATCAACCACGGTGTACTTCTGCGAGAAGTCGCGACGTACGGTCTCGCCCGATCCGTCGTTGAGTTCGAGGTAACCGTTGAGGGTAAAGTCGCCCGTACTGTTGCAGGGCACCTCATACCAGCCATTCTCGGTCTCTACGAGTTGGTCGTTGATATAGATATTGGGGCGCTGCGTGGTATCCACAGCGGCCATGATGATGCGGGCACCAAAGGTGTTGCCGCGTACCACGTTCTGCGAAGTGGGGATAACGTAAGCGCTGAGCTCGTTGACACGCACGTCGGTGGCGTCAATGTTGACGTTGAGGTCGTGCAGGATTTCACCTTCGGCATAGCGCACGTCGTTCTGAAACTTGGTGAGCAGCGTCACGGCAGCCGCTACGGGCATGTTCTCGAAGTTGTATTGCTCCCAGTTCTTGCCCAATGAGTTCTCGGTCTGAGGCACTGAGGTGTCAAAGTTGTCGCTGATGATACGCTGCTGCACGGTGTCGGTAATCATGCTCACCACCTGGTCGCGGTAGTTGTTGATAAGTTCGTAGAGCTTGTGCCCCTCGCCTGTACCAGGTGCCAGCATCACGAAGTTAGCGGCTTCGAGATTCTCCTTATTCTTGATGTTGCGTACATCGGCTTTCTTGCCGTCGGCCTCACGTACCATGCGTAGTTTGAGCTCTTCGGCATAGTTGTAGGCAGAGTCAGAGAGTTCCTTCACACGCTTGGCCTTGGCATACCACTCGCCCACTTTTTCGGGGTTCTTGGCCATCTGTGCCTCAAAGTCCTGGAAGATCTCGAGGTTCTGCTTGGTGGCGTTGTCGGTGCTGCGGCTGAGCCCTGAGTCAACGATGGTGAAGCCATTGAGTACATCGGACGACACGTTGAGGGCAAGCATCGCCATCAGCACGATGTACATCAAGTTGATCATTCGCTGACGGGGTGTCAGCTTTTTCTTTCCTGCGCTCATAGTGCGTGTGTGTTAGGCTTCCTTACTATGTTCTTCGGCATTGCGGCCAACCTTCATATTTACGGTCATCGACTGCAGCATACGATCGTATACCTGATTGAGTTCTTCGATTTGCTCAGCCATACGGCGTGTCTGCTCATTGACGAGGTCGATATTGCCAATCTGTGAGCCGAGGCTCTTGAGATGCATCTCGTAGATGGTATTGATGGAGGTGAGATTGCGGCTCAGACGCTCTACCTCGTCGGCACTGGCCTCAAGCTGCGACGACTGGTCGGAGATATGCTGGAACGACTCGGTGAGCTCGCGCAACTTCTCTATATAGTCTTGTGTCACCTGCTGTAACTCGGGTACATCGACCTTGCCATCTACGACAGGCACTACAGGCTGGGCTGCGGCTACGGCATTAGAGCCAGCAACGGCGGCTCCTGCAGAAGCGGCATTACCTTGGGCTGCGGCTACAGCGGCATTGGCAGCAGCGATATTGGCCATGGCATTCAAGGCGTCAGCATCCAGCTGGGGTGCTGCTGTGGCAGAACCGACACCGTCGGTTCCTACGGGTACAGCACTGCCTGCTACGGAAGCGCCACCTATGATGACGGGACCTCCGGCTGTGGCAGGAGCCTCATCGCTCTTAGCACTCGACTGGCGCTCAAAACCATTGACGATAAAGGTGAGCACCTCGGTACCCATACCGATGAAGAGCATCAAGTCGGCACCGCTGATATGGGTGAGCTTGAAGAGGGCACCCAAAATTACGATAGCGGCACCCCAACTGTAGAGGTAGTTCAATATGGTTTGTCCCTTCTGAGTCTCCAAAAAGTCCTGAAAGCGGGAAATCATGCTTTTGTTCTGTTCCATTGTGGTATTTTATTATGGGAGTTTAAGGGTATTAAGGGCGATTAAAGTGTTGTTGGACTCCTAATCCCTAACTCCAAATTCCTAATTATTTCCTTGCTGTTCCTACATAAGAGCGTACACAACGGAAGCCGATGTAGGAGCGTGTCTCATTCTGATATTCGTAGGTACGCGAAACGGACTGGATAAACTTCTCGGGATCTTTCCATGAGCCGCCGCGTACGGTTTTCTTCTTCATATAATAGGGGTCCTCCTTAGCTGCATTGTAGAAGAGCTCGGGGTTCATGTCGCTCATCTGCAATACGCCAGCCTCGGTATATACGGTCGATGTCCACTCAGCTACGTTGCCCGCCATGTCGAACAAACCGTGGCTGTTGGCCGAGTATGAGCCCACCTTGGTGGTGATGAGGCTACCATCCTTGGTATAGTTGCCGCGCTCGGGTTTGAAGTTGGCATAGAAGCAACCCTCATCGCTCTTGGTGCCATCCTGCATCCAAGGGAAGAGGGTACCCTCCTTGCCACGAGCGGCATATTCCCATTCGGCCTCTGTAGGGAGGCGATAGCGCTGTACATACTTGGCTTGTGAACCGAGACCACGCAAGAGGTAGTCGGTACGCCATGCGCAGAAGGCATTGGCCTGCTCCCAGCTCACGCCCACCACAGGATAGTCATTGTAGTTGGGGTGGTTGAAGTAGAGCTGCATGTACATCTCGTTGTTGGCATTGGGAAAATCGTTGACCCAGCAGGTGGTGTCGGGGAAGATATTCACGATATAGGTGTTCACAAAGTCGTGAGGACCTGATAGTGGACGATTAATAGTCTCGCGTACAATCTGTCCATCTTCGTTGATGTAGGCAGTATCCTTCGATATCATTATCACTTCATCGGGGTTGACCTTCACATCCGTATTGCGTACGCGCATAGCTTCATCGAGCTGATTCTTGCGCAGAGCAGCCTGGGTGTAGTCCACAATCTCGTAGCGATAGTTCATCTGTCGTGGGTCAAGCTCGAGCACTCCGGTGTAAGGATTGCGCTTATATACGCTTTGGATAGCGATAAGCTGATCCTCTGTAGCCTTGCGCCAAGGGATGGGTTTCTTCCAATTGAGGTACGGAGTAATGGGCTCGCCATACTCATCCTCTTCGATTTTATAGGTCTCGTCGCCACCGTATGCGGGGTCGGCCAGACGCTCACGGATGATAGAGTCGCGCACCCAATAGACAAATTGGCGATACTCGGCATTGGTCACCTCCGTATCGTCCATCCAGAATGCATCTACCGAAATCTCCTTGGCAGGAATCACTGTACCCCACAGGCTGTCGGGTTCGTCAGCTCCCACCTTCAGCGAACCCCGTTCAATCAGCACCATGCCATAAGGGGCAGGCTCGCTGAGGGTAGTCCCGCTGATACCGGTCAGTTCACCCCCAGCAGCCATTGCATTGCGTCCGCCTCCCATACAGGAAGTGAGCAACACTGCCACGAGCAAACTCAAAATTATCCAAGCTTTTTTCATAATTTATTATGTATGCTATTATATACGTTTATAGTATTCTGATACTCTTGTGTCTGTTCTTCCCCCTTTTGAAGAAGTCCAGATCCATCTGATAACCCACGATGAGACTGTGATTACCATGTCCCGCACCAATCTGACTGGTAAACATCTCGTAAGCATAGCCCACATTGATGCCCTGAATGGTTCCTCCTAACAAGAATGTGCACGAGATGGTGGGGCTATAGCCCAAACCGCCATAGTAGCTCTTGCCGTCGTAGGTATAAGTGAGCCGCCCTGTGATATCTGTACGCAGACCGACACCGTCAGACTGCACCATCAAAGAGGGCTGTATGGAAAGTAACGGATTTCTGAGCTGAATATTGCATCCACCCATCAAATAAAATGCAGGACTTATCTGAAATTCATTCGTTTCAGCCAAAAGGACCTCGGGAGAATTGAGGTGGGAAGCCGACAAACCGACATAAAAAAGAGGATGAACAAAGTGAAACCCTACCCCCAAATCGAAGGCCGTACCCTCGGCCTCGCTGGTAGGGAAAGCCGGGTCGCTGGAGGCAGAACCTTCGGCTTCTCCGAAATCCACTTTGCTGCCGTCGAACTTCTCACTGAGCATTCCCAACTGCACACCGCCTGACAGACGACCTCCCCACAACTGCTTGGTACGGAAGGCATACTGCACAAAAAGACGCTGGTTGGTAAAAAGACCGATTGTCTCGTTGAACAAACCCACGCCCACGTTGTGTTGCTGGCTGGCAAAGGGGAGCGGAGTATCACCGGAGAAGTACATTGTCCGGGCACTGCGAGTGAACCCCGTCATCTGAGAACTATAGGTACCCGTAATGTTCAATCTGCCCGCCGAACCGATGCTGGCCGGATTGAAATAGGACTGCAATGCCCAATAGTGACTGAAATGAGCATCGAACTGTGCCTTGAGCTGTACACAGCAACCCAAGAACAGGACAGTCATTAACAGGTATTTATTCAGAGTTTTCATCAAAACAAGAAACGTAGAAACGAATCGTTTATTGTACAAAACCACTAAAAGTAACCGACAAAAAACATTCATACTCAGGCAAAAATGAAACAAATACTGCAGAGAAAACGCATGAATTAAAACACTTTTAGCCAGCTGATTAATAAACCTCTAAGATAATCTTCGTCCCATGCGGCTTTCATTCTTTTTCTTTTTATGGAAGCTTTCTTGTCTTTGTGGGGTTGGTTCTTCAATATGTTCAGTGCCATCTTGTTTATCAGGGAATAGTTCTGTGCCGAGTTCTTCCTTTTCCTGTCATCATCTTCATTGAACGTTATGTCCAGTTGCCAATGCAGTCCGTTTTCAATTCCCCAATGCTTTCTTTTGAATTGGAGGATTCTTTCGGGGTCATTATCCAACGATGTGATGAAATAATGCCTTTCGCACGTATCTTCTCCTGTACGTTTTTCAATCCTCCAGTTGTCGATGAATCCGAATGTGCGTACCCCTTCCCATTCCTTGAAGACCTTTCCCAGATAATACAGGTCGGAGCAGGTGCGGCATTTGCGGTTCACAATGAGTCCGTGCCCTTCTTCCCTTTGGGAAAATTCTTTCACGTATTCATTTTCCCGGTTATTCTCTACGGCTTCCATGGCATCTTCAATCCGTTTCATGAGGGTCGGCTGGTTTCCTTTGACCTCAAAGAGGTAATCAGCCTGTTTTCCTATGATTTGTGAAGCTATCTGCTTTTGTGTGCCGATTGCGTCGATTGTTATCACATCCCCTTGGGAAAGTTCCAGACTGTCCAGTAATCTGGGAATGGCGACAATCTCATTCTCTTTACAGTCCACCCTTTCCTGGCCGATGGACAGGCACTGGTCAACGAGAAAGGCACTGACCAGATGCAGTTTTTCCATTGCTCCAGCCTTTCCTTTTGGAATGCGGAAGCCTTCACTGTCATATTCCGCCCTCTCATTCATTGCACTACAAATGGTCTTTCCGTCAATGGCTATCTGCCTCCCCATACCCGTATTTTTTTCCCTGTCATTGTCCTGTCCATATCCCTCTTCCCAATCCGTCTCCATGGATTTGCGCATTGAATGGGCCCAATCCCTGTAACAGCCTTCAAGCGCAGAGGTGCTGATAAGGCAGAAGAATCTCCTTATCGTATCATGTGAGGGGCTTTCCGTTAAATCGGGAAAGAATGACCTGAGAAAATCCAATCTGGCTTCAGCGAAGTCTGCTATCTCATTCCAGGTCTGACAATTTGCGAAAACACCGAGCAGGGCCGACATCATGATTACCGGTGCCGGATGCACCACTTTTGCCAATTGTCTCGGGTCAATACTTGTGACGGCATCAGACATACTTTCAATGTGTCTCTCCAACTCTTCACGCAATAGAAAATCTTTAGCTACTTTATCCATAATAAATTGATTAACAGTTTGTAAAGATACTAAAACTTCCGGACATGGACAAATATTTGAGCCTCTTTTATACAGTTCAGGCAAACTTTTTTTGCACTATTTCTGAATACTATGACAAGCCTTCAATAATGGTTTGTCATGGAAGAACAAACTTGGAATTATTCTGGAGAATTCTTAAAAAGAGCCAAAATAATTATTTCGGACAAACAAATATTGTTGGAAAATAGAGAATTATCATTCATGCGTTTTCCCTGACAAATACTGACAACTTTTTCATTTCACGTCGCGAAATATTCATTTCACGCTTTGGAATATTCATTTCACGACGTGAAATGTTCATTCCGCGACGTGAAATGAAGAAATTTGCAAGAACACAACCACTTTTGCCTGTGTCCCAAGAAGTTTTGTAAGGCATAAACCCGATTTTAACTCTATTCTTATCAGAAGTTTCATTTTTTATCTTTACCTTTGCCCCACAAATGCAATCCGTTATCAATATGAAAAAAACATTTACATCCCTACTATGCCTTTTGTTCGGTGGCATCGTGATGTGTGCCCAGACAAGAAACTCATTTGACTACCAATTCCCCGAAAAAAAGAGTGGCCTGTTCAACAAGATGGACGTAGCACTGACACTTGGAAGCACTGGCGTGGGCATTGACGTGGCTTCACCCGTAACTGACTTCATGCAGGTGAGAGCAGGATTCAGCTTTATGCCCAAATTTGAATACAAGATGAATTTCCCCATCGAAGTAGGCGAAGGCACACGAGAAGAACAACAGAGCAAATTTGAACAACTGTCGGGAATGCTGGAGCAATTTACCGGCCATGCCGTGGATGACAACGTTGATATGATTGGTGAACCTACGTTCTACAACTTCAAACTGCTGTTTGACTTCTTTCCTTTGCAAGACAAACGATGGCACGTGACAGCCGGATTCTACGCCGGCCCCTCGCGCATCGGCAAGGCATACAACACTACGGGCGATATGCCCTCACTGTTTGCCGTGAAGATGTACAACAGCATGTATGACAAAGCAGCAAACGACGAACCCATCCTGGAAATGGGCGACTTCGCTTTGTGGGGAGACCAACTTCTGGAATACGGCCGCATGGGTATCGGCATGGGGAAAAAGGCTGACGGAACAACTTATCGCATGGAACCCAACGAAAAGAGCATGGTCAGCGCCAAGATGAAAGTAAACAGCTTCCGCCCTTATCTGGGTTTCGGCTACGGCAGTTCGATGATGAACAACAACAGCAAATACAGCATTTCGTTCGACTGTGGAGTTCTCTTCTGGGGAGGAACGCCTTCCGTCCTGACCCACGACGGAACAAATCTGAGCAAGGACGTGAAGAACATTCCCGGTAAAGTGGGGGACTATGTAGATATGGCCAAGCAGTTCAAAGTGTTCCCCGTCATTGAAGTGCGCATTTCTCGCCGATTGTTCTAAGGGGAAAGTACAAAAAAGGCGTGTCATAATTCACTTTTTAGACACAGATGACGCGGATACGCAGATTTATTCTAATTATTACACCCAATAGGTCATAATTTATCTGCGTTATCCGCGTCATCCGCGTCTAAAAAATGAAGACATACGCCTTCATTTTTTCTTATTTCACCAGCAATTTGCAGCCATTCACAATGTAGAGGCCACGCGGAAGTTCATCTGCAAGATTCTCCACAAAAACCTGAGATTTAATCCGCACACCTTGCAGCGTATAGACATCGACCAAACTGTGGTCGGTGACAATACCACCAATACCGCTGGTATAATGAGCCGTAACGACCACATCGCGGGCAGGCATGGTAGCTGGAGCTTCAGTCCATCCATCAAAAACGAATCCGTCCTTCACAGGAGCATCCAACAGGACAATAGGAGCACCATACTCTACACTTTCCGTGGCATACACCTGTCCGTCAATCATATAAGTCAGAGTGTAAGAATTGACAGTGAAGCTACCTGTCACAATAACGTCGTGAGCAGGCATAGTAGCAGGAATCTCGCTCCATCCACTGAAAGTATAGCCTTCCTTTGTGGGAGCCTCCAATGCCGTGAGCGCTTGACCGAACAAACAGATGCTTGTCGAATACCTATCCCCATCAAGCACATAAGTAATCAAATATTCGTTAGGAGCAAACTGGGCCGTCAATGAAACAGCGCCCGTCACGCTAAAGGAATAAGGATTAGCCACCGTACCATCTGACCATCCTGTGAAATGATAACCCTCTTCGGGAGTGGCAGTGAGGGTAGCCTGTGTATTCACTTTGTACGAACCAGCACCAGCAACAGTTCCACCCTTTCCTGCCGTAGCAACAACATCAAATGTGCGGTTCTTGTAAGTCTCATACTCAGCCTCAGTCATCAGTTCCAATTCGTCGGGCGTACCAGCAGGGACATTCAAATAAGCCTTGTTGGCTGGCAAATTTTCAATGTCCGCCTTCACAAAGCCCAACTTCCCAGACGATGTCATTCCCAATACACGCATGGTCTCGGGATTATAAGGAGTCAGATTATTATGAGCCTTGCTGGTATTATGGAAATAAACGCCACCCAACTTGTTATCGGAAGGTTTGGTTGCTGTGTTGGCTGCAATATTCAATCTGTTATTGGTCGCTTCGGCCGAAGCAGCCTTGATAAGGACAGGTACCGAAGCAGGCACTGCATTGCCAGGAACTTCTTTCATCACAGCAATACCGTCCACCACTTGACTGACATAATAAGCTGTCATTCCCGACGAAGCAAACGTAAACGGGAAGGAAGCATAAAGAGTTGAATAATAAGCTCCATTGTATGTAAACTCAGAAGTGACACCAAAATAATTGTCACCGGCTGAAGACAAAGGAATAATTTCCCAATCACGATAATTGGTTGCATCACTGCGAGTACTCAAAACTCCCTCTTCTGTGTTTTCCTTACGCGCATCACACAGATACATACGCATAATAGACTCTTCCTGATAAGCCAAATATGAACCGTCGGATTTTTTCTTCAGTTTCAAATCATACCCGATAATCTTGTGAGTATCTGTTCCTTGGCTCTCAAAACGATAGAGACCATTAACCTCGTTCACATAAAGTACAGTACCGGGATTGGATACGACGTTTTCGAAACTCTTGAACAATTTCACGGCACCCAAATCAGCAGAAGTAGCACCAACATTCACACTACCTTTGTTGTCTGTCACTGTAATGTAACGACCAGAACCGACATTACGAATACGATAATAGCCATCTTGCGTAAATTGAGGATAAACTCCCAATGCACACAAAGTGGCCAAGAAAGTCAAAACTATCTGTTTCATATACATCATATATAGAGAAAAAGATTCTGCCCAACAACCGACAGCCTTACTAACTGTCAGTTATTGGGCAGAGAAATATACGACCTAAATCAATATAGGCAAATTTTACTTAGCGATACAAATGCTCACACGGTTAAGAACCTCTTCCTCAAACGGCTGAACAGTATCACCCTTGCTGTCAGACTTGATGCGAGATGCACTGATACCGAAATCCTTCACGAGTGTGTCAACTACTATCTGAGCACGCTTCTCAGAAAGACCCTTGTTAATGGTAGCATTACCTGTACCCTTGTCAGCATAACCTGTGATTTCTACAGTAGCCTTGGGATTAGCCTTCAAGTAATCAGCGATATCCTTTACCTTCTGCATTTCAGAAGAAGTAATGGATGTGCTACGGATAGTGAAGAACACATCACGACGCAAAGGCTCAACAACCTTTTCTGTTACAGCAGCAGCAACAGGAGCCGGTTTCTCAACTACACGCTCGATAACGCGCTCAACAACACGCTCGGGAGCAGCAGGAACCAATACTTCCTTCTGAGTGTAAGTCTTGCTGAAGTTGTACTTCACACCCAACAAACCATTGAAGAACCAGTCAGAGTTACCAGCTTGCTTAGAGTTGTAATGATCGTTGATAAGGTTAGCCTGTACTTCAAGACCAACACTCCAACGGTCGCTGATATTGTAATCAGCCATCAAGCCAGTACGTCCCTGAACACGAACCTTTGTTCCATCCCACAAGAGAGAAAGATTCTGAGCATTCAAAGAAACAGCACCAATGGCGGCATTTACATCTTGAGCTTCATCATTACCAAATGCAATGTTGGCACCTATACCAGCAAACCAACTAACATTAAACTTGCGACCAGCCTTGTAACCACAAGTCAAGTTACTCAAGTTAACAGTAAGGTCAGCAGAAGGAGCAACATAGTTCCATTTCCACTCATACTGTGTACCAGTTTCCCAACCAGCCTTACTTTCCCAAGCATTCACACCCAAGCGAACTCCCAAAACAGGATTAAAGTTATAACCTGCACTCAACTGTGCGTTCGGAGAAATCAAATCACCAAAAGAAATTTCACCCAATGTGTGCTGAGCACCAATCTGAGCTTGGATATACCAGTGAGGATTGAATACATCTACGGTCTCTGTCTTCTGCTGCTGTGCATTGGCACAAAGAGAAGCACCCAAAAGAAGACCTGACAATATCATCTTATTGAATTTCATATTCTTTTCTTTTATTAAATTGTTATTTCTTCAATAAGGGAGGAAAGATAACATGTAGAACCTTTCCTACCTTATTATATTATTAGTCTCTCTTACTTCCTTTGATTACTTTACAGTTACGTAGTACTTAGTATTAACAACGAAACCTGCATAGTCAAGAGCTGAGTAAGTGATTTCGTAAGTATTACCAGACTCACCCTTAAATGTGATTTCGCGAACATCACCATCCAATACCTTATTGAGGTCCTCACCTGCTGCAGCATTAACAGCAGCCAAATTATCTGTAGAACCATTTACAGCAGTAATGGCAACATACTTCTTGTAAGCAGGAGCAAGCAACTCACCAGAGTAAGTAGTGGGAACCAAAGTCAACTCGTTTGCAACCTCAACAGGACGAGTCTCTGATTGACCCAAGAGAGCAAAGTCCTTATCAGCATAAGATAACAAAACAGGCTGCAACTTAGCGTTTACAGAGCTGAGGACGCCACTTAAGTAGTTGTTCACCTTATCAAGATACTTATAAAGTCCACGTTCTACTCTATCAAATTTATTCTCACCC
>JAZNYG010000068.1:0-5326 GCA_045594245.1 Bacteroidaceae bacterium
AAACTGAACAAAGGTTCATGGAGCAGCTATTATTGTTTGGATAGAGGGGCTTGGATATGAAAAAAGGAACTCGGCTATCGACAGAACGATAGCCGAGCACATATCTGTGGAACGATACGAGTTTTATCGGACAGCAATAAATTAATATACCTATTACATAAGCCCCACTCTCATCCATCCCTAACGGATACAATAAAACCACCTTTCCACGGAGAACTCCGATGAGAAGGCGGTTTTGCTATTTCAACGCATCCGTATTACTCGGCCAAGATGCCCAGCTCGGCACCTGAGGCAAAGTCATTGCCTGCTTGTGAACTGAGTGCGGTGAAGCGGATGTAGCGAGCCTTGACAGGCTTGTCGAGCATCACGCGCTTCAGCTTGCTGTCGTTGGCAAAGGCACCCTCGGCTACGGGGTCGCTCCAGTTCTGACCATCGTTGGATACCTGGAGGCGGTAATCCTTGATGTTTCCGTTGGGACCATCCTGACGGGGCAGGTAGGTGAAGCCGGTGATGGTCTTCACTTCGCCGGCATCGAGGTCTACCCAGTGGGGGTACTTGGCCACGGTCACCGAGTACATGGTGTGCCAGATGGTGTTCACGTCGTTGTCCACGAGGTGGCTGGCGTTGCCGCTGCCCGACTCCTCGCTACTGGTGAAGATAACCTCGGTATTGATCTTCTCAATCTTGGCGAAGGTCATGGTCACCTTGAGCTCGGGCTTCTCCTTATAATAAGCGGTGATGGTACCACCATCGCGGAAGGGGATAGGCTCGGTATACTTCACGGCCTTAGCCTTACGGCCTGTGCCAATCTTGTACATCACGGTAGCCCCCTCGATGCCGCTCTCGATGGCGATGTCGCCATTCTTCTGCTGGGTCATGAGCAGGGGCTTGTCGCCTGCGGTAGCCACATCGGCACCACCCTTGGCATCGGCAGGACGGATAATGAAGGCCATGCGTGTGGGAGCACCAAAGGCACGGTCGTGCACGAGCGGACCGCCCTGACCACATGAGTTACCACCCAAACCTGTCACCACAGCGTCTACGGTGAGGTAGGTGACATCGCTCTTGGGAAGCTTGTGAGGATGGGTAGCCATGGTGAGGTCCATGGCGCTGTTGCCTGTTACGCCTACGGCATAGGGAGCCTCGTTCACTACGAGCATACCACGGCCAGCTTTGTCGGTGAGCGATGCCCAGCGGGTCTCCTCGTGGTTGCCCATCTGCATGGGCTTGGGCCAGTTGGTGAACTGCTCGGCTACGGTAGACGAGAACTGCTCGATAAACTGACCCGTCTTGCGGTCGTTGTAGTTGTCTACGGGGCCACGGCCATAGTAGCGGAACTGCTCATACCCAGCGGGCACCTGCATCTCGTAGCCGAGGCGTGCAAGCACGAGCGACGGGTTGTTTGAGGTGATGGCCGACTGCAGCTCGATGGAGCCGTCGGGATATACGGTCCATACCTGGTTGGTGGTGAACTTGAAGTCATTATCACCGAAGGGGAGCTGGGTCTGCTCCATGAGCTCGTGGATGCCGCTGTCGTAACGGCCATTCTTGCTGTTGAGGCGTGCACCGTTGGGAGCCTGTGACACTACGGTGAAGGTGAGCACTACGGAGCCGTCCTTATTAAGAATGGTGTTGGCATCGACGGCCTTGTGCTGCAGGTTGTGCAAGCCATTCTGGAACCAGGGCTGGTAGCACCAGTTGTCGTTGCTCACGAAGGCACGGAAGGCATTGAGGCGAGGACCGCCACCTGTAGCGATGACTACATCGTCACCATAGGTGAGCTGGTGGATAGTACCCTGAGCCATATCGAACTGTACCTCGAAGCCGTTGCCCTTGATGGTTCTGATGTTGTTCTCGTTCATCTCGCCCTGCAACTTGTCGCCAGTGGCTACGGTGTTGATAGCAGGCTTCACGCCAGCAGCCTTCACGGCAAGCTGCTCCTCAAACTGAGGATAGCCCTGCTTAGCCCAAGGCATATCCTTACCGAGAAGGAACTGTACTTTCACGAAGTACTCACCGTTGGCATCGAGTGATGCGAAGTCGTAGGGGAGGCGGTAGGTAGCCTTCTGGCGGGGCTGGAGTGCCATGCGCGGACCCTGTACGGGTTGGTTCTGCTGGATGCACTTGCCATCCTTCCAGAGCGACCATACAATCTCGTAGTCGTTGAGCGGAGTGTAGTAGTTCTTGTTGAAGATCTCTACCATGCCCTTCTCGGCATCGAGCATTTTCACACCAACGTATTGGTACACCTTCTTCACCTCATAGTACTGGGGCTTGGGCTCGCGGTCACCGAAGATGATACCGTTCATCACGAACTGGCCATCGTTGGGGGTGTCGCCGAAGTTACCACCGTAGGCAAGGTAGCGTGTGCCGTCCTTCTCATAGTTATACATGGATTGGTCTACCCAGTCCCAGATGGCACCACCGCAGAAGAAGTTGGTGCTCTCGATAGCCTCCCAGTAGTCGATGAGGTTACCTACAGCATTACCCATCGAGTGGGCATACTCAGAGATGTGGAAGGGGTACTTGATGCCATACTTACCGGTCACGGCACCCTGTGTCCAACCGATTGAGGGGTACTGGTTTGAACCCATGTCTACGATGTCGTTGTTGCGCTCATACTGCACGGGGCGTGTAGCGTCGAATGCCTTGAGGGCGTCGTAGGCAGCCACGAAGTTTTTACCGGGGCCAGCCTCATTACCGAGACTCCATATCACCACACAAGCATTGTTGACGGTGGCGTGGGCCATCTCCATGACGCGGGCTACGTGAGCCTTCTTCCACTCTTCGGGGTGAGAGAGCGATTCATCGTCGTAGTAGTACTCGTGGCTCTCGATGTTGGCCTCATCCTCGAGGTAGATACCATACTTGTCGCACAGGAAATACCAGTAGGGATCGCAGGGGTAGTGTGAGTTACGCACGTGGTTGATGTTGGCGCGCTTCATCAGCATTACCTCTTCCTCCTGCATCTCGCGAGTGATGGCGTGACCCACTGCGGGGTGACTCTCGTGGCGGTTAACGCCCTTGAGCTTCACGTTCTTGCCGTTGATGAAGTAGTAACGACCAGCGAGGCCAAACTCATCGTCCTCAGCCTTGGTGTCCTTGATTTCCACCTCGCGGAAGCCCACGATGGTAGATACGGTCTCGAGTGTACGGCCCTTTTTGTCGAGCAACTCGGCTACAAGGGTGTAGCGATAGGGAGCCTCGGCAGTCCATTGGCGGGGTTCAACCATACCCAAGCGGGCGGTGCTCACGGCCTTACCGGTCTTCTTCTCCATGGCGATGGGCTCGCTATAGGTGAATGCCTCGGTAAGCACGTTGTCGTCGCTGTAGAGCTCGTGCTGATAGAGGGTATAGCGAATCTGAAGATTCTTTACATTCTTCTTTGATGTGTTGAGCAGCTCGGCAGTGATGTTGAGTTCACCGTTGCGGTAGTTCTCGTCGAGGTCGGGCTTTACCACGAGGTCATGGATGCGCACCTGGGGACGGCTATGCAGTGCCACGGTGCGGAAGATACCGGGGAGGCGGAACATATCCTGTGCCTCGAGGAACGAACCGTCATTGGAGCGGTATACCTCTACGGCTACGGTGTTGGGGCCATCGTGCAGGTACTTGGTGATGTTGAACTCGGCAGCGTTGCGTGAGTTCTTCGAGAAACCTACATACTGGCCGTTGATCCAAAGGTAGAAGAACGAGTCCACACCGTCGAAGGTGATGAACACCTCGCGGCCATCCCAGTCGGCGGGCACCTCGAACGTGCGGAGGTATGAGCCCACCTCGTTGCGGTGGTTGTAGGTGGTCCAGTGTGTGGGCGGAGTACGCATCACACCACCCTTCCAGTCGCCTACAGCCACGCGGTGCTGGAAGATGACGGGCTGGTTCACATAGATGGGGGTACCATACTTCTGCGAGCCATCCTGCTGGATACCGGCGATGTTCCATGATGAGGGTACGGCGAGGTCGTCCCAAGCGGTGGCATCGAAGCCAGGCTGGAAGAAGTCCTTCGGACGCTCATCGGGGTTGGATGCCCAGTGGAACTTCCATGTGCCGTTCAGTGACTGCCAGTACTTGCTGTTCTCGGGGAGGAACTTGCGGGCGCTCTCCACGCTCTCGAACGAGAAGAAATAGGCGTGGGGCTGCTCCTTGTTGAGCGACAGCTCCTCTACAGACTCCCACTCCTTGCCGGTGGGCGCGGCTTGATTACCATAAAGGAAACCTTCGAGGGCGGGCGATTGTGCCGCCAAGTGCATGCAGGCGCATCCTGCTACGATTACGGAAAGAAATCTTTTCATGATATTGTAAATAATTGTTTGTATTTGCGCAATTTGCTACAAAATTAGTGCAAGGCGAATGAAATGCCAAATTTCAACGAGCGAAAACAGAGAAAATGCTTGTATTTTCTTTATTGAGCAAGGCAGAGATTCAACAAAGCTAAATTTATTTGAGCATTTGATCTCAGCCCCTTCATTTTTTCGGACGTCGACCTATAGCGGCGGCGTATGGGGTCGAGCAGCTGCTCCACAAGGATGGTGAGCATCCGCTGTGCCGCACGGGGCGGCGTGTTATCGATGACGAGGCGCTCGGCGGTAGCGCTGGCGGACAATTCTTGAATGGTGAAATGTTGCATACTTTGATTGTGTTTCTTATTGGTTAAACCACGGATTACACCGATTACTCGGATTTCAATTCACACAGAAATACTCTTAATCTGAGTAATCCGAGTAATCTGTGGTTATAATTAATTGGCGAATAGAAATTTGATTTGTGCTAAGAATTAAGGGGCCGACGGGGCGCAGTGCGCCCTGCCGACCCCATCGCTACCATCTCCCGCAAGCGCTCAGGCCCAGTGCCCCGGCAAGGGCGGTGAGCACGGCAACGAGCACTTTGAGAAGAAGGCTCCAACTGAACTTGTTTGTGTTTTCGGTCTTCATACTGTTTTGAGTTTTTAATTGGTTAATACTCTTTTTATGTCAACGGTCAACAGCCTACAGTCTACAGTCCCCATCCAGAAGAAACTTTATGTTGCTATCGTCAAGGTCTGTCGACCGTTGACTGTTGTCTGTTGACTGCTTAATCAGCGTGCGCTGATTAAGCCATCGCCTCACTCGACACACGCTTCAGCGTGAGAGCACCAGCGATAGCGCTCTTCAGCTTGGCATCGGGACGGAACACGATACGGTGGCCCTTGATCATCGAGGCGGGGGTGAAGCCCTCGGCCTGCATGGTCTCAGCGGTGTAGCACTTACCCTTGAGACCGATCTGGAAGCGACCGATGTCGTTGAGCACTACTACGCGACCTGCCAACAGGGCCTTCACGATGTAGCCC
>JAZNYG010000069.1:0-22570 GCA_045594245.1 Bacteroidaceae bacterium
AATTGATAGCTTTCTGCACTGAGGCACGTTCTTTTGGTGAGATGTTGGCTTTTATGGGTCTTACCGATAGAACAAAATTTAGGAGAAAATATATTCATCCACTGTTGGAAACTGGTATATTAGAACAGACTATTCCAGACAACCCTAACAGCAGAAATCAGAAATATCGTCTTACGGCAAAGGGCATTGCATTGAAAGAGCACCTTAAAGATGGCAAATGACATCAGTCCTCAAAATTTCATTCACGGAAAATTCATGGCCAATTTACGGCAATTTATGTTCGCAAAAGAGAAAGAAATAGGGGAATCCTTGCAATCTTTCCGCCCAATTCCCAGGCCAAGTGAAAAGAACGCAGCCATGAGCGATTAGGATTTTTCAGAAAGTAAGCGAAACGTGAGTTCTTGAGTTTATAAGTTTTTGAGTTGGGCAAGTCTATACTTCCGATTTCTGTGCCGTGTAAGCAATCCGTAGGATTTGCTTTACAATCTGCTACGAATTTTCTGTACAGGATTTCCTTGCGTTTCGCTCCATAAGGCCGTTTGGAGACGGAAGATTTGTTACATTTTCGTTAAATTTCATCGAGCGTGGCCGCAGAATCGAGAATTCTCCCTATCTTCGCAGTGTAATAATAAGATGGTAACCTATGGCCGAACGCATACTGATAGTGGATGACGAGGAGACCCTGTGCGAGGTGCTGAAACTAAACCTCGAGAATGAGGGCTACGACGTGGACATTGCCTTCAGTGCCGAGGAGGCATTGACCTACGACCTGAAGGGCTATTCGCTGATATTGCTCGACATTATGATGGGCGAGATAAGCGGTATCAAGATGGCAAAGATGCTGAAGGCTGATGTGGCTACGGCAGACATACCCATCATCTTCTGCACGGCACGCGACTCGGAGGATGATATGGTGATGGGGCTCAACATCGGTGCCGACGACTACATCATGAAGCCCTATACCGTGCGCAATGTCATAGCACGGGTCAAGAGCGTGCTGAGACGCACCGCAGGGCACAAAAGCAGTGCCATAGTGGAAAAACCTCATGTGCTGAAGGTGGAGGGGCTGTGCCTCGACCTCGAATTCAAGCGCTGCACGGTAGATGGCGAGGAAGTGAAGCTGGCCAAGAAGGAGTTTGAACTACTGGCCTATCTCATCAGCCACCGGGGGAAGATATGCTCGCGTGAACAGATACTGAGCCGCGTGTGGAGCGATGAGGTGGTGGTGCTCGACCGCACCATCGACGTGAACATCACCCGCCTGCGCTCGAAGATTGGCACATACGGCGCGTATATAGTAACCCGCTCAGGATTCGGATATGGCTTCCGCGAATAGGCTCTCCTTTCACAAACGGCTCTTCGTGCAGCTCATCGCCTTCTCATGGGCTATCGTGCTATGCTTCGTCGGATTCCAGTATCTGAGGGAGAAGGAGTACAAGTCGGAGTTCCTGAGCGCCCAACTGCAACAGTACAACCACCATCTGCTGGTGGCCGTCGAGGAGGGCGAACCGTACGAAGAGTATGTAGCCTCGCATGAGAAACCCTTCGATGACCTACGCATAACACTCATCACCCTCTCGGGAGCGGTCATCTACGACAACACCATCTCTATAGACTCGCTCGACAATCACCACAGCCGTCCTGAGGTGGCAGCTGCCCTCAAGCATGGCTCGGGTTACCACATAGGGCGCCACTCCACCAGCGACGGGCGGCAGTACTTCTACTCTGCCACGCGGGGCGAACGGCTCGTCGTGCGCACGGCCATCCCATACTCGAGTACCCTGCGCACCCTGCTCGAAGCCGACTGGACTTTTCTGCTGATAATGATATCCGTCAGCCTGGCAATGAGTGTCGTGGCCTATTTCACTACCCGTAAGCTGGGCAAGGACATTGAGCGCGTCAACCACTACGAAGCCGAGCAGGAGAAAAACCGCCTCAAACGCCAACTCACCAATAACATCAACCACGAGCTCAAGACTCCCGTAGCCTCCATACAAGTGTGTCTCGAAACCCTGCTCTCGGGCATAACGCTCAGCGAGGAGAAGCAGATGGAGCTCATAGAACGCTGCTACACCAACACCGAGCGTCTGCGCCGCCTGCTGGAGGAGGTGTCGCTCATCACACGCATGGAAGATGGCAGCGCACTCATCGGCAAAGAGCCCGTCGTCATCAACAGCATCATCCATGAGATAGCCTGCGAACTGAACGTCATGCCCGAGGAGGAGCGCCTGTACCTGCATACCGACTTCCCCGAGCAGGTGACCATAGAGGGCAACCTGTCGCTCATCGGCTCTATCTTCCGCAACCTCACGGAGAATGCCATTGCCTACTCAGGCGGGCGTAACATCTACATCACACTCACGGGGAACGACGACCGCCAGTGCAGCATCCGCTTCGAAGACGATGGCTGCGGGGTGGAAGAGAAGCAGCTCACCCGACTGTTTGAGCGCTTCTATCGGGTCGACAAGGGCCGCTCGCGCCAGAAGGGTGGTACAGGGCTCGGACTCTCCATCGTGAAGCACGCCGTACAGTTTCACGGAGGCACCATCACCGCCACCAATCGCCCGGAAGGCGGCCTGCGCTTTGACTTCTCGCTGAGAAAGTGAAGGACGAAGACGGTGTACATTTACATTATCATAGGTGCTACAACTTATGTCCGCACCTCCCGTTTTCTGTGTGTTGGTTTGTCCGATAGTTTGCATATTCACGATACTTAAGGAAAGCGGACGTGGAGAAATCTCGGACAATCGTACCAATCTTGCAGGATAAGTGACTCATAATGGAGGATTTTAGATTGTAACTTTGCAGTGTAAAAGGTGCTGAAGGGAGGGAAAATAAAGGATAAAGAATGTTGAATTGCGTTAAAGGCTTCGGGTCGCTTGGCTTAGATTAGTTAATTTTGTAACCTTAATGAAAAGAGTCCTATTCTATATTATATGCTTCTGCCTCGCCCTGCCGCTTGCTGCGGTGGAGCGTGAGGACGAGGCGTTTCCGCTCGACACGGCCGACGTGGTGTGGACCTTCACCGAGGGCAACCGCGTGAAGCTGCTCAACAATGCCGATGCCAAGTTCGTCGACCTGCTCACGTGCATCGACACGGCACGTCACTCGGTGCACCTCGAGTACTTCAACTTCCGCAACGACTCCATCAACAAGATTATGATGACGCTCTTGGCGCGTAAGTTGAAAGAGGGTATCGAGGTGCGCATCCTCTTTGATGACTTTGGCAATATCTCCAACGACCGTCCCATTCGTCGCAAACACTTGCGTGAGATGCGCGAACTGGGATTCAAGATTAAGCCCTACGACCCCATGCAATTCCCATGGATCAACCACGCTTTCCATCGCGACCACCGCAAGGTGGCTATCGTGGATGGGCAGACCGCATTTATCGGTGGAATCAACGTGGCCGACTACTACGTCACAGGTTTGCCCGGTGTAGGCGACTGGCGCGATATGCACCTGCGCATCGAGGGTCCTGCCGCCAACGTCATTCAGCGCAACTTCATCACCATGTGGAATGCCGAGACCAAGGAAAAGCTCTCACCTTCCGATTACTGCCTTGCCCATACGGCCTATGCCGATGGAGTGCCCGTAGCCATTGTCAACGACCATCCGCGCCATAGCAATGGCGACATTCTCGATGCCTATCTCTGGCTTATCGGTGAGGCCAAGCGGGAGATTAAGATTGTCACTCCCTATTTCCTGCCGCCACCCAGCATACGACGTGCTTTGACCCATGCCGTGGAGCGTGGGGTCGACGTGCAGATACTCATCTCGGCCAAGGGCGATATTGCGCTCACTCCCGAAGGCTCCAAGCGTATGGGCTACAAGCTCACCAAGCGGGGCGTCAACGTGTTCCTCTTCAACGGTGGCTTCCACCACTCCAAGGTAATGTCCATTGACGACGACTGCTGCATGATAGGCTCGGCCAACCTCGAGAGCCGCAGCCTCTTCTACGATCACGAACAGAATGCCATCGTGGTGGATACCGCCCTCGTAAACGACTTCGTGGAGATCTACGAAGCCGACAAACTCAACAGTGATACGCTCACCCGTGAACTCTACAAGAGTGCTACGCCCTGGAAACGCTTCGTGGGACGCTTGGCAGTATTTCTGAGGCCGATACTTTGAACGGACAATAGACAACAGACAACCGTCGTCCCTCATCCATTAACCATAAACCCTCATCCAAAAAACAAAAGTGCGCATCTTCCTCTCCCTCCTCATCTTCCTTTCCTCAGCCGTCGTTGCCCAAGAGAGCAAGCTGCAGAGTCTCCTCTTCGGCACTGACAGCACCTATGCTGTGCGCCATCCTTTTCGATTTACTATACGTCCAAACGTAGGCACCACTTTCGGACAGTACACCTCCCAATGGACTGCAGAAGACACGCCCCATAGCTACAGCCTGATGTCGTCGCCAATCTTCAAGGCGGGCTGTAGCGTATCGTATCTGGGCATTACCGTAGGTGTTCATCGCGACGTGAAGCGCCTCTTTGGCGAGACCGAGGAGACGGAGTACAGCTTCAGCGGATACACCCCGATTGTGGGTGGCGAACTCTCCTATAGCTCCTCGCACACCCATACGATGAGTAGTAATGGGGATGGCGAGACCCTCTGGAAGCTGCCGCTTAGCGGTTGCCACACACGCCGACTCCTTGCCAATGGATACGTGGTGCTCAATCCGCGCCGCTTCTCCCTGCCCGCCGCGCTTACCCAACGCTATAAGCAGATACGCAGTGCTGGTAGTGCCATCCTGGGAGCATCCCTCACAGGGTTTCGTATGGATGTGGATGTGTCGCAGTTGCCACCCCAGCTGACCGACGAGAACACTCCCTACGACTATGCCCGCCACATCATCTACACAGCAGCGAGCCTTGGCGCCGGCTATGCCTACAACTGGGTGCTCCCGGACAACTGGATGCTTCACGCCTCCTACCTGCACACCCTCTCGCTCTACCACTATGGCGAGATAGCCTTCACCGATGGCACCATCCCCTTCGGTCACAAACTTAATCAGGGTGGCATCGTCCGCCTGGGCAGCGTGTGGGACGTAGAACACTACTTCGGCGGCTTCGTAGGTACGATGCAGATGCAGTGGATGAGCTACACCCCCATCCACACCTTCGACTTCTACGTCAACACCCGCCTCTTCTTCGGCTTCCGGTTTTGAAAAATAATGTAGATTAATTTCGGCATTTCTTAATCACACAAAGATAGACGTATACAAGGAGAAATAACGTTCTTTGGGGTTTTGTGGAATTTGGTGACCTCAAATAACGTATAATTGAACTATTTTATCTAACTTTGTAAGCTAAATACATCTACATTAAACGTTATACTACATATTTATAACTACAGCGATAGGATGAAAAGACTCAGACATATATCAATGCTGGCTATTATGGCATTGTCGACACTGTGGGTTACTGCACAAACAAACAACTGTTTTTATCATACAGTAACTAAAGGACAAGGATTATACTCGATATCACGTATGTATGGAGTGACCGAGGCTGACATTATTGCCCTGAACCCTGGTAGTGATGTGGTTATAAAAGTGGGGCAACAACTACGTATACCACAAAAGAATACACAGGGGACTATCAGTAGCAGTCAGCCAACAGAGAACAATGATGGACAGCGATTTCATACAATCAAGACGGGAGAAACACTTTACCGCTTGACGGTAATATATGGACTTTCGGCCCGGGAAATCTGCAATGCCAACCCTGGATTAAGTGCTGAGAACTTCAAAGTGGGGCAGGTGATTGTAATTCCTCAGAAGAAAGTTGTGGATAATGTAGGGAATAGTAGTCCCAAAGTGACAGAACCCAATCCGCTGATAGGGAAGCAACAAGGGGGCACTTCTGCGCAAACAGACAAGGTGGTATCAACAGAAACGAAATGCAAAACAGAGCATATCGTAAAACGTAAGGAGAATATATATCGTATAAGCCGCATGTACGGTATTACAGAAATGGAACTGATTAATGCTAATCCCGAACTCCGTGAACGTAAACTCAAACGTGGAGAAACAATTTGCATCCCTTATCCCCAAAGTGAGAAGGGGCATGTAGTCACAGATTCCAATACTTCTATCACAGAGAAACAAGATTTGACACAACCCGTCATACCTTCTGATGAGAGTCTATTTGCAGAATCAAAAGGGAAAGCAGAGAATATTGAGCAGATCAAAGCAGCCATCATACTTCCTTTTATGCTTGAAAGCGACAGCCTTAATAATGACCGTGCGAAGATGGTCGAGTTCTATGAGGGGTTCTTATTGGCGCTTGATAGTTTGAAGAAGGATGGTGTGTCCATTGACCTTCACGTATACGATTCCGGCAACGGAAAAGAATCTATCAAAAACATACTGAATCTGCCCGAGATGAGACAGATGAATATCATTTTTGGTCCTGTGCACGAGAAGCATATCGCCGAGGCTGCCGCTTTTGCTGATACTACGGGCATACGTGTAGTAATCCCATTCGACCGCAACGTAGATGAAGTGTTTACCAATCCTTATCTCTATCAAGTGAACACGCCGCAGAGTTACTTCTACTCGGAGGTATATGATCACTTCTTTTTGCAGTTCCCTCACCCTAATGTGATATTTTTCGACTCACCAGAGGAAGAAGATGATGGCATTATTGCTGGTCTCAAGCAGGAACTGGATAATCGCCATGCTCCTTACACCGTACTGCCTGCCGATACCGCAACCAATAAAGATACTATACGCGCCCGCTTAAGTCTTGCACATCAGAATATACTGATGATGAATTCCGAAAAGAGCGGAAGCCTCAACAATATGATGCCTGTATTCCAACTGTTAGTGCGCGACACTGCCACCACAAAGTATGATGTACATCTCTTCGGCTATCCGCAGTATCAAGTGTACACAAACAATCATTTGGCATCATTTTATGAGATTGATACCTATTTCTACTCATCATTCTATACCAACAATCTGCTGCCACAGGCGGTGGATTACCATAAAAAGTATCGCCGGACATACAGTAAGGAGATTGTGAATCGTTACCCGAAATACGCGATTCTCGGATTTGATATCGGCTATTACTTCCTGAAGGCACTCCACCTGTATGGTACGGATATGGAGAATAGATTAAATGAAATGAAATACAGTCCCATACAAACTGGTTTCAAGTTTGAACGAGTGAATAACTGGGGCGGATTTATTAATCGCAAAGCCTTCTTTATCCACTTCAGCAACGATTACGAACTACAAAAAATAGACTTCGACTAATGAAGCGTCTAACGACAATCTTGCTGGCACTTGTCTTGTGGGCCATTAGTTCCCCTGCTCAAGTGGGTGAGCTGCGCGACAACCTTGCCGTAGGTTTTAATGGTGGTTATAACCTCAGTAGCGTAGATTTCAGTCCTAGCATTAAGCAAGGATTACAGCCTGGGTATACAGGGGGGCTCACTCTGCGATATACAACAGAAAAATACTTCTCGCTCATTTGTGCTGCACAGCTGGAACTAAACTTCGCCCAACGTGGATGGAATGAGACAATTGAAGATGGTAGCTACAATACCTTCCACCGTATTACCAACTATGTGGAGATTCCCTTCTTTGCCCATATCGGATGGGGTAAAGAGGAGCGTGGAATACAATTATTCGTCAATGCAGGTCCTCAGATAGGTCTTTTCCTTAACGATGAGGAGTTTTACGGGTTCACTGATGAGCACCCTTGGAATCCCGCTTATCGTCCTAACGGGATTACCGCACAGTATGGCAAGAAGATTGAGAATACACTTGAATACGGCATAGCTGGTGGTGCAGGCATGGAGCTTAAAACTGTTGTTGGTAACTTCCTTATCGAGGGGCGTTACTTCTTCGGTCTCTCTGATATGTTTGGCAATTCTAAGGCCGATCCATTCGGTCGCTCTGCAAACACGACTATCACGGCTAAGATTACTTATCTGATTGATATATACAAATAAGGTGGGAAGTAGAAGCGAGTCCTCGCTCTTCTATTATATTTCGTATATCTTGTCGTACTCCTTGTCTAGTTCATTGGTTTGTTCCTGCAACCATCTTTCCAATCGTTTGGTAGCATTTTCGAGTGTCTCTCCCAATCCGCGCAACGATCTCTCCAGCCCTTCGGTAAGTCCGTCAAGGTAGCGCGAGAACTTTTCTTCGTCAATGCCGGTACCCTCCTCATTCATGATGGCGCGCATAAAGGCATTGGTTACATAGAAGCGCGTTAGCGAGGGGCTTTCCACATTGCAATCCACTATCACTAGGTAGGCATACTCCTCTTCTGTGTTGTTTATGTACACAGAGTGGTGTCCCTTTTCTTTCAACAGGGCATAGTCGTCGGGAACTGCATCGAGCACCTTGCTGACAAATCGTTCACGAACGGACTCCTTGCAATGGTCAATCTTAAGCGTCATCCATTCTTCTACGCCCATCAGTGACATCGTTCCGCTCAACAACCGTTGGGCTTCGGGCGAAATCGCTCCATTGGGCACGTCATTGAAGTGGTAGTCCCTATTCAATATGTGGCATACCGCGCCATCCTTCTCCTTGTACCGGTTTATAAATCGCTCCAGCGAGTCGGCATGGCTTAGCGAACACGCTAGTAGCAGGCTGGTCAATGCAATTATCTTCTTCATCGTTTATTCTCTCTAAACTGGGCAAAATGTTGTGACTTTTCCAGAAATAGCAAATTGATGGTGCTGAAAGTGTAAAACTGTGCGTGTGGTCAGTCTGTGAGTACAGTCGTGACGTTTACGACAAACGGTAATATATCCTTTGCATGATGTACGATGTGGTCAGCACCATGGGTACATAGCTCTTCCTCTCCGCGAAAGCCCCAGGTGACACCGATGCTTTCGACCTCGGCATGGTGAGCTGTGAGCATATCTACTCCCGAATCACCGATATAGATTGTATTGGCACGAGCGACTCCGGTGATAGATAGGATGTCGTTCACAATGGTGGGGTCGGGCTTGATGGCTACGCCTTCGCGCTGGCCATATACGGCAGCAAAACGTATATCGGGAAAGAAGTGGCCGACGAGCTTGGCGGTAGCCTGCTGGTATTTGTTGGAGGCTACAGCTATCTGTATGTCGCGTGCTTGTAACTCGCGGAGCAACTCTACGATGCCAGGGTAGGGACGGCTGTCGTCGGCATTATGCTCATTGTAATAGGGGATGAAGTGGGCGCGAATGCGTTGTACGTTCTCGTCGGTGCGAGCCTCTTCGGGGAGGGCGCGGGCAAAGAGTTTGTTGATACCATTGCCTACAAAGCGGTAGTAGGCATCGGTGGGGTGGGTAGGATAACCGCATTTGGCCAACGCTTGATTGGTAGCGTTGGCCAAATCGGCTACAGTGTCGAGCAGTGTGCCGTCGAGGTCGAAGATGGCAAGCTGCTTCATCGTTTCTTTACTTCAAGGTTGCTCTTTAGCTGCTGCTCCCATTTCTTTACCCATTGGAACCAGTCATCGGCATTGTGTATGCCGCTCTGCTCCTCCTTGTCTGAAGCGAAGGCTATGTGGTAGGTGAAGGTGAGCTCCTTGGATAGGTTGCGTGCCTTGTCGCCCAAGAGGTAGAGCATATTCTCAGCATTGTCGGGTTCGCCCACCACGTTGCGTTGTGGTATGCTGACAGCCATGCCAAGCACCTCTTTCTTGCGGTTTAGGGTGTCTTTCTTACCGGCAGGCCAGTTGTCGCCCCATACGGCAGCTGTACCTGTATGATCGGTGTACGTCTGACAGTTGTCTACCTTGATGAGGCCGGTGCAGAAGGTCTCGCTGATGGGTTTGTCAGCTTCGATGCAGAGATCTACCTGTACATCGCGGTGTCCTCCATAGAGGGTGTAGCGCAGGGTGAGGTCGAGGTTCTGCCCATCGTATTGCCAGTCTTCATCGTGTATCTCCACAACGGTGCGCAAGGGACCATAGGCAAGGATGCTCTCGGTGCGTGATTTTACGGGCTGTATGTATGATGGCTTGCCGTCGGTATAGCCGCGGAAGGTGCCGAGAGCACAGGTGGTTCCAGCCCACAGGATATCATCGCCGTAGCCGTTGGCCAGGTGTTCGGGGGTGGGGTAGAACTGTGTCTGCTCTATCTCAAGCTGTTGTTTGCGCTTGCCGTAGATATCCACTGTCTGACGCTCGTCGAAGTATACGCGATAGGCTACCAACTTGGACTCGAAAGCGGGCCCATGGTGATGCAGGTTGTTGTAGACGTTGACGTTGCCCGGTACAGTGAGCGACTGTATGGGCTTGTGGCCCTTCTTCTTGTCGCTCAGCAGCATCTCGGCAAACACTTGGGCAGGGTAACGTCCAGGCTTGGCTGTCTGACTCAGCTCGATGGTCACCGTTCGCTCTTCGCGGCTGGGAACATCGATGAGGAATGCCAACTCTTCATTGATGCCGTCGCCGTTGAGGTCGTCGAGTTGTGAGGGCACTTCCACTTCGGTTTGTGTGTCTTCGTCCCATACGCATACGGTAGCAGAAAGGTAGCGTGCGGCTTGCTGCTCGGCCGTGAGGCTGAGCACTACGGGCGCATTGGCTTTGTCGTGCTTCGAAGGGTTGCTGACGGTGTATTCGAGGTGCTCAGTAGCGCTCTGCCCCATAACGCTGAGGCAGAGCAGGCTGGTAAGTCCTGTGATGATTCTTCTCATATTACAGTTCGATAGCTTGTTGGTTGCCAATTTGTGCATAGTTGTTGCCATTGATGGTCACGTTCTGCACGCCGCCCATGCGGATGGCAGGACTGTTGTCCAGGGTCTCGATGGTGAGGTTGTCGATGGTGATGTCCTTGGCTTCCTGGAAAATGGCACCCTCCTTGGCATCGGTGATGATGACGTTGTTAAGGTTGATGTTGGCAATGCGCATCTCGGGCAGCCCGTTGAAGAAGATGGCGCGGCCAGCACCCTTACAAGTGACATTGTCGATGTAGATGTTGCGGAAGATGGGGGTCTCCTCGGTTACGGGGAGCAACTCTGTCTCCATATTGCCATTCTCATCGTAGGTTACCTCTGAACGTGACTTTCCGCTGTAGAAGAGGTTGAATATGAGGGCCTCGTTGGGGATATTGATCATGTTGATATTGCTGATGTAGATGTTCTCAACCAAGCCACCACGTCCACGGCAACTCTTGAAGCGGAGGCCTACGTCGGTGCCCATGAAGGTGCAGTTGTCGACGAAGATGTTCTGCACGCCACCACTCATCTCGCTACCTACTACAAAGCCTCCGTGGCCATGCAGCACGACGTTGTTCTGTATGATGACATTCTTGCAGGGCTCGCCACGGCGGCGTCCGTCTTCATCCTTGCCCGACTTGAGGCAGATGGCATCGTCACCGGCATCGAAGTGACAGTTGGCGATGATGGCGTTGGTGCACGACTCGAGATCGAGCGCATCGCCGTTCTGTGAGTACCAGGGGTTCACTACAGTTACTCTGTTCAGTGTGATGTGGTCGCAAGAGCGTGGGTGCAAGCACCATGCGGGTGAGTTCTTGAAGGTGCAGTCCTCTAACAGTACACGTTTGCATTTCACGAAGCTGAGCAGTACGGGGCGCAGCCAGTCGCGGATGCTGTTCCAGTCCTCTTCGGTCTCGATACCTACGGGGTTGTTGAAGCTTATACAAGCATTCTTACCCTTCAGTGAGCCTTCGCTGGGATACCAGTTGGTGCCCTCCACTACGCCGCCTCTCTTGAGGAAGTTCTTCCATTGGTTCTCGGTCACCTTGCTCTTCTTCACTACACGCCAGGTGTCACCGTTGCCATCGAAGGTGCCGTGGCCAGTGATGGCGATGTTCTCGCAGTTCCATGCCGAGATGGGTGATTGGCAGCGACGTGTGTCAAGGCCTTCGAAACTGGTCTCGATGATGGGGTAGAGTGAGTGGTCGCCCGAGAAGTATACGAGCGCATTATATTCGGTGTGGAGGTTGACGTTGCTCTTCATCTCTATCGGGCCTGTCAGCCACAAGCCTTCGGGGATGACTACTGTACCGCCTCCCTTTGCGTTCACGTGAGCGATGGCCTCATTGATGGCTTTTGTGTTGAGCGCCACGCCGTCGCCAATGGCTCCAAACTCCACGATGCTAACCTTGTAGTCGGGGAAGGTGGGCAGTTGTACCTCTTCCATCTCGAAGGGCAAACGGTCATATACGGCCTTGTCGATGGGATAGCTTCCCTCTTTGGGTGCGCAGGCTGCCAGCGATATGGCTGCAGCTGCGAACAGAAAGTGTAAATAATACTTCTTCATAATGATATTGTGAAATTGATGGTTTGTTGTAGTTTATCGGACAAAGATACAATTTTATTTCTTTATATATGAAAAAAGGTGTGCGTATTTGATAATAACGATGAAAAACTTTATACCTTTGCCTTATAAATTATCTATAATAGAATGGAAACTGCCTTATATCTCATCCCCTGTACTTTGGGGGATACTCCTGTTGAGAAAGTGCTGCCTGCATATAACCGTGACATCATTGTCGGTATACACCATTTCATTGTGGAGGATGTGCGTACTGCGCGCCGTTTTCTCAAGAAGGTTGACCGCGACATCAATATTGATGAACTGACGTTCTATGAACTCAATAAACATACCTCTCCAGAGGCAATCAGTTCATACCTGAAACCTCTGCAGGAGGGTGTTGCGATGGGCGTGATATCAGAGGCTGGTTGCCCTGCTGTGGCTGACCCTGGAGCCGATGTGGTGGCTATCGCGCAGCGCAAGCATCTAAAAGTAGTGCCTCTCGTTGGTCCCTCAAGCATTATACTGAGTGTGATGGTCTCGGGTTTCAATGGGCAAAGTTTTGCTTTTCATGGTTATTTGCCTATCGATGCGTCTGAACGTGCAAAGACCTTGAAACATCTTGAGGCACGTGCTTATTCTGAACATCAGACGCAGCTGTTTATAGAGACTCCTTATCGCAATATGAAGATGTTCGACGATATCATTCGTACCTGCAAACCGCAAACCAAACTGTGCGTGGCTGCCAATCTTACCTGTGATGACGAGTATGCTGTAACACGCACAGTTTCCGAATGGAAAAGCCAGCGTCCTGCTATAGATAAGAAGCCTTGCATATTTCTTATCTATAAATAGTAAACAAAGGGCGCGTCGCAAGACACGCCCTTTGCACATCAATTTAGATATTAGTCTTTTACTTCTTGTTAGCTTCGTAGCGGGCATTCAATCCATCGATAATCTCCTGTGTGATATTCATGTCGCTGTCGATGTAAAGAATGTTGTCGCCGATGCGGCTAAGGATTACGTTGTAGCCCTTTACCTTGTTATAGTCGTTGATAAAGGCATTGATTGAGTCGCGGAAGAGCACGTTGTTCTTGTTGTTCTCGATAGCGAGCTCATTGCTTAGGCGCTCTTGCAGCTGCTCCAAGTCCTGACGTTTTTTCAGAATGCGGTTCTGCTCAGATTCGGCTCTTTCGCGAGTGACGAATCCGTTGTTGTTCAGCTTGCGCTCAAACTCCTCGAAGTCGGCCTGCAAGTCCTTGGCCTTCTCGTTGAGGGTGGTGCGGATATTCTCCTCCTTGCGTATCATTTCCTCGTTCAGCTCGATCCACAGTTTGTAGTTGGTGAGCAGCGTGTCAATGTCTACGTAAGCAATTTTCAGTGTGGGAGTAGTGTCGCATACTACGGGTGTCACTACGGGTGCTTGCTGAGGAGCGTTGGCGCATTGTGTGAATGTCAGTACGAAGGCTGATGCACAGAGTACTGTTGCGATAGTTTTTCTCATTGTCTTTTTTTTATTATTTATTAGTTATTCGTTGTCGTTTTCGCGACGTCTGCTCTCTTTCACCGCCATCTTGTTTTCGCGTTGCGCCTGCTTGTCCTGTGTCTGGGCGCTGGTGATGCCTCGTTGGCGCAGATGCTTGTTGCCACATACGTGGGTGTTGGGGAAGCGCCCGTTCTTCTTGAATAGAATGGTAACAGACATTAACACCATGCAAATCGCAATTATTAGCAGAGAAATTAGGAATAAACGTACCATTTTCTTATTTTTGCGCTGCGAAGATTTTTACCTATCCTCGCAAAACGGGTACAAAGATACAACAAAACGAGCAAAACACAAACATAGTTTGATGTTTTTCAGCGAGTGCAACGTATCTTAACGATTTATCGTAAAGATACAACAAAACGAGCAAAACACAAACATAGTTTGATGTTTTTCGGCGAGTGCAACGTATCTTAACGATTTATCGTAAAGATGTGTAAAACGAGCAAAACACAAACATAGTTTGATGTTTTTCAGCGAGTGCAACGTATCTTAACGATTTATCGTAAAGATGTGTAAAACGAGCGAATAATACTTGCTTTGGGTGTAACTATTACCTCTTTTAATTGTTAAACTAATGTAATAAGACAAAAATGAAGACTGAAAACTTGAAACCAGCAGCCCTGTTCGGCTACTTTGAAGAGATTTGTGGCATACCCCGTCCATCCAAGCATGAAGAGAAGATGACTGCCTACTTGAAGGCTTTCGGTGAGTCTCGCGGCTTGGCCACTAAGGTCGACGAGGCTGGCAATGTGGTTATCAGCAAGCCTGCCACACCGGGTATGGAGAACCGCAAGACCATCATCCTGCAGTCACATATGGATATGGTGTGTGAGAGCAACAAGGGAGTGAACCATGATTTCCTTACCGACCCCATCCGCCTTGTAGTGGATGGCGAATGGCTCAAAGCCGATGGCACCACCCTCGGTGCCGACAATGGTATTGGTGTAGCCGCTGCATTGGCGGTGCTCACCGACGACACCATCAAGCACGGACCCATCGAATGTGTGTTTACCGTAGACGAAGAAACGGGACTTACCGGTGCCAATGCCATGCAGGGCGGCTTCATGAATGGCGACATCTTGCTCAACCTCGACTCAGAGGACGAGGGCGAGATCTTTATCGGCTGTGCCGGTGGAGTGCGCACCGACGCTACATTTAAATATAATGAGGTAAGCGTTCCCGAAGGCTACTTCCACTTCAAGGTGATCGTTAATAACCTTCTTGGTGGCCACAGTGGTGACGACATCAATAAGGGTCATGCCAATGCCAATAAGGTGCTCAATCGTTTTCTCCTTGCTGCAGCCGAGAAGTACGACCTCTACCTTACTTATATCGAGGGCGGCAATAAGCATAATGCCATTCCTCGTGAGGCGTGTGCCCTCTGTGCCGTGCCCATGAAAGACAAGGAGAGCGTGCGTGTAGACTTCAACGTGTTTGCCTCTGAGGTGGAGGCCGAATATGCCGCCATCGAGACTAAGGCGCAGTTCACAATGGAGTCTACCGACAGTGTCCCTGCTGCTATGGATAAGGATACCATGCTCCGCCTCTTGCGTGCCCTGCATGGCGTGTTCAATGGTGTGTTTGCCATGAGCAATGATGTGCCTGGATTGGTGGAGACATCAAGCAATCTTGCTTCGGTGCGTATGGCCGATGGTGAGGTGAAGATTGTACTCTCGCAGCGCAGTTCTGCCGCTTCGGGCAAGAAGGATGTGGCCGACAGTGTGCGTGCCGTATTCGAGTTGGCCGGTGCTGAGGTTGAGGTAGGCGAGGGCTATCCGGGATGGAAACCCAATGCCAAGTCCGAGATTTTGCAGATTGCCATCGCTACCTATAAGCAGCTCTTCGGTAAAGAGCCCAAAGTGAAAGCCATCCACGCAGGTCTCGAGTGCGGACTCTTCCTGGAGAAGTATCCTCATCTTGATATGATCTCTTTCGGTCCCACCATGCGCGGCGTCCACTCACCCGACGAGCGTCTGCTCATCCCCACAGTGGAACTTTGGTGGAGGCATCTGGTAGCTGTGCTTGAAGCAGCTCCGGAAAAATGATACTGCTATAGAATACGTGTGATTATGCAGGGGCATCTGATGATGCTCCTGTTTTTTTATATATGTGACTTTGTGGCTTTAATAGGAGGGACTTCTGTGCGAGCGTAATGTTTGGGTGTGATGTTGGCTGATTTGAGTTTTCTTCGTGTGTCTTTCGTTTACTTTTGAATAATTCGTGTGTGCTAAGGGGCGTTTTTCTTCTAAATAATTTGTCATGTCGGCAAAAATGTGTAATTTTACACGTTTTTATGTTTAGACAAAATTACTATTAAAATATGAATTTAGATCAAGACAGAATCATTAAGGTCGATATTGAGCAGGAGATGCGAAAATCGTATATCGACTACTCTATGTCGGTGATTGTGGAGCGTGCGTTGCCTGATGTGCGTGATGGATTGAAGCCCGTTCACCGAAGAATCCTGTACAGTATGATGGAGCAGGGTAATACGTCGGATAAAGGTTATCGTAAGAGCGCCCGTACGGTGGGTGACGTGATGGGTAAGTATCACCCTCATGGTGACTCATCTATCTACGGCTCATTGGTACGTATGGCTCAGGATTGGGCTATGCGCTACACATTGATTGACGGACAGGGTAACTTTGGCTCCGTTGACGGTGACAGCCCCGCTGCTATGCGTTATACCGAGGCTCGCCTTCGCAAGATTGGTGAGGATATGATGCAGGATATATATAAGGATACGGTAGACTTCCAGGAGAACTATGACGGTAAGGACAAGGAGCCTTGCGTGCTCTCGACACGTATCCCCAACCTCCTTGTAAATGGTGCCACAGGTATTGCGGTGGGTATGGCTACCAATATGCCTACACACAACCTTCGCGAGGTAATCAATGCATGCGTAGCCTATATCGACAATCCCGAGCTTACTACGGAAGACCTGATGGAGTATGTAAAGGCTCCCGACTTCCCCACCGGTGGTTATATATATGGTATGAGTGGCGTGCGCGACGCCTATGAGACTGGCCGTGGCCGCGTAGTGATGCGTGCCAAGACCGAGATTGAGACCGACACCAACCACGACAAGATCGTCGTTACCGAGATTCCTTATGGCGTAAACAAGGCCGAGCTCATCAAGTATATCGCTGGCCTCGTGAGCGACAAGAAGATTGACGGTATCAGCAATGTAAACGACGAGTCGGATAAGGACGGTATGCGCATCGTAATCGATGTGAAGCGCGACGCCAATGCGAGCGTGGTGCTCAACAAACTGTTCAAGATGACTCAGCTACAGACCGCCTTCAGTGTCAACAGCGTGGCTCTTATCCCTTGCGGTGAGAACAACAAGTTGAAGCCTATGGTGCTTTCACTCCGCGACTGCATCAAGTACTTCGTAGAGCATCGTCACGAGGTGGTTATCCGCCGCACAAAGTACGACTTGCGCAAGGCCGAGGAGCGTGCCCATATCTTGAAGGGTCTTATCATTGCTTCGGACAATATTGATGAGGTAATCCGTATCATCAAGGCTGCCCACACGCCGGCCGACGCTATTGCCGGATTGATGGAGCGCTTCTCGCTCTCCGATGTGCAGGCACGTGCTATCGTAGAGATGCGTTTGCGTCAGCTAACAGGTCTGCAGCAAGAGCAGTTGCATGCCGAGTATGACGAGATCATGAAGCTCATCGCTCACTTGAAGGAGATCCTCGTCAACGACGAGCTCTGCAAGCAGGTGATGAAGGACGAGCTCATCGAGGTTTCCGACAAGTACGGCGATGACCGCAAAACAGAGATTGTATACTCTTCTGAGGAGTTCAACCCCGAAGACTTCTATGCCGATGACGAAATGGTCATCACCATCTCTCACCTTGGCTATATCAAGCGTACTCCGCTGAGCGAGTTCCGCACACAGAACCGTGGCGGCGTAGGCTCAAAGGGTAGCGACACTCGTGAGGCCGACTTCGTAGAGTACATCTACATGGCTACCATGCACAATACGATGATTTTCTTCACGCAGAAGGGACGTTGCTATTGGCTCAAGGTATATGAAATCCCCGAGGGCACCAAGAACTCGAAGGGACGTGCCATCCAGAACATGCTCAATATTGACGCCGACGATAAGGTGAATGCATTCGTGCATGTGAAGAACCTCGCCGACAAAGACTTCGTGAACTCACACTACCTGATGTTCTGTACCAAGAACGGCGTAGTGAAGAAGACCTGCCTTGAGGCATACTCACGTCCACGTACCAATGGTGTGAATGCCATCACCATCCGTGAAGACGACCGCGTAATTGAGGTGGCTATGACCAACGGTGACAACGAAATCGTACTGGCCAACAGGAATGGTCGTGCCATCCGCTTCCACGAAGGCGTGGTGCGTGAGATGGGCCGTACGGCAACCGGTGTTCGCGGTATGACACTCGATGAGGACGGTCAGGACGAGGTTGTAGGCATGATTGTAATCAACGATGCCGAGTACGAGAACATCATGGTGGTATCAGAGCAGGGTTATGGTAAGCGTAGCGATGTGGAAGAGTACCGCATCACCAACCGAGGTGGTAAGGGTGTGAAGACACTCGATATCACCGAGAAGACCGGTAAGCTCGTGGCCATCAAGATCGTGACCGATGACAATGACTTGATGATTATCAACAAGTCGGGTGTGGTAATCCGTCTCAAAGTGGCTGACGTGCGTATTCAGGGCCGTGCTACTCAGGGCGTACGACTCATCAACCTCGGTAAGCGCAACGACCAGATCAGTTCGGTATGTAAGGTGACTACAGAGACAGAGGAACCTGAGGTGCAGGATGCTGAGATAGTAGAAGGTGACACTCCTATAGTGGAATCTACAGAGTCATCTGAAAGTGTAGAACAAACGAATGAATAATAGAGTTAAACAAACATAATCAATAATCACTAAATCATTAAAAGTATGAAAAAAGTATTATTATTAATGGCTGCAGCTGTGATGTCAGTATCCATCACCTTTGCACAAGCCGATGACAAAGCCGCCAAGAAGGCTGCCAAGGAAGCTGCCAAGGCACTCAAGGCTGAAATTAAGGAAGCAAACAAAGTACTCAGAGAAGCTCAAGGCCAGCTGAATGCAGTAGATGGTAACATTGATCAGGCTAATGCGCTCATTGAGTCAGCTATCGCTAACAAGCATACTGCATCTAACCCTGACACATGGTATACTGCCGGTAAGATTCAGGAGAAGATCTACAACACGGAAAATGAAAAGATGTATCTTCAGCAGGCTTACGATCAGGCAAAGTTCTTCGGTAGCTTGTCAAAGATGTTTGATTACTTCCTCACTTGCGACTCTTTGGAGCAGATTCCCGATGCTAAGGGTAAGGTTGTGGCAAAGTATCGTCCTGAGATGACTGATCTGCTTTCACGTATCCGCATCAACTTGGTGAGTGGTGGTGTGACCTATTTCAATGAGAACAACAACGAGAAGGCATTCGAACTCTTCTCCAAGTACATCGATGTTGCTGATGCTCCTATGTTTGCAGCACTCAACTATGCAGAGACCGATTCATTGATGTATGAGATTGCCTACTATGCTACTCTAGCTGGTCTCAAGATGGAAGACTACCACAAGGCTCTCAAGTATGTTGATTTGGCAATGAAGAAAGAAGACGTAGCTCAGAAAGCTATTGAGTACAAGGCTATGTCGTATATCAACTTGGGTGATACCGCCAGTTGGATCAATACATTGAAGCTCGGTGTCGAGAAGTTCCCTGCTGTAGAGTATTTCTATTCAAACCTTATCTCATATTATAATAATAGCGGTGACACCAAGGATTTGGTTGCTTTCGCTGATGAGATGCTGGCTAAGAATCCTCTCCCCATCTTCCGTTTCGTGAAGGGTTATGTATATCAGAACCAGAAGGAGTATGACAAGGCCATCGAAGAGTATAAGATTTGTATCGAGCAAGATCCCAAGTACACAGGTGCTTATCGTAACCTTGGTATCTGCTACTGCCAAATAGCACAGGACTTGAGCGACGCAGCTTCTTCCTTGGATATCAAGAGCAAGGCCTACAAGGCAAAGAAAGAAGAAATCAACGGCTACTACAAGTTGGCTCTTCCTATCTACGAGCAATTGCGTAAGATGGACGACGGTTCTGACCCTGACGTGAAGAGCGCATGGACCAACGGTCTCTATACCTGCTACTACATGCTTAACATGGGTAAGGAGTTCGAGGAGATAGAGAAAATTATGGGTATGTAAATCTCTTTTTCTATGGAGTAAGTTAAGGAGGAAGGCGTATGCCTTCCTCCTTTTCTGTTTTATGATTCAATGATTGCTGCTCGTTGTCGAATTGGAATTTCGAATGGAAGCAAGATGGAAGTGACGTTTATAGAGAGTTGATATTGGAATTTATGTGAAATGTTGTATCTTTGCGATTATTATATGTGATGAGATGAAAGCTAGAGCAATATTATTCGTACTGATGCTGTTCTCACTGATAGCTGGAATGGCACAGAATCCCGTAGTGGAGTGGGACAAGCATAGTCTGATTATCGATGGTCGTCGGGTGATGCCTGTGATGGGCGAGGTGCATTATTCGCGTATACCGGCCGGGGAGTGGCCTGCCGAGGTGCGCAAGATGCGCGAGGGTGGGGTGACCATCCTTGCCTGCTATGTCTTCTGGAACCATATCGAGGAGACCGAGGGCGTGTTTCGTTGGGACGGACAGCGCAACCTGCGACGCTTCCTTGAGGTGTGTGATGAGGCTGATATGCCGGTAGTACTGCGTGTAGGCCCCTTCTGCCATGGTGAGGTGCGCAATGGCGGTATCCCCGACTGGGTGTTCACCAAGGGCTGTAAGGTGCGCCGTGAGGATCCGCTCTTCCTACACTATACCACGATTCTCTACAGACAAATCTTCACCCAGGCACAAGGCTTGCAGTGGAAGGATGGCGGCCCTGTCATCGCTATGCAGTTCGACAATGAGCACCGTGGCCACGGTTCCTACCTGATGAGGCTCAAGAGTATAGCCAATGAGATAGGCTTCGACCTTCCCTTCTATACCCGCACCGGTTGGCCTGAACTGGCCTCGCCCGTACCTTTCGGTGAACTCATCCCGCTCTACGGCGACTATGCCGATGGATTCTGGGAGCGTTCGTTGCAGGAGACTGCAGGAAACTACTACAAGGCATTCAACTTCAAGGCCTTCCGATCCTCTACTGCCATTGCTACCGAACAGCTGGGCGAGCAGAAGGAACGCCTCACCGAGGGTGATGAGCAGTATCCCTATTTCACTTGCGAACTGGGTGGTGGCATGATGACGGCCTATCATCGTCGCCCCTACATATACCCTGAAGATGCCTACTCTCTGGCTGTGGTGAAGCTTGGCAGTGGCAGCAACCTCCTGGGCTACTACATGTATCACGGAGGTACCAACCCTGAGGGTATCGACGAACTCAATGAGACTCAGCGTACCCCATCGACCAACTACAATGACATGCCCGTGAAGAACTACGACTTCCAGGCTCCGCTCGGGGAGTTTGGTCAGCCCTATCCGCACTACTACACCTTGCGTAAGTTGCATCTCTTCATGCAGGATTTTGGCGAACTCCTCGCTCCCATGGAGGCGCAGTTCCCCTGCCCGCAAGATATCAAGAAGGGCGACGACAGCTTCCTTCGCTATGCCATCCGTGAGAAGGATGGTAGCGGCTTCATCTTCATCAACAACTACGAGCGCCTGCAGGCTCTTACCACCAAGAAGAATGTGCGCCTTGAGGCTTGTGGTGTCAAGTTTCCCCGCATCACCGTGCCTGCGGGTACGGTATGTATCTTCCCTGTCAATGTGGAGGGCATACGCTATGCTACAGCCCAGCTCATCGCCAAACGCGATGGTAAGATCTATATGGAGCAGATACCGGGCATCCCCACCACCATCTGCATGGCCGACGGCAAAGTACTGCGCGGAGTGAAGGCACGTGGCACGGAGACTCCCGTGTGTAAGAACATCTACCTGCTCGACAGCCATACGGCATCGCACCTCTTCCTCGATGAGGCTCCCGCACAGCCGGTAATCGAAGAGGTTGCCTATACGAAGGTGCGCGAGGCAGCTGCCGACTACACCATCACCATCGGACGCAACAAGGTGGCCGAGGCACCGCGCGACGAGCACTTTGCCGATGCTGCGGTATATACCATCGACCTTCCCGAATGTAATCGTGAGGGCCGCCTCCTGCGTATCGACTACCGAGGCGATGTGGCCCGCCTTTATTGTAATGGCCAACTTATCGCTGATAACTTCTACAACGGTCGTCCCATGCTGTATGGCCTATGGCGATTGCCCGAGGATTGTCGCCAGCTTGAACTGCGCATCATCCCCTTGCAAAAGGATATGCCCGTCTATTTCCCCCGCGAAGCAGACATAGCTCCTGGTGAAGAGATTAAGCGGGTGGTGGTGGAGTGATGCATTAAGTGGTTGGGAGACTAAGCATCTGTTTGGATTTTATTTAATATAGCACTTTACCGAGATTGGTTGTCCGGCTGTCCTTGGGTGCTGCAATCTACTGTGCCTCAACTTTTTAACGAGGACAACCCCGGTTGTCCTCGGGCTGTCCTCCCTCACACAGCGCTTTGTCTGATTACGGAGCACACTGAGCCTATTTTGTGCACTCAGGGAAAACGCATTATAAAAATATTCCCGTTTCACGCAGCTTTTTTGTCTCACGCGAATCTCGCAAATCACGCGAAAACGCATCATTTCACTCGCGTTTGCCATCCGGACGGCTACATACGAGCGATAGCGATGTATGA
>JAZNYG010000070.1:0-16217 GCA_045594245.1 Bacteroidaceae bacterium
CTCTCTTCAGAGGCTATCGTAGACCTCGACGAGGAGAAGAAGGCGGCCATGGTGAGCAATCTGCTGGTAGTGCTCTGCGCCGACGAGCCTGCACAGCCGGTGATTAATTCGGGTACGTTGAATCATTGATATAAGATGGAGGTAAGTGGAGTAAAAAGGAGTTAAATGGAGATAAAGGCCAATAGCTCTATACGCGTGATAGTACATTTTACTTCGTTGATACCGCGATAGTTCGGTATAGCTTACAAGCAATCTTTACTCTCGCATAATTGCAGTATTGGCATTTAACTTCTTCACGTAGCGAAGCGGAGTGATATCTCCCTTTAACTCCTTTAACTCCATGAATTATTATGGCCGAAAAAGACAATAAAACCAAGAGTTTCGTTCTGCGCGTAGACGCCGAGACGATGGCTGCCATTGAAAAGTGGGCAGCCGATGAGTTCCGCTCTACCAATGGGCAGCTGCAATGGATTATTGCCGAAGCTTTGAAGAAGAGCGGACGGATGAAAAAGAAGAAAGGAGAAGCCTTATGATTTACCGATTTCGGAGAGACTGGCTGGTTGTTCTTTTGACATTAGTAGTGGTAGCAATTACTATTTACGTAATGTTTGACGTGTATTTTATGAAAGATGATATGGTTGACCGTATCGTGGCGCCTATTGTCTTCGCGGTGATATATATTCTCGCATTGCGCACGCCCCGCTACTTCTTTATTGAGAAAGACCTTATCATCGTGAAGTTCTTCCTCGGGAGTAAGGTGCTGGAGGATGTCAGCGCTGTACGTCCCATTCTTAAGGGTGAACTGAAGGGAACCATCAAATCTTGGGGTAATGGAGGGTTGATGGGCTATACAGGGTATTTTGAGAGCATGTATATTGGCAAGTTTCAGATGTATGCCGTCAATAAGAAAGAACTGGCTTTGGTGACCCTTGCCAATGGCAAGCAGTATGTGATAAACTATCCGCAGGAACTCCTTGAAAACAAGCAAGAGAATAGAAATTTTGCATAGCTTTGTGTGATTTTCTACCTGCAAGCAGAAATCTTTCTGCCTGCAAATAGAATATATTATGCTTGCAGTCGGAAAACATTCTACTTGCAGGGAGAAATAAGAATGGAAAAAGAGATTCTGAAGTGAGATTGGCAACTAATGCTTTAGGTGATATTTGCTATGGGAACAACGGACAATAGACAACGCTATTACTTTATCGACAATCTGCGCTGGGTGACTGTGGTGCTGGTGCTCATCTACCACGTGTTCTATAACTTCAATGCGCTGGGAGTCTTTGGCGGCATCGGTGGCTTTGCCGAGCATCAGTGGCAGGATATTGTGGGGACGATACTCTATCCGTGGTTCATGACCTTGATGTTCCTGCTTGCAGGCATGTCGGGCCGCTATGCCTTGCAGCATCGTGCAGCACGGGAGTTTCGCCGTGAGCGTACACGCAAGTTGCTCGTGCCCTCCACGCTCGGCCTGCTCGTCTTTGGCTGGGTGTTGGGCTTCGTCAACATGAAGGCTGGCGGTGGAGTGTTGCCCGAGGAGGTACCTGGCGTGGTGAAGTTCCTGATTGGCGTGATAAGCGGAACGGGTCCTCTGTGGTTTATCCAAGACCTCTATGTGTTCTCGCTATTGCTGCTTGTGGTGCGCAAGGCGCTGGATGTCGATAGGGTGGAGGCGTGGTTGGCGCGATGCTCCAAAAGGGAGATATGGCTTGTGCTTTTTGCCTTCCTCCTTCTGTTGGGACTTTTGGCTCAGACACAGCTTGACGAAGTGGAAACATTTGGTGGTCTCTTGAATCTGTATCGCCCCATCTACTACTTTGGCGTTTTTCTCGTGGGCTACTACATCTTCTCTTCGGAGCGCATACACGATTTTTTGGCTCGTGAGCACTTTGTGTTGGGCATGACAGCTATCATATGGTGCGTATACTTCTGTGTGCGCTACTATGGGGAGGATTACACCGCTCCCGCCGTGTTGCAGGGTTTTCCGTGCAGCATTTATTGCTGGTCAATGACGTTGACGCTCATCGGACTCTTCAAGCGTTTGTACGACTGCACCACTCCCTTCTCGCAGTACATGACGCGCAGCAGCTACGGACTCTATATCGTGCATATGACCGTGTGTACCTCCGCTTGTCTGTGGCTCAAGTCTACCGTGCTTCCCGTGTGGAGCATCTACTGCCATGCCCTCATCGCCACCTTTGCCGGCTCGGTGTTGTTGTGGGAGGTGCTGCGCAGGATACCATTTATACGGTGGTGCGTGTTTGGGATAAAAGAAAAGCAAATAGCGATGTTGTCATCCTGAACGAAGTGAAGAAACGTGTTCGCTGGCCGAAGGGAAAAGCAATCTCGCTGTGTATTCTGCTAAGTTCCAGTGCGAGATGCTTCGTTTCACTCAGCATGACAATCCTTGTGAGAGTGCTCTGAATGACATTCCAATGAATTATAACTGACTAAAACTAAAAACAATAAACCTATGACACAATCAACCAACAAACAAGAATTTCGCCGCATCTGGCTCTTTCTCCTCATCACTTTCACGATGACTTTTGCCTGGACTATCGGGCTTATCTGGCCTCGTGTGCTTGGACACGATGCTGCTACACTCACTGCCGAGGAGACACTCATCAATACCGCACTCACTGCCGTGCTGATGTTCTTCCCCGCCATCGGCGTACTCATCACCCGACTCATTACTCGCGAGGGATTCAAGAACTCCATGTTGCGCCTCAACCTGAAGGGCAACGTGCGCTACTACCTCATCGGCTGGTTCGGCCCCTTCGTACTGACCGTCATCGGTGCGGTGCTCTACTACCTTATCTTCCCGTCAGAGTTTACGCTCTCGTCCTATTATGCTCAGATGGCAACATTGCCCGTTTCTGTGGAAACATTTTGGATAGTGCAGCTGCTGCTGATGATGGTGGCTCCGCTGCTCAACCTCGTCACTTGCTTTGGCGAAGAGTGGGGTTGGCGTGGATACCTGCTACCCAAGGTGGCCAGTCGCATGAAGTTTCTGCCCACGGTGCTCGTTACGGGCCTTATCTGGGGCGTATGGCATGCACCCATCATTGCCGCGGGACACAACTATGGTATGGACTATCCCGGCTATCCGTTTGCGGGAATCGTGGCCATGTGTCTGCTATGTATCGTGTTAGGAACACTATTCTCCTATATCACCCTGAAAACCAAGAGCTGCTGGCCTGCAGTGTTTGCCCACGGCATGATGAATGGCACCGCCTCCATCGGTGTCATCTTCCTTGCCGACCCTATAGCCTACGACCGCTTCGTTGGGCCTGTGCCTACAGGCATCATCGGTGCTGCCGCCTATATCGTGGTGGCGGTATGGATAGTGTGGAAGATGATGCGCGAAGAGACAAGACAAGGCTAATGAATAAGGTTGTTTAATAAAAATTATAGGTTAAATGTTGTTCAACTCAAAAAGTATGTATACATTTGCCGTGTCAATTTTATAATGTTTAATTAAAAAATTAAAGATTTTATGAAAAAGTCATTATTGGCAATTGCTTTTGCAATGGTAGCTATGGTAGGTAGCGCACAGGTATTTGTTGGTGGTTCTTTGGGATTTGGTTCCACAAAGGCTGAAGGTGCAAAATATGGTACTACAAATTTCGGTTTGAACCCTGAGGTTGGTTATGTGTTGAATGACTCATGGTGCATTGGTTTGCCTATTGGTGTTGATTATACAAAGACTGCGGCTCAGAAACTTATTGATGCGGACGGTACTACCACATGGAACGTTGCTCCCTACGCTCGTTATACATTCTATAAAGCAGGTATCCTTTCTTGCTTTGTTGATGGTGTGCTCGGTTTTAATGGTGTGCAGGGTGGCGATACCAATGTAGCTGTTTATGTAGCTCCTGGTGTGGCTCTCAGTGTGACAGATAACATTAGTTTAGTGTCTCGTCTCGGTTCACTCGGATGGAATAATCAGCATGGTCATGGCAACTATTTCGGTTTGAATGCCAATGCTTCCATTACTTCTGTAGGCGTATACTACACATTCTAAAGAATAATATCTTTATAATCGAAGAGGAGATGTGCTGGCACATCTCCTCTTTTTTATAGCTGACTATCCAAATAGGCTATAATGTCTTCGGTATCATCGGGATGGAACCATTGGATGCTTTCGTCGCGGCGAAACCATGTCATCTGCTTGCGCGAATAGATGCGGCTGTTCTGCTTAATCTTCTCGATGGCAAACTCCAGCGTGCAGTTACCGTCGAAGTGGGCAAACAGCTCCTTGTAGCCTACGGTGTTGAGTGAATTGAGGTGACGGTAAGGATATACGCTACGTGCCTCTTCGACGAGGCCGTCGGCCAGCATTTGGTCTACTCGGCGGTTGATGCGGTCGTACAGTTCCTCGCGTTCGCGGCGTAGGCCTATCTTGATGATGCGGAAGGGACGTTCCTTGGCAGTGCGTGTGCGGAAAGAGGTGTAGGTGCGCCCCGTCATATAGCATATCTCGAGGGCATGGATGACGCGCTTGGGATTCTTCAGGTCTACGATGCGGTAGTACTCGGGGTCGAGCAGGCGCAGTTCATTGACCAAGGGCTCCAGTCCCTCCTGTTCGTAGCGGTCGAGCAGCGTACGGCGTGTGATGTCGTCCACGGTGGGAATATCATCAATACCCTTGCATACGGCATCGATATACATCATGCTGCCGCCCGTAAGCAGCAGGGCGTTGTGTGAGTGGAACAGCTCCTCGGTGAGTTTCAATACGTCAATCTCGTATTGTGCTGCGCTATAGTAGTCCGTCAGGTGATGTGTGCCTATGAAGTAATGCTTTACCCGCTCCTGCTCCTCTTGCGTAGGTGCAGCGGTTCCGATGGGAATTTCGGCATATAATTGACGCGAATCGGCCGAAAGGATAGGAGAACCTAACCGTTCGGCCAATGCAAAACTCAATGCCGTCTTTCCTACCCCCGTAGGGCCGAGGAGTACGACTAAAGTCTTATCTTTCACCTTCAGCCTTAATAGAGTATGCTATCGTCAAAGTCGGCTGGAGAACCCATATCGAAGCCGTCGGGGTCAATCTCGTCAAGGTCGAAGTCCTCATCGTCGCCGAAGCTGTCGTCGAGCGCTGTGGTGCTCACCTGTGCAGCCATCAGCTGGTCGAAGTCGAGCAACTGCTGTGGAGCCTCACCCGTCTGCTTGGTGCATACGGCTTCGTCGAGATTCTTGCCTGTGATTATTTCGGTAAGCTCGATGAAGAAGGCGCGGTCGGCCAGCGGGTCGAAGATGTAGAGCAAGTGTTGTTTCTCCTCCTCGAGGAGTTCGCTCAGCGGAGTCTCTTCCATAATCCAGCTGTCCACATCTGAGCTGGTGCCCATATCTTCCAATGTGACTTCGGTCTCTTTCTCCCAATTGTCATCGCATACGAAGAACGAGGTCATCTGGTCGTTAGGATAACCTACTGACTTCAGAATGGCATTGTGGAAATCAAGGAATGTGGCGTCAGAGTCAATCTGAATCTCTCTGCGGAAGTTGTCAACCTCGTCAGAGATAATGGTGAAGCGGTATACCATATATGATGAGTTTTTAGTTCTTAAGTTTTTGAGTTTATTGGTTATCCTTCGTATCTGATGATGCCTCGTTTGGCACCTTCGATGAACGAAATGATGTACTCTATCTCGGGAGTCATCTCCATCTCTTCCTTGATGCGCTCAATGGCCATTGTGGTGTTGAGGCCGCTTTGGTAAATGATGCGATAGGCTTGGTGTATGGCATCGATTTGCTCATTGGTGAAGCCGCGACGACGCAAGCCGATAAGGTTTACGCCACAGTATGAGATGGGTTCACGGGCAGCGATGATGTAGGGGGGAATCTCCTTGCTGCTCTTGCAACCACCTTGCACCATGACATAGCTTCCGATGCGGCAGAATTGGTGTACGAGTACTGTAGAGCTCAGAATAGCATAGTCGTCAACGATAACTTCGCCGGCCAGCTTGGTCTGGTTGCCGATGATACAGCCGTTGCCTACGATGGTGTCGTGGGCCACGTGTACGCCCTCCATCAGTAGGTTGCCATTGCCTACAACAGTCTTTCCCTTAGCTGCGGTTCCGCGATTGATGGTTACATTCTCGCGGATGGTGTTGTTGTCGCCTATTTCGGCTGTCGTCTCCTCTCCCTGGAATTTCAAATCTTGTGGTATGGCACCGATGACTGCTCCGGGAAAGATGGTATTGCCATTTCCGATGCGTGAGCCATAGAGGATGTTGGCATTGGGCATGATGACGTTGTTGTCGCCTATCACTACATTGTGGTCAATGTATACGAAGGGACCAATCTCCACATTCTCGCCAATGACGGCTTCGGGGTGGATATATGCTAATGGACTAATCTTGCTCATATCAATTGTCGTGTTTTATCCTTATATATAAATATAGGTATAGGAGCCGGCTCCTATACCTTTTTTGCTATTTCATTTTTTCTCTCAGCAGGCGGGCAAACTGGTTGTTCACTCTGTGCCCGGGACGATTGGCCACGATGTAGCCTTTGATGGGTCGCCCTAAGAGCGACATGTCGCCGATGATGTCGAGCAACTTATGTCGTGCCGGCTCATTCTCCCATACCAAGGGGCGGTGGTTGATGTAACCGAGTTTTTTCGCATCCATGCGAGGTATTTTCATGGCATCGGCCAAGCGGTCGTAGCGGTCTTGCGGCATTTCGCGTTCATAGAGCACGATGGAGTTGTCGAGGTCACCACCCTTGATGAGACCAGCTGCTAGCAGTGGTTCAATATCGCGTACGAAAACGAAGGTGCGGCTTGATGCAATCTCTTTCGGGAAATCCTCCATGTGCATCAGTACGGCTCGTTGGTTGCAGATGATGCTCGAATCGAACGATACGAGTACGTTCACCGCAAACTCCTCGGCCGGCATGATTATCAGTGATGAGCCGCTCTTCTCGTCGTGATATTCGATGGTCTCTGTCACTACGAAGTAGTTCTTCTCTGCTTCCTGCTCTACGATGCCTACTCGCTGTATGTTGTCGACATACAGTTGGGCGCTACCTTCGAGGATAGGGAACTCGGGGCCGTTGACCTTGATGAGGCAGTTGTCGATGCCGAGTGCATAGAGTGCCGATAGGCCATGCTCTACGGTGCTTACACGCTCTGTGCCGTTTGAGAGCACGGTGCCGCGCTGTGTCTCGTTGACGTTTTCGGCCAGTGCCTCAATGATGGGCTCTCCCTCCACGTCGATGCGTTGTATCTTATATCCAAAGTTCTCCGGTGCAGGGTTGAACTCCACGGTGAGGTTGAGTCCCGTGTGCAGTCCCTTTCCGGACAATGAGAAACTATCTTTTATCGTGCGTTGTTTTGCCATATCTTGTTTTAGGCCTTGCCGCCATCGGCAAGTTGTTGCTTTAATGTTTCAATCTCCTTCTTCAGGGCGTCCATTTCGCGGTACATCTCAGGTAGTTTCTTGAACACTACTGTTGCGCGGGCAAACTGCGTGTGGTCGAATGCGGGGTAGCCCATCACGGCCTTGCCATCTTTCACGCTGTTCGAGATGGCCGAGTGTCCGCCCACCTTTACTTGATTGCCTACCTGTATGTGTCCGCTGATGCCGGTTTGTCCGCCCACCATACACCAACTGCCTACCTTGGTAGAACCTGCGATGCCACACTGGGCAGCCATGACGGTGTGCTCATCAATGACTACATTGTGGGCAACTTGTACCATGTTGTCGAGCTTCACGCCGCGCTTGATGATGGTAGCTCCCATCGTGGCACGGTCGATGCAGGTGTTGGCACCTATCTCCACATCATCCTCCAATACGGCGATGCCTATCTGGGGAATCTTCTCGTATCCGTTGGCACCGGGTGCGAAGCCGAAGCCATCCGAGCCCACTACGCTACCGGCGTGGAGGATACAGCGGTTGCCTACCTTACAGTCGTGATAGATGGTGACGCCGTTGTAGAGCGTGCAGTCGCTGCCGATGGTGGCATTGTCGCCCACCGACACGTTGGCTTCTATGATGGTGTTGTCGCCAATGACAGCTCTTTCGCCCACATATACGAATGGTCCGATATATACATTCTCGCCGATAGTGGCCGATGCGGCTACCGATGCCATGGTGCTGATGCCTGTCTTCTTCGGCTTCATCGACTCGTACAGTGCCATCAGCTTGGCCAGGCTCTCATAGGCATTGGCTGTCTTGATGAGCGTAGCCTTGATGGGCTTCTCGGCCACGAAGTCGCTATTCACCAGTACGATGCTCGACTGTGTGTCATATATGTATGAAGTGTATTTCGGATTGGCCAAGAAGGACAATGCACCGGGCATGCCCTCTTCTATCTTCGCAAAGGTACATACAGTGGCATTCTCATCGCCTACAATCTCTCCGCCGATAAACGCTGCAATCTGCTTCGCTGAAAATTCCATCTATCTGTTCTGTTCTAAATAGTACATTACTTTATATCTGTGCAAAGGTAGGCATTATTCTTGTATTTTCAAACCTTTGCTCCCATAATCTTCACCAATCACTAGGGTGGATACACTTAAATAGGGTTGTCAAGTGTCGAATTTGTCATTTTGGGGGTGAAAAATTACATTTCCAGGAACCCATATCGTGTACACACCTTGGTAGGTGAAGTGCGTGTGTGATAAGCGCGTTTCTTTAGAGCCGTTGATAGCAGATGAAGTATTTCTTTACCTTTTTCTCTAATAATGAGAGGTTAAACATGTCTGAGGCTTCGGCTATGTCGCGTGTGGAGCCGTCGTTGTAGAGTATCTCTATATGGTCATCGGCTGCGGTGTACATATCCTTCTCCTGAGTGCCTGCACAGAGCAGATAGGTGGCCTCTTCCTTACTGACGCCGAGGTTTGCTGTGATGTTGTGGATGAGGCTTTCTTGGAATGCTTGGTCGAAGGGCTTGGGGCTGAATTCTACCTTGAACAATCTTCGGTTTACCAGTCCGCTGCTAAGTGTTGCGAGCACCTTGTCGGGGTGTGAGCTCCATACCTTCAGTGCGCTCCATATATCGTTGTCGTCGAGCTGCGTGAAGGTGTTGAGACAGTCTTCGTCGTTGAAGAAGGTTTCGCGTGTGATGTCAGTGTAGAGGAAATGGTGCAGGGCAGGGGAGGCGAAGAGCTCTTCGCCTGCTTTGGCCAGCTCCTTGGCACGTGTGAGCGTGCTGATGAGCATTTTTTCGCAGGCTACGGAGGTCTTGTGCAGATACACCTGCCAGTACATCAGGCGGCGTGCGGTGAGGAAGTTTTCGATAGAGTATATTCCCTTCGACTCCACTACCAGGTGGTCGTCCTTGACATCAAGCATTTTGATGATACGTGCCGAGCCTATGTTGCCCTCGGTGACACCCGTGTAGAAGCTGTCGCGGCGCAGGTAGTCGAGGCGGTCCATGTCGAGTTGGCTACTCACGAGCTGGTGCAGGAAGCGCTTCTCATATTCATCCTTGTATATGCGTATGGCGAGGTCGAGCCGTCCGCCCAGTTCGCGGTTCATCTGCTTCATCAGCAGCAGGGATATCTCCTCATGGTGCACTCCCGGTGCAAGTGTGTTTTCTAGCACGTGGGAGAAGGGGCCATGCCCCACATCATGCAGTAGGATGGCGAGTTTTACCGCTTCGGCTTCGTGATCAGAGATCTCTACACCCTTGCCGCGTAACGACTGTATGGCCTCTGTCATCAGGAAGAAGGCGCCCAGCGAATGCTGAAAACGTGTGTGCTGTGCTCCGGGGTATACCATCGATGACAGTCCCAGTTGCTTGATACGATGTAGACGTTGCATGGTGGGGTGGGTGACCACCTCCATGATGATTCCCTTGGGGATATTGATGAACCCGAATACCGGGTCGTTGATGATTTTTCCTGATTGCATTGTGCCGTTTCTCTTCTTTTCAAAAAATTGGTGCAAATATACAAACAAACGAGCGAGAAATACGGAGTTTACTCCGATATTTTTCACAGCGAGTGCAGCACATATTCGCGATTCATCGCAAATATACAAACAAACGAGCGAGAAATACGGAGTTTACTCCGATATTTTTCACAGCGAGTGATGTGTTTGTATTTATTCGTGATAAAAATTCGGTCAGATTCTTGCTGGGGATGGGCCCTCATCATTCTGTTTATAACACGCCATTTTATCTGCTATATTTACACATCTGCATTTGTAAAGTGTAATATGGGATAGTAAAATATGGCAAAAACCGCATTTTTGTTTGTGTAATTTTGCAATTAAAAAAGGTTAAACGTATATTTGCACTCAATAAAACCGACAGGAGCCAAGCTTCTGGTCAAAAAAAAACAATTTTATGAAAAAGACATTAGTAGATTTGTTTGAAGAATCGGTTCGCAGATTCCCCAACAACACATTCCTGTTGGAGAAGACGAACAAAGTGTTTGAGCCTACTACCTACAAGCAGGTGCAGGAAAAGGTGTACCAGCTGGGTGCAGGACTTCAGGCGTTGGGCGTGAAGAAAGGCGACAACATGGCCTTGCTCAGCGAGGGCCGCAACATGTGGGTTATCGGCGAGTTGGCTATGTTCTATGCAGGTGCGGTCAATGTGCCCCTGTCTATCAAGTTGGAAGAGAGCAACGACCTCATGTTCCGTCTCATCCACGGCGACGTGAAGTACATCATGGTATCGGGCAACCAGCTCAAGAAGGTGCGCCTGATCAAGGATAAGCTCCCTGCCGTGGAGAAGATTATCGTATTCGACCCGCAGGAGACATATGAGGAGCGCGAGATTGCGCTTGCCGAGGTGCAGCAGATGGGCGACGAGTGGCTCAAGAGCCATACTATGGAGGAGTTCCTCGCCGTAGGACAATCGCTCCAGAACGACGATATCGCCACCATCACCTACACCAGCGGTACTACTGCCGACCCCAAGGGCGTGGTGCTCACACACCGCAACTATACCTCCAATGTGGAGCAGGCCCGCACGCTGGTGAATATCGACGAAACATGGCGCACGCTCATCATCCTGCCGCTCGACCACTGCTTCGCCCACGTCGTAGGCTTCTACATCATGATGGCTACAGGTGCCACCGCTGCCACCGTACAGGTAGGTCGCACAGGTGCCGAGACCTTGCGCAATATCCCGCTCAATATCAAGGAGGTGCGTCCTCACTTCATCCTCAGTGTGCCCTCATTGGCCAAGACCTTCAAGAAGAACATCGAGGGCACCATCAAGAAGAAAGGTGCCATGACCATGCGCCTCTTCCAGTGGGGTATGGCCATCAACCAGTGCTACTATGGCGACAGCAACCTCGACTCCAAGGGCTTGCGTGCATGCCTGAAGCCTCTCGTATGGTTGTTCGACAAGGTTATCTTCTCCAAGGTACGCGAAGGATTCGGTGGCGAGATACGCTTCTTCATCGGTGGTGGCGCATTGCTCGACAAGGACCTGCAGAAGTTCTACATCGGTGTCGGCATGCCCATGTTCCAGGGCTACGGCCTGTCAGAGGCCACTCCCGTCATCTCATCCAATGGCCCCGACCTCTATCGCTTCGGTTCGAGCGGTAAGCTGGTGAAGCCCATCGAGGTGAAGATCTGCGATAGCGAAGGCAAGGAGCTTCCCACAGGCGAGCTCGGCGAAATCGTCGTTCGTGGCGAGAACGTGATGAAGGGCTACTGGAAGAATCCCGAATCAACAGCCGATACCGTACGCGACGGATGGCTCTACACCGGCGACCTCGGTTATATGTCAGCAGAGAACCTCCTCTACGTGAAGGGCCGCTTCAAGAGCCTCCTCATCTCCAGCGACGGTGAGAAATACAGCCCCGAAGGCATCGAGGAAGCATTCGTAGAGCATCTGGCCACCGTAGATCAGGTAATCCTCTACAACAACCAGTCGCCCTACACCATCGCACTGCTCGTGCCCAACAAGGAGAACATCCGCGCCCGTCTCAAGGAGCAGAACCTCGACCTCACCACCGAGGAGGGCCGCAAGGCAGGCGTTCAGCTCATCGATGCCGACATCGCCCGCTTCAAGAAGGGTGGCGACCTGGCCGAGCTCTTCCCCGACCGTTGGTTGCCCAGCACCTTCGCTGTATTGCCCGAGGCATTCACCGAGCAGAACGGCATGATGAACAGCACCATGAAGATCGTTCGCGGCAAGATCGAGAAGGCCTATGCCGACCGCATCGAGGCACTCTACACCGCCGAGGGCAAGGGCATCCTCAATGCCAAGAACCTCGAGTCATTGGCCTAAAAAAGCATCAAGAGCACCTCATCAAGAGCTCTTGCTCACCATACAGGGCGCACCCGTCAAGGTGCGCCCTGTACTCTTTTTGTGTGATTGCGGGGGTGTGAACCTATGGGAGTGGTGTCACATCCATGTACAATGTGCCCTTCATGGAAAAATTTACTAGTTTGATTGCCGAGATAATCTTACCGATCTCGTCTGTATATGCCCTTTCTTGTTTGTAGTAAATTTACAAAAAAAGAAGAAGATATATAAATCTAAAAAAATAAATTGGGAGGCTGGGTAAAGAATCTCAGCCTCCCAATTCTATAGAAGAGAGTGAAGGGGCTTTTTCAGCATCGTCGTTCTGATATGCCCTCGACAGAGTAGAATACGTCGGTACGCTCCTTCTTGTTGCTTCAACGATATTGCCAACGTTTACTGTATAACTGCAAGATCAGTCTTGGCACTCTATCCGAGAAGCTTGAGTTGCACTCGCTTAATGGCATTATTCTGTGACGGGGCGAACGATGAGGCCGTTGTGACGGCCGTAATAGTCGATGTAGAGCTTACTTTTGTAGGAGGAGAAGTAGAGAGCATACGCGCATCCGTTGTCTTCCTTGTGCGTGCCAGACCAGTAGTAACCATCATGGTAGTAGCTCCCCCCACCAGGAAGAAAGATTGAATTACCATTGGGGCCGGTAACCTTATAGCCGTAGACTCCGCTTTGGGTAGTCCAACGCCAAGTGCAATCATTGAGGAGCTCTCTAATCTCGGCAGAGGTAGGCATACGCCATGAGCCTCCCCAATTGGCCGTGGCGGCATCGTAGGCAGGAGTCAAATGACCTATAAAATCGATGATGCCTCGAGATCTCAACGCTGATAAAGACAAGTCAGCAGTGAGGCTGTTATCTGTAGTATAGCTCGACTTCGCCGCTGTCTCTCCCCAGGCAAAATAGGTACCATAGTCCTCGGGAGACTTGGCGCCCACGTTGCAACTTGCCCACTTAACGGACAAGCCGAGGTCAACGGCCTTATAAGACGAAGTACCGGGAGTGGTGTTGTCATCCTCACTCTCAGGCTCGCAAGATACCAAGCCCAACGACACCACAGGCAACAAAGCAGCGAACAGGAACGTGCGCAAAAGCGCAAAAATATTTCTTCTCATAACAAAATATCGTTTAATAATTGATAAATAGGTAATTAAGGTTAGAATATCCAACCAACATGGAACTGGAGATTTTCAGTCCGACCTCCCATCTTGTCAACGACTTCCGTGTCAAACAATGATGTGAACCCCACAAGATAATTTACACCTATTTGGAAGTGGGAGATCCAAAAACTAGTGCCAAGGCTAAGGCCTGCATCCACGTTTTGTCTTTGAGTCCATTCATCGAAAAGTTCTTTCGTGTTATCATACTTTGCATCAAAGCTCATGGCGTAGTCAAAGCTCAAGAATGCACCGAATTCTAACATGTTCCACGCGAACTTCGGATTACCTATCTTGAATGTCAATTTAGGATTGGCTATCAGACTATGTTTTAACACACTTGCCCAATCTGCACCTCCGAGAGATTTGACAACAGTGCCTCTCGACGAAAGTCCTGCTTCAATACCCCAGAAGAAAGCAGCAACACCTCCATTTTGCAAGAATGGCTTATCATAACCAAACACCAGGCTATATCCCGTAGATGAGGGATACGAGAGTATCCATTCGTCCTTCGCGCTGAAATACAAATTGGAAGGCCCCCCTTTTACATAAAAACTGGGTTCGAAAGGAATGATAGGCTTGGGCTCTTTTACAGGAGCAACAGGCTTTGGTTCTTCTTCTACGAGACGCACTACACGCGAACTGCTTGATGACACAATCTGTGCTTGGGCACATACGCCCATTACCACCATCAATGTGGCAAACAGAAACTTCTTCATAATACTCAAATTTATAATAGAGGAGGATTTACTTCACTATCGCATTCAACTTGTCGCGCTCCGATGTGGTCTGCACCTTTTCCATACGTATCCATTCCAGGTCGCCGTCATCGGCTGTCTTCCAATTGATGAAGTTGGCTGGAAACCCTACCACCTCAAGTGTACCGCCATTCTTCAAGTCGACCGTCTCGAAATTGAACGTAGCGGCAACGATTACATCACAATTGTGCTTTTCTGCAGATTTGTACACTCCGTAGCTTCTGAGGTTCGAGAAGTTAAGGGTCCCATTTGCTGTGATTGCGCCCAAATCCATCAGCTCTGTACCCGTGAATTCCCATTTGTCTCGGATTCGCCCTTTCGAGTTGTCTACTTGCAGCTCCACGGTGAGCGGTCTCACGTAGGCGTTGGACATCACATCCAACAGACGTGCCTGTGTTTCCTTTAGGCTGATTACTTCAGTGGTCTTTTGTGCCATAGCACTAGCTGCACACGCTACTGAGAGGATTGCAGCCATCAGAACTTTTTTGTTCATAACGTTGTAGTTTTTCCGTTGCCTGCAAGTCCCCCAAAATCAGCGTTAATACATTTATGCTTGATTATACCACATAAGAAAAGCGTAAGGACTTGTCATGCTCATCATATAGCTGGTATCGGCAAACACCATTGTAAGAATAAACAGAAACAAATACCCCACGCTGTTGTATAGACCTTGGCAAGGTACAGCGTGGGCTGTACGCGTACAATCATATACAAACAGAATGGCGGTTCTCCGTCTCTATCCTCTTACTTTTGAAATTTTGCCGATTTCGCTATATAGGATAAAGCAAGAAACGCATTCTTGACCCGAGGATTTCTCCCCTCGGATGGCGCAAAATTAGTAAATAATTCGGATTAGGAGTTATGATTTTGTGGTTTTTTCTTATTATCGTGAAAAAAAACTACAATGAAGTCATCAACGAAGCCTACAAAAGCCAAGTAATAAGCAGCATGACATTCGCAATAATCTGTAAGGTCTTCAAGAAATAGGCAGAGGCGTATCTTGAGGGCCTTGCAGATTATTGCGCCTCCACACGATTACTGATGTAATAGTTCAGCTTATCTTTTTCTTTTTAGTGGCGGGTTGTAAACTCAGTCAAAGCGATATTTCAGGTCTTTTCAGGTGAAAAAAGTTTATTTTTGGGGTGGCATTGGCTTGATTTATTGGGGTGGCAGGCAGCACGAGGCGCTGCGGGGGTATGGCTAACTAGGGATCCGAAGTTAGGAGCTAGAAACTAGAAGTCTGGTTGTATGGATTTTATAGTATAAATAGGAAGTGTCACCGCGGTGACGAATTTGCACCACCGCGGTGGCACTATTACGTCACCGCGGTGATTGATACACGCCACCGCGGTGGCGTGTAATATGTAACCTTTCGTTTCCGGGAAAACGCATTATAATGCAACTTCTCCTACTGGCTCTTAATTCCTAATCAAGCCACTGCCACCCCAAAAATAAACTTTTTTCACCTGAAAAGAGCGTTAACAGATAATGATGAAATCAAGAAATGTCCATTCCATCGAAGATGGCTTAAGCTCCGCCAATTACCTTTATTGACACCTCAGCATATATGCTCTCCTCTATTATAGAGGTTTTTTATTCATTCGCCAATAAAAACTTTCATGGTTCAGGATTAATCTTTACCTTTGCTTTGCAAAAATAAATGTATATGAGAAGAAATATTTTTGCGCTGTTGCGCATATTGATGCTGCTGCTTCCATTTTCGTGTGGACTTGTCTCCTGCGAGAATGAAGAAGGTGCTATGAATTCCGATTATGTTTCCGTATTCCCTAACGAACTGTTTTTCGAGAGTGATGCATTGGCAGATACACTAACTTTGAGCAGTAGTGGCGAATGGATGATAAGCGGTGTGCCCAGTTGGCTCAGCGTATCTCCTATGAGTGGCGTGAATGGTGATGAACTCGTTGTCTTCGTTGATGAGAATACCTCGACAGACGAGCGCACAACTTTGCTGCTGCTGAGGTGCGGTGATGCTTTGGACACCCTTTCGGTGACGCAGTATGGATATATCGAGACCGACTATGTAGACCTGAATCTTGATGGCAAGGGTGTATCGTATA
>JAZNYG010000071.1:0-11358 GCA_045594245.1 Bacteroidaceae bacterium
TTTGACATGATTATCTCACGCGAATCTCGCAAATCTCGCAAAATCATACATCGCTATCGCTCGTATGTAGCCGTCCGGATGGCAAACGCGAGTGAAATGATGCGTTTTCGCGTGATTTGCGAGATTCGCGTGAGACAAAAAGCTGCGAGAAACAAAGTAAATTTATAATGCGTTTTCCCTGATTCTATGGTTGCACTGCACATTACCTTCGCGAGGATAAACTATTCTCCTCGCGTGGGTAAAGTATTCTCCTCGCGAGAGTAAAATATTCTCTTCGCGAGGAGAAAAACTTTAGTGTAGTTAGTCTTTTGAAAAAGAATGGTTTGTCGTACTCGTTTTATTACTAGTGATTTTATTGAATAGCAGATGAAGATGAGATTATAAAAACCTGCCAGGTGGCAAAAATGTAATTGTATAGGCACCTATCGTGGGGACGACCACATCCCCTCGGTGCGCGAATATGCCGCTATCGTGGAGGTTAACGCCAACACCGTGGTGTGCGCCGCATCACCAAGGAGCGCAAGCACACCTTTCTCGCCGATGAACTGCCCGAAATCTTCCGCAATATGGATTCACTGAAGATCTCCATCGATGAGCTGCGCAAGTTGTATAAGGAAAGGAACGGTAGGGAGAGATGAAAGGAGAGTGATTCATGATTCCTGCCTGTCGTAAAAAGTGAAAGCCGACAGACGCTCTTCTGCTGAATAGTGAAAATAATGGAATAAACCTCTTGTTTCTCACTTGTTTATTTGTATATTTGCAGATGTAAGAGAAGATACAAGCTATTGTTTAATCAATTAACACAAATCAGTATGACAAAGAAATTTTTTGCAGAATTGATTGGTACTATGGTTTTGGTACTTATGGGATGCGGCGCAGCCGTTAGTTTGGGGTGTACATCCAATGACCCGGCATTAGCATCTACGGTTGTCGGTACGGCATTGGCTTTCGGACTTTCTGTCGTTGCTATGGCTTATACGATTGGCGGAATCTCTGGCTGCCATATCAATCCGGCCATCACTTTGGGCGTATGGATGAGTGGCCGTATGAGCGGTAAAGAGGCTGGCGTATATATGGTGGCGCAAGTGATTGGTGCTATCATCGGTGCGGCAGTGTTGTATCTTTGCACTTCGACCAGTGGTGATGCTGTTGTCGGTACAGGTGCTAACGCTTGTCAGCCTGGTGTATCTGTTGCTGGCGGGCTGGTGGCCGAGATTGTGTTTACGTTTGTCTTTGTGCTGGTAGTTTTGGGTACTACGGATGCAAAGAAAGGTGCTGGCAACTTTGCCGGTCTGGCCATCGGCTTGTCGTTAGTCTTGGTGCACCTCGTGTGTATCCGTTATACTGGAACATCGGTAAATCCTGCCCGTAGCATAGGTCCGGCTTTGTTCCAGGGCGGTGAGGCATTGTCACAACTTTGGATATTTATCGTAGGTCCGTTTGTTGGTGGTGCCTTGGCGGCTCTTGTGTGGAAAGCTATTGGTAGTGATAAGAAATAATCGTTTCGACTTTTTGGTGTAGAACTTTTAATTGTGTGGTATCTAATTAGGCGTGTTCTGCACACTAATTATACATAATTGACCTTATAGCTATATTTTACCCCTGCAGGGATAGATGCTACTCCTGCAGGGGTAGTGGCTGTTGGTAGGCTTGTTTGCAGAGAATTATAGGTGCGTTGAGGAGTTTTCGCACCTCTCAATGCCGCGCAGGGTAGTGTGACGGGTTCTTACTTGAAGGCGTTGATGGCCTCGATGACTTGCTGTGCCTCGGCTTCGCTCATCGTGGACCCGATGGGGAGGGATAGCTCGGTGCGGTGTATCTGCTCGGTGATGGGCAGCGCCAGGGGGGCATACTCTCTGTAGCACTCCTGTTTATGGGGTTGCTCAAAGCTCGGGCTTGCTCGAAGATTGCGGTATAGAAAGTTTTCCACGAGTGCTTATCCTGGATGCAAAGAGGGAATTGGTGTTTAATGGTGGACTTGAGTTTGCAGAACGCAAATTGAAGAGTCTGCAATAGCTGCTGCCTAAAAAACGACCATCTGCAATACGATTATTGTAGTTATACTGCCACCTATGCAATTACATTTTTGCCGGGTGGCAGTTTATTCGTTTGTGATTGTTGTAAAGTGTGGTGCCTTATCAAGTCTCTGCACATTGATGATGCTTGATTGCAGAGAATCATAGGCACGTTGAGATATTTTCGCACCTTCCATATTTTCTTTTTAGACACTAAAAAGATTCCTCAATAAGCAACACTGCTCATTGAGGAATCTTATGGTACACCTACTATTCCATCACATCATAGAAAAAGGAAGACACATACAGCCTTGATCGGTTCCTATCCGCCATACGCTTCAAAGTCTTCTTTACCGACAAAACAAACGGGACAGGTCCACTCTTCAGGAAGGTCTTCGAAGGCCGTGCCCTCAGGAATCTCATGTTCGGGATCACCCACCTCCGGGTCATATACCCAGTCACAAACAAGACATTTATACTTCTGCATGATGAGGTTCGTTTTTAAGTAGCACTTCTCTTACGAGTCTCTCAATCTCGGCTTTCGAAATAGCGCCTACCATTTTCACGGGACGACCCTTCATTGGGATAAAGAAGGTTGTAGGAATAGAGCGAATATCGTAGGCATCAGCCACAGCTTCACATTGGTCCACATCTACTTTGTATACATAGAGCTGTTCTCTATAGGCCGAAGCTATTTCTTCCAGCACTGGGCTCAGCGCCCGACATGGACCACACCATCCGGCATAAAAGTCGACGATGGCCGGACGATTGCCCATGTACTGCCATTCAGCACGTGGATGACGATAATCGGCCACACAGCGCAGAAAGTTTTCTTCAGTCAGGTGAATTGTATTCATAAATATTTAAGGATTAGGTTACATCACCACAACATCCGTTGATATATTTTTGTTTGAGAAAAGCCTTTTGGATGGTAAAGTTTGTTCCATTGCCAATTTGCGACAATAATTCATGTCACAAGAAAGTTTGTTCATTGGTGTGTTCCCAAACAGTACAGGAGAAAACTTTATAGAACAAGACCTATCAGCGAATCCAAAACTATTGCTTTTATCGTTAAGAATCCCTACATTTGTAATCTTTAACGACCATTAATACACACGCGCGATGAAAAGACATTTGCTATGGGCAGCATCGATGCTGCTGGCTACCGCAGTGGTGGCACAGGGGGTGGCACCGGCCATACCGCACGACAGGAAGTTGGAAGCCAAGGTGGAGCGCACGCTGCGCAAGCTGACGCTGGAGGAGAAGGTGGGACAGATGTGTGAACTCACCATCGACGTCATCACCGACAACCGGCACCGCGACTCCGTGGTGCTCAACGAGGAGGCGGTGGCCAAGGTGATAGACCGCTACAAGGTGGGCAGCATACTGAACGTGCCGCTGGGACTGGCACAGACTCCCGAGTCGTGGGCAAGGCTGATACGCACGCTCAACCATCGCTCGATGGAGGCCTGCGGGGTGACGCAGATCTATGGCGTGGACCAGATACATGGGGCGAGCTACACGTGGGGCGCCACACTGTACCCGCAGGAGGTGGGACAGGCGGCATCGTTCAACCGCGACATACCGCACCGCGTGAATGAGGTATCGGCCTACGAGAGCCGCGCATGCCTCATACCGTGGGTGTACTCACCGGTGATGGACCTGGGACGCAACCCGCTATGGAGCCGCCAGTGGGAGAGCTACGGCGAGGATGTGTACCTCAACGGAGAGATGGCTGCTGCCGCCGTGCGCGGATACCAGGGCAGCGACCCCAACCACATAGACGGACAGCATGTGGCAGCGTGCCTGAAGCACTACATGGCCTACGGAGTGCCCGTGAGCGGCAAGGACCGCACACCGAGCCACGTGACCGACCGCGAGATGAGGGAGCGCTACTTCGAGCCCTTCCGCAAGGCGATACAGGCAGGGGCACTGTCGCTCATGGTGAACTCGGGCGTGAACGACGGCATACCCATGCATGCCAACCACGAGCTGCTCACGGTGTGGCTCAAGGAGGGCCTCAACTGGGACGGCATGATAGTGACCGACTGGGCCGACATCAACAACATGTATGAGCGCGACCACGTGGCCGCATCGAAGAAGGATGCCATAGCCATGGCCATCAATGCGGGCATAGACATGTCGATGGTGCCCTACGAGGTGGAGTTCTGCGACCTGCTGCTGGAGCTGGTGCACGAGGGACGCGTGCCCATGGAGCGTATCGACGATGCCGTGCGCCGCATACTCCGACTCAAGTACCGCACGGGGTTGATGGACCGCAAGACGTGGGACATCGCGCCCGAAGAGCTGGCCAAGGAGTTTCCCGACTTCGGCTCTGACAAGCTGGCCGCCGAGGCCATAGGCATTGCCGAGGAGTGTATGGTGCTGCTCAAGAACAACGACAATCTGCTGCCGCTGAAGCAGGGCACACGCCTGCTCGTATGCGGACCCAACGCCAACAGCATGCGCTCGCTCAATGGCGGATGGAGCTACACCTGGCAGGGCGACCGCACCGATGAGGTGGCACGCAAGATAGGCAAGTACAAGACGATATATGCCGCGCTGGCCGATAAGTTCGGGCACGACAACGTGACACTCTGCGAGGGCACGACATGGGCCGCCAAGGGCAACTGGCAAGCCGAGAACAAGCCCGACATAGAGGCTGCCGTAGCGGCGGCCGCCAATGCCGATGTGATAGTGGCTGTGGTGGGCGAGAACTCCTACTGCGAGACACCGGGCAACATCGACGACCTCACGCTGAGCGCCAATCAACGCGAGCTGGTGAAGGCGCTGGGCGCTACGGGCAAGCCCATCGTGCTGGTGCTCAACGAGGGACGCCCCCGCGTGATTGCCGACATAGAACCGCTGGCAGGGGCTGTGGTGCAGACCTTCCTGCCGGGCAACTACGGCGGCGAGGCACTGGCACGGCTGATGGCGGGCGAAGCCAACTTCAGCGGCCGACTGCCCTACACCTACCCACGCCACACGGGAGCACTGGTGACCTACGACTACAAGCCCTGCGAGAGCCGCGGACAGATGGCGGGCAGCTACAACTACGATGCAGTGATGGACGTGCAGTATGCCTTCGGCTACGGACTGAGCTACACCACCTACGAGTATAGCAACCTGCGGGCCGACAAGACGGAGTTTGCGGCGGCGGACAGCATCACCTTCAGCATCGACGTGACCAACACGGGCACCATGGCCGGCAAGGAGAGCGTGCTGCTCTTCGTGAGCGACCTGGTGGCTACCATCAGCCCCGACAACAAGCGCCTGCGCGACTTCGAAAAGGTGGCCCTGACACCGGGCGAAACACGCACCGTGAAGCTCGCCATCGCAGCCCGCGACCTGGCATTCGTAGGCATGGGCAACCGCTGGACACTCGAAGAGGGCGACTTCCACGTGGCGATAGGCCGCGAGAGCCTGCGCATACGCTGCACGGAGACCAAGGTATTCTGAGACTCTCTGGAAGAATCGAAAAACAACAAACAAGCACTACATGAACAAACTACTATCCATAGCCGCCACGGCCCTGCTGATGAGTTGCTCGGCACCCTACAGCCCCACAGAGCGAGGAGTGGAAGTGAACGTGACCAACCGCCGCGAAGGCGCTCCACGCAAGGTGCGCCTCGAGGTGATGAAGCCCCATATCATCCGCGTGACGGCCACTCCCGAACGTCGCTTTGCCCACACGAAGAGCCTGATGATACAGGAGGAGGCGCTGCACACAGTGCCCCCTACATTTGAGGTGGGGCACCATGGCGACACCGTCACCTTGGCCACCGAGAAGGTGAAGGCACACGTATTACGAAGCACAGGACGCGTATGGATGACACACACCGACGGCACGCCACTGCTCGCAATGGCCGAAGAGGGCATGCAGTTTGCCCCCATCAAGGTGGAGGGCAGCAAAGGATACTCCACATGGCTGCATTTCGAGTCGCCCCAAGACGAAGCCTTCTACGGGTTGGGGCAACACCAAGCCGACGAATGGAACTACAAGGGGAGAAACGAAGAGCTATTCCAATACAACACCAAGGTGTCGGTACCCTTCATTCTCTCCACCAAGGGGTATGGGCTGCTACTCGATAGCTACTCGCTATGCCGATGGGGCCGCCCCGACGACTATGCACAGCTACACCAGGTGTTCACCCTGTATGATGCCAACGGCCAAGAGGGAGCGTTCACAGGCACCTATGTGAGTGCCAATGGCAAGCAGCGCATCGTACGCCGCGAAGACTCGCTCTACTTTGCCGACCTCACCACCATCAAGAACCTGCCCGAGGGATTCCCGCTCTACGGCTCCGAGGTGACCTACGAAGGGGAGATGATGTATACAGGCAATGACACCACACCCGTCGACATCGACTTCCAGCTCTACTATGCCGGATACATGCAGGTAGAGATTGACGGCACGATAGTGGTGCCCGAGGTATGGCGCACGGCCTGGAACCCCAACACACGCAAGTTTACCTACCAGCTGCAACCTGGCCGACGGGCAAGAATAAAAATCTCATGGCACCCCGACGGAGGGGAGTCGTACTGCGCTCTCAGAGCCTATGCACCCGATGCCAACAACACGCAGAGCGACCACCGCTGGTGGAGCGAGATGACTCAGCAACTCGACTTCTACGTGATAGCATCGGAGAGCCCCGACAGCATCATCAGCGGCTATCGCACCCTCATAGGCAAGGCACAGGTGATGCCGAAATGGGCGATGGGCTACTGGCAGAGCCGCGAACGCTACAAGACACAAGACGAACTGCTGAGCACGCTCAACGAATTCCGCCAAAGAGAGTTGCCCATCGACAATATCGTGCTTGACTGGAGCTACTGGCGCGAGGCCGAATGGGGCAGCCACGAGTTTGACGAGAAGCGCTTCCCCACCCCACAGATGATGGTCGACTCGGTGCATGCGCTCGATGCACGCATGATGATATCTGTATGGCCCAAGTTCTACACTGGCACCGAGCATTTCAGCCAGTTCAACGAACAGGGTTGGATATATCGTCAGTCCGTCACCGATAGCCTGCGCGACTGGATAGGCCGAGGCTACCACTACGGATTCTACGATGCCTATAGCGAAGGTGCCCGCAAGCTCTTCTGGCAACAGATGGAACGCACGCTCTACCCGCTTGGCATAGATGCCTGGTGGATGGATGCCAGTGAGCCTAACGTGCGCGACTGCACCCCACTCGACTACCGCAAGGCGCTATGCGGCCCCACGGCACTCGGTCCCTCGACACAATACTTCAACGCCTATGCCCTGGTCAATGCACAAGGCATCTACGAAGGACAGCGCGGTGCCGACCCCAACCGCCGCGTATTCCTGCTCACACGCTCGGGCTTTGCAGGCCTGCAACGCTACTCCACGGCTACCTGGAGCGGCGACATCGCTACCCGCTGGGAAGACATGAAGGCGCAGATATCGGCTGGCCTGAACTTTGCCGTATGCGGTATCCCCTATTGGACGATGGACATCGGTGGATTCTGCGTGGAGCGCCGTTACGAGAAGGCCTTCAAGGAGTATCTGCGACAGGTAAAGAAGGGCCAGGCAACCGAGAGTGCCGACCTGCGTGAATGGCGCGAGCTCAACACACGTTGGCACCAGTTCGGCGCCTTCTGCCCCCTATATCGTTCTCACGGACAATATCCCTACCGTGAGCCATGGCACATCGCTCCCGAAGGGCATCCCGCCTATGAAAGCATCACCTATTATCTGCGCCTGCGCTACCACCTCATGCCCTACATATACACCTTGGCAGGTATGACCTGGCATAACGACTACACCATCATGCGCCCGCTCATCATGGATTTTGCATCTCAGCGCGAGACTTACGATATAGGTGATCAATACCTCTTCGGACCCGCTCTGATGGTAGCACCCGTCACCGAATACGAGGCTCGCGAGCGCGAGGTGACCTTCCCTGCTACACGTGGCGGATGGTATGACTTCTATAGCGGCATCCACGTGAGCGCAGGCGACGAGCGCAAGATGATGCCCGCCCCCTATGAGCGCATGCCGCTCTACGTGAAAGCAGGAAGCATCATCCCTACAGGCCCAGCCATCAGCTCCACCAAAGCAGGGCATCCCGAACGGCTGACACTATACGTCTATGCCGGAGCCGACGGCACCTTCACCCTATACGAGGACGAGGGCACCAACTACAACTATGAGCAGGGAGCCTATAGCCAGATACCTATACATTGGGACGATGCCACCCGCACACTCACCCTGGCGGCACGGAAAGGCTCCTTCAGCGGAATGCCCACCACACGCACCATCGCCATAGTGCTCACAGATGCCCACCACGCACAGCCTTTCAGCCCTGATGCTGCAGGACACACCCTCACCTACACCGGCGAGGAGGTGAGCGTAGTGCTATAGACATTCCAAAAGGAGATGTCCAAAAGTATTGTATAAGAATAAAGACATTTGGTTTGGCATTTCGCTCAACTTGCACTAATTTTGTCAAATTAAACGATTATAGCAATGCTACGCAACCTACATATACAGAACTACGCGCTCATCGAGTCGCTCGACCTCGACTTCACCGAGGGATTCTCGGTCATTACCGGTGAGACCGGTGCAGGAAAGTCCATCCTGCTCGGTGCCATCGGCTTGCTCACCGGACAGCGTGCCGAGACGGCCGCCATACGCACCGGAGCGGCCAAATGCGTCGTCGAGGGCACCTTCGACATCGAGGGGTACGACCTGCAACCGCTCTTTGAGGAGCACGACATTGAATACGACAACGAGTGTATCGTACGACGTGAGATAGCCTCTACGGGCAAGAGCCGCGCTTTCATCAACGACACGCCCGTATCGCTGGGCATCCTGAAGCAGCTGGGCGAGCGGCTCGTGGACATCCATTCACAGCATCAAAACCTGCTGCTCAACACCGAGGGCTTCCAGCTCCGCGTGCTCGACACACTGAGCGAGGACAAAAGCATCCGTCAACAATATACCGAGGCTTACCGCCATTATCGCGACACGGCAGCACGCCTCGACGCACTGCGCAATCAGCTCACAGGCGACCAGGGCGACGAGGAGTATATCCGCTTCCAGCTGAGCCAGTTCGACGAGTGGCGCCTGCAAGAGGGCGAACAGGAGGAACTGGAGCAAGAGCTCGAGCTCCTCAGCCATGCCGAAGAGATCAAGGAGAGCCTCTACCGCATCGACGCTATGCTCAGCGGTGACGATGGCGGGCAGACATCTGCACTGAAGAGCGTGACCTCACAGCTACGCTCACTGACAGCCATCTACCCTGGAGCCGAAGACTGGCACGAGCGCATGGAGAGCCTATATATAGAGCTGAAGGATATCGCCGACGACGTGTCCGATGCCAGCGAACGCATCAGCTATGACCCTGAGCGACAGGCTTGGGTGGAGCAACGGCTCGACACCATCTACACGGCACAGCAGAGGCACCGCGTAGGCTCCGTAGCCGAACTTTTGGAGATAGCCGAGCGCTTCCGCGACACACTGCAGCGCATCGACGAGGCAGGCGAGCGCATTGCTGCGATGGAGAAGGAGACCGCCGCAGCACTTGAGGCTCTGCAACATGCTGCCGAAGGCTTGACAGTACAGCGCCAAGCCGTTGCCACGACCTTTGAGAAGGAGATTGCCACACGCCTCGTCGAACTGGGTATCCCCAACACACGCTTTGCCGTAGAAATCACGCCACGCCGTCAGCCCGACAGCACGGGAGCCGACAGCGTAGCCTTCCTCTTCTCGGCAAACAAGAATAGCGCACTGCAAAATATTGCCGAAGTCGCATCGGGTGGCGAGATTTCGCGCATCATGCTCTCACTCAAGAGCATCATCGCCACGGCCACAGCCATGCCTACCCTCATCTTCGACGAGATTGACACAGGCGTATCGGGCACTATCGCAGCCCGCATGGCCGACATCATGGAGAGCATCGCCAGCCACGGCCGCCAAGTCATCAGCATCACCCACCTGCCGCAGATTGCCGCCAAGGGCACCGCGCACTACAAGGTATATAAGGAGGACACAGAAGATGCTACCGTCAGCCACATCCGCACACTCACTACCGACGAGCGCATCAGCGAACTCGCACAAATGATGAGTGCTGGCACCCTCACCGAGGCGGCGATAAATAATGCTCGTGAGATGCTGGGGGTATAAGAATACAACGAGGAAAAGTAAGCATATATAGGAATACATGAGAAGGCAGGAGACTCGCGTAGTTTCCTGCCTTCTTTTTATATTGTAGGACGAAACGGTTGTTATTCCCGTACAAAGTTTGTGCAAGCCGAGCGGAAATGTAAATTTATTTGTAATTTCCTGAGGCGCAGCCAAGCTTCTACTTGTTCCACACAAGTTAAAAATTTTGTAGCATAATGTAAGGCAAATCCTGCGGATTGCTTACACGCACAGAAATCGGAAGTATAGACTTTTTCGTTCTCTCGACAGATTGTTATCGTTTCCTTTTTCTTGCTAACGCTTTGCATTTTCCTAATCGCTCATGGTTGCGTTCTTTCCGATCGTCTTGGGGATTGGGCGGAAAGATTGCAAGGATTTCCCTATTCCTTTTCTTTTGTGAACATAAATTGTCGTAAATTGGTAACAACAAAGCAGCCTGCTATCTCGAAAGACAGCAGGCTGAGAAACTGCGCGTTAGATCATGCTGATTATGATACAAATCAACACTGCTATTTCTTTTGCGCTGATTTCTATCTTAAAATTTTCGACTGTTATTTTCATAACGTTCTCCTATTTTAAGATTAGTTTTATATGGGACTTCTCCCGCCAGCGAATCTATACTGTACAGTTAGTTGGTCATACCTGTACAGGATAGGCAGCGTCCTACTCTTCCACTTCCGCAGTACCATTGGCGCAGATGGGTTTGACTTCTCTGTTCGGAATGGGAAGAGGTCTTTTATACCATCGCTATAGCTACCATTCTTTATTTCATTCTAATACTATCACTTCTATTTTATCGTATTCAAGATTGGGCATACTGGCTCCGATAGGAGCATTTATATACGTAGGGTCACAAATCGTGAAACGACGATTGTTGATTGTGAGGTAATCGCCCTGTACATCATCTGTAAAACATACGGCTGTTGCTAAATGCCCCGGATAGTATACAAGAGCGACATCCAATCCTAAGAGGTCACGCACCAAATGTGAGTAAAGTATGGAGCGGTCTTCACAGTCACAATAGGGATAGTGCAATGACTCCTCTGCAAACAATGCCCGTTCGCCTCCCCATACCACATCATCATATTCGTACTCAAAGGCTGTCTGTACAAAGTTGAGCAAGCGATTGGCAGCATCAGCCTGTGATAGGCCTTGCAACTTTTCCCTTAATGC
>JAZNYG010000072.1:0-13130 GCA_045594245.1 Bacteroidaceae bacterium
CATTTAACATTATTTATCCTTTTTGACAATAAAAAACTCCTAACTCCTTCGTACCTTTGCACTCAAATGGCAGATAACTTAACTGGTGAGGCACATCGCCCAGGCAGAATCGAGGTGGTGTGCGGCTCGATGTTTTCGGGCAAGACCGAAGAACTCATCCGCAGGATGAAGCGTGCACAGTTTGCGCGGCAGAAGGTAGAAATATTCAAGCCCGCCATTGACACCCGCTACTCTATTGAGGAGGTAGTGTCACATGACAGTAATTCAATTGCCTCTACGCCGGTAGACTCATCGGCCAGCATCCTGCTGCTGTCTACAGACATCGATGTGGTAGGTATTGACGAGGCACAGTTCTTCGACGATGGATTGGTCGATGTATGCAATGAACTGGCCAAGCGCGGTGTGCGTGTCATCGTGGCTGGACTCGACATGGACTATAAATGCGTGCCCTTCGGCCCTATGCCCGCACTGCTGGCTGTCGCCGACGAAGTGAGCAAGGTGCATGCCATCTGTGTGTGCTGTGGCAACCTGGCCTACGTCTCGCATCGCACCGTTGACAATGACAAGCGTGTACTCCTGGGCGAGAAGATGGAGTATGAGCCGCTTTGCCGCGTATGTTATGAGAAAGCGATGGCAAGCAAGGAAGGCAATTGACAATGGATAATCATCCCTCAACCCTATGAACAAAGAAATCACTTTTGACCGCTTCATCCGAGGGCTTATCGCCATAGCTGGATGCGTGATAGCTTATCTTCTCATAAGCCGCCTGAGCGGAGCCTTGCTGCCCTTCCTCATCGCATGGTTGTTTTGCTACCTGGTATACCCGATAGTAAAGTTCTTTCAGTACAAGCTCAGATTTAAGAGTCGTGCCCTCTCCATCTTCGCGGTACTGCTCCTCTTCGTGGCCCTTATCGTAGGCATCTGCTTTGCCATAGTGCCGCCCATTGTCGAGGAGTTTGTCATGCTCAAGGAGTTTATCGCCAACTATCTCACCTCGGGAGAAAACAACAGCACCATCCCCGCTGTGGTCAATGAGTTTATCCGCGAACATATCGACATGCGTCAGGTCGAGGCCTACTTCTCGGCCGACCGTATAGGCGAGCTCATCAAGAGCGCCCTGCCCAAGATATGGGATGTGGTAACCCAGTCGTTCAACGTGGTGGGCATCGTGGTAGCCGCCTTTATGGTGTTGGTGTACATCTTCTTCATCCTCAACGACTACGAGTCGCTTGAGCGTGGTTGGATACGCCTCATCCCCAAGAAATACCGTGAGCGCGTGGTGACACTCTGCGACGATGTAGAGGAGAGCATGAGCAACTACTTCCGCGGCCAGTCGCTCATCGCGCTTTGTGTAGGTATCCTCTTCAGCATCGGTTTCCTCATCATCGACTTCCCCATGGCCATTGGCTTCGGCCTTTTTGTGGGTATGCTCAATATCGTGCCCTATCTGCAGATTACCTCCATTGTCCCAATGATTTTCCTGGCTTTGGTGAAGGCAGCCAATACCGGCGAGAACTTCTGGTGGATACTTATCGCAGCAGGCATCGTCATGCTGGTGGTGCAGGTCATCCAGGAAACCATCCTCATCCCCCGCATCATGAACAAGGCCATAGGACTCCACCCCGCCGTCATCCTGCTGTCGCTCTCCATTTGGGGTAGCTTGCTCGGCCTCGTGGGTATGATTATCGCCTTGCCTGCCACCTCGCTGATACTTTCCTACTACCGCCAGTTTCTGCGCAATCAGGAAGCTGCAGAGAGAGAACAGGCGACAATGACAGCCCAAACTGAAGAAAAAGAGGCCCAATAGGTAAAAAGAGTAAGGAAAAAATTTGTAGTTCCGCAAAAACTTCCTATCTTTGCACCCGCTTAACGGCAATTAAGGTCGATTCGCTAGCTCAGCAGGTAGAGCACATCCCTTTTAAGGATGGGGTCTTGGGTTCGAGCCCCAAGCGAATCACTGGAAGGAAGTTCACACGAACTTCCTTTTTTGATTATTATTAGATTTACAAGCAACAAAACTGATGGGAGTTTGTTGATAAGATGAGTTTACCTTCTTTAACGCATTCTAAGAATATGAACCATCATCATGAGCAACAGTCGCTCCGCGTCATCCACGCCATCGCACGGGTTTACCGCGCAACGTCTCCACAGTCAAGACAAATCGTAAGAGACATCGATCATATCATTGCCGCCTACGAACTTCGCGACAAGGAAGCCGCCCTCGCCTGCAACCGCTACATTATCACCAAATATCCCATCCTATATAAGGTAGCGTCACGCTATGGGCTACACACGATGACCCAGAACGAATTCTTCGGGCGCTCAGAGAGCGAGCTACAACACACGCTCTACAACCTCTGCATCTTCCTATACGATAGTCTCAAGAAACAGAGCATAGGCATAAAAAAGCAGGAAGATATGCCACTCTGACACATCTTCCTACATTATACTATTCGCAAGGACTACTACTTAATCTGTAGTCAGCTTGCGATAACGGATGCGCTTGGGCTCTTCGCGGCCAAGGCGCATCTGCTTGTTGGCTTCGTACTCGCTATACGATCCTTCGAAGAAGAATACCTGGCTGTCGCCCTCGAAAGCGAGGATGTGGGTACAGATACGGTCGAGGAACCAACGGTCGTGGCTGATGACTACCGCACAGCCCGCAAAGTTCTCGAGACCCTCCTCAAGTGCACGCAGAGTATTCACGTCGATATCGTTGGTGGGCTCGTCAAGAAGCAGCACGTTGCCCTCTTGCTTCAAGGCAAGGGCAAGCTGAAGACGGTTGCGCTCACCACCGGAGAGCATAGAACACATTTTCTCCTGATCACTACCGGCAAAGTTGAAACGGCTGAGGTAAGCACGAGCATTCACATCGCGGCCTCCCATACGGAACAGTTCATTGCCCTGACTCACCACTTGATATACGGTCTTGTTGGGGTCGATATCCTGGTGCTGCTGGTCCACATAGGCAAGCTTCACGGTCTCACCCACCTCGAAGGTACCCTTATCGGGAGTCTCCAAGCCCATGATAAGGCGGAACAGTGTGGTCTTACCTGCACCATTGGGACCGATGACACCTACGATGCCGTTGGGCGGCAGCATGAAGTTGAGGTTCTCATAGAGCAGTTTGTCGCCATAAGCCTTGGCCACGCCCTGTGCCTCGATAACCTTGTTGCCCAAACGGGGACCGTTGGGGATGAATATCTCGAGCTTCTCTTCGCGCTCCTTCTGGTCTTCATTGAGGAGTTTATCGTATGAGTTCAGACGAGCCTTACCCTTGGCTTGACGTGCCTTGGGTGCCATGCGCACCCACTCAAGCTCGCGCTCAAGAGTCTTACGGCGTTTCGAAGCCTGCTTCTCCTCCTGTTCCAGTCGCTTCGACTTCTGCTCCAACCAGCTGCTATAGTTACCCTTCCAGGGAATACCTTCGCCACGGTCGAGTTCAAGGATCCATCCTGCCACATTGTCGAGGAAGTAACGGTCGTGGGTCACGGCAATCACCGTACCCTCGTACTGCTGCAGATGCTGCTCCAGCCAGTCGATACTCTCGGCATCGAGGTGGTTGGTAGGCTCGTCGAGCAACAGGATGTCGGGCTTCTGCAAGAGCAGACGGCAGAGAGCCACACGGCGGCGCTCACCACCAGAGAGGTGTGTCACAGGCTGGTCTTCAGGCGGACAGCGCAGTGCATCCATAGCACGCTCGAGCTTTGAGTCAAGGTTCCACGCATCGGTGGCATCGATAATATCCTGCAACTCGGCCTGACGGGCAAAGAGCTGCTCCATCTTGTCGGGGTCTTCATAATACTCGGGCAGACCAAACTTATCGTTGATAGCCTCGTACTCGGCCAAAGCATCCACGATAGGCTGCACACCCTCCATCACCACCTCCTTGACAGTCTTCGAGGGGTCGAGCTGAGGGTCCTGAGGCAGATAGCCTACGCTATAACCAGGCGAGAACACCACTTCACCCTGATAGTCCTTCTCCAGCCCGGCGATAATCTTCATCAAAGTGGACTTACCCGAACCATTGAGACCGATGATACCAATCTTTGCTCCGTAGAAGAAGGAGAGATAGATATCCTTAAGGATTTGCTTGTTTTGCTGATAGGCCTTCGATACGCCTACCATCGAAAAAATAATCTTCTTGTCGTCTACTGTTGCCATATATTCGTTCTATATTCTGAATTGTGACGCGAAGATACAACAAAAATTTGAGTTAATGAATAGGATATTGGTTTGATTACAACCTTTGCCCCGATAGTAAAACACTATTCCTATTCAGCAACACTATTCTGTAACGATTTTTTCACATGCAGGGTCACTATAACAATATCCGTAGGTGCAAATAAGCGAACAGGACGACGTGAAGTACCCAAACCATTAGATATAACGATAGGTACGCCTCGGCGACTATGTTTGAGTCCCGAACGGTAGCGCATACCATACTTGGAAGCTGTAATAGGAGCATATAATCCCAAAAGAGTGACCTGCCCTCCATGGGTATGTCCAGCGAGTGCGAGATCGGCAACATCAACACCTGTATCGTCTACATAGTCAGGAGTATGCGTTAGCAATACTGCAAAATCCTCTTTACTAATAGCTTTCAACTTATAATTGTTTTTGGGGGCTGACTCATACCTACCCATATAAGGATTGGCTCCCCAAACCAAGATATATTCGTCACCCCGGCGAATAGTGTCAATCTTTTCTTCGAGCAATCGTATTCCATACTCTTGCATCACAGTGCGGATAAGTTCTGTACAACGTTCATAATCATTGTTTCCCAATACGGCATAGATACCATCCGATGGTGTCACACACGCCAATGCTCTAAATAATGGTTCTACATACTCGCACCCCTCCTGATAATCTCCACCCAGCATCAACACATCGGGGGCAAGCGTCTGAAGGGCATTCACAACACCACGAAGTTGGCGTCCTTTGAACTTACTCTCCAAATGGAAATCCGAAGCGAAAGCAATACGATACCCGTCAAAGGCTTCAGGCACATCAGAGGATGTTATGTCATAGTTGCGTATACGGTTTACACCTGCGTAGCGAAGCGAGGTACAGGAGCCCAGAACAAGCATTAACAACAAACAAGGTAATAAGCGGCGCATAGGGACAACGATAATAATTTAAGTATAAGCTGCCACACAAGTGAAGAGGCACCAACACTGCATCACGTGAAATCAGAAACCGTGCTCTCAACAACACGCTTTACGCCTTTACTATCAACACTGTAGCGTAAGCGGATATGCCCTCTTCACGACCAGTAAAGCCCAGTTTCTCTGTAGTCGTGGCTTTGATGGTAACATCCTCTTCGTCGATACCCATCACATCGGCCAATGTCTGCTGCATCAGGGGAATATGAGCTTTCAGCTTGGGGCGCTCGGCACAGATGGTAGCATCTATATTGCCTACGTGGTAACCTTTGGTGGCGATGAGCTCTATAGTGCGACGCAGCAGTATCTTACTGTCGATATTCTTGTATTCACCGGCATTGTCGGGGAAGTGGTAGCCAATGTCGCGCATATGGGCTGCACCCAGTAGGGCATCGCAGATGGCGTGAATGAGTACATCGGCATCGGAGTGGCCTAATAAACCTTTGTCGTGCTCAAGACGTATACCACCGAGCCATAGCTCACGGTTTTCGGCAAATTTGTGGACGTCAAATCCGAATCCTACACGTATTCTCATAATTAAAGAAGTTCAGGAGTCAGTTATTATTATCTTCCTAATATTTCCTTGATACCATCCATATCAAACGATAGAGTGAAGCGCAAGGTTTGGTCGAGGGGGTTGCTTTGAGCCATGGAGATGAGGTAGGCGGCATCGAGCGAGAACACACTCATCTTGAAGCCCGTACCTAGAGTGAAGTACTTTCGGTTTCCCTTATACTCGTTCTCGTAGTGGTATCCGCCACGGAGGAAGAACTGATTATTGTAAGCATATTCCACGCCTGCTCCCCAATAGATCTCCTGCAACTCCTCGCGCAGGCCACCGGGGGCGTCGGCAAACGACTGGAAAATGCCTGCAATGGGAGAGATTTCATTATATCCTCCAGCATCGAGCCAAGATTGATATTCCGATGCATAGGAATAGCTATCATCCTCGAACTCTTCACCGAACTCTTCGTTCAAAAACTGACGATACGATGGTTTAGTGGGTACCATAAGTTTATTGACATCAGCACTAAGGGTGAAGGTATTGTACTCGTCCACAGGGATTACCAACGAGGTTCCCAATCGCAGGTTGGTGGGGATAAACTGGTTGGTGTTGCCTCCGTCATACGAGATCTTACTACCGATATTCGAGGCATTGAGGCCGAAGTTGAGCATACATTCACGGCGGCCTAACATCACGTAATTGGTATAGAAGAGGGCAATGTCGGCAGCGAAGGCTTGTCCCGAGGTGATGTCTTCATCGTAATTATACTGCAAGTCGGAGTGTATGAAGCGCAGGCCTACAGATGCCGAAAAGGTCTCTGAAAGCATGCGTGAGTAGGCAAAGTCGACAGCCATCTCGTAGGGGCGTATAACATAGTTTTCGGCATATACATCGCCCAGCGAGAAGTAGGTGAGCGAACCGCTGATGGCCTGATAGTCGCCTATGCGGTAATAGCCAACGAGGTTGGCAAGGTCAATGTCGCTTACGATTTGGCGCAGCCAAGGGGTATAGGCAAGAGAGAAACCTGCAGGACTGATTGCGAAGGGGTACTTGGCGGGGTTCCAGTACTGGGAGTTCACGTCGGGGTCGGTGGCGACACCTACGTCGCCCATGGCACCGGCTCGTGAGTCGGGGGCAATGGTCAGCGAGGTTACGCCCGTAAGTACAGGGTTGAACATTTCTTTCTGGGCCATGATTGATGTGGTGCCCAGTAGTATGGCGGATAGCAATAATAGTGTCTTCTTCATATTTTTAATTTACTATTTACAAATACAGGTTGCTTTAATCTCTAAACTCTAAACCCTAAACTTTATTGCCTCATGGACGTAAAATCGTCAGTTTGTGGGCTCGGCTGGTCGACTTTCCGCTCGCCGAAGTCACGGTTACACGATATAGGTATATGCCTGAGGCGAGAGGCTGGCCTGTCGAGGTGCAGAGGTTCCAGTCTGCAGTGTAGTAATTATCGGGTGTAGTAGCCTGTTCGGTGAGTGCCCAAAGCGTGCGGCCAGAAAAGTCGAACACCTCGACCTTCACGGTAACTTCTGTCTCGGGGCGGTCGTGGGTAAGCACGAAGGTGGTATGCTCGCGGGCAGGGCTGTGGGTGGTGGTCACATCGAGGATGCGGGGGCGCAGGCCCTTCACTACCTCGAAGTCAATGGTCTTGGTCGTGGCATTGTTCATCATATCCCAAGCACGGAGGGTCAAGGTGTGCATGCCCTCGCTCAGTTCGGGGAATAGGTACGATACGGTGCCACGTGTGTAGTCGCCCAACTCTGAGGTGTAGTAGTCGTTGAGGTTGTAGGTGAGTGCGGCCTCACCATCAATGATGGCCATAAGGTCGTGCCCGATACCGTTGCCCACGGTGTTGATACCGTCGGGGTCTTCAAGCATGGCCATGAGGCGTGGGGTTTCGTTGACCTGGTCGCCAGTAATGAAGTCGGGCGTGTTGAGGTATAATGTCACCTTGGGACCGAGACTGTCGTTCACAAGTCCCTCTTCGGTGCCGCCTAACAGGAAACCGTTGTAGGTTCCTTTGGCTTCACGGTCGCGTGTGTCGCTTACCGCGTAGAGGTTGATGAGACCGCTCATCAGCGAGTAGTTGATGTCCATAGGCACACGAAAGGTGAAGCTGAACTCGCCGTTCCGCACCGAGTCACCACCCATGAAGAGGGTCTTGGTGCGTTCGCGATAGGTCCAGGGCTTTGAGGCTGCATCAGCATTATTGCGGCAGGTAATGGTCTCGATGTTGTCAAATACGGTAGCGTGCATCACTCCGGAGAAGTCCGTCGCGGGCAAACCGCTGAGGGTGGCCACATGCCCCTTCACGGTGACGCGGGCACCAGCCTTGAGCACGATGTCTTCTGTATCGTCGGTGCGCTTGCCGTTTATCTCATCAATGTTCATCGTGTAGTCGGTGTTCCCGATGATGAGGGCGGGGTCGCCTATAAGGGCATAGTTGAGCTTGTTCTCGCTCACATCCTGCAGTGAATTGGAAGTGGTGGTAATCAGATTACATTTGGTGAGACGCATGGCATCGCCCAAACGGTAGCGACGGTTCTGGTCATCGCGGGCAAACACGTACCTCGAGAAGAAGTAGTTGATGCGGCGGTTCTGATCCGAGAAGGTAGTGCGCGTAGAGGTCATCAGGGCTATGGCACCGCCCTTGGGGTTGAGGAAAGCGTATTCACCGAACGAGGTCGTGGAGTTGTCGAACGGAGTGATATCGCATGACACGGTCACCCATACCGGCAAGCGAGGCGAGGTGAGCTGCTCCATATCGGCCTTACCGATGACGAGTTCGTGGGAAAGCACGTCGGGGCTGCCATGGCCGCTGTAGTTGACCATCAGGGCACCTTCGTTGAAGAGTTCGAGCAGGCGCTTGCGCACGGTGGGGTAGCTGTGTCCCGTGGCAGTGACTTCCATGGGGTAGGCATCCCAGTAGATGCGCTTTACCATATAGTCAGGGTAGTTGCCTTCGAGCATCTGTGCCACCTGCTCGGCATCGCTCATATGTTGGTTGTTGTCTCCATCGTCGCCCAGCATGAGGATAGTGTTTTTCCACGCACCGGCATCGGCATTGTCCATGTAGCCGATGACCTTGTCTACAGCATCGCGGGCTTGCGATACGGTCGTCACAGGGAAGCGGCCTACGCCGATATCCACCTTGTCGTGGAGCAGACGGCCGCCCTCACCGTCATCGAGCAGACCGAAGTAGTCCTCCATTACATACGAGGAGGTAGCGCTGAATGAACTTACGGCTTCGAAGCACAAGAGATAATCCTCGGGCGACTGACCCTTCCAAGCCGATGACAGCATACGGTTGTCCCAAGCGGCATCACCAAAGAGCAGCAGGTACTTGGGCGCATCTGCCATTGTCTCGGCACGGTCGTACAGCATCTTCAAGTAGCGACGGTAGGCTGTGGCATCGGGAGTTCCCGAAGAAAACTCATTGTATACCTCATCAGCACGCACCACCTTCACGCGTAGTCCGCTACGTGTACGGTGTGCTTCAGCCAAGCGTTCGGCCTGTGTGGTGAGTTTGCCGCTGGCAGGTACGATGATGATATAATCCATCGGCTCCGTAGCATGCAGGTTCTGATTAGCCACCTCGCCTACCATTTCGGGCATGGGGAAGGTTGCCTCTGGGTCAAAAGCAATATACACATCACCGCGTTTGCCATCGGCGGCGAAGGTTTTATGTCCCTTATCGTAAGGAATCTGTTCTATCTTTGTGGTGTTGGTGATACGCCATACGATGATGTCCTTACCTGTAAGTCCGATGTCATAGCTATAAGCACCGTCCTTCGTGGCATAGATGGGCTTGTTCAGTCCTATCTTACTTGTATAATTCAGGCGCAAGTAATCAAGGCGGCCAGAAACACCGGTCGCACGGTTGTGAGTGAGCCTCACTGACACGCTGGCTGCATTGTTGGGCTGCATTTCTGCGGAGTAGCTGCGCGTAGTGGCCGATGCTTCGCTATGCCGGCCTACAGGGCTAAGCGTAAGCGTTCCTAAAGTAGCCTCCTCTACCTCTACCGTTACCGAAGAGGTCGTAGAGCCATTGTGGGTAAAGCATACGTCGAGTGTCGACTTTACTGATGATTCCATATCAGCTACATTCAGGAAATAGTGTTTCACGTTGCCTCCTGTATAGTCGTAGCTCTCTACCAGCTGGCGGCCTCCATGAAACCATGCATAATCATCCACTTCGTGCAAGCTATAAGCCGGCGTGGTTGCTACTCCTGCGACAATGGTTGTGGGCGCTTCTCCGTAAGGGAATGTCGCCGGTTCACCCTCCGCATCATCTGTCAGGAAATAATACCCATAGTCCGAATAGGGATTGCGAGTGTGGATGAAAGTGCCGTCGTTCTGCAAGGTCCATTGCACGGGTCCATTGGCATAGAAAAGCAGGCGGTCATCGCCACGCCATAGAGGAACTTCGCATAAGTCGTCAATCCACAAGTCGGGGTTGCTCTCCGAAAGTGGGTGACCACCATATCCAAAGAGACGAACTTTGCTTGGGTCATTGAAGCCCATGTTCTTGAGGTGAGTATGAGTAAGCATATGGACACCATTCTCCGCCACGCGCAGCTTCACCCAGCGACCTTTGCTTAATTGAGAATGGAGCACTTCTTCTTGTCCATGTGAAGAAGCGCTCGTGTATGCTTTCACCGCCGCATGAGAGGTGCTCTTCACCTTAAGTGTAAAGCTCACAATCTTCTGATACTTCCCGTCGCGCCAAATGATGGGAGTGAACGAGATGTCCAGCTGTGCGCGCTTAGCACTGATGCCTTTATAGGACTCCATCACCGGCCATTCGGATAATCCAGCTTCGGCAGGTAGGCGAAAGCGTGTCGTCTCCGCAGCGGTGAGTGGCACCAGCTCAGGATATTCGATAAAGGCACTGTACTGACGACCTTCGTGATCGTAGCCCAGGTCGATGCTGTGAGTGAATGTCGGCACCACCGTGTCCTGTGCATAGGTGCTCCAGTCCACAGTGAGCTCGCTCTGTGCGCTGACCGATGTCAACGCTAGAATCCATGTTCCAACAACTAAGATAATGTGTCGTATTTTTCTCATAGTCTAACTAATTTATATTAACGCATCATGTGATACTTTATTGTATGGTAAAGACACGAAAATCACGATATACACCTATCGTGTCAAGAGAACTTTTGCAGACGAAAATATAGTCATCCCTGTCATATACATCAAGTATAGCTAATCAGCTGAATTATCGCTACTTTCAGCACACAGCATCGCGTTTTTTCCTATTTGCATGCTTTTTTTATAAAAAAACGAGGTAATTGTTTGTATTATAAAGAAATGTCCTTACATTTGTCCTGGAATTCAAATCCATCAGCGGTAGCTTATCGAGGTGGTTACTTGCTGATTATACAAAACCTCACAAGTACTCACTCTCAAAATTCTATGCTTATGAAAAAAGCGTTATCAATTCTTGCTCTAGTAGCAGCCGTATTCTTGGTATCATGTGGAGGCAACCCCACCCCCTCAGAGGCAGCAGTCAAGGTGTACCAAATGGTCAAAGATGGTAACTATGAAGGTGTAGCCGAGAACATCTTCTACGACAGTGACAATGCCCAAGATATTGAGGAGGCCAAGGCGATGATTACCTCATTACTTAAAGAGAAAGCAGGTCCTATGATTGAATCAAAGGGTGGCGTCAAAGACGTTGAAGTAGTAAACGAGACGGTTGCAGAAGACGGCCAGTCAGCCACTGTAGAACTCAAGATCACTTATGGTGATGGCTCAGAAGAGACCGAGAAGGCCAACATGAAGCTTGATGACGGTCAGTGGAAACTAGCCATGAACAAGTAATGTCTATAGCACTTCAAAAAAGGGTCTTTCCAACCGTCGGTGGATAGGCCCTTTTTGGTTCTTACAATCTTTCTATGCACAGACTTCCCAAAATGGCGCATATCCTTTGCGTTTTCCTCTTTCCATCTTGGCTGATAATTGGCTGCGCAAAACCGCATGCTACATTACAATATGAGACCAATAGTCTATTAGCCGCCATGAAGGATGGTGATTTGCTTTTCCGACGCGGCACGGGCTTCGTGGGACATGTAGTGACGAGAGCCGACAGCGAAGGACTATACTCACACGTGGGCATCATAATCACCAAGGACAGCAGCCTATACATTGTTCATGCCGTACCTCACGAACCCGATTTCGATGGCGACATCGACCGAGTGAAGTGCGAAAATGTAAACAGTTTTATCAGGAAATACCCCAATGCAAATCTCGGTCTGTACCGCTTAGACATCAGCGATTCACTGAAAGCGATAGCCGCCATACATGCATTACAGCTGAGCGAGCAGCAGATACCCTTCGACCATGCCTACAACCTTGAAGATGACACAGCATTCTATTGCACAGAACTAATTGAGTACGTCTACGCCCAGGTTGGAATATCTATAAGCGAAGGCCGACGAACCAGCATATTCCTCCCTGGGATGAGAGGTGAATACATCATGCCTTCGGATCTGACTAAATGCAGCAAGCTCAAACCTGTCGTTTGCCAATAGCACACAATGGGTTGAGCAATACTCACCTTTGTTTAAATGGTCTATTACGCAAAGCTCTCCTCGATAATCTCCGTGAGCACCTCCTTGATGTCGAGCCCTGCGGCACGCACCTGCTGGGGGATGAAGCTGGTGGCTGTCATGCCCGGTGTGGTGTTTATCTCCAGCAGGTTGAGCTTGTTGCCCTCGGTGATGATGTAGTCGATGCGGATGATGCCGTGGCAGCGCAGGATGTCGTAGAGCAGCGAGGTGAGCGTACGTACGCGCTCGGCAATACTCTCGTCGATGCGGGCAGGGGTAATCTCCTCCACCTGACCGTTGTATTTGGCATCGTAGTCAAAAAACTCGTTCTTCGCCACCACCTCGGTGATGGGGAACACAACGCTCTTCGTGCGGGTCTTGTAGCATCCGCAAGTAATCTCGGTGCCCTGCATGAAGGCCTCTATCATCACCTCGTCGGCCTCACCGAAGGCGGCCTCCACGGCGGGGAGCAGCTCCTCGGGAGTCTTCACCTTGGTGGTGGCGCAGCTGGAGCCTCCACAGGTAGGTTTCACGAAACAGGGCAGGCCTACGGCTTTCACCACATCGTCCACGGTGATGACATCCTGACGGCGTAGGGTGAGCGACTCGGCCACGCGCACGCCAAGGCTACGCAGGTACTGGTTGAGCACGAACTTGTTGAATGTCATGGCCGAGATAAGGGGCGGACAGGTGGAGTAAGGCATGCGGATAAGCTCGAAATAGCTACCCAGCAGTCCGTTCTCGCCCGGAGTGCCATGGATGGTGATGTAGGCGTAGTCGAAGGTTACGTGTTTGCCCTCGTAGGTGAAACTGAAGTCGTTGCGGTCGATAGGTGCAGTGGCGCCATCGGGCAACTGTACGTGCCAGTCGGTGCCGCGGATGATTACGGTATAC
>JAZNYG010000073.1:0-26604 GCA_045594245.1 Bacteroidaceae bacterium
GGCAAATTAGATCCGGTTATCGGACGTGATGAAGAAATCCGTCGGGTACTTCAGATTCTGAGTCGTCGTACCAAGAACAATCCGATCCTGATCGGTGAACCAGGTACGGGTAAGACGGCCATTGTAGAAGGTCTTGCCCAAAGAATCCTCCGTGGTGACGTGCCGGAGAACTTGAAGAACAAGCAACTCTTCTCGCTCGACATGGGTGCCCTCGTGGCCGGTGCCAAGTACAAGGGTGAATTCGAAGAACGACTGAAGTCGGTCATCAACGAAGTGACCAAGTCGGACGGAAACATCATCCTCTTCATCGACGAAATCCATACACTTGTAGGTGCCGGCAAGGGTGAAGGTGCGATGGATGCCGCCAACATCCTGAAGCCTGCCTTGGCTCGTGGTGAACTCCGTAGTATAGGTGCTACCACCCTAGACGAATACCAGAAGTATTTCGAAAAAGACAAGGCTTTGGAACGCCGTTTCCAAACGGTGATGGTGGACGAGCCGGATGAAGCCAGCTCAATCTCTATCCTTCGCGGACTCAAGGAGCGCTACGAGAACCACCATAAGGTGCGTATCAAGGACGAGGCCATCGTAGCCGCCGTGGAGCTCTCGAGCCGTTACATCACAGAGCGTTTTCTCCCAGACAAGGCCATTGACCTCATGGACGAGGCTGCAGCCAAGTTGCGTATGGAGCGCGACTCGGTGCCTGAGGAACTGGACGAGATTACCCGTCACCTCAAGCAATTGGAGATTGAGCGCGAGGCCATCAAGCGCGAAAAAGACGAGGCCAAACTTGCTCAGTTGAAAGAGGAGATTGAGAAGCTGCGTGCCGAGGAGAAGGTACTCTCCGAAAAGTGGCAGGCCGAGAAGCGCCTCATTGACGAGATACAGCAGAAGAAGCAACTCGTGGAGCAACTCAAGGTAGAGGCCGACCGCGCTGAGCGCGAGGGTAACTATGGTCGTGTGGCCGAGATACGCTATGGCCGTCTCAAAGAGGTGGAAGCACAGATTGCCGCTACGCAGCAGCAACTTCACGACAAGCAGGGCGATGGTGCCCTCATCAAAGAGGAGGTCACGGCCGATGACATTGCCGATGTGGTGAGCCGCTGGACAGGCATCCCCGTGAGCAAGATGCTCGAGAGCGAGCGCCACAAGCTGCTCCATCTCGAAGAGGAACTTCACCGCCGTGTCATCGGGCAGGACGAAGCTATATCGGCCGTAGCCAATGCCGTGCGCCGAAGCCGTGCCGGCATGCAGGACCCCAAGCGTCCCATCGGTTCGTTCATCTTCCTCGGCACTACAGGTGTGGGTAAGACCGAGCTGGCGCGTGCCCTGGCCGACTACCTCTTCAACGATGAACGCTTGATGACCCGCATCGACATGAGCGAGTATCAGGAGAAGTTCTCCGTGACCCGACTCATTGGTGCGCCTCCGGGCTACATCGGTTATGATGAGGGCGGACAACTCACCGAGGCGGTACCCCGCAAGCCCTACTCTGTAGTGCTCTTCGACGAGATCGAGAAGGCTCACCCCGACGTGTTCAACATCCTCCTGCAAGTGCTCGACGATGGCCGCCTCACCGACAACAAGGGTCGTACGGTAAACTTCAAGAATACCATCATCATCATGACGTCGAACCTCGGAAGTGCGTATATCCAACAACAGTTCACCACCTTGACTGATGCTAACCGGGAAGAACTGATTGAGAATACCCGCAAGCAGGTGATGGAGCTTTTGAAGCAAACCATCAAGCCCGAGTTCCTCAACCGTATCGACGAGACCATCATGTTCCTCCCGCTCAACCGTGAGGAGATAGCTCAGGTGGTGCGCCTGCAGATCAACAACGTATGCCGTATGCTGGCTGCCAACGACATCCGCCTGCGCCTTACAGAGAAAGCGGTGGACTACATTGCCAACGAAGGCTACGACCCCGAGTTTGGCGCACGCCCCGTGAAGCGAGCCATACAGAATCTATTGCTCAACGTGCTATCCACCAAGATACTGGGTATGGAGATTGACCGCTCGCGCGAGATTGTGGTTGATGCAGGCCCGGATGGGTTGACCTTCACGAACTGATAGTGTCGTATAAAAAAACGCCCTTCGAAGGGCGTTTTTTTATATTAAGGAATATGATTGTTATGAAGCAATACTGTCAGTAACTGCGGTCTCAGCAACTTCTACTGTTTCGCTGGCCTCTACGGTTTCTACTACCTCAACCTTTGCTTTGTTAAAGAAGGGAAGGGGAGAGGGTAGCTTGGCCCATGCTAAAAGGTTTACTAACCACAGTACAACAACCACTACGGCTACTGAACCTAATGCGATGCTCCATTTCTGCCAAGTAGGAAGTCCTTTGCGTTTGTAGGGATCTTTGAGTTTCAGTTTGGGAAACTTGGCAATGTCGGTCAGTGTCTCGCCGAAGGGGATACTTATCTTGGAAGAGGCATTCACGGCCCATCCGTTTGCGTTGAGAAGCGGAGCAATGTTGCGGCGACGCAACTTCAGCCATGCCATTACCATTGCAGGGCCTGAAATAACAAGCATGATGCCAACAAAAGCAGCAATCAGCTGCCACCACTTGAGAGCAAATATACCTTTGAAAATGGATGTTAGTGCAGTGCCAATCATGCCGACGGCCATACCTAAGGCTGCAAAGATACCAGCAAACTTGCCAATGTCGAAAGGTTGTGCTGGCGCTTTGGCGGCATCACTTGCTTGGGCTGCTGTGGCAGCTGCAGGGGCAGCTGTAATCTTAGCGTTAATGTCCTTCATCATAGCAGCATCCTTATCGGCAGCATTTTTGCTGATGAGGTTCTCTATGGTAGTGGCCATGCGGCGGTAGGGCGACCAGAAGGCTTGTCCTACACTGATAGGATTTTCTATAATCTTGGTAATCACAGCATCCCATACTATCCCCTCGGTGTCGTAATAGATGGCGTTTTTGCCTACTATAAGGTCGCCAATGTCGCCTACGGTAACGGCAGCTACGATGGCTAGCTTTCCTGGTTTGATGGGGGTGGTGCAATCGCAATATACGAGATACATGCCGCTGGTAGCTGCGGAACTGTTGTGTTTTGCCATATCGGCAACCTTCATGCAGAGGCGGCATTCACGCTGGTCGATGATGAGTCGTCCGTTCTGGAACATGGCATTCACTTCTTTGTTCTTGCTATAGAAGTCGTGCAATGTAACGAAGTTGCGTAGCAGGCGATATAAATCACGATATATGTGAAGGAACTTGTCCACCATCTCTATGCTTTCGGCTTCCTCCTTAAGTGCATTGTCTTGTGCAATAAGACCAAGTAGCGCTTGTTTCTTGTCATCGGTAAGCAGTTTCTTTATAGTATCGCTTCCAAGAGCTTCTACTTCGCCCCCCCTCTTGGCTGATTTCCATGCATTATATGCTGTAAGGGTGGCACCAATTGTTGCCCATGATGCTTCGGTTAATACTTTCTCTGTAGGCTTCACGATAGCAATGAGAGCGTTGAACTGTGCTGCCCATGCAGGGTTGATGGGACCGTTGATGTCCAACTCAACCTTGTTGGTGATGCGGGCAATAGGATAGGCGGCTATCTCTTCAGTTTTTCCTGTCAGATTGTCTGCACTGATAGCCTCAATAAGTGCTGTCTGGACATCAAGCTTTGCTGTGCTTTCAGGAGAGAAAGAGGCAAGCTTGGCACGTACAAAGTAATCCTTTACTTTAGTGTCAAGGGCACTGTAGAGTTCTATGGCTTTATCGGTATCGGCACCGTAGGGGGATTCAACAGCAGCAGCTTCCCAAGCTGTGTAGTCTGCTAATGCTTGGTAGAATTTTTCTACAATCTCAGCATTTACACCGTTTTCACCGCTACGGTCGGCCACACCACCTATTGTGGAGATAGCTGCAACTATCGCTGCCTTCTCATCCAAATCACTGGTGGTTAGCTCGGTGATGACACCATCGCCATTGAAACGTGTCTTGGCAAATATGGCTGCAATGTCTGCTGTGTCGGCCAGTGATATCACGGTGCTCTCTTTGCTGAGGTTGGCTAGAATCTGTTTGGCCGAGTTGTATAACTTCTTGCCGTTGGCATCCTCTTGATTTAGCTGTTCTATGTCGATGTGGTCGTCACCCTTGAGCAGTAGGTCGGCATTCTTGATGACTGATGTTGCCCACTTGGAAGTAGCCACAACATCATTGACGCGGATTTTGTGGTCTCCATCAGTGTCAATGTACTTTAGACTTTTCTCGTCGATTTCTAATCCTGTGGTAGGGCATGATAGTACTGTCCACATCTTAGGATCCAATTCATCTAGATGAGCAATGTCTGCTCCTGTCGTGATTTTTACGCGTGTAGAGCCACCGATATTCTCAAAGCTCCATGCATACTTCTTCGTTTTTGCCATTGTTTTATAATTTATCGTTTTAATGTATCGTATTGAATTCTTGTGCAAAGGTACAAATAAGCGAGCGAATAAGCAAGAAACTGTTTAGGGTTTAGAGTTTAGTGTTGAACGTCTGTTGCCTGTTGTCCGTTGTCATTTAACAAACGCTGCCGCCGCTTCGGCACACCGCTCGCCGTCGATGGCTGCCGATACGATGCCACCGGCATAGCCAGCCCCTTCGCCACAGGGGAAGAGTCCGCTCACGGTGACGTGCTGTAGGGTCTCTCTGTCGCGTATGATGCGCACGGGGGCCGAGGTGCGTGTCTCTACGCCTATCACCGTGGCCTCGTTGGTAAGGAATCCGCGTGAGGTGCGCCCGAAGTGCTCGAAGCCGCGTTGCAGGCGGCTGCTGATAAACTCCGGCATCCAGAAGTGTAGGGGCGAGGAGATGAGCCCTGGCGAGTACGATGAGGTGGGCAGGTCATACGACAACTTCTTGCGCGTGAAGTCCACCATGCGTTGTGCCGGTGCCGTCTGTCTTCGGTTGCCCTGCATCCAGCACTGCCGCTCCAGTTCTTCCTGGAAATGGAGCATCTTTAAAGAGTTCTGAATTTTGAATTCTGAATTCTGATCCTCTTCATGGAACATACTGTTGTCCGTTGTCCGTTGTCCGTTGTCAACGAAAGGTATATCTTCCGGCCTGATCTCCACCACCATGCCCGAGTTGCTCCAGCGTGAGTTGCGGTGCGAGGCCGACATGCCGTTCACCACAATCTGCTCGGGGCCGCTGGCTGCAGGCACCACGGCACCTCCGGGGCACATGCAGAAGCTGTATACGCCGCGCACGTCTACTTGTGTGACGAAGCTGTACTCGGCGGCAGGCAGATAGCGTCCGCGTCCGTTCCTGTTATGGTATTGTATCTGGTCGATGAGCTCGGCCGGATGTTCCAGACGTACGCCTACGGCTATGCCCTTCGCCTCAATGTCGATGCCCGATGCGCATAGGTGCCGGTACACGTCGCGTGCCGAGTGGCCGGTGGCCAAGATGACGGGACCGCGGAACGTGCGCCCCGTGCTGGTCTCGATACCTATCACGTGGTTGTTCTCTACGATGAGGCGGTCCATGCGTGTCTCAAAGTGCACCTCACCGCCACAGCGGCGTATGGTCTCGCGCATGTTTTCAATCACGCGGGGCAGCTTGTCCGTGCCGATGTGTGGGTGGGCATCGCTCAGTATGGTTGTCGATGCGCCATGCTGGCAGAACACGTTGAGAATTTTTTCCACGCTGCCGCGTTTCTTGCTGCGTGTATATAGCTTGCCGTCCGAGTAGGCCCCTGCGCCCCCTTCGCCGAAGCTGTAGTTGCTCTCGGGGTCTACGGTATGTTCGCGCGATATGCGTGCGATGTCGCGCTTGCGTGTATGCACGTCCTTGCCGCGTTCCACCACGATGGGGCGGCATCCTAGTTCAATGAGGCGCAAGGCAGCAAATAGTCCTCCCGGTCCTGCGCCTACCACGATTACCTCAGGGCCGTCGTCCACCATCGGATAATAGGTCTCGGTGTATTCGCCGTCGGTAGGCAACTCGTTGACGTACAGGCGCACGGTGAGGTTCACGTATATCGTACGCTGCCGTGCATCGATGCTGCGCTTCAGTGTGCGCACCGCCTGTATGGTCCGCACGTCCAGTCCCTTCTCGCGTGCCACATACTGTTTTATACTCTGTTCGTTGGCTGCCTGTTCGGGCAGAATCCGTAGTTGTAGTTCTTGAATCATATCTTTTTATTTCTTTTATGGTCAACAGTCAACGGTCAACAGTCAACGGTCGATGAAGTCTGCTTTTTTGGTGTTTAGAGTTTAGAATTTCGTGTTGAACGTTTAATGTTGAATGCTTAATGATAGTGGTGGTTTAATGTTAAGCCTTTCACCATTCACCCTTCACCATTCATCATCACCCGAAAAGCAAGCGGAACGCCTCCTCTACCTTACGCACCGGGCATATCTCAATGGAGAATCGCTTCGTGTCCAGTCCCTGCATGTTATGCTTGGGTATGATGATTTGCTTGAATCCCAGTTTTTCGGCCTCTGCTATGCGCTGCTCTATGCGGCTCACGGGGCGTATCTCACCCGAGAGGCCCACCTCGCCAGCCATGCACACCGTGGGTTCTATCTCCGTATCCATGTTGCTCGACAGGATGGCACTGATGACGCTGAGGTCTATCGCTGGGTCGTTCACGCGCAGTCCGCCGGCGATGTTCAGGAACACATCCTTCTGTGCCAGCTTGAATCCCACGCGTTTCTCCAGCACCGCCAGCAGCATGTTCATCCTTCGCAGGTCAAATCCCGTTGCCGAGCGCTGTGGCGTGCCATAGGCCGCCGTGCTCACCAACGCCTGCGTCTCTATGAGGAAGGGACGTATGCCCTCTATGGCCGAAGCTATGGCGATGCCGCTCATCCCCTCGTGGCGGTCGGTGAGCAACAGCTCCGAGGGATTGCTCACCTGGCGCAGCCCATCACCCCGCATCTCGTAGATACCCAGCTCCGCCGTGCTCCCGAAGCGGTTCTTGATGCCGCGTAGTATGCGGTACATATAGTGCTGGTCACCTTCGAATTGGAGTACACAGTCCACGATATGCTCCAGTATCTTTGGTCCCGCTATGCTACCCTCCTTGTTGATATGTCCGATGAGCAGGGCAGGGATGTTGCTCTCCTTCACGAACTTCAGCAGCGAAGCAGCACACTCGCGTATCTGTACGATGCTTCCCGGCGACGACTCCGCTGTCTCTGTGCTGATGGTCTGTATCGAGTCAATGACGATGATGTCCGGCTTCGTCTCCTTGATATGTCCGTATATCTTCTCCAGCGAGGTCTCGCATACGATGAGGCAGTTGTTGTCGCCATGCTGTATGCGGTCGGCCCGCAGCTTCAGCTGCCGTGCGCTTTCCTCGCCCGACACGTATAGCACCCGCTGTTCGGGCATGCGCAGGATCGTCTGTAGCACCAGCGTGCTCTTGCCTATGCCCGGCTCTCCACCCAGCAGCACTAGCGATCCCGGCACCAGTCCGCCACCCAGCACGCGGTTCAGCTCCTCGTCGTGCATGTCGATGCGCGGCTCCTCGCCTGTCGCTATCTCTGCGAGAGTCAGCGGACGCGCCTTCTCGAAGGTAAATCCCGGTGCCGCACGTCGGTCCACCACGGCAGGGCGCACCACTTGTTCCTTCATCGAGTTCCATGTGCCGCACGACGGACACCGCCCCATCCATTTCGGCGAGTCGTATCCACACTCCGTACACACGTATGCAATTTTTTCTTTTGCCATATTTTTTTGTTTTGTTGAATGTTTAATGATAGTGATTCTGTGTTGAATGGCCTTTCATCTTTCACCCTTTATCATTCATCCGCGAAGTTAATATTTTCCTTTGATTAATATGGAGGTATGTTCACTTTTTTTCAGAATCTTTGTAGACAACAGGTCTGGTGGGGATTATGTATGCTGATGTCGAATATGTATTTTTGAGGATATTCTTTGATTTTATTGCTTGTAACCATTTTTATTCCGTCGTTTGTAGTGTCTTCGGGGTACCTCGAAAATACTTTAACTCGCTGTGAAAAAATATTGAAGTAAATTTCGTGTTTTTTCGATTGTTTGTTTGTATCTTTGCATATAAAGTTCGTAATATATGCTAAGCAGAGAAGAACGTCAACAGATGATATCGCTGATGCAGCACGAGGTGGTGCCCGCGATAGGATGTACAGAGCCGGTAGCTGTGGCTTTGTGTGCTGCTCGTGCAGCCGAGAAATTGGGCTCGTTACCCGAACGAGTAGAGGTAGAACTTAGTATGAATGTCCTGAAGAATGCGATGGGGGTAGGCATACCTGGTACAGGTATGATTGGATTGCCTATTGCTATAGCTTTGGGTATGATGGTAGGCAAGAGCAACTATAAACTGGAGGTGCTCAAGGATGTGACTCCTGAGGCTGTAGAACGTGGCAAGCAATATATCGATGAGGGGCGTATAAATATTCGTTTGAAGGAGGATGCTCCTGATGGACTATATATAAAGGTATGTGCATATCTTGTGGAACGCTCTGAAACTGCTATTATATGTGGCGAACATACGCGATTTGTGGAAGAGGGTATGGAGTGTGTAAATACAACGGCTACGGGAGCCAATGAAACTGATACCTCCAATTCAGTGACCTCGCTTACTCTACGTCGTATATACGACTTTATAACGGAAGTGCCCATCGAAGATATTGCTTTTATTGAGGAGTCAGCCAAGATGAATATGGCAGCGGCAGAACTTTCACTGGATGCGAATTATGGCCATCGGGTAGGGAATATGCTTACTGAAGGCACTAATCGTGCTGTGGTGGGCGATGGTACGCTTACGCATATAATGGCTTATACTTGTGCGGCTTGTGACGCTCGTATGTCGGGAGCTCCCATACAGGTGATGTCCAATTCCGGTAGTGGAAATCAGGGTATTGCTGCAACGGTTCCTGTGGCTGTCTATGCTCGTGACCATAAGGTGGAGCATGAGACTTTTGTGCGTGCCGTTGCGTTGAGTAATTTGACTGCTATTTATATCAAGCAGAGCCTAGGACGCCTCTCGGCTCTTTGCGGATGTATTGTTGCTTCCACAGGATCGTGTTGTGCCATAACGTACATGATGGGTGGCTCGTTTGGACAGATTTGCTTTGCAGTGAAGAATATGATTGCCAATCTGACCGGTATGATCTGTGATGGCGCTAAACCTGGATGCTCGCTTAAACTGTCTAGCGGAGTCGGTACGGCAATGCTATCAGCTATGCTTGCTATGCAGAATAGTGCAGTGAGCAGTGTGGAGGGAATCATCGATGAGGATGTGGATCGCAGTATACATAATCTGACAAGTATCGGTAGGGAAGCTATGCAGGAAACCAATCGTATGGTAGTAGATATAATGACCCACAAATAGACGGATTGAGTTGTTGTGTGTGAATGTATTTCTTAAATTAAGTAAAAATTATCCTGCAAAGAACATAAGATATGAAAACCTTGTTGTATCTTTGTAAATAAATAAAAATACAACGAAACGTTATAGGTATGATGCGCGAGAAAACCGTCGAGAAGATAATTAAAGGATTCATAGCTAAGGAAGTTACTGTTGATCCGGAAACTATAACTAGGGAAACGAATTTGGTGAACGATTTGAACGCGGATTCCATGGATATTGTCAATGTGGTGACTGCTGTAGAGTCTAAGTTTAAGATTACTTTTCCCGATGATACCAAAATTAAGTACGATGGTTATACCTTGCAGTTCCTTGTCGATGGTGTTATGAATGCTTTGAGAGAAAAATCTCCTAGAATGACTGTTCCTCGCGTTCGCAGAAAGGTGAAAAAGGAGGGTAGGGAAGAGTGAGATAGTTATTAATAACTCTCTCGTATTTTTCTATATTGTATCTTAGGCCAGCGTGTGGCGATTGTTTAATCTTCAATAGAAAGTACCCAAGTGCATACAAACTCGGTGTGTAGTTTGTAGAAGATTGTATGCAGTGTATTTTTGGTGGTAAACGATGCTGCCAGTATACCTTGTTGTGCCAAGGTGTAGGGCGATATTCGGAATACCTCGTGGAAATCTGCTGCAGTAGGGTCGTCAATTAGTTTGTACAAGGCTTCCTTGGCTGACCAGTTGACGAGGTGATACATCAGTTGTCTTTCTGTATCATGTATGTCGATGAATGCTGCTTCATCGGGGTGAGTAAACCGATGTGCTATGCGGTTTACACGAGGGGATATGTGTTCTATGTCAATTCCAATAGACCGGATACGGTGATAAGCTATAGCAGCATACCCCTTCGTGTGTGAGATGCTAATGTGGTAGCTTCCATCAACAAGGTATGGCCGCCCCGAAGGAAGATAGGCGATTTCTTTATCATTACCTAACACCTCGGTTATAAGTACACGTACGGCAAGCCATTCAGCTCGGCGTGCTTCGTGGCTAATGCTTTTCAATGTGCTATTGTAACGTGAAGTGTCTAGCATAGCATATAGTGTATCGGAGTTTTCTTCGATACGCCATATTGCAATGCCGCCATCCTCAAAAGTGTGATGGGAATAAACAGGCATGAACCATTATTGACTTTAGAATGGGGACTGTTCCGGTGATGTCGTAGTAGAAGGTTGTGTAGATGGAGCTGCTGTAGACGACGTGGCGCCTTGTTGCGAGCGTGAAAGCATCTCCATGTTGTCGACATATATCTCTACGACCGTACGGCGCACACCATTCTGGTCATCATACGACCGGCTATGGATACTACCTTCAATATATAATTTGTCGCCCTTGTGTACGTACTTCTCCACAGTCTGGGCCAAGCCACGCCAGAAAACGAGATTGTGCCATTCGGTACGTTCTGGTACCTGGGTCCCATTCGGTAGGGTGTATGCCCGGTCTGAAGTTGCTAGTGATAGACTGGCTACAGCAACATCACGGTCGATATAGCGTACATTGGGCTCGCGGCCGACATTTCCAATAAGAATTACTTTGTTTACTGACATAGGAATGTTGATATTTGTTTAGATGCCAAAATTAAAAAAATCTTTTTAAATAAAAAGCATGATTATTCACTTTTTTCCTCCAGATAGCGTTCTATGAGGCGAGGAAGAGCGTAACGGTTAAGTTCTGTAAAAGGTACCATGATAAAACCTGTAGGGCGAGATTGTGTCTCTTGTACCTCCAGTTCGTAGAATACGGTATACAATACTCGATGTGATAATATATGCTTGATGACTCCGCTTGCTCCCTTATATACATATGAAGGAATACCCTTTAGCCAAGTTTGAAACTCTGGATGGAGGAAAAGTGCATCGGCATCTTTTGCCTCATCCGTCTCTATCAGTGGTAGTTCGTACATATTCTGCCAAATATCACTTCCTGTCCGCTTGTGAAGGAGAAGTCCGTCTGATGTGTGTATATAGAGATAATTCAAATAGCGGGGTACGACCTTCGTTTTATGCGACTTCGCAGGAAGCACGCCAACCATTTGTTTGGCTAAGGCCACGCACTTGTCCGCCAAAGGGCATTCTGCACAGTTCGGAGAATGTGGGGTACACTGTAGCGCTCCAAATTCCATAACAGCTTGATTGTACTTGGCTGCTTGAGCTACGGGAAGCAGTGTCTGAGCGATCTCAGTTATCATCCGTTTGCCTTGCACCGAATCAATGGGTGCCTCTATGCCAAACACACGGGACCAAACACGGCACACATTGCCATCGACGGCAGCCTTGGGTTCATCAAACGCGAACGAAGCAATGGCAGCAGCAGTATAGTCACCCACTCCCTTGAGTTGGCGTATGACATCATATGTCTTGGGAAATCCGCCCATATCTACAATCTGCTTGGCTGCTGCATGAAGATTGCGAGCTCGCGAGTAGTAGCCAAGTCCTTGCCAAATACGCATCACCTCATCCTCAGAAGCTGCAGCCAAAGCCTCTACTGTGGGAAATCGCTCAATGAACCGAACAAAGTAGTCATGCCCTTGGGCGACACGAGTCTGCTGTAATATGACTTCGGATATCCATATATAATAAGGTACGCGTGTGGAACGCCACGGAAGCTCACGCTTATGTTTATCATACCACGCAAAAAGGAGTTTGCAAATATCATCCATTTTTAATTCCAACATTCAATTGTATGACAAATTTAGGCAAAAAGAAGAGACAGAACAAACAAAGTGAGCCATTTACGAAAAAAATAAGTCAATATATTTTTTTTGAAACGAGAAAAGCCCTATATTTGCATTCCGAAATTGAAACGAACTAATTGTAAAACATAAAAATTTACGAAAATGACAAAATCTGAGGTTGTTAACGAAATTAACAAGAAGACTGGTGTAGACAAGGCAGATGCCTTGAAGTGTGTTGAGGCATTCATGGAAGTAGTTAAGGAGTCGTTGATTAACGAGGAGAACGTATACTTGCGTGGATTCGGTAGCTTCATTTTGAAGAAGAGAGCTCAGAAGACTGCCCGCAACATTTCTAAGAACACCACTATCGTTGTTCCCGAGCATAATATCCCCGCTTTCAAGCCTGCAAAGTCTTTTGCAGTTGAAGTAAAGAAATAAAAGAGTATTAATCAATAAAATTTTCCCTACTATGCCAAACGGAAAGAAGCATAAGCGTCATAAAATGGCGACTCACAAGAGAAAGAAAAGACTGAGAAAGAACAGACACAAGAGCAAGTAAGCTCTGATTCAGTTTGCTGACAGACAAGGAACAAACATCAGATTGTAGAATACGATTTTGAGTTTGTTCTTTGTCGTATTTTGTAAAGTATTCATTTACTAACTAGAACCCAAGAAAAGTGACAACCGAATTATTCATCGATGTACAGCCCCAAGAGATCACCATCGCCCTTACCGAAGACAAGGTGCTGATGGAGTATCAGCGAGAGGGACGCGAAGCGTCGTTCTCTGTGGGCAACATGTACTTGGGACGGGTAAAGAAGATCATGCCCGGCCTGAATGCATGCTTTGTTGATGTAGGTTCAGCTAAGGAAGCTTTTCTTCACTATCAGGACTTGGGTAGCCATTATAATTGCTATCACAAGTATGTGAAACAGGTAATCAGCGACAAGAAAAAACTTGCCCCCTACTCCAAAGCCACAGGACAGCCCGAGCTCCCTAAAGAGGGAAGCATCTCGGACTACCTGCAAACTGGTCAGGAAATCATGGTGCAGGTGGTCAAAGAACCTATATCGACAAAAGGACCAAGACTGACAGCCGATCTCTCTTTTGCCGGCCGTTTCTTGGTACTCACTCCATTCTCCGATAAGGTTTCCGTATCGTCAAAGATCAAGTCGGCAGAGGAACGGGCACGACTCAAGCAACTCATACAAAGCATCAAACCCAAGAACTTCGGTGTCATCGTACGCACCGTAGCCGAAGGCAAGCGCGTAGCAGAACTTGATGCCGAACTCAAAATCCTAGTCAAGCAGTGGGACGAGGCTATCGCCAAAGTGCAGAAGGCTGAGAAGCCCCCAGTGCTCATTTACGAAGAAAACAGCCGTGCCGTTGCCATGTTGCGCGACCTATTCAGCCCCTCCTACGAAGCCATATACATTAACGACAATGCCGTATATGACGAGATACGCAACTATGTTGCCTTGATTGCTCCTGACAGAGCACACGTCGTAAAACACTATACGGGCACCCTGCCTATATTCGACAACTTCGGCATCACCAAACAGATAAAGTCGTCGTTTGGCCGTATCGTACCCTACAAAGGAGGAGCCTACATGGTCATAGAGCATACGGAAGCTCTCCATGTAGTTGACGTCAACAGCGGTAACCGTTCAAGAGGAAACACCAACCAGGAGGAGAATGCCATCGACGTGAACCTTGGCGCAGCAGATGAACTGGCCCGCCAGTTCCGCTTGCGCGATATGGGTGGTATCATCGTGGTCGACTTTATCGATATGGACAGTGTCGAGAACCGCCAGAAACTATATGAGCGCATGTGTCAGAACATGGCGCGTGACCGTGCCAAGCACAATATCCTTCCTCTCAGCAAGTTCGGTCTTATGCAGATTACTCGTCAGCGAGTACGTCCTGCAATGGATGTTGCCGTTGAGGAGACCTGCCCCGTATGTTTCGGCAAAGGTACCATCAAGGCTTCCATACTATTCACAGACACGCTGGAGAGCAAGATCGATTACCTTGTAAATAAGTTGAAGATTAGTAAGTTCAACCTACACATCCACCCCTATGTTGCAGCCTATGTCAACCAAGGGGTCATCTCCATGAAGACGCGTTGGAGGATGAAATATGGCTTCGGCATACGCATCACCCCCAACCAAAGTCTACCGTTATTAGCCTACACATTCTACGATGCTCAAGGCAATGAGATAGACATGCAGGAAGAGGTAGAAACAAAGTAGCGTCTTGAAAAGTAAAAAATGCCATTTCATTGCTTTAGTGATAGCTTGAAGTGGCATTTTTTTATTAAGATTAGTAAGGCTATGTTAATTATTAAAATTTAATTGCTTGCTTTTTGAGGTGGCAATCGTTTTTCGTATCTTTGTAACATGACTGTTGCAATAAGAAAATATCTATTTTTAGGCCTTTTGTGTTGCTTCTCTATGGCTTTGCCGGCACAGTCGCAACGTAAAACTGTGGAAAAGCGGCTGAAAGAGTACTTTCGAACCTATCAATCAACGGAGGTTGAAATAGGCTCTTGCAAATTGGTGCGGTTTCAGCTCAATCCGCAAAAAAGAACACTCTCCATTCATGCTAATGCCAATTTTGGCTATCAGCCTTTTCGTCCTCAGCTTACAGAGCGTATATATGCTGATATACGTAAGAAATTACCGGGCCCCGTTAATTATTACGATATCACAGTGCTTGTTGGCGATAAGAGTATTGATGATCTTATACCTAATATTTATCGTAAGGTAAAGGATGATACTCGTCTTTGGGGTAATATAGAGCATCAAAATAATCCGTGGGTAGTAAATATGTCACGCCCATATACTATCAGCGATGGATTGCAGGGGAGGCATTTAGCCATTACTCCTAGTCATGGAAAGTACTTTAAGAATGACGAGAATCGTTGGAAATGGCAACGGCCATCCCTCTTTTGTACTCGTGAGGACTTGCTTTCCCAGTCCATTGTTCTTTCTTATCTAACTCCGATGTTGGAGAATGCTGGTGCGGTGGTGTTCAGCGCACGTGAACGTGATCGCCAACCTTACGACATTGTTGTTGACAATGATATTAGCGAAAGTGATTGTGGCCTTTATGTCGAAGAAAAGTATCGTAAGACACGATGGGGAGATGGAACAGTTGGATTTGCTATACCTGATAAAGCACTAAAGCATGGTGAGAATCCCTTTCAGAGAGGTACTAGCCGCATCATGCATACCTATAATCATGATAAGAGCAGGAAAGGTGCTGCACTTTGGATTCCATCAATTCCGGAAGATGGTAGTTACGCTGTATACGTCACTTATCAGACTTCTCCTTCAAGTGTTCCTGATGCAGAGTATCTGGTATTTCATGCTGGAGGAACAACAAGAGTTGTGGTTAACCAGCAAATGGGTGGTGGAACATGGGTGTACTTGGGCACTTTTGAATTTGAGCAAGGCCAGCATGACAATCAAATGGTCGTTTTAACTAACAAGAGTACTCATGATGGTGTGGTCAGCGCCGATGCTGTGCGTTTTGGCGGTGGTAGTGCGCTGGTCAATCGCTCTGTTACAGACACATTGAAAATCAGTGCTCTACCTCGTTATTATGAAGGGGCACGCTATCATACACAATGGGCTGGATTTCCTGTTGAGAGATATGCTTGTTATAATGGTGAGAGAGACTATGCTGAAGATATCAATAGTCGCTCCTACGCAACTAATTATCTATTGGGAGGATCTGTCTACTGTCCTGATAGCGTTGGGCTAGGTGTTCCCATCGAACTCTCTCTTGGGTTACATACAGATGCTGGAATTCGTGAGGATGATACAACCGTTGGCACTTTAGGTATTTACACCACAGATTATAACAATGGTCGTTTGGCCAATGGAAAACTGTCACGCTATGCTTCGCGTGATCTCACCGATATTGTACAAACATATATAACTCGCGATGTTAACCTGCAATGTGTCAAAAATGCGAATACTGATGTGGATGGAAAGGTGTCGCTTCCCTTTGCCCGTCGTAGCATGTGGAATCGGAACTATAGTGAGTCCCGCTTGCCTGACATACCATCATGTATTATTGAGTTGTTGTCGCATCAGAATTTCGCTGATATGCGTTATGCACATGACCCTCATTTCAAGTTTATAGCCTCACGGGCTATATATAAAGGTATACTTCATTATACGGCAGAGATGCACGGTGAGCGTAGTGTGGTGCAACCGTTACCGGTACAATCTTTTGCGGTAGATTTTGCTGGTGATCGCAAGGTACGTCTGTCGTGGCTTCCTGTTGAGGATGTTCAAGAACCTACGGCCTGCCCTGACGGATATATCCTTTACATGCGTACCGATAGTCTTGGGTGGGATAATGGTCGGCGTATCGGTAATAGTACGTCTTGTGATGTAACGCTTGAGCCTGACCGTATATATAGTTTTCGTATTACTGCTTATAATCGTGGTGGTGAGAGCTTCCCCTCAGAAGTGCTTTCTGCTGCCATATCTACGGAAGCTAAGGGTTCTGTATTAGTGGTAAACGGTTTTCAACGTGTCGATGGACCGGCAGTTGTAAATACTTCTGAGTATGCGGGATTTGACCTTTTGGCTGATCCTGGTGTTCCATATATAGGCTCTACAGCTTATAGTGGACTACAATATGAGTTTCGTCGTTCGCAAATGGGGAATTATGAAGAGACCGAACAGTTAGGTGCCAGTGGAGATGAGTTGAACGCTATGTATATGGCTGGCAACACCATGGATTATGCTTCTGTACATGGACGCTCTATTATGCGTGCAAATTACAGTTTTGTGTCGTGTAGTCGTCAGGCTTTCGAAGATGGTATGATAAAGCCTGATGCCTTTGATGTGTTGGATCTTTATATGGGATTGCAGCGAGAGGTGGGCAATAGCCTGATTCGTCGCCCTGCTTATTACAATGTGACGCCTGCTTTATATGCTATTCTCTCTAATTATACTCATCAAGGTGGGGCCTTGCTTGTGAGTGGTTCATATTTAGGCGAGGAAAGTTTAAGGACTCTTTCCTCAAAAGAATTATTGAAAAATGTGCTTCATGCAGATTTTGAAGGTTGTATTTCAAATTGGGAAGAGCAGGTCGTTTGTGGGTTGGGATTGACGTTGGAGATTCCTCGTTGGATTAATCCCGAACAGTATCCTGTAGTTCATCCTGAGATACTGACACCTTTAGGTGGAGCTTTTACACCTTTTGTGTATGGGTATAGTCGTAATAGCGCAGCAGTAGCCTATAATGGAAACTATCGTTCGGTGGTTCTCGGTTTCCCCTTCGAGGCCATACGCAGTCAGTGTGATCGGGATGTGGTGATGCTTTCATTATTGGATTATTTGAACAAAAAAGAATGAATTATTAAGCGAAATATGTAGTAAGAAGTAAAAAAATAAATGAAAAATTAGTTTTTATCATTATAAATTACTTTATTTGTCGTCTATATTGATGAATAATACCGTGTAACAAACTAAAAAGAAAGAAAAATGACGGATATGCATGCTCCCAAAGCCGATGCTTCACAGCAAGAGCCGGTAACAGAAGAGAACGTTTTGAATAGAAACGAAGCTATGGCAACTCAAACCACAAATTCAGAGGAAACAGTAACCCCGATTGTGGCTGAAGCCACTACAGAGGTGTCAGCTCTATCTTGTGCAGACATTATAGCGCGAGTAAAAGAACTTGCCGAAGCTCCTTTGGACGCTACAAAAGAAGAACTTGATTATTTGAAGCAAACGTTCTACAAGTTGCGCCGCATTGCGATAGAAAATGCTCGCGAGGCTCATATCGCAAATGGAGGAGCGTATGAAGATTTTAAGGTAGATAGTGCGGAAGAGGATGAGTATAAAGCTGCTATGAACGTAATCAAGGAAAAGCGTGCCGAGCAGCAGCGCCAGGAAGAGGCCATACGTGAAGAGAACTATTTACGTAAAGAGGCCATTTTGGAGCGTATACAAGCTATGGTAGACAATGCAGACAAAGAGCAGGCCTCATATAATGATTTTAAGGCGCTACAACAGGAGTGGAAAAATGTTGGTGAGGTCCCTGCAACCAAGCAAACTGAACTTTGGAAACGTTACCAGCAGCTGACAGAGCGTTTCTACGATATACTGAAACTTAATATAGAGTTTCGTGAATACGACTTCAAGAAGAACCTTGAAGCCAAAACGCGTCTTTGTGAAGCTGCCGAACGCTTGGCTGAGGAAGAGGATGTAATCTCTGCATTCCATCAACTGCAAAAACTGCATCAAGAATACCGTGAGACAGGCCCCGTAGCGAAAGAACTGCGCGAAGAGATTTGGGGGAGATTCAAAGCAGCATCATCGGCCGTAAATAAACGCCATCAGCAGCATTTTGAAGAACTGAAACAGCGCGAAGGTGAGAATCTGGAGAAGAAAACTGCCATATGCGAACGCATGGAGGCGATAGAATTTGATAAACTCACGACCTATAATCATTGGAATGACAAGACACAAGAGGTTATTGCTATGCAGGAGGAGTGGAAGACTATCGGATTTGCTCCACAGAAGATGAATACAAAGATATTTGAGCGATTCCGTACTGCATGTGACAAGTTCTTTGTACAGAAGGCTGAGTTTTTCAAGACAATGAAAGACAATCTCACCGTAAATCTGGAGAAGAAGACTGCTCTTTGCGAACAGGCTGAGGCATTACAGGGAAGTACCGATTGGAAGGCTACGGCAGATAAACTCTCTGCATTGCAGCGCGAATGGAAAACGATAGGTCCTGTTCCAAAGAAATATTCAGATGCTATATGGAAACGCTTCATTACGGCTTGTGATACTTTCTTTGAAAAACGTAAAGAGGCAGGTACCTCACAACGTTCCGAAGAACAGCATAATTTGGCAAAGAAAAAAGAGGTCATAGCAGCCCTGGCAGCTATAGATCCAGAGAAGGCAACAGAAGAAGATGCTGCCAAACTCCACGAACTTATCCGTGAATGGAATGCCATTGGACACGTACCCTTCCGTGACAAGGACAAAATTTATAAGCAATACAAGGCACTTATTGATCGTCTGTTTGATGCTTTGCATGAGAGTGAGGCTACTAGAAAAATTGCGCGTTTCAAGGATTCAATCAAAGAGGGCATGAATGTGGGACGTGAGCGTGAGAGATTGCTTAGGGCTTACGAAAGCATGTGCAATGAAATCAAGACGTATGAAAACAACCTTGGGTTCCTTACTGCATCTAGCAGAAGTGGTAATAGCCTAGTTGCGGAAATGCAGCGTAAGATGGAAAAGTTAAAAGCCGATGCGGAGATGGTATTGAGAAAAATCCGTGCATTGGAAGAAAAAGAGAATTGATAAGCTTATGGGTGTATAAAAAAAGGAGACTTGTCTCCTTTTTTTATGCTCGTTTGTTTATGGCATACTATCGTTCCCATGCCTCCAGATACTGCTTAGCCACTTTGATGCTGTCATGATGGCGGTGGATGTAGGCGATGCTGTCGCGCTTGAGCAGGTCTATACGCTCGGGGTGCAGCACTAATTGTTCCAGTTGGCGGTATATGTCCTCTTCGTCGGGCTGCACATTGATGATGGGGCGTAGCTCCTCTTCTCCTAGAATGGTGTAGTTTTCTTCTTCACCTCCTCCTACCAGTATCAGTCCTTGGCTCATAGCCAATAGAGCGTTCATGGCGGGGGTGTATGAATAGATCTGGTCGAGCAGCACATCGCTGCTGCGCATCATCTCCTTGTATTGATTGAAGGGTACCGACTCTGCTTTTATCATTTCAGCCCTGTCGGGGTAGTCGGCAACGATGCGCTCCAGGGCGCGTAACATGACGTCTGTTCCCTTTAGGGCAGTGCGATGGCGCTGGATGCCGATAAAGAAGCGCACCTTTGGACTTTGCCTTGTGTGGATTTGTATTTCTTCTTCTCTATGGTTTAGTTCGATAGGGAAGGGTATAAACGTAGTCTTTTCGGGGAAGTAGGGGCGGTAGGCCACGTCATATTCGTAGAGTCCGCTGATGATGCCGTCGCATGTCTCGGCTATATGGATATTGGCCTCTTTCTTGAAGGTATGTAGCCAGTCGTGCTCGTTGGCTACATTCCACTCGTGATGCACCTCTTGTGTGGGAGTATAGAAGTCACAGTAGCGCAATGTGCGCCTCACCACACTGTCGTATACATAGTAGTAATCATACCCGAAGGCACCGAGGAATACGCGCTTGTTGTGTCGGCGCAGATAGTCATAGATGCGGATGCCACGTTCGGCTTTGAGGTCGATGAAGTGTACGGGATTGATGAGCTGTACCACGTCGTACCCTCTGAGCTTGGGCAATAGCCTCAGTACCTTATATAGATAGGTGATGGCTCCCCATCGTCCCGGTTTACGGATGAGCGGGATGTCTGTGGAGTAGTCTTTCCATTCATCGCAGTTCGATACCACACACACCTCGTGCCCCAGCTTGCGCAGAGCGCAGGCCAGTGTCCAATGCACGTTGCTGTATTCGCCGAGGAGTAGTATCTTCATTGCAGTTGTCGTTTTTCAATGAATCTTAGTATATGGCGCCCGGGGCTTCTCTGGGCTAAAAGACGAAATATGCGGTACTTCCATGAATAGTTGGCCGATGGGATAGGGTAGAGGTTCATCCCGAGCAGCTCCATGGCCGAGCGATACCATCTGTCCTTCCAGTCGGGTTCGCGCAGTGCGCGGCGCAGTATGTCTATGGCGAAGAAGCGAATCTTGCGTGTGAGTCCATCGTGGGGCTTGGTTACCACCTCTCTCTCAAAATCAATCAGACGCTTCAGCACTACAAAGTAGTTGCGGAATAGTTCGTCGGTATGCTCGCGACTGCAGTTGTGTACGGTAGAGCCGGGACGTTGATAGTAAGCGTATGCGATGGTGTCTGTTGGGGCCATGCGCTGGGCTCTCCATACGAGCTTAGTGATGAATTCCTCGTCTTCGATATAGATGTTTTCGGTAAAGCGCAGTGGAGCACCGTATGTAGGGTCGTCGAGGAGACGTTTATTGAAGAGTTGCATGCAGCAGCTGCCAAACAGGTTGTGGCGTAGCATGTAGGTGTCGCCGCTCTCTAATGGAGAATTGAAAATGGGAAATGGAGAACTATTACTGCCATCCGGCTGGTATGTATCGCTGGTAGATTCCTTTCTGTGGTCAGTGGTTGTTCCCGCTTCATCTCCTACCTCGTTGAAGCCATAGGTCAGCAGATCCAGGTTGTTCTCCTCAGCCAACTTCAGTAGGGGAGCAATGGCGCCAGTGTATAGGTAGTCGTCACCATCGACAAACTGTATCCACTCTCCCTTGGCGTGTTGCAAGGCAAGGTTGCGTGCAGCACCTTGGCGTGCATGTTCTTGAATATAAAGTGTGATGTTGGCCTTTTGGGCAAACTCATCAATGATGTGTTGCGGACTTACGATGCTCTCATCGTCCACGACGATAATCTCGTAGTTTTCACGCTCAATCTCTTGCGCGACGATGCTTTCGAGGCAGCGGCGTAGCAGCCATTCCTCCAGGTTGTAGGTAGTGACGATGAAGGTTATCATGGCTGCAGGGATTTGGTGAGTGCTGTGTATGAGCGACAATAGGCTTTTAGGCCCATGAGTGGCAGTGGCAGTAGCTTGGCACGTGTGGCGATGTCGGGCGCAGCTTTGAGCAGTTCCCTATATGAGGGATGGTGCGCATCGGCCTCGTCGATCATGTGGCGATAATCGGCCTGGTCAGCATCGGCGCATCGTCCCATGTCGATGAGAAGGTTGAGGCTGCATATCCATAGTCTCAGCGCCTCGAGTTGCAGTGCCTTGTCATCTTTTATCTCTTTATATAGGCGATGATTGTTCTCGAAGAGCTGACGCTGCTTGTTGTATCTGTAGCTGGTCGTAATAGTGCCCGGGTGCATGATGTAGCGGTAACATCCCTGGCTCGAGTAGTGAATGCTGCGGCATTGACGCACGATGGCGGGCATCACGGCTGTGTCCTCATAGTAGGCGCCTACGGGGAAGCGTGTCTCGCTCCACAGCTCCCGGCGATAGATCTTGTTCCAGGCATAGCAATGCACATAGCCTTCGCGGCGTATCCAGTCGGCGAAGATGTCTGTACGTTGTGTCTCGTCGGGGAAGCTCAGCCTATAGGCATGTGGGCTGCAAGCATGCACCTCAACGGGATACTCCAGCATATCAACTTCGGGATGATTGACGAGGAACTCCAGGTTCTCCTTCAGACTGTTATGGCAAAGCTCATCGTCAGAGTCAACGAAGGTGATGTATGCTCCCTTGGCTATTCCGATTCCCGTGTTGCGTGCCGCGCTGAGGCCACCATTAGCTTGGTGTATTGTAGTGACGGCTTCGTATTGCTCTTGAAACTCGTCGCATAGCATGCCGCTACGATCAGTAGAGCCATCGTCCACAAGTATAATCTCGTAGTCTGCCAACCCTTGCGCAATGATGGATTTCATGCATCGCTCAAGGTGCTTCTCTACATTATATACGGGTACGATGATGCTTAGCTTCATGGCCGGATGTGTCAACTCTCGCAAAGATACAGCAAAATTTCGCTAAATCGAAATTTTGCACTATTTTTAGCGACTGCGTCGCAGAAAATAGGCTGTGCCTCGGGAAAATGCAAATAAATTTGCTTTTCCGCTCGGCTTGCACTATTTTTGTGTTTTCTATAATAAACTACGCACGTGAAGAAGGAACAATACAGCACTGTAACCAAAGATTCCGGATACGAAGGTATCTTGAAATATGCTGGCATGTTCGGAGGCGTGCAGGGACTCGTGAGTCTGATAACCTTGCTTAAGGTAAGCATCGTGTCACGTTTGTTGGGGCCGGTGGGAGTAGGTATGGTTGAGGTGTATAACCGCTCTACCGAACTTGGCAAGAAAGCTACCGACCTCGGCATCTCATATAGCGCCGTGCAGGCCATCTCTGAGCAGCGTGGCGAGTGTGGCGATGCGAGTGCCGTGGGATATGCCATTAAGGTGGTGCGCTCGTGGTCGCTGTGGCTGGCCGTTTTCGGTACGCTGCTCTTTTTCTTTTTGGCCCCGCTGCTTAGCAGTTGGAGCTTCAAGGGTGACACTACCTATACCAATATGTTCCGTGTGCTTTCGCTCACAGTGGGCTGCTCGGCTCTGATGATGGGCGAAGTGGCTGTTCTCAAGGGTGTCCGTATGCTGCGGCGTGTGGCATGGTATCAGCTGCTTAGTGCTGTGGTGATGTTGGTGATTGCCGTCCCTTGCTACTACTTCTGGGGATTCTCGGGTATAATACCTAGCCTGTTGCTCACGGCTGTGGGATTGCTTGCTGTGGCCTGCTGGCATTCGTTCAAGGTGTTTCCCTATCGAGTGGCGCTCTTTTCTAAAGCCGTTATCCTTGACGGAGTATACATCATTCGTCAGGGACTGAATTATACGTTGGCCGGACTGCTCAACTCGGGTGCCTACTATCTCGTGTCTATCTATCTGTTTACTCATGGCAATGAGGGTGAGGTGGGCTGTTATTCGTATGGTAATCTGTTGATTTCATACCTTAGCATGCTTGCTTTTGCGGCGCTCGATAGTGAGTTCTTCCCCCGTCTGTCTGCTGTGAATAAAGATAAGGAGCGCTCCAATGGTTTGGTCAATGCGCAGGTTGAGCTGTTGATGGTGCTCATTACCCCGTTGGTCATCTGTTTTGCTGTATGTCTGCCCTTAGTGCCCCGTCTGTTGCTTGATGCGAAGTTTATGCCACTTGTCGAGATGGCGCAATGGGGAGTCGTAGGCCTCTTCTTTAAGGCTATGATGCTGCCTACAGCCTACCTCTGTCTGTCAAAGAAGGATTCTCGGATATTCCTCCTTCAGGAGGTACTCTCCTACACCTTTATGGCTGCCGTGATGATTGGTGGCTTTAGACTCTATGGACTGAGGGGACTGGGTATCGGTATGCTCCTCTCCGGCATCTTCGATTGGCTTTCCGTATGGCTCATCTCGGTGGGGAGGTATGGTTTTCGCTATAGTCGTCGTGTGTGGTCGTTGCTGTTGTTGCAGTTGCCTATGCAGGTGGTGATGCTGATAGTTTGTCTGTGTACCGAAAGCTGGGTGTATATCCTGTTTGGGGTAGCAGTGATGGCATGGTCGGCTATATTTTCTATTCGCTTCTTGTATAAGAATACCGACCTTATCCATAGGCTACTTGTTAAGTTGAAGAGGAGGACTCGCGAATGAAACGTCTGCTACAATTATTTATAATAGCCCTGTTGGGCATGATTCCCTTGGCTGCGCAGACTCCCGAGCCTCGCTTCGGCGTACCGTTCGACTTCCCGCTCTACCTAAGTGGCAACTTCGGTGAGCTACGCTCCAACCACTTTCACGGAGGTCTCGACTTCAAGACCCAGGGCGTGGTGGGCAAACCGCTGCTTGCCATTGCCGATGGCTACATCTCCAAGGTGACGGTCACTCCCGGTGGCTATGGCAATGCGCTGTATCTCACTCACGACAATGGCTATACCTCCGTGCACGGCCATCTCGACCGTTTCCTGCCCGAGATTGCCGAGCTGGTTCGTAAGAAACAATACGCCGAGCAGGCCTTTGCCGTGACGCTGGAGTTTGGCCCCGATGAGTTTCGCTTCCGCCAAGGCGAGGTCGTGGCATACGCCGGCAATACAGGCTACTCCTTCGGTCCGCACCTGCACATGGAGATACGCAAGACGGCTACCAACGAGCCCATCGACCCGCTACCATTCTATAAGGATAAGATAACGGACAACATCGCTCCACGCGCTACACGTATTATGGTATATGGAGATGAGTACAGAGGTAAAGTAGCACTCAATAAGCCTATAAAGGGAGCTACCCAAATCGATGGAAAAATAATTGTCAATTGTCAATTGTCAAAGTTCGTGCCAACGAGTGAAAGTCAAGTTCGCTTGAACTCTCACAACGAGAGCAGCCGAACTAAAAACGAAAGTTTAATTGTCAATTGTATAGAGGCTTGGGGCTGCATCTCCGCCGCCATCTCGGCCAATGACTATATGAATGGCACCCACAATAACTATGGGGTACGCTACGTGCGTCTTTATGTGGACGACCGCTTGGTGAGCAGCAGCGATGTAGACCGCTTCTCCTTTGATGAGAACCGCCTCATCAACTCATGGACCGACTATGCCGAGCAGCGCACCACAGGCCGTTGGTATATGCGTGCCTCCATAGCCGAAAACAACGAGCTGCGTATGCTCCGTGCCGATGAGCAGCGCGGATGGGTCACCATCGATGAGGAGCGCGACTACCACTTCCGCTACGAGCTGGAGGACCTCTATGGCAACCGCTCCACCTATCGCTTCGTGGTGCGTGGCAAGCGTATGGAGATACCCAGTCGCCTGCCCAATTACTATTACCTCATGGATGCCTCGCGCGACAGCCGCTTCTATGCCCAGGGCTTCGAGCTATGGATGCCGCAAGGCACGCTGTTCGACGATGTGGAGCTCGACTACCACGTGTTGCCCTCCGAGAACGACCAGGCCCCTATCTACCAGCTCACTACCACACGCATTCCCTTGCGCCGTGCTGCCGAGATCACATTGCCTACCCACAAGAGTGAGTCTGTAGATGGCTCCAAACTCTACGTGGCCCGTGTCGATGGCAAGCGCCGCACCTATTGCGGAGGCACCTATCAGTATGGCCGCATTACCGCCAACATCACCGAACTGGGCAGCTACACCGTATGTGCCGATACCATAGCACCCAAGATTACTCCCATAGGCAGCACCTCGTGGCGCAAGCAGGGTAGGATCGTGTGCCGTATAGCCGATGGCGAGACCGGCATCCGCGACTATCGCGGCACGATAGATGGCCGCTGGGTACTCTTCAAGTACAGCAGCAAGAATGCCCGCCTCACCTGCGACCTCCGTGCCGAAGGCATCGGCCCCGGCCGTCACCAGGTTGAGATTACAGTGACCGATATGAGGGGGAACGTAAGAGTCGTGAGCTTTGAGTTTTGAGTTCGGTTGGCACTAATCTTCAGTAACAGTCTTTTGAGTGTAAAGGCTGTGGTTTATGGTTTAATATTTATAGTTTAGGGAGCCGACGAAATCGGAATTTTTTAGGTGTTCCCTATTGGCGAAAGTTCATAAATGAGTTGGCAATGGCACAGCGTAGCGCCGATGCGGTGATGACGCGTCAGTTGTGACGACTGATGCTTCAGCTTCACTAAGGAGTGTTAAGCTTGCTTGAATCTTTGCCGAACCAGCAAGTCATTTTAAAGTAAAGCTTTATATTGGCACGCATGATGTGGATTTTTGTATGCTCAGCAAAGTAGCTTTGTACAAATTTACAATTCCTTACTTTGTCAATATAAAGCTAGCTTGTCAATGCCAACTCATTTATGAACTTTCGACAATAGGACAAGACAACTCAACTCCAAACTCTCAACTCCCGTATCAGTCTGTCGTTCTCCTCGGGTGTGCCGATGGTGATGCGCAGGGTGCCTTCGCAGCCTGGGGTGCGTGAGCGGGCGCGCACGATGAGTTCGCGGGCGATGAGGTAGTCGTATAGCTCGCGCGGACGGGCGGTCTTCACGAGGAGGAAGTTGGCATCGCT
>JAZNYG010000074.1:0-33910 GCA_045594245.1 Bacteroidaceae bacterium
GGGCTACATCGTGAAGGCCCTGTTGGCAGGTCGCGTAGTAGTGCTCAACGACATCGGTCGCTTCCAGATCGGTCTCAAGGGTAAGTGCTACACCGCTGAGACCATGCAGGCCGAGGGCTTCACCCCCGCCTCGATGATCAACGGCCACCGTATCGTGTTCCGTCCCGATGCCAAGCTCAAGAGCGCTGTAGCAGGTGCTCTCACGCTGAAGCGTGTGTCGAGTGAGGCGATGGCGTGAATTGAAACCACGGATTGCACGGATTACTCGGATTCTTGGACGAGCCAAGTGCTTCGCCATCAGAGTACACCTGTGTGACTTAAAATCAGTGTAATCTGAGTAATCTGTGGTTGTTTTAACTTTTAATTATTAACCATTAATTCGTAAAGAAATGAAGACCGAAAACACAAACAAGTTCAGTTGGAGCCTTCTTCTCAAAGTGCTCGTTGCCGTGCTCACCGCCCTTGCCGGGGCACTGGGCCTGAGCGCTTGCGGGAGATGGTAGCGATGGGGTCGGCAGGGCGCATCGCGCCCCGCTGACCCCTTAATTCTTAGCACAAATCAAATTTCTATTCGCCAATTAGAATCTGTGTTAAAATTATTTTGAGTTTAGCTGAGAGGTGTTTGGGGATAGATTTGCGCTGTCAAGGCGCAGTAAATAGTGGTCTATTTACAAGCCTTGAGAGGGTGAAGATGCCCCAAAGAGCCTCAGATAAACCCCAAAAAGCAGATTCAAACACATATTAGCGATAATTTTAAAACAGATTCTTATTATAACCACAGATTACACGGATTGCACGGATTATTAATCATGTACTTCGACATAGTCAGAACAGGAGAATCCGAGGAAATAGCGAAGCACTTGGCTTATCCGAGTAATCGGTGAAATCCGTGGTTTAACCAAACAATCAGAAAAGCATCATGAAATATTTTAGTATAGAGGAGTTGGCAAAGAGCGCCACCGCCGAGCGCCTGGCCATCGACAACACGCCGCCCCGTGCGGCACGTAGGATGCTCACCATCCTTGTAGAGCAGCTGCTCGACCCCATACGCCGCCGCTACGGCGCACCCATCATCGTCACCTCGGGCTACCGCTGCCCGGCACTGAACACCGCCGTGGGCGGAGTCGCCAACAGTCACCATGTCGTGGGGTGTGCGGCGGATATCACCACAGGAAGCATCGAGAATAATACGATGCTCTTTGCCCTTATCATAGACATGCAGACTACCCACGCCATCCGCTTCACCCAGCTCATCGCCGAGAAGGACTACCGATGGCTACATATCTCCTATGTGCCGGGGATGTTGCGGAATCAGATCATTGACGTTAACGCTTGTGCAAGTGAGCGCGATGCAAGTTCGCTTGCAATCGCACAGCGCCAACGCGAAAGGAGCGTTGGTTGCGACGAAGAGAACTTTAGTTCTCCCGAGGAGTTGCGACTTGTCGCTCTTCAGCCAAGTGTCTGTGACGAAGTCACTAACGATAACGTTAACCAATCATCCGGCAGGGAACCCATGTCGGTGATGGTTTTCGATACCTCATAGAGAGGATGCGAGATTGTAGGTTTTCTCGCTCGTTTATTACTGTCTTTGAGGTAACCTCGAAGATATTCTGCACTTGCTGTGAAAAATATTCAAGCAAGCTTGATATTTCTCGCTCGTTTATTCGTATCTTTGAGGTAAACCTCGAAGATATTTTCACTCGCTGTGAAAAATATTGAAGTGAACTTCATATTTCTCGCTCGTTTCTTATTATCTTTGTGGCACTTGTACGATGAATGGAATGAAAAACATAAGAATGAAAAGTGATATGAAACAAAAAGCATGTGATGCTCTTTTTCGTTGCCTGTGCCTGAGCCTGATGCTCATGGGCAGCGTAGTTGCCGCTGAGGCTAAAGATGATATGGTGAATAACTCCGTGGCTGCCTACGACACCGACCGCGGTTTCCGCCATCCGGGCGGCCTGCATACCGAGGAGGACTTTGCTCGCATACGTCAGCAACTGGCCGAGGGTGACGAGCGCGTGACTGCAGCCTACGATGTCCTGAAGAGTGCGGCCTATGCACAGTCGAATGCTGCAACTTACCCCGTGGAGACCATCGTGCGTGGCGGTGGAGTGGGGGAGAACTACATCAATGCTGCCCGTGGCGCTACCATTGCCTATCAGAACGCACTGCGCTGGAAGATTGACGGCAGTGAGGCACACGCACGCCATGCCGTGGCGGTGCTCAACCAATGGGCACGCACCACGAAGGCTGTCGGTGGCGATAGCAACTATGCCCTTGCTGCGGGCCTCTACGGCTACCAGTTTGCCCAAGCAGCCGAACTCATGCGCGACTACGAGGGATGGGCCGAGGAGGATTTCGTGGCCTTCAAGCGCTGGATGCTCGATGTGTGGTACCCGCAATGTATCGGTTTCTTGCGCGGGCGCAATGGCACATGGGAGAACAGCGGCAAGTGGTGGCAGGCCCCGGGGCACTACTGGAGCAACTGGGGACTGTGCAATGTGCTCGCCCTTGTCAGCATCGGTGTGCTGTGCGACGATGTGTATATCTACAACCAGGGTATGTCGTACTTCAAGTACGACCAGGTGGGTACCTTCACCAACCCGCGCACCGAGGTGCCCATCAAGAACGACGGGCTCACCGAATACCTCGGCAACCTGGTGGTGACTACCATGGAGACCGACCTCGAGACGGGTGCCTACGGCCGTATGGGACAGATGCAGGAGAGCGGACGCGATGTGGGACACTCGGCTATGGCACTCGGCCTTGCCATCGACATTGCCAAGGTGGGCTGGAACCAGGGCGACGACCTCTTTGCCTATATGGACCACCGCCTTGCAGCGGGTATAGAATATGTGGCAGCGCAGACGCAGAGCGTGGAGAACCTGCCATGGACCAACTACCACTATGGAACCAGCGGATACTACTATACCGATAGCCGTGCTTGGTTAATGACGGGCCCTGCCCTCGGTGCGCAGATGCGTCCCTACTGGGGCACTGTCATCGGTATCTACGAGGGTGTCAAGGGTGTGGAGATGCCCTATTCGAAGAAGGCCTACAATGAGATGGGTATCGATGCGGGCGGACAAGGCTCTACCAGCGGTGGTTACGACCACCTGGGCTACTCGGTGCTGCTCAATACCTACGACGGCATCGCGCCTGCCGACAGGGTGCCCACCGAGCTTACTCCTAAGATGGAGTATAGCGGTACCCTCACCAGTCTCGTACCCAGCATAGCCATGGAGAAGAAACTGGGCAATGTTGACGGTAGCATCATCAGCCACAACGAACTGGGCGGACTCATCAATACCTTCACCATCAACAACCGTACCTCACTGCCCAAGGGACAGACGGTGAAGCTCATGCCTCAGCTTCCAGAGGGCGAGAGCGACAGCGGACAGTGGCTGTGGAACACGGGCGAGACCACCCGCGACATCACGGTGACTACCGACCGCAGCTACGTATACCGCGTCACCTATACCAATGTAGCAGGCGTGGAGAGCCAGCTCTGCTTCTCCATCGCCGTGGAGGGCGACTGCGAAGCCACTACGCTTACCCCCACCGTGAAGGTGGACAATGTGTCTGCTGTAGGCGCCGTTGCCACCGTCTTCTATGGCGGCAGCGCCACCCTCTCGGTGAGCGATGCAGGCGGATGGGGCACCTATAGCTGGAGCAACGGCAAGAGCGGCTCATCTATCACCCTCACCGGCATCAAGGAGGATACGTCGGTCACCGTCACCTTCACCAATCAGGGTGGCTGCAAGAGCAGCGTCACCTTCACCGTGAAGGTGCGCCACCTGCGTCCCGATATCATCGTCAACGGCACCACCTATACCGATACCCACACCCTTGTGGTTGAGGAGGGCGACAGTATTGTGCTGGCTCCTTACGCGCCTGCTCTGTTGCGCGGCACCTGGCAGTGGCCCGACGGATCCGATGCGAAGACCCTCACCATCGCCTCTATCGCCAACTCGCAGGAGCTTCCCGTGAGCTACATCCGCACCGATACCACCTACACCTTTACCTATCGCCTCTTCATCAGCGAGGGCGCCCGTACCTACCGTACACCTGCAGTGGGAGAGTATCTTATCCGTCATCGCTATACCGACACCTACCTCACCTCGCCCCGCGAGAAGGATGGCATGGCTTACCTCGCTCCGCTCGTGGCCAATGCCGATACTACCCAGGTTGCCGACGGACAGGTGTGGCTGTTCGAGGAGAAGACTTCCCGCTACAATTTTATCAGTCTGCCGGACAGCCTCTACCTCAACAAGGAGGGACTGATGAAATCCACCACGTTGCGCCCCTTCCGTTTCAAAGGGGCCAAGGGTACCGATTACCTCTCCATACAAAACAATGGCACCTCGGGCAATATCTGTTGGGCGGTAGATGCCGACGGCATCATCAACTATGCTGCCTCTGAGGAACCCACTGATTACCCTTTTGAGCTGGTGCCCTATCGTGCCGCACAGGATATCCACACAGCTACTGCTATGCCCGTAGCTATATCATACTACTCACTCAGCGGACAGCGCCTCCATGCACCCCAACCCGGTATCATCATCCGTCGCACAGAGCATGCCGATGGTACTGTCAGTGTGCGTAAGATGCTGTTGTGCGAATAATCACTAAAAAGAGAAAGGTAGACCCTATGTGCCGAAAAGAAAGACTTATCCTATGTGCCCTGCTGGCTGTGCTGATGCTTGCCTCGTGTACCCGAAAGGCAACATCGCTTGATGCCGATGAAGCGCTCGACTATTGTGCCCGCCAAGTGGAGCGGGCACTGGAGGCTTTGCAGCCATGTGACTATACGATGATGCCGCGCAACATCCTTGCCGGCGACACGCAGGAGGGATGGAACTGCCGCGAGGCCATTCCGCAGGAGTGGTGCTCGGGCTTCTGGCCGGGTGTGCTGTGGATGACCTACGACCACACGGGTGATGAGGCGCTGCGTACCGAGGCCGAGCGATATACCGCCTCGCTGGAATATATGGCCTCTCGTCCTGCCTACGACCATGACCTGGGCTTCATCATCATCAACTCTTTCCTCAAGGGTTACGAACTCACGGGTGATGCCCACTACCGCGAGGTGGCGCTACGCGCTGCCGACACGCTGGCGACGCTGTGCAACCCCACGGTGGGCACCATGCTGAGCTGGCCACGCCACGTGGGCGACTATGGCGGGCACAACACCATCATGGACAATATGATCAACCTCGAACTGCTCTTCTGGGCAGCCGAGAACGGGGGAGGCAGCCACCTGCGCGACCTGGCCGTGGCACATGCCGCGACTACCATGCAGCACCACTTCCGTCCCGACGGCTCGTGCTACCACGTGGCGGTATACGATACGCTCACGGGCGACTTCATCAAAGGTGTGACCCATCAGGGATACAGTGATGAGTCGATGTGGAGCCGCGGACAGGCGTGGGCCATCTATGGCTACACGATGGTGTACCGCTTCACCCGCGACGAGCGCTTCCTGACCCATGCCCGCAAGGTCACCGACTGCTACCTGCAGCGCCTGGCCGCCACCAGCGACGACAACATCCCCCTGTGGGATATGGATGACCCGCGCGGCACGGCTGCACCCAAGGATGCCTCGGCAGCTGCCATCGTGGCCTCGGCACTGATAGAGCTTGCCGGCTATGTGGAGGAGGCCGATGCGCAGCGCTACCGCACCCATGCCGAGCAGATGCTTGCCGACCTTGGCACGCCTCAGTACCAGTGCGGAGAGAGCAACGTGGCCTTCCTGCGCCACGCCACGGGGCATCACCCTGCAGGGAGCGAGATTGATGCCAGCATCATCTATGCCGACTACTACTATATAGAGGCTTTGCTGAGAATGCAGCATGCCGAACGTAGTGAAAACCCAGAACAGCACTATCCGCGTGCTATATTGGCTGGTGACTATCCCGACCCTACCGTCTTGCGCGATGGCGATGACTTCTATATGACTCATTCGCCTTTCGTGTATGCTCCGGGATTCCTTATCTGGCATTCGCGCGACTTGCATCATTGGACACCCGTTACCCGGGTATGTCCCGATTATGAAGGTTCGGCAATGGCCCCCGACCTCATCAAGCACGAAGGGCGTTACTATATCTACTATCCGACCTCGATGGGAGAGGTGTATGTCATTTATGCTGATGATATACGCGGTGAATGGAGTAAACCCGTCAGACTCGCCATCAAGGGTATCGACCCTGGGCATGTAGTAGGTGAGGACGGGAAGAGATACCTGTATATCAATGATGGGCGTATGGTGCAGCTCTCTGACGATGGATTACGCGTAGTGTCGGAAGTCAAGAAGGTGTATGACGGATGGCAATTTCCCGAAGATTGGGAAACTGAGGGCATGTGGCTCGAATCGCCCAAACTCATCCGTCACAACGGATACTATTATATGACATCGGCCGAGGGCGGCACGGCAGGCCCTGCAACAAGTCACATGTGTGTGATGGCACGCTCACGCTCGGTACACGGACCGTGGGAGGAATCTCCATATAATCCGTTGGTGCATACCTACAGCGCCGATGAACCATGGTGGAGCAAGGGACACGGTACTCTTGTCGATGATGCTCAAGGACGTTGGTGGATGGTGTATCATGCATATCCTAACAGCCGAAATACATTGGGACGTTATACCTTGATAGAGCCGATGCAGGTGACCGAGGATGGGTGGTTTGCCCCTGCTGCGAAGAAACTAACGGAACAAACCCTTGTAGAGGAGATGGGCAATACGATGGACGATAACTTTGCTGGCGACAAGCTCGGATGGCAATGGACTGGATGGCAAGAGAACCCTATGGACAAGCTAACGGTTGCCAATGGTCTGCTGACGGTAGAGGCTAAAGGCACCACACCTGCTGATGCACGCTTGCTGCTGACAACAACAGGATACTGCAACTATGACACCCAGGTAACGGTAAATGTAGGGCAAGGCTCCAAGGGCGGTATCTTGCTTTTCTACAATGAGAAAGCCTTCGCAGGAGTGCTTGCCGATGACCGGTCATTCTACCTCTATAACGGCAATGACGCACCTGCAATCCTACCTAATACGCATGGCGATACATTTATTCTAAAGATAGAGAACCGTGACGATACGATGACCCTGGCTGTCAGCACCGACGGAGAGCAGTGGCACGCATTGGGTATGCCTGTCGATGTAAGCGCAATGCATCACAATAACTACAAGGGCTTCTTTGCCCTACGTGTGGCATTGGCTGCTGTGGGAGATGGCAAGGTGAACTTCTCGGAGTTCCGTTACAACAAGAAATAAACTATAAAAAGCACAGAGAATATGCGACAACTATTTATCGGCATACTACTTGTATGCAGCATGACGACTTTAGCGCAACAAGCCAAGGAGTACAAGATGGCTGGCCCCTACGAGATTGTGGCCCGCGATGGTGAGCACCGCCGCACCAAGGGAGGCAGCGAGCGTGATATGTATACCGCGTGGCAGTTGGCACAAGCGGGTGAAGCCGAGCAGGCACTGAAGATTATCAATGCCTATGCACAGACGCTGCAGGGTTTCGATGGCCACGATGCACCCCTATGCTCCATACAAGCCTATTGGCTGCTGAGGGCAATGATTATCTTGAAGGACAGCCAGACTCCCGAGTGGACAGCCATGATAGAGCGTGCCATGCTCCCGATGATGGCCAAGTTTGAGGCCGACAGCCCCTATGCCAATGGTAACTGGGGACATATCGTGAACCGCTTGCGCATGGCCTGCGGCATCTTCCTGGGCGATAGCGTGCTCTACCGGCATGCCATAGATACCTACCTCCATGCCAACGACAATGGTTCGCTCCCCAACTATATCGGTGAGACCGGACAGTGTCAGGAGACCGGGCGCGACCAGGCACATGTCCAACTGGGACTTGGGGCCATGTGTGAGATATGCGAGATGGCATGGGAGCAGGGCGACGACCTCTATGGTGCACTGGACAACCGTCTGATGAAGGGACTGGAGTATACAGCCCGCTACAACCTCGGATACGATGTGCCCTTTGAGACATGGAAGGACTGTACAGGCCTCTATTGCAACTGGACAGAGCCGGGAGCCATGCAGCGTGGCCGCATACGCTGCATCTACGATAGTGCCTACGAGCACTATACCAAGGTGAAACGCCTGAAGATGCCCTATGTGAAGAAACTGCTGGAGCTGCAGAGAAAGGCAGAGCGCCGCGGCGAGATAAAAGATGGTATGGAGGCCCGGACATTTGTGGTGAAGGGGGTACACGAGGGCACCAAGCTGCACTCGATAGTTACCTATCCTGCTCCCGAGGGTGCTCCGTTGATGAGCGACTACGACGTGTTCATCCGTCCGCGTGGGGTGGATGAATGGACCAAGATCGATACCTACATGGCCAAGGTGAATGCCCCCATCGGTGACAACAAACACCGCGTGACGCAGATTTCCTACGCTTTTTTCGACTTCACGGGCGATGTCTTCGTGCGCGTGGTGTGCAAGAACAAGAAGTACACGAGCGCCCGCATACGCCCCGACTACCGGGGTACCATTGCCAATGTGCAGAACGACTCTACCGTGCAGTTTATCCTCTTCCAACCCGAGAACGTGAGCGTGGAGTTTGACGGCAACATCACCGACAACCTGCTGCTCTTCACCTCGCGCCCCCCAGTGACCGAGGCTGAGGCCGAGGCCGAGGCACGCCGTCAGGGACGACAGTTTATTAGCTACGGCCCCGGCTACTACGACAAGGAGCGCCGCATACGCATACCTTCGAACACCACCGTGTATGTTGCCGGAGGAGCCTACTTCACCGGTACGTTTGCCATCGAGGATGCCGAGAACGTGAGCATCATCGGACGTGGCGTGGCCCGCCCCGGTGACGGTTACGAAGGTTGCCACGTACACCGCAGCAAGAACGTGAGCATCGACGGACTCATCCTCAACACCTGTCCCGTAGGGGGCAGCGATGGCGTGACGCTGCACGATGTGCGCTGCATCTCGCACCCCGCCTGGGGCGACGGACTCAACGTGTTTGCCTCGTCGAACGTGCTCTACGACCGCGTGTTCTGTCGCACCTCGGACGACTGCACCACTGCCTATGCCACCCGCAAGGGCTTCGGCGGCTCGGTACACAACGTGCGCATGACCAACTCGACCCTCTGGGCCGATGTGGCACACCCCATCTTCATCGGTATACATGGCAACTCCGAAGTGGGCGATAGCATCGTGGGACTCGTATATGAGAATATCGACATCATCTGCCAGAGCGAGCCACAGGTTGACTACCAGGGCTGCATGGCCATCAACTGCGGCGACAACAACTACGTGAAGGATGTGCTCTTCGACAATATCCGCATCGAGAACATCCACCAGGGCTCGCTACTTCACGTGAAGGTGAGTCACAATGCCAAGTACTGCACCGCCCCCGGTCGGGGTGTCGAGAACGTCACCTTCCGCAACATCCGTTACAACGGCCAGCAGCCCTACATGTCGGTCATCAACGGCTATAATGAGCAGCGTAAGGTAAAGAACATCACCTTCGAGGGACTCAAGATAAACGGTCGCCCCATCTACGATGACATGCCCGGCAAACCCAAATGGTACCAGACGGCCGACTTTGTGCCCATCTACGTGGGCAACCATGTGGAGGGAGTTACCTTCAAGAAGTAAAGGGTTGATTATAATATTCGACAAACTTCCATATCCTGCAGCATATGGAAGCCGACAATGTATAGAAGGGGAAGAAAACTGGAATAATCACGGACACACTCCACCCGATAATTTATGGTGTATTGCAATCCTTCAATGCGCCCAACAGGCGCTCTACATCGTGCTGTATCATCCTGTAGGTGGGAGCCTCCTCATAGTCGGTATTCTTGCGCAGCACGGCCTCAATGCTCTGCAAGCTGCGGTGATAGGCCGTGAGCTCATTCTTATACTGCTGGTCGTGGCAGGCAAGATATTTGATCTCGGTCTCGCGTTCACGGCGCAGGCGCACACAAACGGGCGAGAGCAGTTTCAGTACCACGTTCTCCTTGAGGTGATGCCCTTGAATAAACATATAGGTATTATCGGGAGTCACGCCCAGCTTCTCCAGCTCGGGCTTCATGGCTTCCAATTCGGGAGCAGCATCGGGATAGCGTCGCGAGAGCCACCCCAGCTTCTTCTGCACCCGCACCCGCATTTGCTCTAGCGCATCCTCGGGGTGAGGCACACTCACAGGATCGAGCCGCACCACGCGACAGAAGTCCTGCATAGAGAACACCGAGAGTTCGCGCTTACGATAGAACCATATATTCCATAGGAATAGTGGATAGATAATCTGCGAATAGAGACGGAAAAAGGCAGGAAAATCAATCATCGGCTTGTCGTTGAGCGTACACTGCACACACACGCCGTGCAGGCTCTCTGCATAGCACTGGTAGTTCTCGATGGCGTAGGCATAGGTGTGAAGCACGTACGGACTACGGATGAGGCGCCGCGAAGTACTCGTCTTTCCCTGCAGCAGGTAATCATAGTCGCTATCCACACAAGCAATCATATTGCACCCGAGCCCCTGTCCCAGGTCGTTCATCATCGCCACCTTCTTGCCCTTGGCCAAGGAGGTATTCGACGGGAGCATCACCTGGAAGTAATACTTGTCTGTGTTGAAGTCGCTCAAGATATGGCTCCAAAACGACACGTCATCGTAGCTCTCCACATAAGCCACAATGCGCTTACGTGCCGACTTCGGGCGCAGGCTATTGGCTGCACCGATGTAGAGCGAGTTTACGTTTTCTGTCAGTTTCTTTGCCACGATTCGAAGTGTATATTATGGTCTCTGAGTGCTCTGGACCCTCGGAGTGCTCGGAGAGCCTGGAGAATTCCTCAAAAAAATTAAACAACTGTGATATCCGTCACCTCAGTCACCGCATCCATCCATCCGCCCATAATCATGGCGGGCGAGTGGGTAGTGAGTATGAGTTGTGCATTGGGGTTCATCTCGCGGATGATCTCGATGATGCGCTGCTGCCACTCAATGTGGAGCGACACCTCTGGTTCGTCCATCAGCAGCACACAGGGCCGCTTGTCCTGCACAAGTACCGTAAGCAGTATCACGAGCAGTTGTTTCTCGCCGCTCGACAGTGTGTAGGGCAGCAGTTCGTCGCCATCCTGCTCAAACATGATTTCGTTCTTTCCGCGTATGATACGCTTACCTGTCTCTGCGAAGAGTTCGTCAGCGAGGTCCTGGAATCGGCGTTTGGGATACGACACCTCAGCAGCTTTCAGTTGTCCCTCGGGGTCACCCGACGAGAGGAGTTCGATGATGCGGTTACCGATGTTCACCTGATAGTCGAGATAGCGTCGCTGTAGCTGGTAGAGCTGCCAGTCGAGCTCGGTCTTCACATTCTTGTCGACCATCTTCTCGGCCAAGTTGCTATGGAAGAGCGGACGATCGAAACTGCGTATCACATCGAAGCGTATCTCCGTAGCCTCCTCGGGATAGAAGGTCATCTTCACATCCTCGGCACTGGCTTCCTCGGCAACGCCATTGGCCAATCGGTTGAGCGCTGCCGCCGTACGATTGAGAATCGTCGACTTACCTATACCGTTCACACCGCTCAGGATATTCACGTCGCGTCGCAGGTCCCACACGATATGTTTGCGGCCCCACAGAGCCTCTATCTCGATGCGGCTGATATACTCGGCCTGCAACCCCTTGTAGATGTCGGTCAATGCTTCCATAGTGCTATTATTGGGTTAAATATGATAAATCAGCAAAGTTACTACCACGAATAGTTGAGGCCAAAGGTCAGGTACTCCTTGAACTGCAGGAAACCCCAGTCTTCGTTACGCGCCACATGGTCGTCGAAGCGGGTATGGAAGAACAGCGTGGTAGAGATATACTTGCTCACCTGGAAGTTGAAGGTGTTTTCCCAGTCCATCTGCACATAGTCGTACGGAGTATAGTAGTAGAAACGTGTGCGATAACTGATGTTTTTGGTAATCTTGTAGTTGAAGTCTACCTGCAACTTCGAACCGATGTCATTACGGACACGTCCTTTCTCCACGCCATACTTGGGTGCCAAGTCCTTGACTGCCACATAGGTCATTTTGTATGAGAGCGGACCGGGGAAGATGGATATGCTACCGTTCTTAAAGTTCTTCTTGAAGTCCATACCGACAGTAAGCGAACCATTGAACGGAGTCATGAAGCGCGACTTCAGCGTGTTGTCACCATTGAAGTGCTGCATCATCTGCGTTTCACCCTGCGCCTCTATAGTGTAGTTCCAGTTGCGGATAGCCTTGAGATTAAGTTTCGAAGTCATACGCAACATGTCTTGGTTCGACTGTATGTCAGCACCCATATTCTGATAGAAACCGATACGAGCCTCCAGTTTATTGTCCCACTGTACCTTCTTCTTGTTATTGTAGTTGGCCTCAAGTCGCATAGTCGAGAGCACGTTGATATTGTTCGTACCGCCCTGATACCAGTTGGGCGAGAAGAACGACTCGGTCATCTGTGTGGAGAAGTTACCCAGGGTTCTCCAGAAGTTGGGCTTCAGTACCTCCATATTCGTTGCAATCTCGGCCTTCTCGCCACCTGCTTGAGGAAGAGAAATGTTTACCGGCACATCCAACTTTACATTGCCGGCCGTACTCTTGATTGCCTCCTCTGATACACTTCTATTGGCTCTCAGGGAGTCTTCCATCATAAGTACACGAGTCGGAGAAGCCAGATAAGTATTCAGTAATACGCGGTCAAGTTCTTTAAGCAAACGCAGATCGCGTCCGCTACTCATAGAATACATGCGGATGCTGTCGGCTTCATCTATTGTAGGTACTGCACTCACCTTCATCGCATTGCTTACGGGAGTTTTGTAGAGCGTGAGCGGGGCAAAGAGACGGAAGAAATAGGAGTTGAAATGAATGGAATCGTCGCCCGTGACAGCTGCTACAGCAGCGTCGTATTCACGCACCATATCATCCAATAACCGATTATACTTATTTACAATGGCAGAATCAGAAAAGACCTCCTTCACCAACTGAGCATCAAGCATTGAACGGGCAGATATCATATCGGTCACAGCCTTTACTCTCTCCATAATCAAAGCAGTGGAGTCTATCGGCAATAGGCGCAAATCCATTCCTATAGCCGCTAACGCCGAATCCGGTATGACCGTCCTGAGACTATCGATTAATACAACGGTACTGTCATTCATTGCGACGATACTGTCATTTAATACAACGACACTATCGTTTTTCGCTATCAAAGTGCTATCAGCAATTGCTGGTTTCGTACTGTCAGATAAAGTCTCAACAGAGTCGGACACCGTTATCAAGGAGTCTGTATGAGTCGTCTGAGATATACCCAATCCAACAAAAGATAAAACAAGACCGACAAGTACACACAATCTTTTCATAAAAATTCCTTTTCAAAAATCATTAAATGTAAATCATTCGCGAAGATACATATTTTTGCAATAGCACACACTACGTAAATACAAATAATCCTGATTTTTCATTTTTTTAGAAAGTAATTGCAGCTTTATATTCCTCTTTTCCCCAAAAATAACTAACTTTGCAGCTTGGTAAATTCAATACAGAACTTTTAATTTTTTGTGTTATGGCTGAAACAAAGTACATCTTCGTCACAGGTGGCGTAGCCTCTTCGCTCGGAAAGGGCGTTATCTCCTCTTCAATAGGTAAATTGCTGCAAGCACGTGGCTACAATGTGACAATCCAGAAGTTCGACCCGTATATCAACATCAACCCCGGTACGCTCAACCCCAACGAGCACGGCGAATGCTACGTGACCGTTGACGGACACGAAGCCGACCTCGACCTCGGCCACTACGAGCGTTTCCTCGGTGTGAACATGACCAAGGCCAACAACATCACTACAGGACGTATCTACAAGCGTGTTATCGACCGTGAGCGTCGCGGCGAGTACCACGGCAAGACTATACAGGTGGTTCCCCACATCACCGACGAAATCAAGCGCAACGTGAAGGCGCTCGGCACCAAATCGCAGTTTGACTTCATCATCACCGAGATTGGTGGTACTGTGGGTGACATCGAATCGCTGCCCTACATGGAGAGTGTACGCCAGCTCAAGTTCGAGCTCGGCCGCAACGCCCTCTGCGTACACCTCACCTATGTGCCCTACCTCGCAGCAGCCGGCGAGCTGAAGACCAAGCCTACACAACACTCTGTACAGAAGTTGCAGTCGCTCGGTATCCAACCCGACGTATTGGTACTGCGCACCGAGCACGAGCTTCCCGAAGACTTGAAGAAGAAGACAGCCCTGTTCTGCAACGTGGATGCCAACGCCGTATTCCAGTCAATCGATGCCTCTACCATCTACGAGGTACCCGTGTTGCTGCAGAATCAGGGAATGGACGACATCATCCTGCGCAAGCTCGACATCACACCCGGTCCCAAACCCACTCTCGGCCCCTGGAAGGAGTTCCTCGACCGCCGCGCCAATGCGACCGAAGAGGTACACATCGGTCTCGTAGGCAAGTACGACCTGCAGGATGCCTATAAGTCAATCCTCGAAGCAGCTTCACAAGCCGCTACATACAACAACCGCAAGCTGAAGATGCAGTTCTTCAACAGCGAGAACATCACTGTTGATAATGTTGCCAAGACACTCGAAGGCATGGACGGTATCATCATCGGTCCTGGAGCCGGTCAGCGCGGTATCGAGGGCAAGAACGTCGTAGCCCGCTACACCCGTGAGAACAACATCCCCACCTTCGGTATCGGTCTCGGCATGCAGTGCATGGTGGTAGAGTTTGCTCGCAACGTACTCGGCATTGCCGACGCCAACTCCCGTGAGATGAACGAAGCTACTCCCAACAACGTCGTAGACATCATGGAGGAGCAGAAGGCTCACCTCAGCGACACGATGCGTATGGGTAACTTCGACTGCGCACTCATCGAGGGCAGCAAGCTCAAGGAGATCTATGGTGCCAACTGCATCCAGGAACGCCACCACCACCGCTACGAGCTCAACAACAGATATCAGGAGCAGCTCGAGGCGGCCGGCATGAAGTGCGTGGGCATCAACCCCGACACCAAGTTGGTAGAGGCCGTTGAGGTAGCAGAGCATCCTTGGTATATCGGTGTGCAGTACTATCCCCAGTACAACAGCACCGTACTCAAGCCCCATCCCCTGTTCCTTGCATTCATCAAGGCAGCGATTGAAGGCAAATGACAATTGACAATTCACAATTGACAAATAAAAGGAAACAAGTAGGCGCAGACGCTGTCTGCGCTTACTATTAGTAATAATAAGATAACAGAAAGCAACCAAGAAAGAATGAACAACAACAAAAGTACAATTATCGGTTGGGTACTGATATTTGCCGTGATGGTAGGTTTCATCTACCTCAACCAACCCTCTGAGGAGCAACTTGCCGAGCAGGCACGCATGAGAGCTATGCAAGACTCTATCGCTACCGTTGAAGCACAGAAGCAGCTCGACGAGTCGATGGCCGAAGCACGCTACAACCAAACTCTGCTGCAGGACAGCACCTCTACCCTCTTCCTTGCCGCACAAGGCGAAGAGCAGAACTTCACATTGGAGAACGAGCTGGTGCGCCTCACCTTCTCAAACCGTGGTGCACGCGTCACCTCGGCCATACTCAAGGAGTACACCAACCAAGAGGATCTTCCTTTAGAGCTGTTCAACCAGGACGACGAAAGCCTCAGCTTCATGCTCGACGGCAAGAACGAGAATATCGTCACCTCAAAGCTCTACTTCCAGCCCATCGAGGTATCTGACAGCACCCTCGTGTTCCGCCTCCCCACCAACGGAGCCGGCTACATCGACTTCAGCTACCGCCTGCTCCCCGAGAGCTATATGCTCAACCTCAGCGTACAGGCTCACGGCATGGCCAACTTCTTCCCCTCATCCATGAAGACGATGAACGTGGATTGGGAACAGCGCGTACGTCAACAGGAGAAGGGCTACACCTTCGAGCAGCGCTACGCCACCCTCACCTATAAGGTTAATGGCAAGGGCACCGACCATCTGAACGAGATGAAGGCCGAGACCGAAGAACTGGCCAACCTCGACTGGATTGCCTTCAAGGACCAATTCTTCTCTTGCATCTTCATCGCCGACCAGGAGTTCAAGAGCGCCGAGGTAAGCTCATCGCCCATCAATGAAGGCAGCGGCTACCTCAAGAATATGACAGCCGAAACTACCGTATTCTTCGACCCCTCGGGCGAGAAAGCATCAGACTTCCAGTTCTACTACGGCCCCAACCAGTTCCAGATACTCAAGGAGAGCAGCCGCCTCTCTACCAGCGGCAAGGACCTCGACCTCGACAAGCTCATCTACTTCGGATGGCCTATCGTTCGCTGGGTCAACCGCTTCTTCGTGGTGTACCTCTTCGACTGGCTCAACTCATGGGGTATGAACATGGGTATCGTGCTCCTTTTGCTCACGCTCATCGTGAAGGCCATCGTATTCCCCTTCACCTACAAGCAGTACCTCTCTACTGCCAAGATGCGTGCGCTCAAGCCCTACATCGACAAGATCAACGACAAGTATCCCAACCCCGAGGATGCCCTGCAGAAGCAGCAAGAGACCATGCAACTGTACAGCAAGTATGGCGTGAGCCCCATGAGCGGATGCTTGCCCACCCTGATACAGATGCCTGTGTGGATGGCCCTCTTCTTCTTCGTGCCTAACGCCATCGAGCTGCGCGGACAGAAGTTCCTCTGGGCCAACGACCTGTCGGCATACGACGACCTGTTGCACTGGAACTTCGACCTTCCCTTGCTTGGCGACCACATCTCACTCTTCTGCCTCCTCTTCAGTGTGGTGAACATCCTCAACACCCTCTACACGATGAAGCAGCAGCCCGCAGGTGGCGATCCCCAGCAGCAGAAGATGATGAAGTGGATGATGCTCCTGATGCCCGTCATCTTCATCTTCGCGCTGAACAACTACTCGGCAGGTCTTAACTACTACTACTTCATCTCTACCCTCTCGTCTATCATCATCATGTTTGTGCTCCGCCAAACGATCGACGAGAAGAAGCTCCTCGTGCAGCTTGAGGCCAACTATGCCAAGAACCAGCAGAAGCCCGTCAAGAAGAGCAGCATGATGGCTCGCCTTGAGGCTATGCAGAAGGAACTGGAGGAGCAGCAGAAGCTGCAACAGCAACAGCAGCAACGCCACAAGAAATAATTCAGCAGCGTATGCAATAAACGAAACGGGCGCATCCGAATGGATGCGCCCGTTTTTGCTGATTAACCTATAATGAGCATGTTTTTCTATAGCCTGCTCAGCCATGTTTGGCAAAATATTTCCATAGCGGTGCCGCCATCAATGACTGGCGCACCTCATCTGTTTGTAGCAGTCGCTTCACCTCTTTCTTGGTGAGCAGGTGCACGCTCAGGTCCTCGGTGTCCTCGAGGTGTTGCCCGGTGATGCGCTCCACGCCTGTGGCCAGATAGCAATGGGTAAGGTTGGTCATGGTACTGGCGTTGGCGCTAACGGTCATCCACAGTTTCCATTGTCCGCCTGTATAGCCCGTCTCCTCATACAGTTCGCGCTTGGCGGCCTCCATCGGGTCTTCACCCTCCTCACACACTCCGGCACAAAGCTCGTAGCGTGTCTCCTGCAATCCGTGACGGTATTGGCGCACCATGACGAACTTGCCCTCCTTGGTCAGGGCTATCACGTTCACCCAATCGGGATATTCCAACACATAGTATTCGGGAATCTCGGCACCGGTGGGCAGTTTCACATGGTCGCATCGGGCAGTCAGCCAGGGCCGTTCTATGATGTAGCGGCTGTCTATGGTCTCCCATTTGCGGTCAGCTCCATTGTCCGATGAGTCTTTTAACGCGTCATCATCGTCGTCATCTTCCTTGTGTGCATCGCGGCTGCTCTGCATCATCGAAGCGGAGACGATACCTGTAGGTACGGCAATGACGGTGTATCCGATGAGCATGACCACCACGGAAAGGAAACGTCCCAGGGGGGTCTCGGGAGTAATGTCGCCGTAGCCTACGGTAGTCATCGTCACTACGGCCCAGTAGATGCTGTTGGGGATGTTGTTAAACTGAGTGCCAGGGCGTTGCCCTTCAATCATATACATCAGTGTACCGATGGCAATGACAAGGATGACAATGAAGAGGAAGAATACGCCTATCTTGCGGCTGCTCATATAGAGCGACCGCAGCAGCAGGTGCCCTTCGGTGAGGAAGTTAAACAACTTGAACACACGGAACACGCGGATGAGGCGGAAGGTGCGCAGGACAAGCAGGTAGCGTGCCGAACCGAATATCCAGGTGATGTAGAGGGGCAACGTAGCCAACAAGTCTATGATACCGAAGAAGCTGAAGGCATAGTCCCTTGCCCGCGGTGCACAGTAGAGACGCAGCAGGTATTCGGCAGTGAAGATGATAGTGAACACATACTCCAACACACGCAGATAAGGGCCAACATAGGGTTGCCACTCTTGGATGCTCTCGGCTATGACAATGAAGATACTCAGTAGGATACACACCATCAGCACCACATCGAAGAGTTTGCCCATCGGGGTATCGCTCTCGAAGATGATGGTATAGAGTTTCTTTTTTAACTGCTCGTTGTGCATCAGCTTGCGCCATGCAGCTTTGATATTGCTCAGGAGTCTCATCGGGTTGGTGTACTATTTTGTGGGTTGTATATGCTTTTGTGTGCAAAAATAACTAAAATCGTCAATCCCAACAAGTGACGCACAGCTTTTCTACAGCTATCCGAATGCCTTGAAACCGTCAGAGAAGTTTTTTATAGGCTTGACAAAACATTGTCGAGCCTGTGATAATTATTTATCACACCTGTGACAATTCTTTGTCACTATAGTGATAATTTTTTGTCAAGCCTATGAAATTCTTGACAAAGACTTCTTCTTTGTACTTTGAATGAGCCTAAATGAATGATAGACAAGATGGAGCGGACGCTCCATTAAGGAAGTGCCCGTGCGGATTGAGGCCAATTACGCCAAGAACCAGCAGAAGCCCGTCAAGAAGAGCAGCATGATGGCTCGCCTTGAGGCTATGCAGAAGGAGCTGGAGGAGCAGCAGAAACTGCAACAACAGCAACAGCAACGCAATAAGAAATAATTCATTGGCGTAACACATACAAGAAGGGTGTGCATGCACGCCCTCTTTTTGTTTCCGGCAGAAGCAGAGAAATTAGCCGCAAGCAACAAATAATTCTCCTTAGTCAATTGCGCTTTGTCAATTAAGTATTAATTTTGCCGACGAAACAGAATTCAACTCTGAACCGTTTAATAAGAATTGTTAATTTGAATTATTATGGCATACATTAGTGATGACAGACGCAAGGTGACCACTCACCGCTTGTCTGAGATGAAACAACGGGGCGAAAAGATTTCAATGCTTACCTCATATGACTACACGATGGCCTCGCTCGTAGACCGCGCAGGTATCGATGTAATACTCGTGGGAGACTCGGCATCGAACGTGATGGCGGGCAATGTGACCACACTCCCCATTACCTTGGACCAGATGATATACCACGGCAAGTCGGTAGTGAAGGCCGTGCAGCGTGCACTCGTAGTGGTAGACATGCCCTTCGGTACCTATCAGGCAAGCGACATCGAGGCGGTGAACAACGCCATACAGATGATGAAGATAACCCATGCCGATGCGCTCAAACTCGAAGGCGGCGAAGAGATACTGCCCTCGGTGAAACGCATCCTTGCAGCCGGTATTCCCGTGATGGGGCACTTGGGACTGATGCCGCAGTCAATCAATAAGTTTGGTACCTATGCCGTGCGTGCCAAGGGCGATGAAGAGGCCGAGAAGCTCATCCGCGACGCACACCTGCTCGAGGAGGCAGGTTGCTTTGCCATCGTGTTAGAGAAGATACCCGCCACACTGGCGCAGCGCGTAGCCTCTGAACTTACCATTCCCGTGATAGGCATCGGTGCTGGAGGTGGTGTCGACGGACAGGTGCTCGTAGTGAGCGATATGCTGGGCATGACCAATGACTTCAGCCCCCGCTTCCTCCGTCGCTATGCCGACCTCTTCACCATTGTCACCGAAGCCGTAGGCCACTACGTGGAAGACGTGAAGAGCGGCGACTTCCCCAACGAGAAGGAGCAGTACTAAGAGAGATAGCGAAAAGGGAAGGAAGGGCCGCCTTCGCCATTTTGTCATCTTGATAAAATTAAGAGAGAGAGGCTAACCTCTCTCTTCTTGTAGCGGGACCCGGGATTGAACCGGGGACCTCATGATTATGAATCATGCGCTCTAACCAGCTGAGCTATCCCGCCATCCTTGTTAATTGCGGGTGCAAAGGTAGGACTATTTTTTCTGTCTTCCAAATAAAATGGATTTTTTTTTATAACTTTTTTGTGCCATCTGATTAAGAAATTAAAAATGTGGGAATATATTTGTTTAGTACAATATATTTCGTATATTCGCAAGAAAAAGATGTAAAACTATGATAAAGGTGCATTTGGAATATCCGCTGAACGGAAACTCGCGTAATATCATATGGAACTTCATTGGTACTACGGGCGGGTTGGAGGCTTGGATGGCCGATAGAATTACCGAAAGTAATGGTGTGTACACATTCCAATGGGGCAAGGAGGAAACACGTGAAGCCGAACTGCTGGGCTGCCGCGAAGGAGTATACATCCGTTTTCATTGGCTTGATGAGGGGCCAAAAACATACTTTGAACTGCGTATCAACGTCAGTGAACTCACAAAAGCACACGTGCTGGAGATTACTGAGATTGCTCGCAACGAAGAGGAGGAGGACCTCATTCAGATGTGGGAGAGCCAAATGGAGGATCTGCGACGTGCCGCGGGACTCTGATGTGCAGTATGAACTCTTAATCTTTTACTGCTCCTTGAAGATATTTTTCAATCGTTGTAAATAGAGCAAGTTTTATTCGTTCGTTTTTATTGCCTTTAAGCTTGCAAAGCAAGCAGAAATTAGCCTACGGCTCGGAAAAACACAAGTAAACTTGCTTTTTCGCTCGTCTTGCACTAATTTTGCGCATGATTTTATATTGACATTACTGTGCGCATCAAGAAACTTGACATATTTGTGCTGAAGAGTTTCGGCTTTATGTTTGTCGGGACATTCTTTATCTGCTTGTTTATCTTTATCATGCAGTTTTTGTGGCTGTATGTTGATGAACTTGTAGGCAAGGGTATTCCGATGGATGTGCTCATGAAGTTCTTCTATCTCACTGCGATAACACTTGTACCTAAGGCACTGCCTATGGCTATCTTGTTGGCTGCGCTCATAACTTTTGGTAATTTCGGCGAGCGTGTAGAACTTACTGCAATGAAGGCGGCAGGCATACCCCTGATAAGGGTGATGAGTCCGCTGATAGGTTTCAGTGTGGTACTAGGCCTCATCTCTTTCTATTTTCAAAACGTGACTATTCCTCACGCAAATCTGCAATTGCAAACGCTCCTTATCTCCATGAAGCAGAAGTCACCCGAGTTGGAGATTCCCGAGGGAGCTTTCTACGATGGCATAGAGAACTACAACCTCTACGTTAAGAAGAAGGACAACGACACAGGTATGCTTTATGGTGTGGTTATCTACAATATGAGCAATGGCTTCGAGAATGCGACCATTCTCAAGGCCGACAGCGGACGCTTGGAAACTACGGCCGATAAGCAGCACTTGAAGTTTATCCTTTATCATGGAGAACAATTTGAAAACCTAAAGGACGGACAGATTAATTCAAAAAACATACCTTACCGTCGCGAACGGTTTGGCGAGAAAACGATGCTTATCGAGTTTAGTAATGACTTCGATATGATGGATGGTAGTTTTCTTAGCAACAGTGCTATGAACAAGAATATGGAGCGCTTGAGCCGCGACATAGACTCACTGTCAACTGCGCAAGATAGTATTGGACGCGTCTATTTCGCGCAGCTTAGCAACAATTCATACGCTTCGTACAAGTTGTCGAAGAGCGACACTGCAAAGTTGAAGCAGCACATAGAGAAGGAGTCGGTGACGCGCATCAATATAGACAGCCTCTTCAATTCTTCTACTCGCGCACAACGCAAGGAGTGGCTCAAAAGTGGAGAATCGCGCATCAATAATCTCAAAAACGAGACTGCATTGAAGTCTAAGACCGTATTCAATGAAGACAAGAATATACGTCGCCACAAGACGGAGTGGTTCGCTAAGATTACCATGTCGTTGTCGTGTCTCGTTTTCTTCCTCATCGGAGCGCCACTGGGCGCCATCATCCGCAAGGGTGGATTGGGTATGCCCGTTATCGCATCGGTGTTCACCTTCATTGTGTATTATATTCTTGATACCTCTGGTACTAAGTTAGCTCGCGAAGGCGAGATTCCCGTCTGGTGGGGCAGCTGGATGAGCACTGCCGTGCTGGCTCCGTTAGGCATATTCCTCACCTATCAGGCCAATCGCGACTCGGGCGTATTTAATGCCGACATCTACAAGAATGCCTTCCGTTGGCTCCTTGGCTTGCGGAGCAAGCGCCATCTTGCGATGAAGGAGGTTATCATCGACGACCCGGATTACGCGGCCATACGCGAGCAGCTCACTGAGCTCACTGCTGCTTGTAAGGAGTACAACCGAAGCCAGTTGCGCGGTTTCTTCCCACACTACCTGCGCATGTTCACGGCCGAAAACAATCGCGACAGGGCATTGCTCAAGATGAATGCGTTGCTGGGCAATATCGTGGAGCAGCTGGGCAACAGCCGTAGCCACGAGATACTGAAGGCGCTGAACACGTACCCCGTATTGTCCGTCGGGGCACATGCGGCTCCCCTCCCCCGTAAGTGGATGAACATGACGGCCGGAATCCTCATTCCCATTGGCTTGCTCTTTTATGCACGAGCCTGCTTCTTCCGCCATCGCTTGAAGGGCGACCTCAAACAGATAGTAAAGACAAATAAAGAAATACAAGATATCATCTATGAAAGAAAACTCTAATGAGAAGACGTGGCAGCTGAGCTCCATCGAGCAGGCCTTGGAGGTGTTCCGCCAAGGCGGCATCGTCATCGTGGTCGATGATGAGGACCGCGAGAACGAGGGCGACTTCATCGTTGCCGCCGAGAAGATAACTCCCGAGATTGTCAACTTCATGCTCCGCTATGGACGTGGCGTGCTGTGTGCACCTATCACGCTGTCGCGCTGTGAGGAGTTGAACCTTGCTCCGCAGGTGAACAACAACACCAGCATCCTGGGCACTCCCTTTACGGTGACCGTAGACCTTATCGAGGGCTGCACCACCGGTGTGTCGGCTTCCGACCGCGCTGCTACCATCCGCGCTTTGGCCGACCCCAAGCGTACGGCTGAGGACTTCGGTCGTCCTGGGCATATCAATCCGCTCTACGCACAGGATAAGGGCGTGTTGCGCCGTGCCGGACATACCGAGGCGGCTATCGACCTCGCCCGTCTCTCGGGGCTCTATCCCGCTGCTGCTCTCATCGAAATCATGAATGAGGATGGCACCATGGCACGTATGCCGCAACTGATGGAAATCTCGCGAGAGATGAACATCCCCATCATCACCATCCATGACCTTATCGCTTACCGTCTCGATACGGAGTCGATGATTGAACGTGGCGAAGAGGTAGATATGCCTACCGCACACGGACACTTCCGCCTCATTCCTTTCCGCCAGCTCTCCAACGGAGCCGAACATGTAGCGCTCATTAAGGGCGAATGGGAGGAAGATGAGGCCATCCTCGTGCGTATGCACTCCTCCTGCATGACGGGCGACATCTTCGGTTCGTGCCGCTGCGACTGTGGCGACCAGCTACACAAAGCGATGGAGGAGATTGACGCAGCCGGCAAGGGCGTCATTGTGTATATGATGCAGGAGGGTCGTGGCATCGGACTTATGAACAAGATACGCGCCTACAAACTGCAAGAAGAGGGACTCGATACGGTGGATGCCAACATACACCTCGGGTTCGATGCTGACGAGCGTGACTACGGCGTAGGTGCACAGATACTACGCTCGCTCGGCGTGCACAAGATGCGCCTGCTCACCAACAATCCCGTCAAGCGCATCGGACTCGAAGCTTACGGCCTTGAGATTGTAGAGAACGTGCCCATCGAGATTGCCCCCAACTGCTACAACGAACGCTACTTGCGTACCAAGAAGGACCGCATGGGGCATACGCTCCACTTCAAGAAATAAGAATCAATAGTAAATAGTACATTTGTAAATTGTAAATATTGGTCATATGAACACACCAAGCAACCTTATCAACCGACTTTCTCCGTCAGCCACGCTGGCGATGTCACAACGCAGTGCCGAGCTCAAGGCTCAAGGCGTTGACGTAATCAACCTTAGTGTAGGCGAGCCCGACTTCAACACTCCCGAGCACATCAAGGAGGCAGCCAAGCAGGCTATCGACGACAACTTCTCACGCTACTCACCCGTACCGGGCTACCCTGCTTTGCGTCAGGCTATCGTAGACAAACTGAAGAACGAGAACAACCTGGAGTATACCATCAATCAGATTTCTTGCTCCAACGGAGCCAAGCAGTCGGTATGCAATGTGGTGATGGCGCTCGTCAACGAAGGCGATGAGGTCATCGTGCCCGCTCCCTACTGGGTGAGCTATCCCGAGATGGTGCTCATGGCCAACGGAACTCCTGTCATCGTGGCTGCAGGCATCGAGCAGGACTTCAAGATTACTGCCGAGCAGCTCGAGGCTACCATTACCGACAAGACCAAGGCTCTCATCCTCTGCTCGCCCTCTAACCCTACGGGTTCTGTATACAGCCGCGAGGAGTTGGCAGCACTGGCAGCCGTGCTCGAGCGTCATCCGCAGGTACATGTCATTGCCGACGAGATATACGAGCACATCAACTATGTAGGCAAGCACCAAAGCATAGCCCAATATGCCGAGCTGCGCGAGCGCATCATCATCGTTAACGGCGTGTCGAAGGCATACGCCATGACAGGCTGGCGCATCGGGTTCATTGCAGCACCGTTGTGGATAGCCAAGGCCTGCAACAAGCTGCAAGGTCAATACACCTCGGGAGCATCGTCTATAGCCCAAAAGGCTTCGGTTGCAGCATTTGCCGGCGACCAATCGTGCGTAGAGGTAATGCGCAGTGCTTTTGAGCGCCGTCGCAATTTGGTGGTAGAATTGGCATCACAAATAGAAGGCTTCAAAGTAAACAAGCCCGAGGGTGCTTTCTACCTCTTCCCCGAGGTGAGTGCCTACTTTGGCAAACGATATGGCGAGCGCGTTATCAACACATCGAGCGACTTGGCGATGTTCCTGCTCGAAGTGGGGCACGTTGCCACCGTAGCCGGCGATGCCTTCGGATTGCCCAACTGCTTGCGCTTCTCGTATGCAACAAGTGACGAGAACCTCGTCGAGGCTCTCCGTCGTATCAAAAACACATTGGATTTACTAAAATAAAACCTTAATAATATGGCGACACTCAATATTGGCGACAAAGTGAGATTTCTCAACGCCGTAGGCGGTGGCATTGTTCGCAAGATAGACCGCGACATGGCGTATGTCGAAGAACCCGACGGCTTTGAAACTCCGGTTCTTGTAAGAGAATGTGTCGTGGTAGAACCCGCCAAGCCCGAGAAGGAACAACCCGAGGTAAAGACAATCTTCACAGCAACAACCTTCAGCAAGGAGGAAACTGCCAAGCCCACCCCAACTCCGGCTCATACCGAGGTAATAGAGGAGACACCCGAAGGCGAGCAACTCAACATTGCATTGGCATTTATCCCTCACGAGCCCAAGCATCTGAACACGACGGCTCACGATATATGCCTCGTCAACGACAGCAACTACTACCTCTACTTCACCTTTACAAGCCGCGACGATGCCGGTTGGCGTGTGCGACATGCCGGTGTGATAGAGCCCAACATGCAAATGGAGCTGGAAGAGTTGCAACAACAAGACATCAACTCGCTGCAACGCATAGGATTTCAGTACATTGCCTTCAAGCAAGGCAAGCACTATACCGCCAAAAATCCCGGCGCAATAGAGATGCGATTTGACACCGTAAAGCTCTACAAGCTGCACAGTTTCCGCGACAACCTATACTACGACGAGCCGGCTCTCATCATCGACTTGGTAAAGAACGATACACCTATACGCCCATTGGTAGTCAATACCGACGACCTGGCACGCGCCATGAACGAGAAGAACCAATCGGCAACTGCCAATCGTACCCACGTGAGCAAGCCCAAGCAACAACCTGCCGAGATTATTGAGGTCGACCTACACATCAACCAACTGCTCGACAGCACTGCCGGCATGAGCAACGGCGAGATGCTCGAGTATCAGATGGAAACATTCCGCAAAGTCTTGGCAGAACACCGCCACCACAAAGGACAACGCATCGTATTTATACATGGCAAGGGCGAAGGAACTCTACGTCGTGCCATCCTCGACGAATTGCGCACCCGATACAAAGAGTATAGCTATCAAGATGCCTCCTTCCGCGAATATGGTTTTGGTGCAACAATGGTAACAATAAAATAATATCACACAATGACTCGCAACACATTAATAAAAATCATTATCGTAATAGGTGCTTTAGTATTTATCTTGATAAAAAGTGGCGTATTTACACCGAAAGATGAAATCGTGATGCTGCAAAACAATTACGCTTTGTGCAAAAAGCCTAATGACGAGCTTTTTGCTATTCATCGAATTCTATCGGTCAACGAGGATGGTGGACTGAATAGAAGCTTAGAAGTAGAGCCAATAGTTGTCAGCGAGCCCATATTTGATGACACCTTCGAAACCATAACCTGCCCCGACATAAACGACAGCAAAAATTGGATTGTACTTACTGCCGCCGGTGAAAAATATCTGTTTGACTGCTCGCATGGCAAACTGCTACTTGACGGTAATTCTTTCACCCAATATTCGCAAGACAATATAGGTGGCTCTTGCTTCATCACCCAAGTAGGCATCTATCCACTCTCTGAAACACCGGGACTACCTACCAAAGTGGAGAAATATTACCGAACAGGCACCGGCAACGATACATTTATTTATCGCAAGAATGGTAAATGGGGTGTATATAACAGAGTAGTAAAAGAGCATGGGGCTTATACAACACCCGAGTATTTATACATACAGATACTCCCTGCACAATTTGATAAGATACGCCTTGTCCGCGGCGATGGTGCCTTTCATTATGTGGCATACAAGAATGGCGAGTGGCAACTTTTTGATGCAAGGGGTCGCAAGCGCGAAATGTGTACGTCGACATCCGGCAATCAGCATCAAATGAACGTAAAATCTTCTACAGGGCGTGGCGAAGGTATAATAACAGATACTTATATAAGTAACATCATAAAGATACCAACCAATAGCAACAATCAATACAACTCGTATCTACGCACCCAATGCACATATAGTGGTGATGAAGAAGCCGGCATCATAAAGCTCGATAATCACCCCAATAAATACCAACGCTTCTTCGCCGCATGGAACGGCGATTGGTCAATATTCGACTTCGATTGGGACAACTGCAGAGATGGTTTTGATTATAATTTCCCCTCCGAACTATCACTATAAACGCACGTGGCAAATTTCACGACGCTGTTTCTATAAAGACCACTTACAAAACAGAGGTGCACCGAGCAATGTCGGCGCACCTCTGTTTTTAACCCTTTATTCTTTACTATCTCTATCAAAAACAATTGCTCTTAAATCTTTTACATTCCAATGTACCAAGTTTCAATGGGTCAAAGCCCAATTGTCCTTGCAAAACGAGCGTTTCATCACCTCGTTTTACGGTATATTTTGTTTTGGGATTGTGCAAAGGAGATTCATATCGCCATTTTGATATTTTCTTACAACTATAAGGTCCAACTCTTCCTGCTGAGAACAGAGTTCCAATAATTTTTCATATTCTATACCATTAATATCCTTACCATTCACTGTAACAATGACATCCAACAAAGACAATTTTACACAATTCTCGTCTTCGACATCATCATAAAAATAACCATTAAAGAGGTCTGTTACCACAGGATATCCCGAATAGAATTTAGAAGAAAGGCACAACTCAAATGGCAGTACATATTCTGCCTTTACTAATGGGGTTAATTGAAATAATCCAATAATTGATAATACGAAAAAAATCACAATCTTCTTCATAGCACCATAAATTAAGCAACCAACAATATATATTACTCCTACAAGCTGATAGATTTAATTAAAACCCTCAACTTTACGCAAATATAATATCATTTTTCATAATTAACAAACAATCAACCCCATACCACACTTATAAAATAAAAACCCAATTATATACTTGAATACACCAAACTTAATTTTTGGAAAATTGTAAATATAAACCCAATATCAACAAATAAATTCCTTGATACTTAGGATAAACAACAATGGCGGCGGATATCCCCCTAATATAAATTATTAAAAAGGATATTCGCCGCCACGAGGGTTTACAAGGATTACCAAAGAGGATTATATCCCAAGATAATCAGTACAAGTAATCCAATGCCCCACAAGGTTAATGCGGTTTTCCAAGCAAATCCTATTTTCGCCAAGAATACATCAAATTCAGTATCCCACCAAAAGTCTCTTGGAGCAATAGCCATTTCAACACTGAACATATATCCAAGAATAAAGCCAATTACTCCCAAAATTCCAGTGGCTCCAAATTGCCAACCGACCCACCAATATACAACATCAAGTCCAATGACGAGAGCCAAATTAACAATTAACAGAAAACAAGTAATAAATCCCATAGTTCTATGAATTAGTAGTTAAACACCCGATTATTTCGTTGGCATATTGTTCTGCAATATTCGTAGCAGTAGCCTTGCGTTCAAGTAATAATGGATAGCGTTTTACAATTGCACCTCTTGCTGCTCCCGACAAATGTGGCAATGTAATACAAGAAATTAGTAATTCAGGACTTTCGGTTGCGACATCGTACATTATGCTTCCTGCCCGATTTCCTAAACATACGCAAAGTGTGGGCTTTATACTCTCTATTTCCTTTTTAAGAATATCCACATACACCGCCTTTTGGGTGTTTGCATATCTATCGGATGTCTTGTGGTCATAAATAAAATACTTCCGTGCATCTGTCAGATAGACACCATTGCCAGCCGACACCAATCTATTGATAAGTTCATAAACCATTTTACCTCCTTTTGCATTTGCTCGGTGTGTAGCATCGTGCAGACCAAATGGACTTGATAAAATGGCATCTTTACACTCGCCATACCATTTGTTGCTCCTTAGCGGGTCTTGTGCAATAAGCATTATTCGTGGATTACTACTCTGTATATTAAACCAAGTCGGCAAATCCACACCAATAGCACCTTTGCCCAATTGTTCAAAATCAGTCTTGAACTTAGGGTGTTTAATAGGCATCATTATACCCGTTGTATCAGTGTACCCACGAAATGGTTTCAATTCTTCTGTAAACAAACTTTGCCATTGTTCATACGAAAAATTATACCCCTCTTTCATTTGCTGATATCTTTCTTTCAGTAGTGATAAATTATCCATACCCAATACCTCTTCGGCAATCAATTGGGGTATCTCTTCTGATATTGAGCAAGGATTACAAAATAGATGTTTCATAATACTATAACTTGTTTATAAAATCAATAAAACCTCCCAGTAAAGAATTATTATTTTTTTTCATTTGACTTATTTTAATATCTAATTCTTCCATTGTAATTTCCCAATCTTGTATTTTTGTCTCATAGAATTCAATCAAAGGATGATTGGGGTCTAAACCCTTAATGCCCAGTACATTTATCTTAACTTCTGTGATTTGTCCTAAGATTCTTCCGTGGTCTTCCTCGGGAGTGAACCATTTGTTACGCTCTCTATTCTTCTTTGGGTTATTGATACGCCCCTTTAAGTCTCCTATCCAACAATCCACAATATGAGCGTTTTCTTTGAGGTCCTCAATGTATTTCGTAATAGACTTTACCTTGACCGCTTGGGCTTGTTTACTTGTAAATTCAGTATTAACCACTTGTTCTTTATTAGGCTTAGTAGCAACTTTTCTTTTCAGCTTATCTTCTTCTTGTTTATGGACTTTCTCGTGCATGCCAACAAATTTCTCAAATGGGAACATATAAACCATAGTACATTGCTCTATGGCTGAATTTGATTTCAAATAAGCAGATACATACGGCTCATTGCCAAGAATGTCTCCATTATCTCGCTTATCATTGTTGCGAGCTTTTGCATTCCAACGGAATTGACTGTCAATCATAGTGTTTGCCCAAGTAACAAAGGCCATTTTTGAACCTGCTAACCAAATCTTAAAATACTTGTCTCCTTCATCACCTGAATACTCAAATGCCTTTTGTGGACTTAACATTATAATATCATTTTGGCTAATAGACATAAAGTCTAATTTCTTGTAGGTGGCAAATGCTCTTACAATCTTGTTGAATAATTGATTATCACACCCTTGAAGAAATGTTAAAATCGAATTTTCCATAAAAGTTTATAGTTTTATCCGCCTACTCTTTGATAAGGTTTTCGGCTTACCCTTCTTAATAAATTACTATGCGTGCAGACAAAAAGAAAGCGTGCTGACTGTTGGCATATCTACTCTGATGGGCTCTGGTAAACCTCGGTTGATAAATAAGCAACAGCCCTCACGCTATAAGCATAGCGAGAAGGGTAACGGCTTATTCCCAACCATTAAAATTTACCAGATTTTATCAGAGGAATAAAGCAGTAACACTTTCGTGTTTTATCCTAAAATGTCTTGTCAACACTATTGCTGACACTATAAAATTACAAAAACTTTTGAAAATGTACGATATTTACCCTTTATTTTTAGGCTGTTGCTAAAAAACGGAGAACTGCTATTTCAATTCTCCGTTGATACAAATACTATCCACCAAGTTACAAATTACCCCATATTTCATATTCGGCAAGTAATTCTTTATAGGCTAATCTCCTATATCCCGTTACCACAAACATTACAAATTTTGTTATATCATCAATCTTTCGAGTATTGTATCTGAAATCAAACTCTCCGCAATATCTCCAAAGATGTTTCTTTGAAACCTTATGATATATACCTTTGATACCTCGTTTAAGGTGCGACCAATAACCCTCTATCGAATTAGTATGAAAACCGTCTTTTACATATTCGTATTTTCCGTGGTCCACAACCTTGTGGTTATATTCCCGTTTAACATTGCTGTAACCCTGCCAACCATCGGTAATAACCGTTGATTCTTTTCGTACATAAACATCTATAATCGTTTGCAAATGAAATCTGTCGGTATTTGGGACAACTATTGTTTTTACCATACCATTGGACAATAATCCAACTACTGGAACTTTTGTTTTCAAACTTCTTCCTTGTGCACCTTTTATTCGACCTTTATTTCTACCACCCACATAGGTTTCATCAACTTGAGTCATATCTTCAAAGGTTGGTTTCATTCGGTCGTACATATTGTATCGTATTCTGTTTAGCATAAACCAAGCACTCTTTTGTGTTACATCGATATCCTTTGCCAATTGAATACTGCTAATACCTTTCTTGTGAGATATGAAAATATAGATTGCATAAAACCATTTTTGCAATGGAATATGGCTACTGTGAAACATTGTTCCCGTTGTTACGGTAAACACCTCTCGGCACTCACAGCATTTATATTTGCCATTATATTCTCCTTTGGTCTTTAACTTATAGTGCTTTTGTGATATAGTTCCACAATGAGGACATATCGGAGTACCGTGCCAGCGTTGTTCCTCCAAAAACTTTCGGCAGGTTTTTGCATCTTTGAAATATGATAGTATATCAATAAACGACTTTATGTTCTTTCTAAGTTTATCCATTTTTAATTTTGCTCATTGGTTTTTGAACCAATTACACACAAAACCACTTGGAATTATTACCATTTTTGTTATATAAATATAATCAAAAGTTTTAACATGTTAAAATTCAGTGACTTAAAATTTGAAATTATTTTCATGTTTTGAATTACATCGGCAATACTGTCAATTCCTATGTACGGTAATTAACCTATACATATATAAATCAAAAAATGAGAATTGTCTATGATTATACGGCATAAAAGAACTAAAACCTCACAAGTCCCCCCGAAATATTAGATTATGGAGAGTTGATAATCAGATATAAGGCTGGCGAAGAAACAATATATATCAAAAACGAAAATGACAATATTATTGAATTTAAGTCAAAGGACTTTTGTGAGGACAGGGCAATTTATCCATTAAGAGCATATTTGTTTGATTCAGGAGGAGTATACACAAAAGACCAATTTGAAGATTTATTATCTACTCCATTAGAAACATTGGCTTCAAAAATAAAGTCAGGTAGACCTCTCTCAATATATTCTACCGATAGTTCTTCTGCTAATGTTTCATTAGTCATAGAGTCTAATTGCGAATTAAATGAAAACAATGAATTGAAATCATTGACTTTATTTTGGCATCAGTATCAGATGTGGTGTTATCTGTATGCGACATTAAACGATGATGATACTTATACCATCACTTTGACCAAAACCTAAAACATTTGCTTTGAGACAATTAAAAACTCCTTGATTTTTCTATTAAGAATATCAAGGAGTTTTTTTTGGTGCATTAAAGTATATAATTGGGAATAAAAATATACCGCCACACAAGGTTGTGAGGCGGTATATAAATAAGATATTTTTTCAGGATATTATCCTTCGTATTCTACCAATACGGCATTTGTAGCAACTACCTGACCGGGTTGAACGAACACGCGTTTGATAACGCCTTCGCGCTCGCAGGTTACGGTATTTTCCATCTTCATAGCCTCGTAAACGAGCAATGCTTGACCTTTCTTCACAGCATCGCCGGCTTGAACAGCTACCGAGATAATGCTACCACCCATGGGTATCATTTGGGTAGGACCTGTAATGGGTTCTTCTGCTGCTTTTTCTTCCTCAACAACCTCGGCTTTGGGAGCTGCATCGAACTCCTCTTTACGACGGTTGCGCAAGAATGTAGCACCTACAGTGGGGAAGAGTTGGAGCAAGAGATAGTCGTTGTCGTCTTTTGCCAACTTCACGCCACCAAACTCGGGTAACTCGGGGTTGGCAGGAGCTTGATAAGAGTTAATGTCGTAGGGTTTCTCGGTAGCATCGCCTGTAATCTTCTCGCGGAAGGCGGGGTCGATAGCAACAGGAGTTTTACCATATTCACCCTTGATGAGGTTGATGAATTGGTTACTTACCATTGTATAGTCGGCATTACCTTTCTTGCGGTCGATAGCAAGGCTCACAGCTTGACCACCTACGATTTGCGATGTAGGAGTTACAAGGGGTACCAAACCGGCAGCACGACGTACCTCGGGGATAAGAGCCATAGCATCGTTGAGAACGTCCTCGGCACCGAGAGTCTTCAATTGAGCCACCATGTTACTATACATACCACCGGGAACCTCGGCATTCTTAACAATTTCGTTGGGTTTGGGGAAACCAAAGTATTGCTCGATAGCGTGGCAAGCATCCAAGAGCTCAGCCTCGTTGTTAGCTTTGGCAGCAGCGATAGCCTTGTCGAAGAGAGCATCAACCTCGGCAGGAAGAGTATCTTTGAGAGGATCGAATGCGCGGGGGAATTTGTCTTTGTTCAAGTCAAAGTCGCTCAAGTCGCGACGGATGCCTTCGAGTTTAACGCGGATGCGACCAACAGCCTCCATATTTGCCTCAACCTCAATACCAAGTTTTTGACAGAATACATATATCAACTCGATAGCAGGAGCAGCCGAGCCACCACCGAAGTACCAAATATTGGTATCGAGGATGTCAACACCATGTATTACAGCCATCAACGACGATGCAAGACCATAACCGGGAGTACAGTGTGTGTGGAAGTCAACGGGAACTTTCACAGCATTTTTCAATGCAGGGATAAGTGTTGTTACACGAGCGGGGTTAACAAGAC
>JAZNYG010000075.1:0-32285 GCA_045594245.1 Bacteroidaceae bacterium
CTTGCTGGCGTTCTTGGTCTTCATTGCCTTGCCGAAGAGCAGGCCATAGTCCTCGGCCATAGCCTCGGCTGCATCGGCGAGCTCGGCATTGACATATATCACCTTGGTGCTGGGGCTGATGGCTACCATACCATCGGCACCTTGCCACTGGCGCAGTTCGGGGATTACAAACGGTTTGTCATTCTCGGCTTTCAGTGCCGTAGTCGCTCCCAAGCAGAGTAGGGCGAGGCACATGGTCAGAAATCTGTTTCTCATAGCGTTTTTATTGATAATATTTGTAGATTACACAATTCTAGTGCGAAGATAAGCATAACTATCCACTTATGCAAACAAAACTTGCACCCTAAACAAGGACAGCAGACAACGGACACCTCCGGCCACTCACCACTCACCTCTCACCTCTCACCGCTAACCCATAACCTTTAACACTCAGCCCAATCATCAATGAGCATGCGTGCCATGCTGAGCTTCTCGGGGATAGTGGGCAGATTGTCACGGCGGAAGAAGGCAGCTTCGCGCAGCTCGCCATCAATCAGGGCAATGTCGCCACTGACGTAATCGGCATGGAACCCCACCATCAGACCCATCGGGTAGGGCCACGGCTGGCTGCCGAAGTAGCGGATGTTGCCAATGGTCAATCCTGTCTCTTCGTATACTTCGCGGCGTACGCATTCTTCGAGCGATTCGCCTGTCTCAACGAACCCTGCCACCAGGCCGTAGAAGTTGCGGCGGAAGCTCTTGGCCTTCACTAACAGCGCTTCTTCACCACGGTGGACAAGCACGATAATGGCCGTGTTGAGCTGGGGCCATATCTCCTCGCCGCACACTGTACACCGCTTGCTGATAGGGGTGTGCCACTGCATCTCACCTCCACATAGGCCGCAATAGCGGTGGTGGGTGTCAAAATAAAGTATCTCGGCTGCTTTGCCTGCCTGCTGGTAGGTGTGCGGAGGCAGCAGATGGTAGCTGGCGCGTAGGTCGGTCCACTCATACCCTTCGGGCAAGTGCTCGTCAAGAGTGCTGCATACATAGGCTTCGGTGCCGTCGGTGGTTTCGAAGAGGTGAGGCGCGGTGGTTGCCAAGAAGGCAGGAGGCTCTTCTCCGAAGGGAATCGTATGGGTGTCGCCCTGGTGACATACCAGCAGGCGCCCTTGGTTGAATGTGTAATAGCGATGTTTTGTCATGAGCGTATGTCGTTTTCTGCTGCAAACATACATAAAAAAATAAAAAAAATGCGTAAGTTTGTGGCGTAATACCGTTTGTGTGATGAAAAAACTCGTATTGTCGCTTTGGATATCTCTGCTCGCCATGCTCTCTTGGGCACAGAGCGAGGTGCCGGCACCCCAGTTTAGCGTATCGCATGGCTTCTATGATGAGGCTTTCGTGCTCGACATGGCTTGTGATGAACCCACGGCAACCATCTACTATACTACCGATGGGGCATTGCCCACGCCTGAGAATGCGCGGCGCTATACAGCTCCGCTTGAGATTACCGGCACTACGGTGTTGCGCGCTGTGGCGATATGTGATACCTTGCCGCCCAGTGAGGTGACCACGGCTACCTATCTCTTCATAGAAGATGTGTTGCGGCAGACGAATACTCCCGAGGGTTATCCTACCGAGTGGGGAAAATATGCCACACGTTCAGGTACGGCCAAGGCCGATTATGAGATGGACCCCGAGATGACGTCCGATGAGGCTTTCTGCCAGTTGTTGCGCGAGGGCCTCTGCTCTCTTCCCGTCGTGTCGCTCGTCACAGATCCCGCTCATTTCTTCAATAAGGAAGAGGATGAGCTTACGGGAGGCATATACATCTATACCGGTGCCCCTTCGGGCGATGGGGTAGGGCGTGGCTGGGAGCGTCCCGTGTCGTTCGAGTTGTTTGATGCGCAAGGTTCGCATGACCTTCAGGTCAACTGCGGTGTCAAGATACACGGTGGACATAGCCGCTTGCCGGAGAAGAGCCCCAAGCATTCGCTGCGTCTGGTGTTCCGTGATGAGTTCGGACCGGGCAAGTTGCGCTACCCGATGTTTGGCCCCGACGAACCTTCTAAGTTCAATGCCATAGTCTTGCGTACCGCTTTCTGCAATTCGTGGCACCATCAGGATGCCGACCAGCGCGAAATAGCCATATACAGTCGTGACATGTGGGCCAAGCATACGCAAAAGGCTATGGGGCACCTTACGACGAATGGCATGTATGCCCATCTCTTTATCAATGGCCTTTACTGGGGGCTGTATAACCCGACCGAGCGTATCGATGATGACTTCTGTGATGCTCATCTTGGCGGTAAGAAGGAGGACTACGATGTCATCAAAGTGGAGGAGTATGGCGTCAAGCACGTGGTGATGGCCGATGCCGGCAACCTTGACAGATGGAACGAGATGTTTGCTTTGGCCGAGAACGCCTCAGATATGGCGACTTATTATGCTATGCAGGGGCTCGATGCGGATGGTAACCGTGATGCCGGCATCGAACCGCTACTCGATGTAGATAACTTTATCGACTATATGCTCATCAACTACTACGGCGGCAACAGTGACTGGGATAACCATAACTGGCTGGCTGTTCGCAATCGTGTGAAAGGTGATGAGGGATTCCACTTTATCTGTTGGGATACCGAGCATATACTCAAGGGTGTGAACGACAATCGCTTCAGTACGAAGACCAACCTTAGCCCTACCTACCTTTTCCATAAGCTGATGGGCAATCGCGTGTTCAAGCGTCGCTTTATGGATAGGGTACAGCTCCATTGCTTTGATGAGGGTGTGCTCACGCCGCATAGCGCGTCGGAGCGCTGGCTCTCCCTCGATGCAATCATCGACACGGCCCTTTATTGTGAACAGGCACGATGGGGAGATTATCGCCGCGATGTGCACAAGTATACAAGCAAGGGCGAACTTTATAGGAAAGAGGTACATTACGACGCGCAGAAGCAGTATCTCCTCGATACCTACTTCCCCCAGCGTACCGATGTCTTTATAGGGCAATTGCAGGATAAGGGCTGGTATCCTACCGTATCTGCGCCTGCTATCCTGTTCGAGGGGTCACCGGCAACAGATGTTGACACGCTCTATAATGATGAGGGACTTACCCTGAGCGGTGAGGGCACCATATACTATACCATCGATGGCAATGTACCCGTTTCGTGGCATACGGTATCTTCGGGAGCCAAGGTGCCATCGGCAATCCTTTACAATGGAGAGACGATAAATGCGGGGCATGATTTCACGCTAAAGGCCATGGCCTACAAGGGTGGCTCGTGGAGCGCCATGCGTGAGCAGCACTTTATCGTGGCTGACGATGGTAGTAAGGTGTCTGCGGTGGAACTTTCTCCAACACTCACGTTGCAGGTTTCCGATGGTCGTCACCTGTCGTTGTGCTATACGCTACGTGCGGCGGCCAATGTGAGTATCTCCATATACGATTTGCAGGGACGGCCCGTACTGCCTCTGCTTGATGGAGCACCTGCTTCCGCTGGCTCTCACACTATATCCATCCTTACGGAGCACCTGTTCCCCGGCACCTATATTTGTCGTATGATGGCCGATGGGGCAACTGTATCGATAAAGATGCAGCTTCCTGTTTAGCGAAGTTCGTTTTGAAGCATGGCTTTAGCCTTGTCCTGAAATGCTTTTTCTCGACATTCGCTCGTTTTTGAACAAGTCAAGCGTGAGGCTTTGGATTTTGATAATTCTTTCGGTTTGCACTGATTTTAGTGCTTGCTTTCGCAGACTGAAATTAGGCTGCACCTCGGAAAAATGCAAGTATACTTGTTTTTTCTCTCAGTTTGCACTAATTTTGCACTTTCAAATACATAACGTTGAAAGAAATGAACGTATTGGAACTTAGTGAACAAGAGATTATCAGACGCAATAGTCTGAATGAATTGCGTGCCATGGGCATCGAGCCCTACCCTGCCGCAGAGTATGTGACCAACGCTTTTTCTACCGATATAAAAGAGGAGTTCAAGGACGAGGACGAGCCTCGCAAGATATCTATCGCAGGCCGTCTGATGAGCCGCCGCGTGATGGGTAAGGCATCGTTCGTGGAGCTGCAGGACTCTAAGGGCCGCATCCAGGTGTATATCACCCGCGATGACATCTGCCCCGAGGAGAACAAGGATATGTACAACGTCGTGTTCAAGCGCTTGCTCGATATCGGCGACTTCATCGGCATCGAGGGTGTGGTATTCCGCACTCAGATGGGCGAGATCAGCGTACATGCCCACAAGCTCACCGTATTGTCCAAGAGCATCCGTCCGCTTCCTATCGTGAAGTACAAGGATGGCGTGGCTTACGACAAGTTTGATGACCCCGAGCTCCGTTACCGCCAGCGCTACGTCGACCTCGTGGTGAACGATGGCGTAAAGGATATCTTCATCAAGCGCAACAAGGTGTACACCTCTATGCGCGAGTTCTTCAACTCACGCGGATATATGGAGGTGGAGACTCCCGTATTGCAGTCAATCCCCGGTGGAGCGGCAGCACGCCCCTTCATCACCCACCATAACGCATTGGACATCCCCTTGTACTTGCGTATTGCCAATGAGCTCTACCTGAAGCGCCTTATCGTGGGTGGCTTTGAGGGTGTGTATGAGTTCTCCAAGAACTTCCGCAACGAGGGTATGGACCGCACCCACAATCCCGAGTTTACCTGTATGGAGATCTACGTCTCTTACAAGGACTATAACTGGATGATGGCATTCACCGAGCAGATGCTCGAGAAGATCTGTCTCGATGTGAACGGCACTACCGAGGTGCAGGTGGGCGACAATGTCATCAGCTTCAAGGCTCCCTTCGCACGCCGCACCATGACAGAGGCCATCAAGGAGTTCACCGGAGTGGACATCACCGGCATGGATGAGGCTCAGTTGCGTGCCGTATGCAAGGAACTGGGTGTAGAGACCGACGAGACCATGGGCAAGGGTAAGCTCATCGACGAGATCTTTGGCGAGAAGTGCGAGGGCAACTACATACAGCCTACCTTCATCACCGACTATCCCATCGAGATGTCGCCCCTCTGCAAGCGTCACCGCGAGAACCCCGAGCTTACCGAGCGTTTCGAGCTCATGGTCAACGGTAAGGAGCTGTGCAACGCCTATAGTGAGCTCAACGACCCCATCGACCAGCTGGAGCGCTTTCAGGAACAACTTCGCTTGAGCGAGAAGGGCGACGATGAGGCCATGTTCATCGACAACGACTTCGTGCGTGCCCTCGAGTACGGTATGCCTCCCACCTCAGGTATGGGTATCGGTATGGACCGCCTCGTGATGCTCATGACAGGTCAGCAGACCATTCAAGAGGTGCTCTTCTTCCCGCAGATGCGTCCCGAGAAGAAGTCCCCGAAGGATCCCGCAGCCAAGTACGTGGAGATAGGTGTTCCCGAAGAGTGGGTGCCCCTGATTCAGAAGGCTGGCTATAAGCTTGTGGCCGACATGCAGGGTGTCAACCCGCAGAAGGTTCACATGGATATCTGTGGCGTGAACAAGAAGTATAAGCTCGACCTCAAGAATCCTACCGTGGATGAGGTGGCAGCTTGGATTGAAAAAATTGGATAATGAGTTTTCCCCAAGGTAAAGTAGCAATTATGGGTGGTGGCAGTTGGGCAACTGCCATTGCCAAGATGATTCTCAACAATGAGGACTCCATCAACTGGTATATGCGCCGTGACGACCGCATTGAGGACTTCAAGCGCACAGGCCGCAACCCCGGATACCTGTCGTCGGTACATTTTGACGTAAACCGCATCAACTTCTCCTCAGACATCAACCAGGTCATCAAGGAGAGCGATGTGCTGGTGTTCGTCACTCCGTCGCCCTACCTCAAGTCGCACCTCAAGAAGGTGAAGACCAAGCTGCACGACAAGTTTGTGGTGACAGCCATCAAGGGTATCGTGCCCGAAGAGAACATGCTTGTGTCAGACTATTTCCACAAGGAATTCCACGTGCCGTACGATAGCATCGCCGTTATTGCCGGACCGTGTCATGCTGAGGAAATCGCGCTCGAGCGCCTGTCATACCTCACCGTAGGCTGTAGCGACCGCAACAACGCACTCAGTTTTGCGCAGAAGCTCAACAGCAGCTACGTGAAGACCACCGTGAGCGACGACGTCACCGGCATCGAGTACAGCTCCGTGCTGAAAAACGTGTATGCCATCGCGGCAGGTATTTGCAGCGGTCTGAAGTATGGCGACAACTTCCAGGCAGTGCTCATGAGCAATGCGCTAGTGGAGATGTCGCGCTTCATCGACTTCGTGCATCCGCTCAAGCGTGTGGTGAGCGAGTCGGTATATATGGGCGACCTCCTGGTGACAGGTTATTCGAACTTTAGCCGCAACCGTGTGTTTGGCACCATGATAGGCAAGGGCTACTCCGTGAAGAGCGCTCAGCTCGAGATGGAGATGGTGGCCGAGGGCTACTACGGCACCAAGTGTATCAAGGAGATCAACCGCAAGTACCACGTCAACATGCCCATCCTCGATGCCGTGTACAACATCCTCTACGAGCGCATCTCGCCCGTGATTGAGATTAAGTTGCTCACGGATTCTATCAGATAATCATATAATTAGATAAGAAAGATGAAAAATATTGCATTGAACATTGATAAGACCGCAGGTTTTATCGCTGAAGGCGCCGTAAAGGCATACGCACCCCAGGTGCAGGAAGCATTGGAGATGCTCGAGAAGGGCACAGGTCTCGGTAACGACTTCTTGGGTTGGCTCCACCTCCCCTCAAGCATCACTGAGGAGCACTTGAACGACATTCAAGAGACCGCAAACACCTTGCGCGAGTTGTGCGACGTAGTCGTAGTAGCCGGTATCGGTGGCAGCTACCTCGGTGCTCGTGCCGTAATCGAGGCGCTCAGCAACAACTTCCACAGCTACCTCAAGAGCGACAGCCCTGCCATCATCTACGCAGGCCACAATATCAGCGAGGACTACCTCTTTGAGCTCACCGAGTTCCTCAAGGACAAGAAGTTCGGTGTCATCAATATCTCCAAGTCAGGTACCACTACCGAGACTGCTCTCGCCTTCCGTCTGCTCAAGAAGCAGTGTGAAGACCAGCGCGGCATCGATGTTGCCCGCAAGGTCATCGTAGCTGTTACCGACGCCAAGCGTGGTGCTGCCCGCACTACAGCCGACAACGAAGGCTACAAGAGCTTCATCATCCCCGACAATGTGGGTGGCCGCTTCTCGGTGCTCACTCCCGTAGGCCTGCTGCCTATTGCCATTGCCGGATACGACATCAAGGCACTCGTGAAGGGTGCTGCCGACATGGAGGCTGCTACTGCTCCCGAGGTACCCTTCGAGGAGAATATCGCTGCTGTATACGCCGCTGCCCGCAACGCCCTCTATGCCGATGGCAAGAAGATTGAGATCCTCGTCAACTACCAGCCCAAGTTGCACTACGTGTCAGAGTGGTGGAAGCAGCTCTATGGCGAGTCTGAGGGTAAGGATGGCAAGGGCATCTTCCCCGCATCGGTTGACTTCTCTACCGACCTCCACTCTATGGGTCAGTGGATTCAGCAGGGCGAGCGCACCATCTTTGAGACCGTCATCTCGGTAGAGAACACCAAGCACAGCCTTATCGTGCCTACTGACGAGAAGAACCTCGACGGACTCAACTTCCTCGCTGGCAAGCACGTGGATGAGGTGAACAAGATGGCCGAGCTCGGTACACTCCTCGCACACGTCGATGGCGGTGTGCCCAACCTCCGCATCGTGATGCCCAAGCTCGACGAGTACTACATCGGTCAGCTGCTTTACTTCTTCGAGAAGGGCTGCGGCATCAGCGGTTATGTACTTGGCGTGAACCCCTTCAACCAGCCCGGTGTAGAGGACTACAAGCGCAACATGTTTGCCCTCCTTGGCAAGCCCAGCTACGAAGAGGAGTCAAAGGCTATTCAGGCACGCTTGGGGTAAGTTAATTCCTAGAATATCTAGAAACTCTAGAATATCCTAGGACCTCTAGAATATCTAGTGTAATATGCTACAACAATCACTAACAGATACCACGAAGGCGCAAGGGTTTCCCCAGCGCCTTCGTGCCGTTCTCTTCGACATGGACGGCGTGCTTTACAACTCTATGCCCTCGCATGCCAAGGCCTGGCACCGTGCCATGGCCCACTTCGGCTACGACCTCCCCGAGCAGGAGGCCTACATGCATGAGGGACGCACGGGAGCCTCTACCATCAATATCGTGAGCCGCCGCCAGCGTGGGGTAGAGGAGAGCGAAGAGCGCATACAGGAAATCTACCGCGTCAAGTCACAATTCTTCAACGAGTATCCCCCTGCCGAGCCTATGCCCGGAGCGCTGGAGCTATTGCGCAAGCTTCAGGCGCAGGGACTCAAGATACTCATCGTCACCGGCTCGGGACAGGCCTCCCTGCTCGACCGCCTCAATCACCACTTCCCCGGTGTCTTCTGCCGCGAGCTGATGGTCACCGCCTTTGATGTCAAGCACGGCAAACCCGATCCCGAGCCCTACCTCATGGGCTTGCAGAAGGGTGCCCTCCGTGCCGAGGAGTGTGTCGTGGTAGAGAATGCCCCCCTCGGTGTACGCGCCGCCAAGGCCGCCGGCATCTTCACCATCGCAGTCAATACGGGTCCCCTACCTGACAGCGCCCTCACCGATGAGGGTGCCGACCTCCTGCTCCCCTCCATGCAGGCCCTCTGCGATGCCTGGGAAGAGCTGAATGCATGCTCCGGAGCCTGAACACCTGTTTAGTCCTTGGCGCAGAGCGTATACAAATCTCACTAGCGCTACATGAACACAAGTGAGACTAAAAGCAACCCTATGCCGCGAAGCACGCAGATGAATACTTCTTCATGACCGTTCGTTTTTAGGACATGCAGCTCACGATGCCGAGCGAGCCTGCAAGGGCGGGCACTGCGATGAGGATTTTGAGAGTTTGTTTTCAGTTGAATTCTTTTGACATGGTGATTTCGGTACCTTATCGATAGGAAGGTGTGGCTTAGAGTTTAAGGTGTCTTCCAAATGTCACTTCATGGCTCTAAACTGACAACGCAAAAAAATAGACAATTAGGGCGGGCTACTCCATTGGCGGGAGGTCTGCCCGTTTATTGTTTTGTATGGTTAGGTAGGGTCCTTCTTCCCTTTACTCGAAATCGAAGTCAATCTTGAGTCCCTCGTCTAAAGGAGGGGCATCAGAGGTCTCGATGGGGCTTATGGATGCGGCTTCGCTGGCGATGTCGTAGTGGGGCTCCATCGGTTGGTTTTTGTGTATGTAACCCACGGCTTTGCTCAGTCCGTCGATGAACTTGCTGAAATCTTCTTGATAGAGGAATATCTTGTGTTTCTCGAAGGAGAACGGGGCATCGGGGCCTTCGCCCGATACAATTTTCTTGCTTTCGGTGATTGAGAGGAATAGCTCGTCCTTTTTGTTGCGCTTCACGTCGAGGTAATAGATGCGCTTGCCGGCCTTGATGGCTTGGGAGTATACGATGTCTTTTTCGCGGTCCATACTTGTCTTTTTGCCTTGAAAAACAATAAATTCGTTTCAAATTTGGTGAATATATTTTAGAAATGCAAGAAAAATGATGTATTTCTTTGATTTTTTTGTGTGAATTAGGATAGAGCGCAATCTTTACTAGGTGTTAGATCGTTGAATTTGGGCATTTTGTTCGGTTTAGTTTCGTTTTCTTCCTTTTTGCTCGGTAGAGCCCAAGCATAGCTTTACCCTCGTTCTGTCGTCAGCTGCACTAATTTTTGGTACTAGCTTTACAAGTACAGAATTTTGACTGCGGCTCGGAAAACTGCAAATAAATTTGCGTTTTCACTCGCCTTGCACTAATTTTGCACGATATTACGGATATTATGGACAAACTGATTACAGATGAACAATTGCAGCAGGCGGCTGCGGAGGGGATGGATGCCTTCTTGCAGGTGTTTGCCGATGCCTATCTGAGCCGTGTGGATGGTGAGCTGACGGCCGAGACGATGCCGCGCCTCACGGGAAGCCAGCACGTGTTGCTGGGCTACCACATTTTGCACGAGGAGCTGATGGACGGTGGCTTCTGCCAGCTGATACAGAATGGCTACGGACCCTATATCTTCGATAATCCCTTTGCCAAGGCGATGCGCCTGTGGGGACTGAAGGAGTTCTCCAAGGTTATCTACAAGGCCAAGGAGATATATGACAAGAACAAGGAGGACCTCACGCGCGAGCGCACCGATGAGGAGTTCATGGCCATGTATGAGCAGTATGAGCAGTTTGATGACCTGGAAGACTACTTCATCGAGAACGAAGAGGAGATAACGGCCACCATCGCCTACTATGTGGATGAGCATATTGAGGAATTCCTCGTTTGAATTGAAAATTGAGAATTTAAAATTGAAAATTGACAATTCACGCCGACCCATAATCTTTAACCCTTAACCCATAAACAAAAACTCTATAACAATATTGAACATGAAGAAGAAATTTTTATTTGGCCTCGCTTGTGTTACAAGTGTGTTGATGACCTCCTGCTTTGAGGAGACTGGCTATAGCCAGACGATGGACTTTGCACGTGTAGTGACGATCAACCGCAACAGTACTCCATTAAGCCTTGTTGCTGATTATACGGGTGAGGTGTATAAACTGGGCAACCTTACTTCTGTGGAGCAACTGAGCTTGTTTGACCTGCAGGATACAGAGCGTGCCATTGCGAGAATACATTTCGAGGTGGACAACTCGTTTGCCGCAAAATGGACTCTTACCAGTGCAGAGCCTATCAAGATAGCTTCAGTGTGGAACAAGCCGTTGCCCGAAAGTGAGAAGTATGGTCCGCTGACAACACTGTATAACTTCCAGTTGGACAGCTGGACCTATCCTGCTACATGGATGGCCGGAAAGTATCTGAACATTTGCCCTGTAGTCCGCTCTTTGGGTCGTGGTACCTATTATTTGCGCCCTGCAGAGGCGTTTGCTGACACCTTGCGTTTCGACATGGTTGCAGAGTATACTCCGACTACTGAGAAATCGGACATTGTTGACTTCATCAACTTTGACCTCAGCACACTGACCGACACCATAGATGCTGATGACAAGACGAAATTGGCGGTGCGTGATATGCTCAGCACGATAGAAGACAAGGACTCGGTATGTGTGATGGTTGTGGCTGAATTCCGCACGAAAGGTATCGTCAACCCTGACACCATCGTGAAATGGCCGGCATATACCAATCACGTGAGACTCAAGTCTCTGCTGAGATGATATAGAGCAAACTATCATGAACTACAAAGAACTGTTTGGACGCCTCTTTTCGCTCATGGCTTCCCCCAGGAAGACGTGGACGGAGATTACCATCGAGTCGCCCCGACGCGATGTGATGGCTACCTTCGTGTATCCGCTCATCGCGCTGTGCGGACTGGCGGTGCTGCTCAGTGCGTTCATGCACGAAGGACTGAAACGTGAGGTGTACCAGCCTGCGCTGATGGATATGCTCAGCTGCTGCATTGCCCTGTTTGGCGGCTTCTTCCTGGCATCCTATCTGCTCGATATGGTGTCGCAGAAGTACTTGGGCCGGAATGCTGACATGCCGTTGGCGCAACTCTTCGTAGGGTATGCCATGGGGGTGGTGTTCGTAGCCGAAGTGCTGGTGGTGCTGTTCCCTCAGTTCTTCATCTTCAAATGGGTGCTGCAGTTCTACGTGTGCTATATCGTTTGGGAGGGCAGTGACGTTATCTGGGGTGTAGATGAGGACAAGCGTCTCGTTTTTATGGCAATCACATCGGCGGCTATCGTGTTCTCTCCCGTAATCATCCAAATGGTGTTCAATACATTATCTAATCTGTTAGGCTGATGGAAAAGAAAAAGCAGACACCTGCTATCAACATAAAGAACAAGAAGGCGTCGTTCGACTATGAGTTTATCGACACCTACACCGCGGGCATCGTGCTCACGGGTACGGAGATAAAGTCCATCCGCTTGGGCAAAGCCAGCCTGGTGGATACCTACTGCTACTTCATCAATGGAGAACTGTGGGTGAAGAACATGCATATATCGGAGTACTTCTACGGCTCGTACAACAACCACAACGCCCGCCGTGAGCGTAAGCTGCTGCTGAGCAAGAAGGAGCTGCGCAACCTGCAGAACGAGGAGAAGAACCCCGGATTCACCATCGTGCCCACACGCCTCTACATCAACGAGAAGGGGCTGGCCAAGCTCGTTATCGCCCTGGCCAAAGGTAAGAAGCAGTACGACAAGCGCCAGTCGCTCAAAGAGAAGGACGACCGCCGCGAGATGGACCGTATGTTTAAGAGATAATCCTAGGAATTTCTAGGCTGTCCTAGGATTGTCTAGGATATCCTAGGAAGCCCTAGTAAACGACACTTCATGGCAATCAACCAACTCTTTCACCGCCTCTTCAAGTGTGTGCGCCTGGCACTGCCACGCTCGCTCAGCATCTGTCTGTGGCTGCTCAAGGTGATGCTGCCCATTTCGTTGGCTGTGCGGGTGTTGCAGTATGTGGGTGTCATCGACTGGCTGGCAGGCTATCTGTCGCCCGTGTTCTCCTATATAGGGCTTTCGGGCGACTCGGCATTCGTGTTTCTCACCAGCATCTTCTTGCCGCTCTATCCTACGATAGCGGTGATGACTACGCTCACGCTCACCCTGCGCGAGGCTACCATTCTGGCGGTGATGTGCCTCGTGTCGCACAACCTGCCCGTGGAGTGCTCTGTGGCGCATAAGACCGGCTCGCGCTTTGGCGAGATTGTGGCTTTTCGCATCGCCATGTCGTTTGTGGCGGCTGTGGTGCTCAACTGGCTGTTGCCGCAGAGCGATGCCCCCTTCAGCTTCCTCGCCTCGGCTACTACGGAGGTCACCTCGTGGGGGATGCTCCTGATGCAATGGCTCACCTCGTCGCTCTCGCTCATCGTCACCATCGTGCTCATCGTGACAGCTCTGATGGTGCTGCAGCGCGTGCTCGAGGAGTTTGGCTGGATGCACCGCATAGCCCACTCGCTGTCGCCCTTGATGCGCCTTTTCGGGCTCCCCTCGGGCTGCTCCCTGCTGTGGCTTACGGGCAACGTGGTGGGCATGGCCTATGGCGCTGCCATCATGATCGATGAGGTGGAGGAGGGTAGGCTCACGCGCGAGGAGGCCAACCTGGTGAACCATCACCTTGGCGTGTCGCACTCGCTGCTCGAAGACACCATGCTCTTCGTGGCTATGGGCATCAGCTTCTGGTGGATATGCCTCACCCGCCTGGTGCTGGCCATGATTGCCGTGTGGGTGATGCGACTTTGGTGCATGATTCGCGGTTGATGGTCAACGGTCAACAGTCAACGGTCAACGGTCAACAGACAACGGTCAACAGACAACAGTCAACAGACAACGGTCAACAAACTCATCAACCCTCAACCCTCAACCATCAACCATCAACCTTCATCCCTCATCCCTCATCCCTCAACCCTTATCCTCCCAATGGAAAGGCTCGAAATTGGTGTCAGCATCTTTCCACGAGGGTTTGCGCATAGCATAGATGATGAGCGGAGCAGCTACCACCACCACACATCCGATGACGAGCACGGCATACCACATGGTCTTGCTGCCCACGGCAATCTGACCGGGAGGAATGAAACTGAGGATAAAGGCTAAGAGTGAACCGAGGAAGCCTACACCACCCACAATCCACATCAGACCGTTGCCCTTCGAACCGATGCGGAAAGGACGGTTGGCTTTCTTCATGCTGTAGCGCAGATAGATGGCGGCGGCAAACATCAGCAGGTACATGATGAGGTAGAGCAGCACGGTCAGCTGCGAGAGTATCTGGTAGAAGCTCTGCACCGAAGGCATCACCACGAACAGCAGTCCCAAGAGGGTGACTATACCGCCCTGGATGAGCAGGATGTTGCGCTGCACACCCAGCTTGTTGGTCTTCTGGAAGAAGGGAGGCAAGTAGCCCGCACGGCCTACGGCAAAGATACCCTTCGAGGGACCCGACACCCAGGTGAGCACACCGGCCAGCACGCCGAAGGCAAGGGCCACGGCAATCACGGGCGACAGCCACGAGGCACGGATATAGGCAAAGTAGCGGTCGAAGCCCACAAGCAGGCTCTGTGTGAGGTTGATATCGTCCTTCGGGATGATGATGCCCAACGAGTAGGTGCCCAGAACAAAGATGAGCACCGTCACGAACGAACCGATGAACACGGCCTTCGGGTAGTTGCGCGAGGGATTGTCCACATCTTTCACATGGATACCGCCCATCTCCATACCGGCATAGAAGAGGAAGATGCTCGATGCCAGCACGAGGTTGTTGAAGTTGCTGAGGTCGGGGAAGAAACTGCTGTGGAAGTCGAGCTGCGAATGTCCGCCCGTAGCCAAGTACACGACGGCCAGCACCACCAGCAGGCCAGCCGGGATGATAGTACCCACCAAGCCTCCAATCTTCGACACCTTGCCCACCCATGACATGCCTTTAAGCGAGATGAAGGTCGCCAGCCAATAGATGGCCAGCACCACCACAAGGGTGTAGATGCGGTTTGAGGCCAATGCCATATCGTGCGCCCCGTTCATCCCGATAAAGGCGAGCGACACGGCGCCGAAGGTCAGCACCGTAGGGTACCAGATGGTGCTCTCTACCCACTGCAGCCAGATGGCGAGAAAACCCATACGTTTGCCGAAGGCTTCGCCTACCCAGCGGAACACACCGCCCTGCTTGTCGGAGAACATGGCCGCCAGCTCAGCCGCCACGAGAGCCGTGGGGATGAGGAACACGATGGCCGCAAAGAGATAATAGAATGCCGAGCTCATGCCATATTCGGCCTCGGCGGGAAGTCCGCGCAACGACACTACAGCCGTCACGTTCATGATAGCGAGTGTAGCCACACTCAGCTTGGTTGCTTTACCTATATTTGCCATAGTCAGTAGTTGGTTTTTTGATTCTGCGAGGTATAACAACGGTAAGCACAGAGTTGTTTAGGGCCATAAATCCACTAAAGGCCTTCGAAGTGGTGTTAAAGCACATTCCTTAGTGCATCTATAGGTGCAGACGTCGCAATGCTTGCGCTCGGCTAGTCCGAGAACCGGCGCCAAACCGAGAGCTATCAAGCTTGCTTGAATAGCCGAGGTGCGAAAGAGGGAAACAAAAAGTTAAGCAGCGCTTTCATATCGCGCTGCCTACTCCTATTCTTCGAAAACCTTCTGTGGATTTGTGATTTTTCTCCGGCCACAGCCCTGATAATCAGATACGGCGGATAAATCATATCCGCCGTAACGGGACATTTATATTGCAACTTTCACGGTCTTACCGTCCAGTTTGACGATATAGATTCCATTCGCCAAAGGAATTCTCATCGAATTTGATGTTGCTTTTACCGTCTCAATCAACAGACCAGCATCATCATATATCTGTATGTTTTCACCTTCATTCGCACCTGAAATCACAATACTATTATCTGCACCATAGACTTTTGCACGACTTGAATCAATGGCCTTTACTGATGAGGCATTAGACTCAAAAGTGATAAAAAGAGTCGTGTTTTCTGATATTTCACTTAATTTCAATGCGCCATCATCGCCAATGCGGTTGGTTATATCTTCTCCATTAAGCGCAACAGAATGCAAAGTCCATCCTTCTGATGGCTCTATAAAGAACTTATACGTTTCCCATTTATTCACCACCATTTTAGCGCAACCGTTTTCTGCTTGCTTGATAGTCAACAATATAGGATTGGGTTCTACATAATTCCAATCAATATCAATGGTCATATTACCTGTAACTTCCACAGTCAACTCATTATTCACAACATTCGAAGTTACATCTTTCTCATCAATAGTAACACTGCCTAATTCATAATTTTCTTCTTCATTTGACCAAGGTATAAATCTCAGAGTGATTTTATCCCCTTTATTTGTAGACATTACATATTCATTGTCTTTTATCCGCAGGTCACCGATTTCAACATAGCCTCCATATGAATCAGAACATCCCTCAATCACAACAGAGTATACGTTGTCTGTTATATTTGTATTCTCTTCAATATTGAAAAAGTTTTTCCAATTAGTAACACTGAGATATTCGTCTTTTGCACCCGCAGGAACTATCAATGTCGTGTTTATGTAGGTTTGGGCATCAAACGTCGTTTCACCTATAGCTATGGGAGAAGAAGCATTCACTGTTAACGATGTGAGATTAGGGCAATCAGCGAACACTGAACTATGTTCTATATTGTTTACATCTCCTATGTACATAACACTTGCAGGTATTGTTACGGACTCAAGAGATTCACAACCCATAAAAGCCATAGTTCCGATACTGAATAGTCCTTGTGACAGGACGACATTTCTTAAACTTTTGCAATTTTGGAATACTCCCCATCGATACGTTCCCCATTGAGAGTCTCCATTGTCAATTACTTTAAGACTTGGAAAGTTGAACGATTCCAAAGAAGTACAATTATTAAATGCCCCGGTTTCTATCAGTTCGATACCCTCTCCGGAAATGGTCTTTAATTTAGTACAACCATTAAAAGCTTTATTAAATATGCTCTTTATGTTACTCGACAACTCTACACTTACGAGTTTTGTACATTCTTCCAACATACCTCCTGGAACATATGTAACGGAATCACCAAATACAATACTTTCTATGCTCGAATGCGAGAAACTATATATGAGATGATTCCACGGAACATTAATGTCACGTCCCATATATACATCTTTGGCAGGTTTTGCAGATAACTCCTCTAATGGTATTCTGCTATCTTCTATGATTAGTTTTTCCACCGAAGATGCTGAGATATTTGCTTTCATTATATTCTTTGGAATAGTTAATGTACCCAATATCGACTTAGAGAAAGTTGAACTTTCGATAGAGGTTATGGTAAAAGTTTTTCCTGAGTATTCAACGCTTTTAGGAATTGTTATATCTCCACTGTATGATGCCCCTTCATTCCCAGTCAAGGCAACGGTTAAATCACTCAAGGACGTGATGTTGTAATAGAATCCATTTGCTTCAAAATCATAAGCCTTGCCCAATAATGCAAAAGCGGCAAGCGCCATTGACAAAATAAGTTTTTTCATTTTTTGATTTGTATAAGAAAAGGCGTGTACCATTCGATGCTTATTTGTCCTTAGGTACCGCCAAGTAACCTCACACGTAACAAGCAAAGAATAGTTCACGCCATAGCGCGAACCTTCTTACTGCTTGTTCTCACGTGTTGAATTTTGGCGGTTTCAAGGACAGAGAACAAGAGCAAAAGCTCCAAATCTATATTAATTAAGAACGAACGGAACGCTTTTCGGGTTAATGATTTGTTTTTATTTGGCTTAATTTAAGCCTTGAAAGCAGTAATGCCTCGCATCACAAACCTTCGCGAAAGCGTCTGTCCGGATTTACTTCATAGGCTATTCGTTTTTATCGTTAATACTATATTTACTTACTAGTTCTGCAAAGATAAAGATTATTTCACAAAAAACAATTGCTGCATGGTCATTATCTTCTTGGAGCGCATCAATTAGATGCGTGACACTTGTAATTCATGTCTAATAAGAAGAAAAACAAGAGTAGCGAAATAGGTTGGAAGAACCATTCGCAATAGCCTATAAGGTCTGAAAAGAATAGGCGTAGACGTACTTTGAAGGCCTTATAGGCTTTGCGCCCAACAATAAATTTTGGCAATCAATAGTGTGATTTTTACTGAACGCGCCGTCTGTTTTTTCGTTTCTACTAACCGAATTCTTAAATCAGAGCTTATGTTTTAATAAACAAAGCTTGTGAATATATAATCATAAGCTTTGTTTTTATAAACCGAGCTTATGATTTAGTTTTTCGACGAATGATTTGTAACTTTATGACCGCTACAAAAGAAAAAATCTAACCGACCATTATAATTAAAAAACTGTAAGGGGCATACTTTGTGGTTGGTACAGGGGAACATTCGGCAACAGGCATTGTTACAAATTGAACTTAACCCTAAATCTCAACTTATGGAACGAACAGATTTCAGTACCGACGTATTCGGGTCGAAGGAGATGCTACAACCCTCGCCCGTAGACAAGATCCCCCAGCAGGGCACACGCCCCGACATTGCTTATCAGATGGTGAAGGACGAGACCTTTGCGCAGACACAGCCTCGCCTCAACCTCGCCACCTTCGTCACTACCTATATGGACCCCTATGCCACACGCTTGATGAATGAGGCCATCGCACTCAACTATATCGACGAGACGGAGTATCCGCGCGTGGCGCTGATGTGTGCCAAGTGCATCAATATCATGGCCAACCTGTGGAACACGCCCGAAAAGGCGCAGTGGAAGACGGGCGCCCTGGCCATCGGCTCCTCTGAGGCCTGCATGCTGGGCGGTGTGGCTGCATGGCTGCGCTGGAAGGAACGTCGCGAAGCACAGGGCAAGCCTACCGACAAGCCCAACTTCATCATCTCCACAGGCTATCAGGTGGTGTGGGAGAAGTTTGCCGACCTCTGGCAGATAGAGATGCGCACCGTGCCCCTCACGCTCGACAACATCACCCTCGACCCCAAGCAGGTGATTGAACTGTGCGATGAGAACACCATTTGCGTAGTGCCCATCCAGGGCGTCACCTGGACAGGACTCAACGATGATGTGGAGGCACTCGACGCCGCACTCGACGAGTACAATGCACGTACGGGGTACGACATTCCCATCCATGTGGATGCAGCCTCGGGCGGATTCATACTCCCCTTCCTGCAGCCCGAGAAGAAGTGGGACTTCCGTCTCAAGTGGGTGCTCTCCATCAGCACCTCGGGCCACAAGTACGGCCTCGTATACCCCGGCCTCGGATGGGTGGTATGGAAAGACAAGAAGTATCTGCCGGGCAAGATGTCCTTCTCGGTCAACTACCTTGGCGCCGACATCACGCAAGTAGGACTCAACTTCTCCCGCCCCGGTGCACAGGTGCTGGGCCAGTACTACCAGTTCATCCGCCTCGGTTTCGAGGGTTACCGTCAGGTGCAGCACAACTCCATGGAGATAGCACGCTACCTCCACTCGGAGATTGGCAAGATGACACCCTTCAAGAACTACAGTCAGGACATCGTGAACCCCCTATTTATATGGTACATGAAGGAGGACTATGCGAAGAAAGCCAAGTGGACGCTCTATGACCTGCAAGACAAACTCAAACAGAGCGGATGGATGGTACCTGCCTACACCATGCCCAAGGATATCGAGGACAGCGTAGTGATGCGTATCGTGGTGCGCCAAGGCTTCAGCCGCGACATGGCCGACATGCTCTTGGGCGATATACGTGCCGCCATCGCCGACTTCGAGAAGTTGGAGTACCCCACGCCCTCGCGTATGGCACAGGAAAAGAACTTGCCCGTGAAGGCTTCGGTATTTACGCATACGGGGACGAAGAGAAAGTAAATATCATACTCTAAGTGGCCCCATGTCAATAGGGGAAGGCTTAGGCCAGTCCTTTGATTAGTCTTTAGAGATGCCCCTCCTTATATAAATACTATACGCTGCATTTGTGCGAGTCAAATATTTATGCGAACTTTGCATAATAATCTCAAAAAAGACCGCACAGATGCAGCAACTACATAATGTTATCGCCCAGCGCGTACTCATCCTCGATGGCGCCATGGGCACCATGATACAGCGTCTCGGCCTCACCGAGGAGGACTTCCGTGGCGAACGCTTCAATAACCTCCCCGGTTTGCAGAAGGGCAACAACGACCTGCTCTGCCTCTCGCGCCCCGACGTGATTGCCGACATACACCGCCGCTACCTCAGCGTGGGCGCAGACATCATCGAGACCTGCTCGTTCAACGCGCAGCGCATCTCCATGTCCGACTATGGTTGCGAGCACCTGTGTCGAGAGATTAACCTTGCTGCTGCCTACATCGCCCGCCAGTGTGCCGATGCCATGAGCACCGAGGAGAAGCCGCGCTTCGTGGCCGGCTCCATAGGCCCGACGAACAAGACCTGCTCCATTAGCCCCGACGTGAACGACCCCGCCAAGCGCGGCATCACCTACGATGAACTCGTCGAGGCCTACGACGAACAGATAGAGGCGCTCATCGAGGGCGGTGTAGATGCACTGCTCATCGAGACCATCTTCGACACGCTCAATGCCAAGGCCGCCCTCTACGCTGCCGAGCAGGTGATGGAGCGCATGGGACGTCGTTTGCCCATCATGCTCTCGGTGACCATATCGGACGCTGCGGGGCGCACCCTCTCGGGACAGACGCTCGATGCTTTCCTCGCCTCGGTGAGCCATGCCAATATCTTCTCCGTAGGACTCAACTGCTCGTTCGGTGCCGCACAGATGAAGCCCTACCTCAAGGCACTGGCCGCACGTGCTCCCTACTATATATCGTGCTACCCCAATGCGGGACTTCCCAACAGCCTCGGCGGCTATGACCAGACTCCTGCCGAGATGGCCCTTCAGGTGAAGGAGTACATCGACGAGGGATTAGTTAACATCATCGGCGGATGCTGCGGCACCACCGATGCCTACATCGCCGAGTATGCTCCGCTTGTCGAAGGTGCCCAACCCCACGTGCCCACCGTACGTCCTGAAGCCTTGTGGCTATCCGGGCTGGAGCTGTGCGAGGTGACTCCCGAGCGCAACTTCATCAACGTGGGCGAACGCTGCAACGTGGCGGGCTCGCGCAAGTTCCTCAGACTTATCAACGAAAAGAAATACGACGAAGCGCTCTCCATTGCCCGCCAACAGGTGGAGGATGGAGCACAACTGCTCGACATCAATATCGACGATGGCCTGCTCGACACGAAGCAGGAAATGGTGCATTTCCTTAACCTCATCGCTTCGGAACCCGATATAGCCCGCGTGCCCATCATGGTGGACTCATCGCGCTGGGAGGTTATCACGGCTGCCATCAAATGCATACAAGGCAAGTGTGTTGTCAACTCCATATCGCTCAAGGAGGGCGAGGAACTTTTTCTTGCTCATGCTCGCGAGATACACCGTCTCGGTGCTGCCGTGGTGGTGATGGCATTTGATGAACAGGGACAGGCCGACACGTATGAACGTCGCATCGCTATCTGTGAGCGTGCTTATCATCTGCTGGTCGATGTGGTAGGTATGCCGCCCCAAGACATTATTTTCGACCCCAATATTCTGGCTGTGGCTACGGGCATAGAGGCCCACGACAGCTATGCCATCGACTTTATCCGCGCTACGGAGTGGATACGCACCCATCTTCCGGGAGCTCATGTGAGTGGTGGTGTGAGCAACCTCTCCTTTGCCTTCCGTGGCAACAACTACCTGCGCGAAGCTATGCATGCCGTATTCCTCTACCATGCTATCAAGGCCGGTATGGATATGGGTATCGTCAACCCCGCCACTTCGGTGCGCTACGACGATATCCCTGCCGAACTGCTCACGGCCATTGAGGATGTGATACTAAACCGTGCTCCAGGTGCCACCGAGAGGCTTATCAGTATAGCGTCAGAGTACTCTAATAATTCACAATTCACAATTCACAATTCACAATTAGAGAAGTCTACCCTTTCTTTGGAGCAGCGCCTGCAACAGGCACTCATCAAGGGCACCAGCGAGACTCTTGAGGCAGACCTTGCCGAAGCACTCACCCAATACCCCTCGGCCGTAGCTATCATCGAAGGTCCCTTGATGGCAGGCATGCAGGAGGTAGGTCGCCTCTTCGGCGAAGGCCGTATGTTCCTCCCTCAAGTGGTGAAGACAGCCCGCACGATGAAGCAGGCGGTGGAGATATTGACAATGGACAATTCACAATTGACAATGGACAATGGAGAAGTTCCTGGATTACCAAAAAACTCGGGAGTAAATCGTTCGGAAAATAATTGTCAATTGTCAATTGTCAATTGTCAATTAAAAAAGGTTCTTCTCGCCACTGTCAAAGGCGATGTGCACGATATTGGCAAGAACATCGTCGGTGTGGTGATGGGCTGCAATGGCTACGACATCATTGATATGGGTGTGATGGTGCCTGCCGAAGATATCGTGCAGAAGGCGCTTGAGTGCCGCCCCGACATTATCGGACTTAGCGGACTCATCACTCCCTCGCTGGCCGAGATGGTGAATGTGGCAAATGCTTTGCGTGAAGCGGGCATCAGTGTGCCCTTGCTCATCGGAGGAGCCACTACGAGTGCCATGCATACGGCACTGAAGATTGCTCCTGTATATGATGGTCCCGTGGTGTATGTGAAAGATGCTTCGCAAAACTCGGGCGTGGCAGCTGCACTGCTCAATGAGGATACACGAGATGTCTATATGGCACAGTTGCGTAAGGAGCAGGACGCCTTGCGCCAGGCGTTTGCGCAAAAGGAACAAAAGCCGCTTCTCTCCCTTGAGGAGGCACGTAGCAAAAGACCAAATTTCCTGTGATTCCAGGCCTACCGCTACTCCTATCCATAGAAATATTACAAAAAAACACGCGGGGCCATAGCCTCGCGTGCTTATATTATGAATCAAGAAAGAGATTACTTGGTGAATGCCATGCCAATGCGCAATCCATCGTACTGATCAAGCAAGGTATTGAGCAGAGCCAAGGTGCTGTTGGTGCTCATCGAACCAATTGCCTTGAGGATACGCAACAAGCCATCGCTCTGATATACGATGTTGATAGTGCCTGCATCGTATACGAGATAAGCGGTGGTAGAGAGCAGTCCGGCATAGGTGAGTTTCAGCTCCTTGGTTTCGGGATTGAACTCATAAGTTCCGTTGAGCGACTTCTTGCCTGCGGTAAACACGCACGTGTTGTCCTCATTAAAGGTGATGGAGCTGGCGCCCTCCTGAATCTTGAGCTTGGCCAGATACTTATCCACCTTAGCCTCTACCTGCGAAGCGATGGCATCGCTACCGAGGTTGGCCAGCGCATTCTCACTCTCAAACACGAAAGCTGAGCCCTTGAAGTTCCAGGTACCGATAATTGTCTGCTGGTTAACGGTAGTAAATGCATTCAGGATAGAGCCCAGCAAGCCTGATACGACACCGTCGGTAGTGAGCGCAGTGCCGTCGTCGTTCGCACTGGTGGTACCGTTACCGGCCAATGTACCCAACAAACCGCCCAGCAAGCCCGAAGCGGCAGTGTTGTCATCGGTCGTAGCAGTGCCTGTAGCACCTTCGGCAAGCGTACCAAGCACGTTGCCCAAAACATTGGAGCCAGTAGCATTTTCTGTGGTAGTGGTCTCTGTGGTGGTCTCGGTCTTGGTGCCACCCGTCAGCGACTTGAACAGCCCTGACAATCCCTGTGCATTGGCACCCAACGATACGGTACCGGCAAGGATACATACGGTAAGAAACTTCTTCATCATTCTGTCGTTATTTTGATATTGTGTAGTGTCAACAAAGGGGATTATGCCTCCTCTTCAGCGGCTTCGGGCTCTTCGGGAGCAAACTCTGTGATACCTGCCGATACGAGGATATTGTACCACTGGATGAGCTTGCGCACGTGAGACATGTATACGCGGTCGCGGTCATAGTTGGGGAGTACCTCGGCAAAGAAGTCGGCCAACTCCTCATTGGAAGCCTTCTTGTAGTCGATAGCGCAGAGAGCACCTTCGCACTTGGTCTTCACATTCTCCAACACCTGCCACAGGGGCACCTCCTCATCATCGGTATACATAGCGATATCGCCCAACGAAACCACCTTGTCGGCAGCGTGCACCGGCTGGCGCTTCTTGCTGGCATCGATAGCCTCCACGATAAGCATGTTGCGTCCACTGGAGATGAGCTTATATAAACCGGGCTTGCCGGCAACGGTCAAAATTGTCTTAAGCATAATAGTTTTTTCTTTTTAATGGTTTATAAATTTGACTTGAAAAGTTTCTTATGGTTTAATTGAAATACAAATGTAAGAAATCTGAGCGAAATGCAAAAGCTATGGCAGAGAAAAAGCGCGTTGTCATATACGTTTTTCACTTATCTCCCCTATCACACGCTGCACCTGGACTATGAGTGATTCTGTGTCATCGTTGTTGATACGATAGGTTGCCCGTGTCAGGAGTTCCTCCTGAGCCATCTGACTGCTCATACGCCTGCGGACGGACTGCTCATCGGCCCCATCGCGCTGCATGGCACGCTGCAGACGCAGCTCCTCCGAGGCATATACCATGACAATGGCATCGACGTCGGCATCCATCCCCGACTCAAAGAGTATGGCGGTCTCTACAGCCACTATCGGCGCGCCTGCACCAGCAGCCCAAGCCGCAAAATGAGCACGTACAGCGGGATGGACGATGCTATTAACCAGAGCCACGCGCTCGGGATGACCGAACATATAGGAGGCGAGGAAGGCACGGTCGACACAGCCGTTAGCTCCGTACACCTGCGCACCAATAGCCTCAGTCAGGGCCAGTCGCAAGGCGGCATCAGTATTCATCAGCCGCTTGGCCTCGCTGTCGCAATCGTACACGGGGACACCCATCATGCGAAACAGGTGCGACACCACAGACTTGCCGCTGCCTATGCCACCCACAATGGCAATCTTGTATGGATGTGGTGCACACATAGCAAACATCAGGGATTACTAAGCTGAGGCAGTGCGTTGACCTCAAGCAGGTAGTCCACCTCGGCCGGTTCAACCTTTACATTATATACCTTATCAGACTGGGTCACCAGGCGAGGTATCACCTTTCCCGAGGGATTGTCCTGAATCTGCGTGTAGTGTATCTGCAGTTCGAAGTCCTTCTCCGTCACCATGCTATAGTCTTCCAGGCTGATGCGGAAGGTCACCTTGGCTTTCGAGGGGAAGGTCTTGAGCGACACGCCGTAGGGGAAGAGGTAGCCGCTGATGGGCACATCTACCGACTTGGTCACATAGGGGCTCACTGCCACATGAAGCTGCACCTCGGCAGGCACATACTTGACGCCACGGCGAGCGCCCAGTGTGAGGGTCTCGCTCACCGAGTCGGTAAGTCCTACATAATGCACTTCGGGCGTGTATACCGCCTTGAGCGAGTCGGTGTAGGATGAGGGTGCATATACGGTGACACTGTCGGGCACCACACTGATGCGATGGATTCCGTGCTGCCCATCGGCCTCGACACGGCCCTTGACACGTACCGGCACCTTCACCCCGTGCGAAGAGGCTACATAGAACTGCAAGGTATCGAGCGAAAGCGACACAATCTGGGTAGACGAAGCAAGCTGTGCCCCAATCAGTTTGGGCAGCTCCTTGCCATAGATTGCCGTGCGCCCCGCCACATTGGGATATTGGGCATAGTCGATGACCAGCTCCTTGAACTTGCCACGCGCCTTATACTCCACAAGCTTATCCCCCCTGTCCTTGAGCACCACATCGATGCGCTCGGGCAGCGGCTCTGTCACCATCAGCTCCTTAGGCACGTTCTTGAGGCGCAGCTTGGGCGAATACTCCATTTCATACTCACCCGTCATCGTGGTCAGATACCAAAAGATGAAGGCCACCAACAGGAAAAACAAAAACACGAAAAACTCCCTGCTATTGTTGATACGCAGGAAGTTTCTAATAAATCGTTTGGTTGCCTCCAACTGACGGGGCTGTTGCTTTGGCATTATTTCTGCTGAGCGTTGCTTGACATGTCGGCATATACTGACGACTTGTCAATCTTGATTTTCACGCTGGGAGCAATCTCCAGCACCACGATGTTGTTGTTGATTTCCTTCACGGTACCATACACGCCACCGCTGGTCACTACCTGCTGACCTGCGCTGAGGCTGTTGCGGAAAGCCTCGATAGCCTTCTGCTGCTTGCGCTGCGGACGAATCATGAAGAAATACATGATAACGAACATCAATATGATCATAAAAATCGGCGATGCGAAAAATGAGGCTGCGCCTCCTGCCTGTGCTTGTAATAACAACATTTTCTTACGTTTTTATAGTTACTATTTATTGATTTTCTCTTTCGTACGGGACAAAGGTACACAATATTTAATTAAGCCTTTCTGAGTTTGTTCTCTTTTTTCAATTGATTAACAATTGTGTCGAGCATACCGTTGATAAAGCTTCCACTCTTGGGCGTGCTGTACATCTTGGCTATCTCCACATATTCGTTGAGCGACACCGACACCGGTATCGAAGGGAACGACAAAATCTCCGCCAATGCCACCTGCATGATGAGGATATCCATGAAGGCGAGACGCTCCATATTCCAGTTCTTCGCATTCTCCGCCATCAGGTTACGATACACCTCCGCATTCTTGATCGCGTTGCGGAAGAGCTTGCGGGCAAACTCCTTGTCCTCATCGTCGCGGTACTCGGGCAGCAGCTCCTGCTCGGTCCCCTTCTCGGGCTCGAAGTGCTTGATGGTCTTCAGCACGAAGGTGTCTACGATAGCCTTGTCGTCGTTCCAGTAGAGGCTCTGCTCCTCGAGCAGTTCGTCTATCTCGTCGTTCTGCGCTATGAATGTGCGGTACAGCTTGCGCCACAGTTCACGGTCGTCCTCATAGGTGAGCGTCTCCTTGGCCATATACTCCTGATATGTCTCCGAGGCCTCTATACGTTCGAAGAGTCGCTTCACGAAGTCGCCCTCGTCGTCCCACGTACGCTTCTGGTTTTCGCAAAATTTCGCCAGCTGCTCATTGGCAGCAAGCTGTGCCATGAAAGCATTGTCGATAAAGCGAGTGTTCGGGTTGAGGTCCTCGTATGTAGGGCGCAGTTTGTGGCGGCGGTTATCGATGCGGCGGTCGGCAAAGCGCGTCACCTCCACCATCAACAACAACAAATAGTTGTACAAATCATGTGCCTTGGACAAACTAAAAAACAACTCCTTCTCTGCCGCCTCCACATTCTTGCCTACATTCTGATAGTAGGCATAGATGACCTGAATCACCTTCAGTCGTATAAGTTCTCGATTTATCATAACTCTATATGAAATTTTCAGGGCACAAAATTAGTGCAAACCGAATGAAATACCAAATCTCAACGAGCGAAAGTATAGAAAAGGCTTGCATTTTCTTTACTGAGCGCCGACGCGGTGTGAGCGTCGGTTGCGACAACTGAAGCTCAGCTTCACAAGGAGTACTGCTTGCAGCCCTTTAGGAGATTCAACAAAGTTAAATTTATTTGAATATTTGCTTTTTCCTTACGGCCAGCTACCTTCGGCTCTGAGGTGCCGCCTAATTTGCCTTTAGCCCCTTCGGGCGGCGACCTAAAGGTTCTGTGTTGCGTAGCGCAAGCTAAAGTTAGTGCAAGCCGAGAGGAGAACAAAATAAAACACATTTCCCCTGTATTCGTTTTGCACCTTGATAAGGAATCGCTACCTTTGCAGAGTAAGATATTGATTAACAATAACGAATCTGCAAAAGCGCTAAAATCCCCTATGAGAAGCATACTCCTATTCATCGCTGCACTGTTCTTCAGCACCGCCCTCCTTGCTCAGACGGCCGATGAGGCATTGCGGCTGGAGGGGTATGCCAAAAACATCGCGCAGTTTAATCGAAACAATCCCCAAGAGAAGGTCTACCTCCACATGGACAATCGCAGCTACTACATTGGCGACACCATTTTCTTCAAGGCCTATGTGCTGAATGCCTCTACTCTACAACGAACCAAGGTAAGTGAGGTGCTTTATGTGGAGTTGCTGAACGAGTCGGGCATTGAGATGGAGCACAAGAAACTGAAAGTTGTGGGTGGCGTCTGCCACGGCAGCTTCATCCTAAAGGACAGCTACCGCACAGGCTACTACGAGATACGTGCCTATACACGCTACATGCTCAATTTCGGCAATGAGAAGATGCCATGGATGAACATCCATAAGCATATCAAAGAAAGGAATCTCAACCCCTATGCCATAACACCAGAGCAACGCACCACTACAAACGTACCTACCTTAGAAAGCGTATTCCCCACCCCCATATGGGACCAAAGCATCGTTGCCGATGCCAACCACTGCCAGTTTACCCGAGTCTTCCCCGTATACATGAAGCCCGAGAAGCCTGGCGAGTATAAGCGCGAGATGGACTGGTACCCCATACACACGCAGCTTGCCTACCCCAAGGAGACCGAGGAGGAGCTGCGCGATGACTCCTTGCGCATCGCCTTCTACCCCGAGGGTGGCATGCTGGTAGCCGGTACAGCATCGCGCATCGCCATCGACGTGAGCGACCAGTGGGGACGCGAGAAATCCATAAGCGGGCACATCACCGAGGGGCGCAACGGCAAGGACACCCTTGCCACCTTCCGTGCCGGGCATCGTGGACGCGGGACCTTCACACTGACACCCGAGCTAGGCAAGCATTACTATGCACACATCACATACAAGGACAAAGAGTACCGCTATGCTCTACCTCAAGTGGACAAGAGCGGCTATGCCCTGTGCCTCACCGCACCTATTGCGCAGGGCGATGCCGCATTCACGGTATGCGCATCGGGCATTCCCGACGCACTGATAGGCTGGACACTCCAATGCCGTGGAGCCCTGACAGTATTCGACACCATAGGCACGACGGCCAATACCATACACGAGGTCACCATCCCCCGAACCAACCTCATCCCTGGAGTCAACCAACTCACGCTGTTCAATGCACGAGGCGAGGTGCTTGCCGAACGCCTCTTCTTCGTCAGTCCCCCGAAAGAGAAGTCGACGCTCAGCATCACCACCCAGCTCCCCGACAGTCTGGCACCCTTCGAGAAGGTGACACTCGACTTTCAGGCCATGGCAGCCAACGGCTATTTCGACCATACCCACTTCTCGCTCTCCGTCACCGATGCCGGAGAATACGACGAGACATTCGACACGGGCAACATACACAGTGAGATGCTGCTCTCGTCAGACCTCAAGGGATTCATCAAGAATGTGGACTCCTATTTCCGCCACATCAACGACACCGCGATGCGCAACGATATCGACCTACTGATGATGGTGCAGGGCTGGCGCCGTTACGAGTGGCAGACGATGGCTGGCACCGTACCCTATACACCACGCTACACACCCGAATACGGGCTGCAGCTTGACGGATACGTCATCACCGACGATGCACCTGAGGATAAGTTTGCCGATGCATCCAGCTATAAGCGCTTGGGCAATGTTGCTGCACATGTAACCATGATAGACCCACTCATCACCGTAGATGACACCTGCTATGCCGACTCTCTAGGGAACTATCACATGGCCTTCAAGAAAGACTTCTTCGGCGAGGTACCCATGACCATTGAGCTAAGAGAAACAGCAGACAAGGCGAAGCGGAAAGGCTTAGTCGGTCGCCTCAAGTATGCCTATCCCATCATACACCGCGCCTTCTCACCTGCCACCACCCCCTATGACTACTATCAGCACCATTCACCCCATAACGATGAGCTACGCACCGTCATCAACAACTACGACTGGCAGATGGAAGGCAATATAGAGAATGTAGACATCAGGAAACGTCACAAACAGTCCAGTGAGCTATACCTCGACCGTCCCGAAATCGTCGTAGATTACTACAAGGAATGGAACTACACCATCGACCGAGGCATTCCCAATGCTAACATCTATGACCACAAGCAATACTATGCCAACGAACGTGACATTGATGCCAAAGAGGCCTTCCTCATGGGTGACGAGGAGTATACACACCCCTCTAACGAGAACAACGAGATACGCCTCAACTATACCCTCGGGCGCAGCCGCCTATGGGGCCGCATCGCCCGTCTCGAGGACTCCCTCTTCACCTACACCTCAGGTCGCAAGAGTCGCTACCAAGTCTATCTGATGCCCAAGAAGATCAACGTCTATACCAACCTCGTCAGCCGCGAAGCACTGTCCACACCCATCGACGACGACACCGACACACGCCCCTTCGTGGTGTGGAAGCCTGAGTACTATAAGCGTTCGCTAAGCCCGCGCACCGCCCCCTACATGCTCAAGGATGGTGTACGCAACACCTTCATCGAGGGCTACAGCCGCGTTGTCTCCTTCTATCATCGCGACTACTCAGGTGATGAGCTCCCCGACAGCGCCGACTATCGCCGCACCCTTTATTGGAACCCATCCATCACCACCACACCCATAGGCAAGGCACAGGTGACCTTCTACAACAATGCCCGTGCCAAGCACATCCACATCCGAGCCGAAGGCATCTCGCGCTATGGAGGGCTTGTGGTCTACGACTCAGAGAAGAAATAAGAAATGATTAACAACATTCACGGGAGCCGCCCATGGGTAGCTCCCGTGAAGTGTATCCCTTACTTCCAAACAATTTTGGGGCAGTGATGTCTTCAAGAAACAGGCGCAGACGTATCTTGAAGACATTTCCGAATCGTATGCTCCCACTCCCCATGCCTCTCTGCTGAATAAGACGTAAAGATTTTTCAACCAACAGATAGAGACTTGGAGCATAAACTTTTTTTTGAGACATTTCCCATGTATTTGATTTGCGTTTTTAATAAAAAATGGATAATTTTGCCTTGCAAATCTTTTATCATTAAACATTTACCATTAATCGTTCAAAAAACATGAAAAAACATCTACTACTCCTTTTCGCGACCTTGCTGCCCATGTTGGTAAGTGCCGAAGCTGTCAAGATTAAAGGTATTTGGTATCACCTCAACACGGAGGAGAGAACTGCCGAGGTAACAAGAAACCCCAATAACATCGATAGATATACGGAAAAATCCATCACCATCCCCTCCAGCGTGACGTACGAGGAGATAGAATATAGCGTGACAAGCATTGGAGAAGATGCGTTTAGTCATTCCAAGAGCCTCACCTCTCTCACGATACCAGAAGGCGTGAAGGACATCGGGGCTGGCGCATTTTACTTCAGCGAAAAACTCACCACCGTCAACATACCCGAGAGCATAACAAGTATCGGTGAACGCGCATTCGCATATTGCAAAAGCCTTACTGCCATAACCATTCCAGAGGGTGTGACAAAGATAGAAAGAAGCACGTTCAATCGTTGTAGTAGTCTGGCTACCGTCAAGATACCCCAAAGTTCGAAGCTTACAGCCATCAGGGTCGGTGCATTCACCGATTGCAACAGCCTCACCGCCATCAATATCCCTGAAGGCGTGGATAGCATTTGGGACACCTCGTTTGCAAATTGCGAGAGCCTAACCAGCATCAATATTCCCGAGAACTCAAAACTGACCTATATAGGCGCCAGCGCATTCAACGATTGCAGCAAGCTCACCACCATCAATATCCCCACAGGCGTAACGAGCATCAAGAACTTTACATTCTTTAATTGCAGCAATCTCACCAGCATCAAGATACCCGCCGATTCAAAGCTGACAAGCATTGGCAGTAGTGCGTTCCATCATTGCGAGAGCCTTACCTCCATCACCATTCCCGCGGGTGTGACAGAGATTAGGAGTAATACGTTTTTCTATTGCAGCAGCCTTGCTGCCATCAGCGTTGATGAGGGAAATACCACATATGACTCTCGCAACGACTGCAACGCTATTATCGAGACCAGCACCAATACTTTAGTTACAGGCAGTGCAACCACAATAATTCCCGAGGATGTGACAAGCATTGCTGAATCCGCGTTCTCTGGTCGCCGTGGACTCACCACCATCACCATCCCCCAAGACGTAACAAATATCGGTGATGGCGCATTTGTTGGCTGCTACGGCCTTTCCTCCATCCATGTGACCGAGGGAAACCCCATCTACGACTCACGCGACAATTGCAATGCCATCATCAACTCCAGCAGTAATACTTTGCTCACAGGATGCGCAGCCACGATAATCCCCGAAAGTGTGACAAGCATTGCAAACAGTGCATTCGAGGGTTGTAGCCCCCTTGAATCTATCATTATCCCCGAGGGCTTGACAAGTATTGGAAAAAACGCATTTGCCTATTGCAGCAACCTTACCAGTATCGTGTTCCCCAAGAGCATAGAGGCCATCGGTGCCTTCACCTTCTATGAGTGCCATAACCTGACCGATGTATACTGCTTGGCAGAGGTAGTGCCCACCACAGAGCATTCATGCTATGATTACAACCTTCAGAACACTACCCTCCACGTACCCTCTACTGCCATAGAGAACTACAAGAACAGCTATCCGTGGAGCACATTCGGCAACATCGTAGCCCTCACCAATGAGGAAATGGGCATTGATAACCCTGAATTCAGGCCCCAGGATTCAGAACCAATCTACAATCTTCAAGGCCAACGCGTAGCAAACCCGACAAAGGGCAGCATATACATTATTAACGGCAAGAAGGTAGCGATTAAATGAGCGCAGATTCATGCTTGCATATATTCAGCCGAACTTGACGAAGTTAAGATGATAATTAAAGACTAACGAGGAACCGAAGGGAGGAATCTCAGCGTTTGTCTTAGAGATTTCTCGTCGCTTCGCTCTGTCGAAATGACAAAAAGATAGTTGTTTTTCATTTTGACACGCCCTCAAAGTGTATATAAGC
>JAZNYG010000076.1:0-29102 GCA_045594245.1 Bacteroidaceae bacterium
GACAAAAACGCCAAAGGTGACAGAGTAAAATAACTGTTAACTGTTAACTGTTAACTATTGATGAGTGTCCGATTGTAAGCCAAATCCGCACCTGCAAGAAGAAGCTGGAGCACCTGCAAGAAAAACCGCACACACCTGTGATAAAAAATTATCACGCTGCAAGAAAGTCATTTACGCAAAGTCTTTTGCAGTCTGTTGCATTTTGTCGGAAAGGCAAAAATAGATGTAGTACCTTTGTAGCGTCAACGTTGAACGATGAAAGATTAACGAAGTTCGCCCACTCACCGCTCACCACTCACCGCTCACCGCTCATCACTAACCGCTCTTTGACTTATTGATACAACCTAAAATGACAAAAGATTTGCTCAGTCAACCGAGGTGGCCAACTCAGTCAACTGATAAATCTGCTCAGTGAACATTTTTTTAACGATGAACGAAGTTCGAGGTTCGAAGTTCGAAGTTCGAAATTCGTCGACACGAAAGAGCGCCGGTTGCGACGAAGAGAGGCTACCTCTCCCGAGGAGTCTCGCGAGCCTTTGGTAAGGGAGAGGCCCCTCTTCATCCGCGTGCTGCGCGGCATAGGGCTGCTGTGGGTGTCACTCATGCTGATGCGACACCACTCCTTTGCTTTTCCCATTCTGTGCTACTCTTAGCATCAAGGATGTTCGCCATTTGAGAGTGTTTTGCTCTTGTAGCAAGTCACAGAAATAATCGCATTCATAAGAAAACGGTTTAATTCTCGGTTTAAACATTTGATTAAACCACCAATTAAACCGCACTATTCTTAGATATGCACAAAAAGAAAAAAGCATCGACAATCTTGTGATTATCAATGCTTCTTCTCAGTCGGGGTGACTGGATTCGAACCAGCGACCACACGCCCCCCAGACGCGTACTCTAACCGGGCTGAGCTACACCCCGTTGCTCAATTGCGGTGCAAAAGTAGGACTTTTTATTTACCTACGCAACTTTTTGAGGTATTTTTTCGCATTTTGAGCATAAAATTGCTACTTTTGTCGAAAATAGTGGAGTCAGACAGATGCAATTGACATTGAAAATACCCAAAAAATTGGTGGCGGGCGTGACGCCTCCGACCTCGAAGAGCATCAGTAACCGCGCATTGCTGATTCAGGCGCTGTGTCCTGAGCAGCGCTACTCCATAGAGCGCCTTGCCGTGTGCGACGACACGAAGCACATGCAGCAGGGCATCGCCGACAAGCGGGCTGGGGCTGCACTCATCGACATCGGTGCCACGGGTACTGCCATGCGTTTCCTCACGGCTTACCTGGCCATCACATCGGGCGAGACGGTACTGACAGGAAGCCATCGGATGCAACAGCGCCCCATAGGGATACTGGTGGAGGCGCTGCGCACCTTGGGAGCCGACATCAGCTATGTGAACAACGAGGGATACCCTCCACTGCGCATCAAGGGAAAGAGCCTCCGGGGCGGAGAGGTGGAGATAGAGGCGAGCGTCAGTTCGCAATACATCTCGGCCCTGCTGATGATAGGGCCGTGCCTTGCCGAAGGGCTGACGCTGCACCTCAAGGGAGCCATAGCCTCGCGCACCTATATAGAACTGACGCTGGACCTGATGCGCCACTATGGCGCACGGGCCGAGTGGGGTGATGGGCAGACGATACGCATTGTACCGGGAGGGTATGAAGACCGCCCCCTCACCGTAGAGGGCGACTGGAGCGGTGCATCGTACTGGTATGAGCTGGCTGCCGTAGCGGCACACTGTGGGCACGACGTGGAGATACTGCTGCGTGGGCTCACCGCCAACAGCAAGCAGGGCGACCGTGTGGTGGCAGAGATGTTTAAGTCACTGGGCGTGACGACGGAGTACACCTCAGAGGGGGCGAGGTTGGTCCATTCAGAATTGAGAACTCAGAATTCAGAATTAAAGATGGACTTCACCCATTGCCCCGACATAGCGCAGACATTAGCCGTGACCTGCTGCCTGCTGGGCGTTCCCTTCACGTTCGAAGGCATACACAGCCTGCGCATCAAGGAGACCGACCGCGTGGCTGCTCTCATCACCGAGCTGCGCAAGCTGGGCTACGTGCTCCGCACCGAAGGCGACAAGCGACTCGTGTGGGATGGGGAGCGTACCGAGCCATCATCGTCACCCACGATAGCGACCTATGATGACCACCGCATGGCCATGGCCTTTGCTCCGGCAGCCCTGCGCCACGAGGGGCTGACGATAGAGAACCCCGAGGTGGTATCCAAGTCGTACCCGGGATTCTGGGAAGACTTGAAGCAATTGACAAATGACAATTGACAATTCACAATTAATAATTCAGAATTCAAATCATGAACATAGCAATATACAGCGCAATTTTTCTGGCAGCTCTTGTGGGGCTGTCACTGGTAGGGCAACTGATAAGACGAAAGAATGGTGACACTCCCCTCCCCTCTTCCCCTAAAGTCGAGGAGGCCGTCAGCATAGCATCGCCCGAGCCTGAAGCCACCACCGACGATGATGATGACGAATGCTGCGGCGAGCATGAGGTGTGCGAAAAGGGTAAGATAAAGCGGGCCCTGCGTACCGACATCGAGTACTTCGACGATGAGGAGCTGGATGCTTATCGCGGCACGGCATCGGACGAATATGATGACGAGGCCGTGGAGGAGTTCCGCGAAGTGCTCTACACGATGGATCCCAAGGAGATTGACGACTGGCTCAAGAGCCTTGAGCTGCGCGAGGTGGCCCTGCCCGATGCGCTGAAGGACGAGCTGTTCATGCTCATGGGGCGATAATCGGGAAGAATCCCCACACTGCCACAATAAAGCGGGCAAAAATCAGTTTTTAAATTGATTATGCACAGGAGGTACACACATACGCTGGCAATGACGCTGGTACTGCTCATGCTATCGGCATGCGGCTCCACGAAGGTGAACACGGCCCAGTCGAGGTTCTACCAGGCGTTTGTGACCCGCTTCAACGTGTATCACAACGGGCACGAGGCCTACAAAGAGGGCGTGTCGGCACAAGAGAAGTCGCACAAGGACAACTACATGGAGATAATCCCGCTCTTCCCCGTCAGCAAGGAGAGCACGCGCAGCGCGGGAGGCGGCAACTTTGACAAGGCGATAGAGAAGTCGCAGAAGGCCATCAAGCTGCACTCCATCAAGCAGAAACCCAAGAAGAAGGCGGGACGCACACTCACCGAGAAGGACAAGCTGTGGTATGCCAAGAAGGAGTACAACCCCTTCCTGCACCATGCGTGGATGCTGATGGGTAAGGCGCAGTTCCAGAAGGGTGAGTTCTTGGAAGCTGCCAGCACCTTCTCCTACATCACCCGCCTCTACAGCGAGGATCCCAAGATTGTAGCCGAGGCACGCATGCGCATGGCGCAGTGCTACGCCGAGCTGGAGTGGAATTACGAGGCCGACAATCTGCTCGCTCAGGTGGGACGCGACAGCATACCCTATCAGCTGGCCGAGGAGTACGATGCCATCATGGCCTCGCACCTGCTACGCCAGGAACGCTTTGACGAGGCATTGCCCTACCTTGAAAAGGCGGTGAAGCGTCCGGGACGCACCAAGAAGCAAAAGACACGCGAGTATTACCTCCTGGGACAGATACACAAGCACCTGGGGAACAAGCAGCAAGCCTACGAAGCATTCGACAAGGCCATCAAGCAGAACCCACCCTATGAGCTGGAGTTCAACGCCCGCATACAGCAGACCGAGACGGTGAGCGGAAGCAATGCGCCCAAGATGCTGAAGACGCTGAAACGCATGGGCAAGGACCCCAACAACAAGGACTACCTAGATCAGGTGCACTACGCCATGGGAAACATCTACCTGGCACAACGCGACACGGTGAACGCCGTGAAGGAGTATGAGGAGGGTGCCAAGCTGAGCACCCGCAACGGCATAGAGAAGGGCATCCTGCTGCTACAGCTGGGACAGATATATTGGAACCAAGCCAAATATGTGGATGCACAGCGCTGCTATGGCGAGGCTATAGGGTTGGTAGACAAGGAGCATAAGGACTATGATATGGTGAACCTCCGTTCCTCGATACTCGACGAACTGGTCGAGCACACCGTGGCCATCGAGCTGCAGGACAGTCTGCAGCACCTTGCCTCATTGCCCGAAGCAGAGCTCAACAAAGTGATAGAGAACATCATCGCCGAGGTCATCCGCCAAGAGGAAGAGGCCAAGAAGGCTGAGGAGGAGGCTGCCTTGATGGCCCAACGCGAGGAGGCACTGGGCGCAGCACAGGCCAAGGGGCCACAGATGAACACGCCCGGAGCGATGAACACGAATGACAAATCTTGGTACTTCTACAACACGCAGCTCGTGGCACAGGGGAAGAAGGACTTCCAGCAGAAGTGGGGACGCCGCAAGCTGGAGGATAACTGGCGCCGTGCCAACAAATCGGTGCTGGCCGACGAGACCTACGAAGGGGTCAACTACGATGAGGAGGAAGAAGAACTCACTGAGGGCACCGACTCCATCGCCTCGGACAGCACGGCCGTGGCCCTGCCCGACAGCCTCGTGACCGACCCGCACGACCCCATGTACTACCTGCAGCAGATACCCTTCAGCGAGGAGCAGATGGCGGAGTCGAATGCCATCCTGCAGGAGGCACTCTTCAGTGCTGGCATCATCTACAAGGACAAGCTCGAGGACTTCGGCCTTGCCGAGCGCACGCTGAACCGCCTCAACACGCAGTTCCCCGACTTTGACCGCACCGACGAGCTCTACTACAACATGTACCTCATGTACTCGCGCTGGAAGCGCTGGGACGATGCCGAGCGCTATCGCCAGCTGCTGCTCACGGAGTTTCCCTACAGCGACTACACGCTCACCATCAGTGACCCCGATTATGCCATCAATGCCATCTATGGCAAGCACATCGAGGACTCGCTCTACGCTGCCACCTACACCGCCTACATGGACGGGCGGCATAGCGAGGTAGAGAGCAATGCTACGTTGTCGGGCGAGAAGTACCCGCTCGGCGCACACCGACCCAAGTTCATGTTCCTCAATGCCATGACGGAGCTCCAGCAGGGCGACCAATCCTCGTTCCTCGACCAGCTGAAGGAGATAGTGAGCAAGTATCCGCAAAACGAGATCAGCGAGCTGGCCGGACTCATCGCGCAAGGTCTGCAAGAGGGGCGACTGCTCACCTCGGGTACCCTGGGCAGCATCTGGAGCCGCCGACTGGCCACAAGTGGTGAAGCCGCCGTGGCCGACAGCCTGCGCCAACCCTTCAGTACCGAGCGCCTGGCTCCCTACAACTTCGTGCTGGCCTTCGAGGAGGGTACGCTGAACGAGAACCAGCTGCTCTTCGAGGTAGCCCGCTACAACTTCGGCAAGTTCATGGTGCGCAACTTCGATATCAGCATCACCAAGCAGGGCGGCATCGGCATGCTCCACGTGAAGGGACTGATGAGCTTCGATGAAGCATACCAATATATGCATACACTTTATGCCGACCCCACGATGGCTACCAAGCTCAGCGGTATACGCGCCCTACTCATCTCCGACGAGAACATGGAGCTGCTACTCAAATACTACAGCATCGACGAGTACACCCAGTTCTACGAAGAGAATTTCACCGACCTGCCCAATATTATAGAAGGGGAGAATACGCTTGATGAAATAAATTTTGAGAAGTAAGTCTCATAAGTACTGATTTACTATTCAGTTCACAGGATCTGTAGTATCAGCTGCAAACCAATGACGAAGAGAGATGAAGGACAAGCATCTTACATCTTCTGTAAGCTTTTTGTAAGAAAAATGTAAGTCAACACCCTTGGTTTTATTAGTAAAAAGCCGTTCCTTTGCACTGAAAGAATGTAACTCTCATTGCTATGAACAAGCTATTGACCCTCGCACTGCTCCTATGCACCACGCTGCTGAGCGCACAGACCAAGTCCATCACCGAATGGCAAGAGATAGACACACTCATTACCCAGGGGCACTACACCTCGGCATACGAGCGGAGCGAAGAGCTGTTGCGCAAGGCCAAGCGCAAGGGCGACAGCCATGCGATGCTCAAGGCCGTATATAAAGGGCGCATAGCGGCCGCTGGGTATCAGGAGGAGCATATCGAAGCCTCTGTCAAGGCTTATCAGGACATCATCCCCGCGTTGCGAGGCGTCGACAAGAGTATCGCATATACCCTGCTGAGCGTGGCACTGGATGACTATAAGAACAGGTATCAGTGGCGAAACAAGCAGGCAAAGCTGACGAAGGAGCTGTCTCCACTCACCATCACGGCACTGCTTGGAGCCACCATCGACGACCTGACGATGTGGAGCGCAGAGCGGTTTGCCGATGCCAAGCGCCTCTGCTACGAGGCGGCTCTCGCAGAAGAGAAGGCCCTGAAAGCGACAAAGGCCGGGGAGTATGACCTGCTCCTCAAGGGCGACACGCTGGGCCTGCGCTTGCGCCCCACCCTTTACGATGTGGTGATGCACGCGATTATTCCCAGCAACATATACTTGAGTAATGCCAAGATAAAGAATCTACTTTACGACCATCGTAACCAGTTGTATGGTACTGCCGAGGAGTTTATCAGCCTTCAGTTGCCAAGCGACACACTATCCTATGAACTATGGCAACTCGGCAAGTTGCAAGAGCTAACCCGCTACCACGCGAAGAACACCGATGCTGCAGTGCGTGCTCATATTGACCATAGGCGCATGAAAGCGATGGGAGGCATACAGCACTACTCCGATACCGAGGTGCTGCAAGGGGCCTACATCGAAGGGCTGGAACGCATAGCCGAGAGCTACAGCAATGCCCCTACGGAGCAGGCCATGTTCCTGTTCAAGCTGGCCGACTATCATCAACCGACCATCTATGAGCATAGTGGAAAAGAGATTGTTGAGCGGGAACTGAAGAAGGCGGCAAAGATGGAGCAATACCTCAAGCACATCCGCCAGGTTGCTCCCGAAAGCGAATGGGCCAAGACGGGTGAGGCGCTGTACAAGCGTGCAACTCATCCCTACTTGAAATTGGAAAGCCACAAGACCCTACTTCCAGGACGGGAAAGCAGCATCACCATCACCTTGCGCAATGCGGGCAGCATAGCCTATCGCATCGTGCCGCGTCACGCTGGCGAGACGACCGACAACTTCAACTACAAAGAGGTGATAGGGCGTAAGTCGGTTGGAAAAATATCTCCAATTATTCTCCCCGAATATCCCAATCCCTATATATATAAAGAGGTGGAGCTGCCGCTCCCAGCGCTCGATGCCGGCAACTATTTCGTCATTGCCTCCAACAATGGTAAGCAGGACGAGGACACCAAGCGTACCTCCTTTACCGCCATTAGCGTGAGCAACCTGAAGCTGTCTATGATGGCCAACGATGCCGAAGGGGAATACATCGGTATGGTGATAGATGCCACCACAGGCAAGGCGGTGACCGACTGTGAAGTGGTGCTGATGGAGAAGACTGGTAAGCAGACCCACTTCGTCGAGGACTACAGCATCGATGCGAAGGGCTATTTCACTGTGCCATCGCCCACAGGCAACTACCGCAATCTTTACCTGATAGCCACAGATGGAGCATCACGAGCTACCTACTCGTTCCGATATGCCGATTTTCCCGGAAACAGGTATGAAGAGGGTGAGGAGGCATCGACGCTCTTCACCTTCCTCCCCGACCGCCATACCTACGAACCGGGCGACACGATACACTTCGCCCTCATCGCCTACTGCCACGACAAGGAGGGTAGCCACGTGAAGAGCCAGCTCTCCATAGGCGTAACGCTGCAAGATGCACGGTATAAAGAGGTGGCTTCGATACAAGGAACGACCGATGAGTGGGGCCGCTTCAACAGCAGCTTTGCTATCCCCGAAGGCATCACTGCCGGACGCTTCAGGCTGCAAGCCACCGATAACCTGAGCAAGCGCACGATGTACCATACCATCAATGTAGAAGCCTTCAAGGCACCCACCTTCAAGGTCGAGATGGAACGTCCGAAGGGAGCCGTACGTTTCGGCGACAGTCTGATGGTGCAAGGTACTGCCACCACCTTCACAGAACTGCCCGTTGGAGGTGCCAAGGTAAAGTACGAGTTGCAGGTGACGGATATGACCATCTTCGGGCGTTATCCTTTGCAAGATGCATACCTTTCCGAGAAGTCAGGCACTACAACGACCGATGAAAAGGGCAATTTCTTCATCCCCATCAAGACGAGCCGCCCAGGAATTCCCGCAGAGAGAGAGAATGCTACGCAGAACTACATCATCACGGTACACATCACCGACAGCAATGGGGAGACACAAACGACCAAGACAAACTTCGTCGTGGGACATCGTACCAAGCATATTGAATTTGCCAATCCCGCCATCTTCCGGCATGGCGACAGCATCGCCTACTCTCTACGTACACTGAACGGAGAGCGTATGGCAGACAATGTGACCCTACGGCTCAGCAAACTGGAGGTTCCTCACAGCAACCATATCCTCACCTCCGTAGAGAGGTATACGGACAGGGAGCAATGGAACGAGGAGCACACCTATATCCATCGCACAGAGCAGACGGCATCGGACAAAGACAACTACCTCCTTCTCACCAAGGATTTGCCCTACGGTTTCTACCGACTAACCGCGACATACACCGATGGCGACAAGCAGTACAGTGAAGTCTACTACCTTGAGCTATGGGGCGAGGGCAAAGGCACCGTTTCATCCTATGCGCTCTATCAAACAAGAGTGAAGTCACGCGAAGTACAGACGGGCGATACAGCCGTACTGTATGTGGGCACACGCTACAGCGAGGTATACCTACATTATTATATACAGATAGAAAACCGCGTGGTAGACAAGGGCACACTATGCCTCACCGATGAGATGACCTCACTGCGCATACCCATCAAGGAGGAGTGGCGAGGCAGCATGATGATCAATCTTGTCTCCGTTAAGGAGAATGTTGGAAAGGTCGACATGTGGATATTCTCTATTGAGAACAAGTCTGAGATATTGAACATGCAGCTATCTTCCCTGCGCAACTACCTTGAGCCAGGCGAAAAGGAGCAATGCACCATCCGCATCAGCGACCATCGCGGCAACCCAGTGCAATCATCGCTCATCCTGAGTATCTACGATGCAGCTCTTGACAGCTATGGACAAAATCGTTGGGACATCGCCCTAGCACCTGTAAAGTACGGACGAAGGATACAGATGGGGAATATCAATATGTGGGCATGGGACAACAACACGTACGTCAACGTATCCTACCCCTCCGAACCGAAATACTACAGTCTACCCGAGGGATTGCGGGAAGACCAGATTTTCTATAGTCTCGCAGCGCCAGCCACCACGCGAGGGCAGGCCAAGAACCGCGCAGGATTTGATATGGCCAGCGCTGAAGGGCTTGTCTTAGAGGAATCGGCAGTATCTTCCGAAGCCTCCAAGACATCAGAGGACTCAGAGAATTCCGAGCCAAAGACGCAAGAGCCCTATCTGCGCAAAGACCTGCGCCACACCGCCCTCTTCCTCCCCACCCTGCGTACCGACGAGCAGGGACAGGTGACCTTTACCGTTACCGCTCCCGACCTCTTGACCCGCTGGCACGTGAAGGGCATTGCCCACACCAAGGACCTGAAGCACGGACGGGTGAACTTCGACTTCGTCACCCGCAAGACCCTGATGGTGCAGCCCCATGTGCCACGCTTCCTCTACGAGGGCGACCAGTGCGAGTTCACGGCCAAGGTGACGAATAGTGGCGATGAACCGATAGAAGCTGTCGTAAGGCTGGAGACTGGAGGAAGAGAGCAGTCGCAATCTGTCTCCATCGCTCCCAACAGCAGCACCTCGGTATCCTTCCCGATTATCGCACCTACAGGAGAGAATTATCTGACCTACCGCATCACCGCAGAGAGCCTGCGATATAGCGATGGCGAACAAGCGACCATCACGGTGCTTCCTCGCCGCACACTCGTGACCGAGACCATGGCGCTATATATCAATGGCAAGGAGAAGCGCGAGTTTGTCTTCGATGCGCTCAAGGAGAAGCACTCCCCCACCTTGGAGCACAAGAGCCTGACGCTGGAGCTCGTGCCCAATCCTATCTGGTATGCCATAGAGGCCCTGCCTCCGCTCTGCAAGGAGGAGAACCCGAGCAATGAGCGCCTCTTCCACCGCTACTATGCTGCCACGATGGGCGCTTACCTCATAGACCGCTACCCCGAGGTGGAGGGCTACAGCGAATTCTATCGTCGCGACAGCCTTGTTACCCTATGCCAGAGCCTGCTGAGTCGCCTTGCCACCAATCAAGACACTGATGGTGGCTGGGCATGGATGAACGGATTCGACAGCGACCGCTACACCACACTCCTCATCATCAAGGGACTAGGCGAACTGGAGGCCATGCACAGCCTCAACATTGCTCAGAACAACACCTTGTACACCCTGGTTAAGCACGGTATCCACTTCCTTGATGCCAACTATTACGACTCCTTCAGCCGCATGAAGCGCAAGCCCAAGACGCTCGACAGCTACGCGCTCTACTACCTGTATGCCCGCAGCATGTTCCCGGAGATTCCGTTTGGCAATACTCCAAGCACCGCCTATGAGCACTACAAAGCACTGCTGATGAAGGACAAGGCTACACAAGGTTCTCTGATGCAGAAGGCGCTGAAGATGCTTACCCTCATCCGCCTCAACGAGCGCGACAAGGCTGCAGCAATAGCCGAGGTAGTACGCCAATCTTCTCTAAAGTCCGATGAAATGGGTATTTATTGGCGCGACAACCGCTATGGCTGGAGTTGGGACAGCAATTCCATTGCTACACAGGCAATGCTCATCGAGGCATTCAAACGCCTGGACCAACCTGCCGACATCATCGGGCGTATGCAGCAATGGCTCCTCAAGCAGAAACAGACTACGCAGTGGAGCAATAGCGTGGCTACGGCACAGGCGGTGTATGCATTAATGGAGGCCTCCCCCCTGCCCCTCCCAAGGAGGGGTGATACAGACAACCCTGAAAATGTAAAGGTGAAGGTGAAGAATGCGACACTTCGTTTGATTGAGAAGGATAAGCGAGGGACAGTGAAGTATGAGGTAACGCCTGAAAAGAGAGTCTCCGCGATGCCCGAAATCCCCATCATCCTACAAAGTCAAAGAGAGAATACCATCTCTTGGGGCTCCATGACTTGGCAATACTACGAAGATGCCGACAAGGTACAGAGCTCGGGTACAGGGTTGACACTGAAGTGTACCTATTATAAGGTAGAGAATCGTGATGACAAGGAGCTGCTCACTGAGGTGTCTGAAACCTCTCTCTGCAAAGGCGACCGCATAAGAGTGCGCATGCACTTCACCGCCGACCGCGCCATGGACTATGTGGAGCTGCATCTGAAGCGCCCCGCAGCGCTGGAGCCTGTGAGCACACGCTCAGGCTACACCTACAGCAACGGCTTGGGCTATTACCGCAGCATAGAGAATACGCAGACGGTGTTCTACTTCTACCGCCTCAACAAGGGAGACTTCTTTATCGATTGCGACCTGTGGGTATCTCAGTCGGGTAATTACGCCTGTGGAGTAAGCAAGATACAGTCTATGTATGCACCTGCGTTTGTAGCTACAGCAGAATCTAAGACAATAATCTGCAAATAAGCGTTGCTTTACATTTAGGAATTATCGATGCGCTCAAAATAATAGGACAACACTATACTGCACCAATTTGCTAAAAGGGATTTATTCTATTTGTAGTTTTTTTATATTTTCTATGGTGAAGAGAAAAAAAACGTTTATATTTGCTGTCAGTTAAATAAACATAGAATCTAATCACCTAACAGTGCATAATAATATGGAACAAACACATTTCTTTGCGGTGGACCTCGGAGCCACGAGCGGGCGCACCATCCTGGGTACGCTCTCTGAGGCAGGCCTTGAGCTACGCGAACTCACCCGTTTCCCCAATCATATCATTGAGACTGGCGGACACTTCTTCTGGGACATCTATGCCCTGTACAACGAAATCATCGGCGGCCTTAAAGTAGTGGCCCGCGAAGGTATTGAAATCACTTCGGTAGGTATCGATACCTGGGGCGTCGACTTCGCCTTCATTGGCAAGGACGGCGGTCTGCTGCGCAACCCCTACTGCTACCGCGACCCCCATACGGTGGGGATGATGGAAGAGTACTTCAAGCAAGTACCCAAGGAGCATGTATATGACCTTACGGGCATCCAGTTCATGAACTTCAACTCGCTCTTCCAGCTCTACACCCTGCACCGTGCAGGCGACAGTGCCTTGGAAGCAGCCGACAAGATTCTCTTCGTGCCCGATGCCCTCTCCTATATGCTGACAGGCGAGAAGGTGACAGAGTATACCATCGCATCAACCTCACAGATTCTCAACCCCCGCACCAAGCAGATGGAGCAGGAGTTGCTCGATGTGTGTGGAGTACGTGCCGAGCAGTTTGGCCGTTTCGTATTCCCCGGCGAGCAGATTGGTGTGCTCAGCGAGGAGATACAGCGCCAGACAGGCCTTGGCGCCATCCCTGTGATTGCCGTAGCCGGTCACGATACCGCATCGGCCGTAGCTGCCGTGCCAGCCATGAGCGAGCGCTTCGCCTACTTGAGTTCAGGCACTTGGTCGCTGATGGGTATCGAGGTGAAAGACGCCATCATCAACGCCGAGAGCTTCGACAAGAATTTCACCAACGAAGGCGGCGTAGAAGGCACTACCCGCTTCCTGAAGAATATCTGTGGCATGTGGCTCCTGGAGCGCTGCCGCAAGGAATGGACAGAGGACTACTCATACAGTGCACTCATCGATGCAGCCCTGGCAGTACCCGCCTTCCGCAGCATCATCAACCCCGATGCGACCTGCTTCGCTAACCCCACCTCCATGATTGAAGCCATCAAGCAGTACTGCCGCGAAACCTCACAGCCCGTGCCCGAGACCTATGGCGAGCTCACCCGCTGCATCTTCGACAGCTTGGCCCTGCGCTACCGTCAGGTATTCGGCTATCTGCAACAGATGGCTCCGTTCCCCATCGAGGCACTGCACGTTATCGGTGGCGGCTCGCGCAACAACCTTCTCAACCAGTTCACCTGCAACGCCGTAGGCGTACCCGTAGTAGCTGGCCCGAGCGAATGTACTGCTATCGGCAACATCATGCTACAGGCCAAGGCTGCAGGCATCGTGGAAGATATCGCAGCCATGCGTCGCCTCATCGCGGCTTCTATAGAGACCGCCACCTTCACTCCCGAAGATGCCGAAGCCTGGGACAAGGGATATGAGCAATATATGAAGGTGTATAGAGAAGACATTTAAACCAAGAATGAATAACAACTTTTAAAAATAGAATCAATATGAAAGAAGAACTTATTTTGAAATCGTATGAGATTGCAAAGGAGCGCTACGCAGCTCTTGGTATTGACACAGACAAGGTGTTGGAACAATTGCAGGACTTCCACCTCAGCATGCACTGCTGGCAGGCCGACGACGTTAAGGGCTTTGAAGTACAGGCAGGTGCCCTCTCTGGCGGTATCCAGTCTACCGGCGACTTCCCCGGTGCAGCACGCAACATCGACGAACTCCGTCAGGATGTGCTGAAGGCAAAGTCGCTCATCCCCGGTACTCACCGCTTGAACCTCCACGAGATCTATGGCGACTTCCAGGGCAAGGTAGTAGACCGCGACGAAGTATCTGTAGAGCATTTCCAGAGCTGGATTGACTGGGGTAAGGAGCACGACACCAAGCTCGACTTCAACTCCACCTCTTTCTCACATCCGAAGAGTGGTAACCTCTCACTCTCTAACCCCGACAAGGGCATCCGCGACTTCTGGATCGAGCATAGCAAGCGCTGCCGCGACATCGCCAATGCGATGGGTGAGGCACAGGGCGACCCCTGTATCATGAACCTTTGGGTACACGATGGCTGCAAGGACGTAAGCGTAAACCACGCTCTCTACCGCAACTTGCTGAAGCAGTCACTCGATGAGATCTTCGCCAAGGAACAGCCCATGATGAAGGATTGTATCGAGGGTAAGGTATTCGGTATCGGTCTCGAGAGCTTCACCGTAGGTTCACACGATTTCTACACCGCATACGCAGCCAAGAACGACAAGATTCTGACCATCGACACCGGTCACTATCATCCCACCGAGAGCCCTGCCGACAAGGTGAGCGCCGTGCTTCCCTTCGTGAAGGAGCTCATGCTTCACGTATCACGTCCCGTACGCTGGGATTCTGACCACGTGACCATCATGGACGACCCCACACAGGAACTCTTCTTTGAAATCGTACGTGCCGGTGCTCTCGACCGTGTACACTACGGCCTCGACTTCTTCGACGGCTCTATCAACCGTATTGGTGCTTACGTCATCGGTTCACGCTCAGCACAGAAGTGCATGCTCCGCGCATTGCTCGAGCCGAAGGAATTGCTCGCTCAGTACGAGCTCGCAGGCGAAGGCTACAAGCTCCTTGGCGTTATGGAAGAGCAGAAGGCTATGCCTTGGCAGGCTGTATACGACATGTTCTGCTTGAAGAACAACGTGCCCGTAGGCGACGCCTTCATTGCTGAAATCGCCAAGTACGAGGCTGAGGTGACGAGCAAGAGATAAAAGGAATTCTAAACTGTGAATTATGAACGGAGACGACACCGGTTCATCTGCGTGCAGTTTTCTGTTTCATAATTCATAATTCAATTTTCATCATTATTCACATGAACATTCTAATCGGACTATTAATCATTGCCGTCGGCGCTTTCTGCCAGTCAAGCTGCTACGTCCCCATCAACAAAATCAAGAAATGGTCGTGGGAGTCGTACTGGATTGTGCAGGGTGTGTTCGCATGGCTTGTATTCCCGCTCTTGGGTGCGCTCCTCGCTGTGCCCAGCGGACATAGCTTGGGCGAGCTGTTTGGTGCAGCCCCCTCGTTCAACATCTGGATGACCGTGCTCTTCGGCGTGCTGTGGGGTGTAGGAGGTCTCACCTTCGGTCTCTCGATGCGCTACCTCGGCGTTGCGCTGGGCCAGTCTATTGCCCTAGGTACTTGCGCAGGTCTCGGCACCATCATGGGCCCCGTACTGCTCAATGCCTTCTTCCCCGAACTCAACGCCCTGCAGTCGCTCACCTTCGCCGTTATCATGGGCGTGGTGGTGACCCTGCTCGGTATCTCTATTATTGGTATTGCCGGTTCCATGAAGTCGGCCTCACTCTCCGAAGAGGAGAAGAAGGCGGCTGTCAAGGACTTCAACTTCCCCAAGGGCCTCGCCATCGCACTGCTGGCAGGTTTCATGAGTGGCTGCTTCAACGTAGGCCTCGAGTTTGGCAAGGACATCCACTTCGGTGAGCTCACCGACCCTATGTTCCGCACCCTGCCCGCTACGCTACTCGTCACTATGGGCGGTTTCGTCACCAATGCCATCTACTGCTTCTATCAGAATCAGAAGAACAAGACCTGGAGCGACTATAAGATGGGCTCCGTATGGGGCAACAACCTCCTGTTCTGCGCCCTGGCCGGTATCCTTTGGTACAGCCAGTTCTTCGGTCTCTCCCTGGGTCGCAGCTTCTTCGAGGCTGGCGGCACTATGGACACCCTTGCCTTCTGCATCCTGATGGCCTTGAACGTCACCTTCTCCAACGTGTGGGGTATCATCCTCAAGGAATGGAAGGGCTGTTCACGCAAGACCATCGTGGTGCTCATCATCGGCATCGTGGTACTGATAGCCTCTTCGTTCCTGCCGCAATTCATTTGATAAGGGATCTCAATAGAGAACTATTCAATCAGACAAAGAGAACCGGTGTGCTCTCTTTGTCTGATTTTTTGATGCAGAGAAGTTTGTTAGATCACCAGAACAGCCAGAACACTTAAGAGTTCCACCGCATTCTTATGAAAATTTGTTTTACAACACGCATATCGCCGAGTGTTTTTTAAGTCTAATACGAAAAATAGGTTTCTCAAGAAAGCAAGATGTTTACTCCACATACTTGAAACCTGTAAAGTATATTCGTATTAGCTTCGTTATATCATTTTTTTACATTAATTTTGCTCGCAAAAAACCACACGATATCAATGATTAAGCATTTTTTACTACCCCTGATGGTCTGGCTTAGTGTATTAGCCTATGCACAAACCAATGAAAATGCAAAGCTACAAGTACACTACACATTTGACTCTCTCGAAAGCTCAGTAGGAAAACACAAGGGAGCTTTGCACAACGGAGCCTCACTCACTACCTTTGCAGGACTGCCCATATTGGACTTAGGAGCCAACAACGGCTACTTCGACATGGGGGCCTCGGTAGGCGATGTCATCGCTACGCTGAACGACTTTACCATCTCGACCAACGTATACATACCCAGCACCACGGCCTTGGGGAGTAACGGCAACTTCATCTACACCTTTGCCAACTCTACCAACATTGCCAGTGATGCCAACGGATGTATCTTCTTCGGTGCCAACGAAACACGCTATACCATCTGCCTCACCAATTACAAAGCCGAGAAGAATGTGATAGCCAACTACCGCTTCCCTACCGGTGACTGGCACACACTCACCTACCGTCAGGCTGAGGGCACGGGCGAGCTGTTTCTCGATGGCGTAGAGGTAGCCACAAGCAGTATATCCATCAATCCTAGCCAACTGGGCGCTACACCCTACAACTTCATAGGACGCCCGTGCTATCAGGGCGACGTGTACCTGAAGGAGGCACAGTACAATGACTTCCGCATATACGATGGGGCTGTAAGCGATGCCACGGTAGCCGCACTGACACAAAATACCGCCATACTGAACGACGAGCTGTACACATCACAAATCACCGCCCTCATGGAGAGCGTGACGTTAGATGCCACGGTACTCTATGAAGATATCGCACTGCCCACACCCAGCAGCAATGGCATCAGTGTGACATGGAGCTCCTCGAACGAGAGCGTGATAAGCGCTACAGGTGTGGTAAAGCGCCCGGCATACGGCAGCAGCGACGCCACGGTGACACTCACAGCAACATTCAGCAAGGGCGGCATCAGCAAGCAGAGGACATTCACGGTGACCGTACCGGCAGCGATGGACGACAATGCCAGCGTAACAGCCGACATCGGAGCCATCGACATCAAGGGACATCTCGACAACCTGATGACCAACCTCTACCTGCCCACCATGGGACACGAGGGGAGCACCATCACATGGACATCGAGCGAGCCTACATACCTGAGCCCAGAAGGTGAGTTGCTGAAGCAGCCCACCGGAGGCAAGCAGCACGTGCAGCTCACGGCCAAGGTGAGCAAGGGCACGTCCAGCCAAACTAAAACATGGGACATATACATCGCCCAGAAGCAGCAGATGGAGTATTACCTCTTTGCCTACTTCAACGGCAACTCCCAGTGGCAAGAGCAGATATGCTTTGCACTCAGCACCGACGGATACAACTATACTCCGCTCAACAACGGCAACCCCATCATCAACTCGGCAGACATCTCACTGAAGCAGGCCGTGCGCGACCCACACATTCTGCGTGGCGAAGATGGATATTTCTATATGGTGGTGACCGATATGCGCTCGTCGCAAGGCTGGAGCTCCAATGACGGCATGGTGCTGCTGCGCTCCAAGGATATGGTAAACTGGGCCCACACAGCCATCGACTTCCCCACCCGATGGCCAGAACGCTTCGACCGTGATGCCCTCACACAGGTATGGGCGCCGCAGACCATCTACGACCCCGAGGAGGGCAAGTACATGGTGTACTATGCCATCGGTGAGAGCGGCAAGAACTATATCACTTACTACTCGTATGCCAACGAGGACTTCACCGACCTGACCGAGCCGCAAGTGCTATACAACCATGGAGGCGACAACACCATCGATGCCGATATCGTATGGCACAACGGTCTGTACCACATGTTCTTCAAGACCGAGGGACAGGGCAACGGCATACAGAAAGCCACCGCCAAGACCCTGCGCGGCGAGTGGACACCCGAATACAAGTACCTGCAGCAGACCTCAGTGGCCGTAGAGGGCTCAGGCGTGTTCCGTCTGATCGACTCCGACACATGGGTACTGATGTATGACTGCTACACCAGCGGTATGTATGAATACTGCACCAGCACCGACCTGAGCAACTTCACCAAGAAGTGCAACTCGGCCAACACCAGCATCTTCACCCCACGCCATGGCACCACCATCGCCATCACTGCCGAGGAGGCAGAGCGCCTTGTGGAGCAATGGCCCAGCGACGGACTGAGCCTCAAGAGCTGGATTGACGTCACCAACACCTATATACAGAATCCGCGCTTCGACAACAATTCATCACAGGGTTGGGAATATACAAGCAATGCTTCGAGCCAGCAAGCTGGCTACGAAGGTATGGAATTCTGGAACGGCACATTCGATATCCACCAAACCCTATCGGTGCCTAACGGCAAATACCGTTTGTCGGTACAGAGCTACTACCGCACCACCGACAACGACTGGGCCTACAACAACTATGCCAACGGCACCGAAGAACTCACCGCCTACCTCTATGCCAATGAGGGGCAGGTACCCATCGTGAGTGTATACTCAGAGCACCTTACCGAAGACTGCGGTAGCTGCTGGAGCACACGAGTAGATGGGTGGACCTATCTCTACTTCCCCAACGGCATGGTGAGCGGAGCCTACTGCTTTGAACAAGGCATGTACAACAACAGCATCGACGTAGAGGTTACCGACGGTGCACTCACCATAGGCATAGCCAACCACACCTACCAGAACAGCAACTGGTGCATGATGGACAACTTCAAGCTGGAGTACTACGGCCAGATGATCCCCGTGGAGAGCATCACTCTCTCACGCTCCATACAGACGATGATCGAGGGAGAAAGCGTACAGCTTACTGCAACGATAGCCCCCGACGATGCCACCTACCGTAAGTTGGAATGGACATCAGACAATGATCAGATAGCCACTGTAGACGCTACAGGCAAGGTGACCGCAATCAAGGAGGGAACCACCGTCATCTATGCCCATGCCACAGACGACAGCGGCATATCGGCCAAGTGCAGAGTAGTTGTAAGACGCTCAACACCCACAGCCGAGTCGCTTATCATCAACGAGGTACAGTCGGCCAACGTAGACATGTTCGTAGACCCCTCGTTCAACTACGGTGCATGGGTAGAGCTCTACAACCCCACCAGCAAGGCAGTGAGCCTCAACGGATTGTACATCAGCGACGATGCCACAAACCTGACCAAGCATAGATTGAGCGGCGTAGGCATACTGCCCGCCAAGGGATACCAGGTACTGTGGTTCGACCACCACCACTACACCTATGCTCCCTCGCAGGTCAATTTCAAGCTCGACTACGACGGAGGCACCATCTATATCAGTACCTCCGACAGCGAAGTGATAGTCAGTCAGGACTTCCCCATGGCGGTGCCTCGCACCTCATATGCCCGCACCACTGACGGCACAGGCGAGTGGGAACGCACTGCTGAGCCTACGCCCGGCAAGAGCAATGCCGCAAGTGCCTTTACTGCAGAGCGCCTCGAAGCTCCTGTAGTAGACAAGGATGCCTGCCTGTTTACCGATCCCTTCACGGTGAACGTGCAGATACCATCGGGTGCCACCCTGCGCTACACCACCGACGGTACCACCCCCACCCTCACCAACGGAAGCACCAGCAGCAACGGCAGATTTACCGTCAATAGCACCACGACCTACCGCTTCTGCCTATTCCAGGAAGGCAAACTGCCCAGTCAGGTCATCACACGTTCGTACCTATATAAAGACAGAGACTACACGCTGCCTGTCATCTCCGTTGTCACCGACCCCATCAATCTCTACGACGACAGCCTCGGCGTATATGTGCAGGGAGTCAACGGACGTACGGGTAACGGACAGAGTTCGCCTTGCAACTGGAATATGGACTGGGACCGTCCCGTAAACTTCGAGTACATCACGCCCGATGGCGGCATGGTGGTAAACCAAGAGGTGGATTTCGCCATGTGTGGCGGATGGAGCCGTGCATGGGCACCCCATTCCTTCAAGCTCAAAGCGAGCAAAATATACGAGGGCAACAACTCCATCGACTATCCCTTCTTTGCCAACAAGCCCTACCTGAAGCATAAGACCCTGCAGATACGCAATGGCGGCAACGATACCGATTGCCGCATCAAGGATGCTGCCTTGCAGGAGATTGTACACCGCTCGGGACTCGACGTTGACGGACAGTCGACCCAGCCCGTCGTGCACTTCATCAATGGCCAGTATGTGAGTATGCTCAACATGCGTGAGCCCAACAACAAGCACTTTGCCTATGCCAACTACGGCATCGACACCGACGAGATGGACCAGTTTGAGATGAGCCCCGATTCGGGCTACGTGCAGATGGAGGGCGACAGAGAGGCTTTTCTCGAGTGGTATACCCTCTCGGCCAATGCTGCCGACGAGACTACCTATGAGGAGATACGCAACTTGGTGGACATTGACGAATACATCAACTACATGGCCGTGGAGTTCTACCTCGGCGGTAACGACTGGCCGCAGAACAACATCAAAGGTTTCCGTCCCCGCACCGAAGGCGGCAGGTTCCGCTTCGTGATGTTCGACCTCGACGGCACCCTTGCCACCACCAGTCCCTTCTACACCTTCGAGGGCAAGCAGACCTACACCTTCGACCATATCTACGATCTTGGAGGACGCCTCACCGAGGAGATTGAACTAGTGACCATCTTCCTCAACATGCTCAATAACGACTCGTTCCGCAAACAGTTTATCGACACCTACTGCCTTGTGGCTGGCAGCGTGTTCGAGCCCGAGCGTTGCAATGCCATCATTGATGAGATGGCCGCACGCATTGCTCCTGCACTGGCCTTTGACGGGCGTTCCCCCTATGGCACAGCCAACCAGCTGAAGAGCGCACTTGCCAACCGCCAAGGCAGTATGATACAGGCACTCATCGACTACTGGCGTATGGGGCTCAGCAACGACATGCAGCAAGCTGTATCTATCTCGGCCAATGTGGATGACGTATCGCTCCGCGTAAACGAAATGGAGATTCCTACCAATAAGTTCAGCGGTACGCTCTTTGCTCCCATTACCTTGAAGGCCGAGCCCAAGGCGGGTTATCGCTTCGTAGGATGGAGTAGCGAGAGCACCACTACAACGGCAACATTGGTTGGTTCTGACGCCACATGGAACTACTACGACCAGGGCTCACTCGACGGCAAGAACTGGACAGCTACTACCTACGCTACCTCTACATGGGGAAGCGGAAAGGCCCCCCTCGGCTACTACACCGGCGACAGCAACAACAACCGCGGGTACAACACCACGCTCGATTATGGCACCGATGCCAGCAGTAAGCGCCCCACCTACTATTTCCGTACCAAGTTCACCTTGTCCAAAGCACCTACAGAGAGCGATGTATTCCAGTTCCAGTATACGGTAGACGACGGTATGGTCATCTATGTCAACGGCAAGGAAGCCGCACGCTACCTGATGCCTGATGGCACCATTACCTACGACACCTATGCATCGACCTATGCCAACAACAATCCTGACCAAGGCGTACTGACACTCGATGCCAGTCTGTTCAAGAGAGGAACGAACGTCATTGCCGTAGAGGTACACAACAATAATGGCACATCGTCGGATATCTACTTCAGCGGAGAACTCACCCAAGCGACCACCTCAAGCAGCGCTGAAAATATCGTATGTGAGGATATGGAATATGCATTGCCTCAGGGAAGCCACACACTCGTAGCCCTCTACGAACCGCTTACCGAGGAGGAGATGGCAGAGCATGCGATGCGCCCCGTACGCATCAATGAGCTCAGTGCCGACAACAGCATCTACGTCAACGAATACTACAAGAAGAACGATTGGATAGAGTTGTACAACACCACGGACGAGCCGATTGACGTTGCAGGTATGTACCTGAGCGACAATCTGGACGAGCCTACAAAGTATCAGATTGAAGGTGGTGTAAACACCATTATCGAGCCCCACAGCTACCTCATCATCTGGGCCGATAAGCTGATGACCTTCACCCAGCTGCATGCACCCTTCAAGCTCGCAGCTGAGGGAGGATACGTAACCTTCACGGCTGCCGACCTCTCATGGGGCGACACTATCTACTATGAGCCACATCTAGGTATCGAGTCGGTAGGTCTCTACCCCGACGGAAGCAGCGATGTATATGTGATGACCATACCTACCATTGCCAAGGCTAACATCATCAACAGCTATGCTGCATGGCTTGAGCAGCCCGAGATACCAGGAAACGGTGAAGGCATTGATGATGTACTAGCAGAGACGCTGAAGGTACTCCTTGCCGACAACGAACTCCACATCTACAGTGCAGAGGCTACAGCTGCTTCGGTAACCGTCTATACACCTACAGGACAGCAATGTGTGAAGGTATTGACCGAACTGGCTGACGGACATGCATGTATCGACCTCAGCACATTGCCTACTGGTACCTATATAGTAGCTGTGAGCGACTCGAACGGCAATGCAGAGACCTTAAAATTGAGAATAGAATAATAAAATATATACGATATGAAGACAGACATTGAAATCGCACGCAACACCCCGTTGCGACCCATCGGAGAGATTGCCGCTCAAGTAGGCATACCTGCCGAGAGTACAAACCCCTATGGCCACTACATGGCCAAGGTTGACGAGCACCTTATCGATGACGAGAAGGTGAAGCAGAGCAACCTCATCCTTGTCACAGCCATCACCCCCACCAAGGCGGGCATTGGCAAGACCACCGTATCCATCGGCCTTGCCCTCGGACTGAACAAGATAGGCAAGAAGACCATCGTGGCCCTGCGCGAGCCTTCATTAGGCCCCTGCTTCGGCATGAAGGGCGGTGCTGCCGGTGGTGGCTACACTCAGGTGTTGCCCATGGACAAGATCAACCTCCACTTCACGGGCGGCTTCCACGCTATCACCTCGGCCAACAACATGATTGCCGCCCTGCTCGACAACTACATGTACCAGAACCGCGACAAAGGCATCGGCCTCAAGGAGGTGCTCTGGCGCCGCGTACTGGATGTCAACGACCGCTCACTGCGCTATATCGTCACAGGCCTTGGCCCCAAGACCAATGGTTTTGCCCAGGAGGCTGGCTTCGACATCACTCCTGCCTCGGAGATTATGGCCATCCTCTGCCTTGCCAAGGATGAGGACGACCTGCGCCGCCGCATCGAAAACATTCTGCTCGGCTTCACCTACGAGGGCAAGCCCTTTACGGTCAAGGATCTCGGCGTAGCAGGTGCCATCACCGTACTCCTCAAGGATACCATCTCGCCCAACCTCGTGCAGACTACAGAGAACACCCCTGCCCTCGTACATGGCGGTCCGTTTGCCAACATCGCCCATGGATGCAACTCGGTGCTGGCTACCAAGCTGGCTATGACCTATGCCGACTATGTCATCACAGAGGCAGGTTTCGGTGCTGACCTTGGAGCTGAGAAGTTCTACGACATCAAGTGCCGCAAGGCTGGTCTTACACCCAAACTCACCGTGCTCGTAGCTACTGCCCGCGCACTGAAGATGCATGGTGGAGTGCCGCAGGACCAGGTCTCAGAACCTAACCTTGAAGCGCTCAAGGCCGGTATCGTGAATCTCGACAAGCACTTGCGCAACCTGCAGTCGTTCGGGCAGACCGTAGTCGTTGCTTTCAACCGCTACAATGGTGATACCGACGAGGAAATCAACTACGTTCGTCAGCACTGTGCTGAGCTTGGTGTGGGCTTTGAGGTCAACAATGCGTATGCCCTGGGTGGTGAAGGTGCAGCCAACTTGGCTCGCCTCGTGGTAGACACCATAGAGCAGAAACCTTCATCAGCGCTGCATTTTGCTTATGAGGACACCGACAGCGTAGAGGAGAAAATCGGCAAGGTAGCCCGTAACCTCTACGGAGCAGCTACTGTGACGCTGAGTGCTGCTGCCAAGAAGAAGCTTGCGATGATAGCCGAGCTCGGCTACACACACTTCCCCATCTGTATTGCCAAGACCCAATACTCCTTCTCTACCGATGCTAAGAAATATGGTGCGCCCGAAGGCTTCAGCTTCACCGTACAGGATATCGTCATCAATGCCGGTGCCGAAATGCTGGTAGTAATTGCCGGTGACATCATGCGCATGCCTGGCCTGCCCAAAGAGCCAGCCGCCCTGCACATCGACATGGTGAATGGAGAGATTGAAGGCCTGGCCTAGGCCAACTCTCCCACCCGCATTATCGTCAGAAGATGAAGGATCGTTACCTCTTAAAAGATATTAACTCACACAAAAAATATACAATAAGCCACTAGGCAGAAGTGTATACAATGCTTACATTGATTATTTTTTCTTATCTTCGCGCTATGAAAAGATGGTTGTTTGTAAGCTTGATGTTGCCATTGGTGCTGTTGGTCGCAGCTCAGTCGCAAAGTAAATGGACCGATCGTGGCTATGCTTATATGGAGCAGGACAGCCTGGCGCAAGCTGAGGAGTGCTTCAAGCGTGCCGTAGAGGCAGCTCCCGCCAGCAAGCAGAATGTGATGCTGCTTACCAACTTGGGGACAGTGCAGCGCCGTCGGGGTAAGCTGCTCGATGCCATTGAGTCTTATACGCTGGCACTCAACTATTCGCCACTCGACGTAGCTATCCTCATGAGTCGCGCTACAGCCTACATGGCATTGGGTAATGATGACAAAGCCTATATAGACCTCTGCAATGTGCTCGACAAGCAGACCGACCATGCCGAAGCGCTCTACTACCGGGCCTTTATCTACACGGGGCGCCGGGAATATGCCGCTGCCCGAGCCGATTACAAACGGTTGCTGGCTCTGCAGCCCGACCATGAGAACGGGCTCCTCGGCCTCGCCCTGCTCGACCACCGTGAGGGGCGCTTACAAACAGCCGAACTACAGTTGACGGCTCTTGTGGAGCGCCACCCCAGCAATGCCACCTATCTGCAGGCAAGGGCTAACGTGCTCATCGAGCGTCAGCTGTATGACCTCGCTTTACTAGACCTTGAGGGTGCCATTGCCCTGCAGCCTACCGATGCCTACCTCTATGTGGCCCGTGCCGAACTGTATCTGAAAATGAAGCGACGTACAGCTGCCAAGAGCGACCTCGACAGGGCCGTGGCGTTGGGTTTACCCCGTATCTCGCTCAGCGAACTCTACAAACAGTGCGAATAGAATAGGTAAATTTGGTGTTCCATTTTTATTTATATATACGCAGTCGATTTGAATTTATCCTATGCCAAGTTTGAAAAATGAGAAATCTGCGATACGATAACGTTAACACCGTTCTTCTCACCTGTCGGGAATTATAAACTTTTGCATGTAATGAATCGTTAATATAGAAATAAAACACTACCTTTGCATGCACTATGAATACCGACGCACTACACACCCGATGGATGCGATGCATGGCAGCAGCATTGCTGTGTGCGGTGCTATGCTGTGTGGGTGCACGGGCGGCAGAGGCTGCAACCGCTATGCACGGGGCATACGACACCCCGAGCGCCTCGCTCGATGTGAAGGACAATGCGATGCTCGAGGCCGTGCACGAGATGGGTCAGTGGGGGCTCCCCGCTTCATCGACGAATCTGCATGGGGCGACGAGTCGCCCACCCATCATGGGCCAGCTGCTGCAGCGCATGGCGCGTTCGTGCAGCGTGTGCCTTGCCGGTGAGTGTCCCGGTATGCGTAGCAGGGTCGAGGCGCTGTGTCATGCCATATCGGCCAGGCGGTTCCAGACCGGATACTACATCTATTTCCGCTGCCAGATGCGGTGTTAGCTGATTTCCCTTTTTTTGTTTTCAACCTTATACTTTGTTCATGATGCTCTATGCGCTGTAGCAAAGTCGGGTCTATACACGTATAGGTGTATAATCATCATTGTATCATCACCAATAAAAATGAAATTAAAAATGGAAATCTCACATAACACAGAGGCTCAGAGCCTCAATACGACCGCATACCCCGAGTCGGTAAGCGAAACCAAATCAGCCATCAATCCGCAAGCGCTGCTATGGGCACTCATTGCCATAGTGCTCTTTGCCATCTACTACCAGCAGCCCGAGAAGGACACCACGCTGGGTATCATACAGATTACACTTGTTCTCGTGTGCGCCGTACTGGCCATTGCCAAGCTCTTTGGCGGTAGCCGCAAACTCACCTACACCCCCACGGGCAGTCCCGTGCTGCTCTCTGAAGAGTACTACAACATTGCCCTGGAAGACGACATCCGCCAGTGCCTCAAGGAGGGCAACAAATCGCGCCTCAACGCACTGAAGACCGATGGCTCAGGCGGCATACAGGTGGAGAGGCTGGAGTCGAAAGACAAGGTCTTCACAGCCATGCGCATGCATAAGTACTACCCCGAAGGCTACAGACCCGTAACGGAGTGGGTAGTGCTATAAGCCAACATGTATTCTAAGTAAAAACCATGTATAATGATTAAGAAAGAGTTGTATCTATGAGCTATCTAATGTTGGTCATCAGCCTTGTGCTCCTCGTCGTAGGAGCCAACTGGTTGGTCGACGGGTCGGCAGCTATAGCCCGTCGCTATCATATTTCGGAGTATATCATCGGAGCCACTATCGTGGGCATGGGCACCAGCATGCCCGAGCTGGTAGTGAGTGTCGTGTCGGGCATCGGAGAACATCCCGAGATTGCCATTGGCAACGTGGTGGGGTCGAACATCTTCAACGTGTTCCTCATCCTCGGCATCACAGCCTTGATGATGCCCATCAAGTACACCCGCGAGAACATCATGCGCGACATACCGCTCAACGTCGGTGTGTCAATCCTCGTCCTCATACTCTGTGCGCTTGGCATACGCTTCCGCGGCGAGTATGGGCTGGGGCGCATCGAGGGTGTCATCCTGCTCGTGTGCTTCGCCCTCTATCTGTGGAGTACCATGAAGAGCGAGCGTATGCAGCAGGAGGCCAGGCGGCAGGGCGTGCGCTATCCCGATAGCGACCTCGTTGCACCGGTGGAGACTGGCCGCTATCGCTCCATGACCGTTTGTGTGCTGGCCATCATCTTCGGACTGGGCGGCCTCATCTTCGGTGGCGACATGTTCGTTGACGCGGCATCGGCCATCGCCCGTGAGTGGGGCGTCTCAGAAGCTATCATCGGCCTCACCATCGTGGCTGGCGGCACCTCGCTTCCTGAGTTGGTATCGTCAATCATTGCCGTCACCAAGAACAAGGGACAGATGGCATTGGGCAATATCGTGGGGTCCAACATCTTCAACCTCCTGCTCATCCTCGGCGTGAGCTCTCTGGTACAGCCTCTCTCGATGGGCAACATCACCTTCGTGGACTGGGGTGTCATGGTGCTCTCGGCCATCATGCTCATGGTGGCCGCCGTGACCTTCAAGCAGCACCAGCTCGATCGCGCCGATGCCTCCATTCTCCTGCTCCTGTATGCCGCCTATATGGCATGGCTAATCGTGGGGCAAACCGTTAACGGATAAAACAAAGAATATGGGAATACTACAAATATTTACTTTGCTGGGAGCATTGGGCATGTTCCTCTATGGTATGAACCTGATGAGCTCGGGCCTGCAGAAAGCTGCAGGCGAGCGCATGCGCAGCTTCCTCTCTGCCATGACGTCGAACCCCCTCAAGGGCGTGCTGACGGGTCTTGGCATCACCTCAGTGATACAATCCTCTTCGGCCACCACGGTGATGGTGGTGAGCTTCGTCAATGCGGGTCTGCTCACGCTGGCCCAGGCCATCGGTGTCATCATGGGCGCCAATATCGGTACCACGGTGACGGCATGGCTGGTGTCGTGGTTGGGCTTCAAAGCTGACATCTCCATCCTTGCCGTTCCTCTCATGCTCCTCGGTTTCCTCTTCTCCAATTCGAAGAAGAGCCAGAGGCGCAATATAGGCGAGCTGGTGGTCGGTTTCTCGTTGCTCTTCCTCGGACTTTCGTTCATGAAGGAATCGGTGCCGGATCTGAAGGAAACGCCTCAGGTGCTTGAATTCGTGAAGCAGTGGTCGGGTCATGGCTTCGGTTCAGTCCTGATTTTCCTCGGCTTCGGTACGGTGCTGACCCTTGTGCTTCAGTCGTCGTCGGCCACGATGGCCATTACCCTGATCATGCTCAGCATGGGATGGATACCGTTCAATATGGCCTGTGCGATGGTGCTTGGAGAAAACATAGGTACGACCATCACTGCAAATATCGCTGCATCGGTCGGAAATGCCTCGGCGAAGAGGGCGGCGATGTCGCATACGATATTCAATGTGTTCGGTGTGATATGGGCACTCATCCTGTTCAAGCCGTTCCTCGCTATGGTCGGAAATATCATCGAACTTTTCGGTCTCCCGAACCCGGCGGCTGCAGGCTTTGCGGTGTCCGACCCTGCTTCGGCTGAAGGAACTGCGGCGCTTTACGGACTTTCGATGCTTCATACCTTGTTCAACTCGATCAATACATTGATTCTCATATGGTTCACCGGTCTTATCGAAAAGGCTGTCACCTGGATCATCAAGGCTCCGGCGAACAAGGAGGAAGATGTTTTCAGACTGAAATATATAGAGGCAGGTCCTATCGCCACTCCTGAACTGGCCATCGAGCAGACATTCAATGAAATCATACATTTCGCCCAGATCTCGCGCAACGGACTCGGCTATGTGCGTTCGGCAATCAATGAGAAGGATCCCGACAAGTTTGAGGAATTACGCGGAAAACTTGTCAAGTATGAAGAGATTTCCGACAGGATAGAGTATGAGATAGCAACCTTCCTCAATGCGGTTTCCGGCGAAGAAATCAGTCAGAAGACCTCAATGCAGATCAAGGCCATGTATAAGATAATCGGCGAACTCGAGTCGCTCGGAGATTCAGGCGAGGCGATCAGCCGCATCCTCTCCCGCAGGAACATCCACAACAAGACTTTCGACCATGAAGTACTTGTCAGACTCGGCCGTCTCGTGGATGAGGTCGATGCCGCTTACGAGGTGATGATCAATAACCTCAAGGCTGCGTTCGAGGGACATCTTCCTGAAATCACGAATGCTTACGAGACGGAGGACCGCATCAACACTCTCCGCAACAATCTGCGTGATGAGGAGATCGACGATGTAGAGAACAGCCGCAAGAACTGGCAGACCAGTGTCAAGTCGGAGGCCAAGCGGTCTTAGGAAGACAAGAGAGACTAACAACTCCTTG
>JAZNYG010000077.1:0-8884 GCA_045594245.1 Bacteroidaceae bacterium
TTTTGAAGTATAAAAGACTTTAACTTTCGGAAAAACTCTCTATCTCCCGATTTTTTGCTACCTTTGCACCATGTAGGTGTTGCTGCTTTTTTTGTTGGTTTTTTCACACATAAAGATACAAAAAAACAGTGACACCTGCAACAGCCGAACTAAATGGCAACATAAAGTTCGTGCCAGCGAGCGAATGTAAACTTGTTTACAAATTCTCAGCGAGTGCAGCCGAACTAAATGGCAACATAAAGTTCCAGCGAGGGATACCTCGGCGCTTCGCTTTGTCGGCATGACACCAACGCTGAGATTTTAGTGTTAGTGGACAACTGCTATATTATCTCCTATTTTTATCCCGCCGACGCGAACGAGCGTCGGTTGCGACGACGGAAGCTTCAGCTTTCCCAAGGAGTGTGACAAAGTCACCTCTTAGCAGTGCATCTTCTACGACGGAGTCGTTAAAATTAGTGTAAGCCGAACGAAATGCCAAATAAATTTAACTTCGTTGAATTTTTGCCTCGCTCAACAAAGAAAATACAAGTATTTCTCTGTTTTCGCTTGTTAAATTTGGTATTTCGCTCGGCTTGCACTATCTTTGTCCGAATTTTGGATGATTGTATCAATTTAGACGTAATATATATTAATAAGTTAAGATGAATCCGATTACAAAATCAGTGACTCTCCCCGACGGAAGAGTCATCACGCTGGAAACCGGGAAATTGGCCAAGCAGGCCGACGGCTCAGTGATGCTGCGCATGGGCAACACCATGTTGCTGGCTACAGTATGTGCCGCCAAAGATGCAGTTCCCGGCACCGATTTCATGCCTTTACAGGTTGAGTACAGAGAGAAATATGCTTCATTCGGCCGTTACCCTGGTGGCTTCACCAAACGTGAGGGTAAGGCTTCAGACAATGAGATTCTGACTTGTCGCTTGGTGGACCGCGCATTGCGTCCCCTCTTCCCCGACAACTATCACGCAGAGGTGTATGTAAACATCATCCTCTTCTCTGCTGATGGTGTAGATATGCCCGATGCATTGGCTGGCTTCGCTGCTTCTGCCGCATTGGCTGTTTCTGACATTCCCTTCAACGGCCCCATCTCTGAGGTGCGCGTAGCCCGCGTAGATGGTGAGTTCGTGATCAACCCCACCTTCGCACAGCTCGAGCGTGCCGACATGGACATCATGGTAGGCGCCACCATCGACAACATCATGATGGTAGAGGGCGAGATGAAGGAGGTATCGGAACTCGACCTGCTCGAGGCCATGAAGGCTGCCCACGAGGCTATCAAGGTACAGTGCCAGGCTCAGCTCGAGCTCATGGAAGAGGTAGGCTCTACCGTAAAGCGCGAGTACTGTCACGAGGTGAACGACGAGGAGCTCCGCGCCGAGGTGAAGGCTGCCTGCTACGACAAGGCATACGCCATCGCTGCTGAGGGCAACCGCGACAAGCACGCCCGTGCCGAGGCTTTCGAACTCGTACGCGAAGAGTACAAGGCTGCATACACCGAGGCTCACGCCGAGATGGATGCCGACGAGCTCGCCGAGAAGCTCTCGCTCATCAACCGCTACTACCACGATGTAGAGAAGGACGCCATGCGTCGCTGCATCCTCGACGAGGGCAAGCGTCTCGACGGCCGCTCTACTACCGATATCCGTCCCATCTGGTGCGAGGTTGGCTACCTGCCCGGTCCTCACGGCTCAGCTGTGTTCACCCGTGGCGAGACTCAGTCACTCACCTCTGTGACCCTGGGTACCAAGTCTGACGAGAAGCTCATCGACGACGTGCTCAACCAGTCAAAGGAGCGTTTCCTCCTCCACTACAACTTCCCCCCCTTCTCTACCGGTGAGGCTAAGGCACAGCGCGGCGTAGGCCGTCGTGAGATTGGTCACGGCCACCTCGCATGGCGTGCACTGAAGGAGGTTCTCCCTGTAGACTATCCCTACTGCGTACGCGTAGTATCTGATATCCTCGAGTCAAACGGCTCATCATCTATGGCTACCGTATGTGCCGGTACCCTCGCACTGATGGACGCTGGTGTGCCCATCCGCAAGCCGGTTTCAGGTATTGCCATGGGTCTTATCAAGAACGCTGGCGAAGAGAAGTATGCCGTACTGAGCGATATCCTCGGCGATGAGGACCACTTGGGCGACATGGACTTCAAGACCACCGGTACGGCCGACGGTTTGACCGCTACACAGATGGACATCAAGTGTGACGGCCTCTCTTACGAGATCCTCGAGAAGGCACTCTATCAGGCTCGTGACGCACGTCTCCACATCCTCGGCAAGATCACCGAGTGCATCGCCGAGCCCCGTGAAGACCTCAAGCCCCACGCACCCCGCATCGTATCCATCACCATACCTAAGGAGTTCATCGGTGCCGTTATTGGCCCGGGCGGAAAGATTATCCAGGGTATTCAGGAAGAGACTGGTGCTACTATCGCTATCGATGAGGTTGACGGCGTAGGCAAGGTAGAAATCGCCGGCACCTGCAAGGAGGCTATCGACAGTGCCCTCTCTAAGATCCGCGCTATCGTAGCTGTTCCCGAGGTAGGTGAGGTATACACTGGTAAGGTACGTAGCGTGATGCCCTACGGTGCATTCGTTGAGTTCATGCCTGGCCGCGACGGCTTGCTCCACATCTCTGAGATCGACTGGAAGCGTTTCGAGACCATGGAGGAGACCGGTATCCAGGAGGGCGACGAGATTGACGTGAAGTTGCTCGACATCGACCCCAAGACCGGTAAGTTCAAGCTCTCACACCGCGTGCTCATCGAGAAGCCCGAAGGCTATGAGGAGCGTCCCGCACGTCCCCGTCGCGAGCGCCCCGAGCGTGGCGACCGTGGCGAGCGTCGTCCCCGTCCCCATCGTGAGGAGTAATACTTCTATGTCCCTCTTGTCAATGTGATAAGAGTTGAAGACTTCCGATTATATATAGAGGTGCTGTCCGTGTAGGATGGCACCTTTATAATTTAGAAAAAATGTGTGAAGTAGGATTGAGACAATGTTGCCCCTGAAAAATTTTGCCGTTTCCCATTGTTAATGTATCTTCGCTGTTGTAAACAGAATACCAAGGAATGATTGACGAACATACTTTAGCCTTTATCCGCGAGCATGCAGGTGACGATGTGCGCCAGTTGGCCTTGCAGGCAACACGCTATCCGCTGGTAAATATGCGGGTGGCCGCCACACAAATTGAGGGCCAAAAGCTGGCTATCACAAAACTACCCACTTGGGCGGCGACTGATGGGGTAGTGTATCCCGTGCGCTTGTCAATGGAGCAGTGCTCGTCGGAGACGACTGCCCGATATAAGGCTTCGCTTATGCGGGGACATCGGTTGGCGGATCTCACGGGTGGCTTCGGTATTGATTGCAGCTATATGTCAGAGCACTTTGAGGAGGCCACTTATATAGAGCGAAATGAGGAACTGTGCCAGATTGCCCGCCACAACTTTGCGCTATTGGGACTACCTATTCGGGTGGTCAACGGGAATAGTGCGGAGATACTTCCCTCATTGCCTCAGCAAGATTGGATATTCCTGGATCCCGCCCGAAGAGACGGAGCTGGCAATAAGGTCGTGGCTTTGAGTGACTGCGAACCCAATGTATGCCAGCTGGAGACGTTACTCATACAGAAAGCAATAAAAGTGATGGTCAAGTGCTCGCCTATGCTCGATATCTCACTAGCTATCAGTCAACTGACCTCGGTAGACGAGGTGCATGTGGTATCTGTAAACAATGAATGTAAGGAGTTGCTTTTCATCTTGGGCGATGAGGTTGACCACAGCATAAGCATTCGCACCGTAAATTTCCATGGTGAGAGTGTTCAGGCGTTTGACTACACAGTCGAAGAGGAGCAGGATGCCCATTGTGTCTACACCTCCACCATAGGCCGCTTCTTATACGAGCCCAACAGCTCAATGATGAAAGCGGGCTGCTTTCGCTTGCCAGCCGTACGCTATGGGCTGGATAAGCTGCATCGCAACACTCATCTATATACCTCCGATAATCTTGTCCCCGACTTTCCTGGGCGTGTGTTTGAGGTGAAAAACATCGATGGATTCGGCAAAAATGAGCTCAAGCGTCTCTCTTCTGAACTCAAGAAGGCCAATATCGCTGTACGCAATTTCCCCGAGCGCCCTGAAGCACTGCGCAAACGCTTGAAGATGGCTGATGGAGGCGATGCTTACCTCTTTGCCACGACATTGTCCGATGAAAAACGAGTCATTATACATGGAGAGAAGGTGAAATTCACCCCTTAATAGGTGTTTTTCGCACATTTTATTCCCATTCTGCGCATTTAATCGTAAAAATGTGTTAACTTTACCCGCTCGCTGATTTAGAGAGCGACCGATTTTTATATACCCGATAACACCATTTATAATTACTATATGTCCGTAATAATCAGACCTGTCACCACAAAAAAAGAGATGAAGCAATTTATCTGCTTCAACTACGAATTGTATAAAGGCTCACCCTACGCAGTACCAGAATTGTATAGTGATGTGCGCGACACTCTTGATTCCGCAAAGAACGCTGCATTCGAGTTTTGTGAGGCGCAGCCTTTCATCGCTTTGCGCGATGATAAAGTGGTAGGACGTATTGTTGCCATCATCAACCACAAGGCCAACTCGGCTTGGAATAAAAAGGCTGTACGCTTCGGATGGGTCGATTTCATCGATGACGCTGAAGTGGCCGACGCATTGTTTGCTGCTGTTGAGGAGTGGGGGCGCGAGCGTGGTATGAACGAAGTACATGGCCCATTGGGTTTCACTGACTTTGACCCCGAGGGCATGCTCGTCGAGGGATTTGACCGTATAGGCACTATGGCTACCATCTACAACTATCCATACTACCCCGTACACATGGAGCGTATGGGCTATACAAAGGATGTTGACTGGATGGAGTATCTTCTAACTGCTCCCACAGAACTGCCCGAGAAGCACGCACGCATCACGCGTATAGTAAAAGAGAAGTATGGCCTTCGCGTTGTCAAGTACGCCTCGCACAGTAAACTGGCCCGTGAACGAGGTACAGCCATCTTTGAACTGCTCAACGAGGCATATGCTCACCTGTACGGCTACTCAGCGCTGTCGCCCAAGCAGATACAACAGTATATCAACAGCTATTTGCCTCTGCTCGACCTCCGCTTGGTACCGATTGTCGTGGATAAGGAAGACCATCTTATTGGTTTTGGGGTTCTGTTGCCTTCGTTGGCGGAGGCGTTCCAGAAAGCCCGTGGGTTCATGTTCCCCTTTGGCTGGTGGCACCTTATCAAGGCACTCAAATGGAACAGCACCCAGACAACCGAAATGCTGCTTGTGGCTGTGAAGCCCGAGTATCAGGGGAAGGGTGCTGTGGCGCTGATTTTCGACGACATCATCCCCGTACACAACCAACTGGGCTACAAATGGTCAGAAAGTAACCCTGAATTAGAGAGCAATACAAAAATGCAGGCTCAGTGGGACTACTTTGAGCGTGAGAACCATAAGCGTCGTAGGGCATATGTGAAGAAAATTGAGTGATGAACTCTTTTGACTGAAGAGCGTGTGGAGATAGCTTTCTGTCTCCTTGTATTATTTAGCCAATCTGAAGTCTTTACTTTGTATAATCTCCAATCCCTTCATCACTGTTTCGTCGGTGTGGTTGAATATTTCGAAGAACTGTGTCATATCCCATAGATCGCGGGCTATGAGTGCCTTGAGTTGCACCTTGATGTAAGGAAGCGATGCCTGGTACAGTTCCTTGTCATGTTTCACGCCAGCCTTGTCGGCTTCGGCACGCAGGATGGCAAGGATATTGTCGTCCACCTCGAAGTGCTTATTGTAGGCCTTGAAGTTGGGATAGCGCTTCTCGTACTCCTTACGATAGCGGTCTATGACGGCGAGGTTGGTATTTACGATGGCACCTTTCGCGGTCAGTTCACGGTGATACTTGGTGTATGTCAGCGTATCGAGCGGTACGAAGTAGTCGGGCATAATGCCGCCACCACCATATACGGTGCGTGCCAATTGCTTAGTCTGATACTTGAGTGAGTCGGGGAAGTGTATGCTGTCAGCATGCATCAGCTCACCCTTGTTGAGACGATCAACGAGGTCTTTGCGATAGTCGATGTCCTCGCCGTAGGGCTTCTGTATGCAACGTCCCGAGGGAGTGTAGTAGCGGGCTACAGTGAGGCGTATGAGCGATCCGTCGGGTAGGGGAATAGGACGTTGTACGAGTCCCTTGCCGAATGAGCGGCGGCCTACAACGATACCTCTGTCCCAATCTTGTACGGCGCCAGTGACAATTTCCGAGGCTGAAGCAGAATACTCGTCAATGAGTACCACGAGACGTCCTTCGCTGAACTGTCCTTTACCTTCGGCGTTGAACTCCGAACGGGGTGAGTTGTTCCCCTCGGTGTATACAATCTGCTGTCCTGATTGCAGGAAGTCGTTTGCTATTTCTACGGCAGCTTTCAGGTAGCCACCTCCATTGCCTTGTAGATCGAGGATGAGGTGCTGCATTTTCTGTGCTTTCAATGTAGCCAGTGCGTCGCTGAACTCCTGATGCGTGGTAGCTCCGAAGCTGCTTATCTTGATGTAGCCTACCTTGGGAGCTATCATATAGGCAGCGTCGAGCGTGTGTACGGGTATCTTGTCGCGAGTCACGCGGAAGGTTAGCTTCTCGTTGTATCCACGGCGTATGATACCTAATTCCACTACGGTTCCCTTGGGGCCGCGAAGGCGCTTCATTATTTCGTCACGTGCCATTTTCACCCCTGCAATGGTGGTGTCGTTGACTGTCACGATACGGTCGCCTGGTAGTATACCAACTTTCTCCGAAGGTCCCTTGCTGACGGTTTGTATCACGAAGAGTGTGTCATCAGCCATATTGAACTGCACACCTATACCTTCGAAGTTGCCTTGTAGTGGCTCGTTCATCTTCTCCACCTCTTTGGCGGTGAGGTACGTTGAGTGTGGATCCAGTTCCTTAAGCATAGCTCGTATGGCGGCCTCTACTACTTTCTCCTCATCGGGCTCATCCACATAGAGGTTAGCTATGGCACTATGGGCAAGCACTAGCTTGCGTACTTGCTCCATATCAGCATTGTTGTTTTGTGCAGTACCGATGAAAGCAAAGGCTAAGATGAAAATAGGTAATGAAAGATATCTCATATTAAATCTTTTATTTGTTTTAGCGGAGTACAAAATTAGTATAAGCCTAATAAAAAAACAAGTTTGCTCATTCTTTTTTGAATAAGTATTCTTGTATTTAGTTATTAAATGCAAATATAATAAAATCATAGGTTGTGCCGTTAATATAGGTAATGGACCTCAGAAAAGTCATATTGACCCTATCACTGCTGCTTGCTGCCGTGACGGCTCGAGCACAGTTTGACACACATTTCACTCACTACTGGGCACTACAGGGCTACTACAATCCTGCCGTGGCAGGGCTGAGCGGACGGCTTAATATGTATGGCACCTACGCCATGCAGATGGCTGGCTATACCAACGCCCCTGCTACGATGCTTATAGGAGCCGACATGGCGCTCCCTACGGAAAAGAAGAATCAGGCCGTGAGCGCCAACCTCTACAATGAGTCTATAGGTCTCTTCACCAACCAACGTCTCTTTGCGGGCTATGCCTATCGGTTCAACCTGTGGAGCGGACGTATGGCAATAGGTGTCAGTGCGGGGTCGCTGGAGCAGAAATTCGATGGTTCGAAGGTTGAAGCCGAAGAGGCAGGCGACGATGCCTTCCCCTCATCAGAGATCGACGGCATGGGGCTCGACCTCACCGCAGGCGTGCACTACACCCACCGCCTCTTCTATGCAGGTTTGTCGGTGATGCACGTCACTGCACCTACCATCGAGCTTGGCGAAACGCATGAGATAAAGATAGATCCCACTTTTTATTTCAGCGGTGGATGCAATATTCAGCTAAAGAATCCGTTATTATCCATACAGCCTTCAATGCAAGTGATGACCGACCTGCAAGCATGGCGGGCCGACCTCACGCTGCGAGGCACCTACACCTACGACGAGAAGCGCTACTATGCAGGCCTTACCTACAGCCCAATGACCTCGGTGGCCATACTTCTCGGGGGAGAGATCAATAGCGTGTCGTTTGGCTATGCCTACGAACTGTTTACCTCGGGTGTAGGACTCATCCACGGAAGTCACGACCTGTATGTGGGCTATGTGATGGACTTGGACCTATTTAAGAAAGGAAAGAACAAACATAAAAGTATACGTATATTATAACTCGTATGAAGACAAAATGGATTATGGGCATAGCCGCAGCGGCACTACTGACCTCTTGTATGGGGCCGAGCAATGCCTCTATGGCGGCAGGTGGCGAGCTTGTAGGTTCCCGCTCTGCTGCATTCAACGAGCCTGCACCTTTTGGTATGGTGCTCGTGCCACGCGGTTCGCTCAAGTTGGGAGAAGAGGACACCGATACTCTCTGGGGTTCCAACGCTCCTTATAAAGAGATTTCAGTGGAGTCGTTCTGGATGGACGATACCGAGATAACCAATGCCGAGTACCGCCAGTTTGTACACTGGGTGCGCGACTCAATTGTCCGTGAACGCCTTGCCGATCCTGCATACGGTGGCGACGAGACCTACAAGATTGAGGAGGACAAGGAGGGCAACCCCATCAACCTGGAAGTGGCCCTCAACGGCACCCGCCAGCTGATGCCCGTCCGGGACATTCGCATGGTAGGCGAGCTTTTGTACCTGCCCTGCGAGAGCATTACGGAGCTGACCGGCATCACTTTTGAAAAAGGCGACCAGCAGGTGCTTCTGGCAACCATGCCCGCCCCCGCCGCGGAATAACAGGAGATTACTACCGTATCCGCTATGTATTCCCTTGCGCAAAAGCCTTGACAGCCCGCACTGCGGGGCTA
>JAZNYG010000078.1:0-21069 GCA_045594245.1 Bacteroidaceae bacterium
AACAACTACCGCTTGGAGCCCTACCACCGTCTGGACCTCTCGATGAACTTCCACAAGCGGTTCCGCCGCCACCCGAACATCAAGCGCACCATCAACCTGAGCGTCTACAATGCCTACAACAGCATGAACCCCTTCATGGTATACCTCTACGATGGCTACGACTGGGACACCGACCAACACTACAAGACCCTGCGTAAAGTAACGATATTCCCCATCATACCTTCGTTTAGCTATGGGGTGCAATTTTAACGCATACAACGATGACAAGACATACTAATCATTTTCAATTTTATAAATGCTTTGCATTTAAGAAGACCTGCTGGCTCGGCATAATCCCGCAAGCAGTTTCTGCACTCGCTACGCTGCGTCTTTCAATTTTCAACTTTCAACTTATCATCGTGCTTGCCAGCACGATGCTCACCTCCTGCGTCAACGACATCCCCTACGATGCCGAGATAGGCGCTCCCAAACTGGTGCTCAATGCCATGCTCAGAGCCAATGGCGAGCAGCTCACCGCCACGGTGGGGCGCACCGCCCATTTCCTCGACACCGAGGAGCCTCAGCGCCTGAGCGATGCCACCGTCACAGCCACCATCAATGGCGAGGATTTCTCCCTTGTATACGATGAGGCCAGCGAGAGCTACCTCAGCTACTACGGCCTCAACGCAGGCGATGAGGTTACACTGACAGCCACACACACGTTGGGCACAGCCAGCGCTACGGAGCGTGTGATGCACCCTGCACCCATTGCCGTTGCCCACACCACGATGCTGCCGTTCACTCCGCCTGGCGACCCTCTGAGTGCCGCCCTGCTCAATGAGGTAGACAGCGCCTTGCTCGTAAGCATCTATATTGACGACCCTGCCGAAGAGACCAACTACTACCGACTGTCAATACATTATGAGGGGAGCTATGAGGTGACATTCCCCGATGACATATACACCCGTGGCTACAACACCACGGAAGAGACCTTCTATCCGCACTATCTCTTCACCGAGAGCAGCACCCGACTGATGACCACAAGCGAGAGCATGTCGCAAATGTTTAGCGGACTGCTCTATATGTCGAGCACCAACTCCTTCATCTTCACCGACCAGAACCTGCGCAATGCCGACGGGCAGCCTATCGTAGATTTCATGTTCTTGATGGAATCGCCAGCTGCCCCCAACACTAATCCCGAAAGCGGATGGGTGGAAGATGATGAGTGGGACGATGGCTACATATCCCCTGCCGACACCGTGGGCCGCGCCACCTACCGCTATGCCTTTACCTTAGAGCACCTCAGCGAAGACTACTATAAGTATATAGAAGATGTTACCGCCTTTGAGATGACAGGCGGTGCCTTCGTAGGCGAGCCTATGCCCATACACACCAATATCCGTGGCGGACTGGGCATTGTGGGCAGCTACAGCACTACCGAGTGCAGCGGAGAAAGAGTATACAGATACCCTAGTGAATAAATTGTATTTGCATTGGTTGAGGTAGTGAAACGGTATGATGCTTTTACAAATGGATTTTTTCTATTTTGATAAATTGTGGCAAAATTCTGGATGGATGATAAATAATCTGTCAAAGATTTTGTTAAATAAGCTAAACAGCTTACTTTTGTCTTTTCAATTGTAGTTATTAACAACTAAAAGTAATTTGTTATGAAGAAGCATAACTTTAATGCAGGACCCTCTATCCTGCCGCGCGAAGTGATTGAGCAGACGGCTCAGGCTGTATTGGATTTCAATGGCTCAGGCCTTTCTATATTAGAGATCAGTCATCGCTCAAAGGATTTTCAGGCCGTCATTGACGAGGCTGTAGCCCTCTTCAAGGAGGTACTCAACATTCCCGAAGGCTATTCAGTACTCTTCCTCGGTGGTGGTGCCAGCATGCAGTTCTGCATGGTTCCCTACAACTTCCTGGGCAAGAAGGCCGCCTACATCAACACCGGTGTATGGGCCAAGAAGGCTATCAAGGAGGCGAAGAACTTTGGCGAGGTGGTAGAGGTGGCTTCATCGGCCGACACTACTTATAACTATATACCGAAGGGCTACACCGTGCCCGACGATGTGGACTACTTCCACTATACCTCTAACAATACGATCTACGGTACAGAAATCCGTATCGACCCCGAGGTGAACGTGCCTTTGATTGCCGACATGTCGTCGGACATCTTCTCACGCCCCATTGACTTCAGCAAGTACATCTGCGTGTATGGCGGTGCCCAGAAGAACCTCGCTCCTGCCGGTGTCACCTTCGCCATCGTGCGCAACGATGCGTTGGGTAAGGTAGAGCGCACTATCCCCACCATGCTCAACTATCAGACTCATGTCGATGGCGGCTCTATGTTCAACACACCTCCCGTGCTGCCCATCTACTCGGCTATGCTCACCCTGCGCTGGATCAAGGCCAACGGTGGAGTAGAGGAGATGGCCCGTCGTGCCAAGGAGCGTGCCGACCTTCTCTATGGTGAGATCGACCGCAACAAGCTCTTCCGTGGCACTTGCGCCGTTGAGGACCGCTCATACATGAACATCTGCTTTGTGCTCAACGACGAGTACAAGCACCTTGAGGCCGACTTCATGGCCTTTGCTCAGGAGCGCGGCATGGTAGGCATCAAGGGTCACCGCTCAGTAGGCGGCTTCCGCGCATCGTGCTACAACGCCATGTCGCTTGAGAGCGTACAGGCGCTGGTTGATTGCATGAAGGAGTTTGAGAAATTACACTAAAAAGAAGACCCTCCCCAAACCCCTCCCTCTATGGAGGGGCTTTGCAGACATCGCGGAGCAGGCTCCCCTCTATAGAGGGAGGGGCTGGAGGAGGGTCCCCAATTTGATATTGTTATGAAAGTATTAGTAGCAACAGACAAACCGTTTGCCAAGGTGGCAGTTGACGGTATCCGTGAAGTGATTGAGGGTGCAGGCTTCGAGCTTGCCCTGTTGGAGAAATATGGCGATAAGGCCAACCTGCTGGCTGCCGTGGCCGATGCCGATGCCATCATCATCCGCAGCGATGTAATCGATGCCGAGGTGCTCGATGCCGCCAAGCAGCTCAAGATCGTGGTGCGTGCCGGTGCAGGCTACGACAATGTAGACCTTGCCGCCGCAACGGCTCATGGCGTATGTGTGATGAACACCCCCGGCCAGAACTCCAATGCCGTGGCCGAGCTGGCTCTTGGCCTGATGGTATATGCCGTGCGCAACCTCTACAATGGTACCTCGGGCAGCGAGCTCAAGGGAAAGAAACTCGGTATCCACGCCTATGGCAATGTAGGCCGCAACGTGGCACGCATCGCCAAGGGCTTCGGCATGGATATCTATGCCTATGACGCCTACTGTCCTGCTGAGGTGATGACCGCCGATGGCGTCACCCCCGTAGCTTCGGCCAAGGAACTGTATGAGCAGTGCCAGATTGTGTCGCTCCACATTCCCGCTACCCCCGAGACCAAGGAGTCTATCAACTACGCCCTGCTGAAGGATATGCCCAAGGGTGCCGTGCTGGTGAACACCGCCCGCAAGGAGGTTATCAACGAAGCCGAGCTCATCCAGCTCATGGAGGAGCGTGCCGATTTCAAGTACATGACCGACATCATGCCCGCTGCCGACAGTAAGTTTGCCGAGCTCTTTGCCGGACGTTACTTCTCTACTCCCAAGAAGATGGGTGCGCAGACCGCCGAGGCCAACATCAATGCCGGCATCGCAGCAGCTCACCAGATTGTAGGTTTCATCAAGGATGGTTGCGAGAAATTCCGCGTTAACAAATAATTCAGAATTCCAAACATGGCAGTAGTAAAACCATTCAAGGGCATCCGCCCACCCAAGGCTCTGGTAGAGAAGGTGCAGAGCCGCCCATACGATGTGCTCAACTCCGACGAGGCGCGTGCCGAGGCCGAAGGCAATGAGATGTCGCTCTACCATATCATCAAGCCCGAGATCGATTTCCCTGTAGGCACCGACGAGCACGACCCCCGTGTATATGAGAAGGCCGCCGCCAACTTTGCCCTCTTCCAGGAGAAGGGCTGGCTCGTGCAGGACGACAAGGAGCAGTACTACATCTATGCACAGACTATGAACGGCCACACCCAGTATGGCCTCGTGGTGTGTGCTTACGTTGACGATTACCTCAACGGAGTCATCAAGAAGCACGAGCTCACCCGTGCCGACAAGGAGGAGGACCGCATGAAGCACGTGCGTGTCAACAATGCCAACATCGAGCCCGTCTTCTTCGCCTATCCCGACAATGCCCTGCTCGATGCCCTCGTGGCACGTTACACCGCTGAGGCTCCCGAGTACGACTATGTAGCTCAGGGCGACGGCTTCCGTCACCAGCTCTGGATCATCGACGATGAGGCCGACATGGCTGCCGTCACCGCCGAGTTTGCCAAGATGCCCGCCCTCTACATCGCCGACGGCCATCACCGCTCAGCCGCAGCTGCCCTTGTAGGCGCCGAGAAGGCACGTCAGAACCCCAATCACGTGGGCGACGAGGAGTACAACTACTTCATGGCCGTATGCTTCCCCGCAGGCCAGCTCACCATCATCGACTACAACCGCGTGGTGAAAGACCTTAATGGCCTCACTCCCGAGGAGCTGCTTGCCAAGCTCGCCGATAACTTCATCGTAGAGCCCAAGGACACCGAGATATACAAGCCCGCCGCGCTCCACAACTTCTCCCTATATGTCGACGGACAGTGGTATAGCCTCACCGCCAAGGAGGGTACCTACGACGATAGCGACCCCATCGGCGTGCTCGACGTCACCATCTCCTCGAACCTCATCCTGCACGACATCCTTGGCCTGGGCGACCTGCGCAAGGACAAACGCATCGACTTCGTGGGTGGCATCCGTGGCCTCGGCGAACTCAAGCGCCGCGTCGATAGCGGTGAGATGAAGATGGCCCTCGCCCTCTATCCCGTGTCGATGAAGCAGCTCATGGATATTGCCGACACCGGCAACATCATGCCCCCCAAGACCACCTGGTTCGAGCCCAAGCTCCGCTCCGGACTGGTCATCCACAAGCTGGAGGATTGAGCTTTTGAGCAATGAGCAATGAGCTGTGAGCTATATTGAATACAAACATTGAAGGGATACCCGCAGGTATCCCTTCTTTGCAACCGTAGGTTCTGAGCACCATGAAGAAATTATTGACCTATACGATTGCAGTCCTAAAGATTTATCTTTCGATTTTCGCTCTGTACATGAAAGTGGAACATCCATAAAGCTATTCCAGTACTCCGCGATGTCCGCGAAGCCCCCTCTTCGGGAGGGGGGTGGGGGAGGCCTCTCTTTTACTCTTTATACAACGCATTCACCGGATTCTCCCGCGCTGCCTTCCACGAGCGAGCCACGACGATGGCCGAGGTCACGGCGAGCACGATGGCGAGGGCGATGAGGAATACCCACCAGTGGAGTGGGGTGTGGTAGGCGAAGGTCTGGAGCCAGCGCATCATGATGAGGATGCTGATGGGTGTAGCCACCACGAAGGCAATGCCCACCATCTTGGCATACTGGACAACAAACATCTGCAGTATCTCCCTTATCTGCGCACCATGTACGCGGCGCAGGGCTATCTCGCGGCGGCGATACTGAGTCTCGAAGTACACGAGGCCGAACACGCCGAGCAGCGATATCACGATGGAGAGCACCGAGAAGATGGTGATGAGCGTCGTCAGCTCCTGCTCCTTCTCGTACTCGGCGCCCAACTCCTTGTCGAAGCTGTCAATCACTACATTGTCGGGCATCACCTTTGCATCCATCTTGATGATGCAGTCGGTGATGTGCCGCTTCACGGCGGCAATGTCGGCCTGCGGAACGGTGCGCACATACAGATGGCTGTATCCGCGCCAGCCGTTGGCACCGAACACGTAGAAGGCAAAGGGCGACACGCCATACTGCAGCGGACGGAACTTGAAGTCCTCGCAGAAGCCCACGACAGGCGCTTCACCGTTATGACCGTGTACCTTATCGCCAAGCTCGAAGCCAAACTCCTTGCGGGCCGACTCGTTGAAGATGAAGGTGCCGTTGGTGCGCTCATCGTCGGGCATAAAGTCGCGCCCTTCGGTGATGTCGATACCCATGAAGCGCAGGAAGTCGTGCGATACGGGATAGCACTGGAAGGTGATCTGCTCGCCCTTGAATCCGCGTCCCCAGCCCATGCGGCTCTGGTTCACGATGTCGCCATCGGCAAAGGTGACGTCGGCAATCATGGGGTTCTCCTTGAGCAGTCCGGCAAAGGTCTGGCGGCTGCTATACTCCTTGTTGATGCTCACGGGGATGTTGGTGGTAAGCAGATGGCTCTTGTCGAAGCCCATATCGTAGTTCATCATATAGGTGTGCTGCAGCTTGACGAAGATGGAGCAGGTGATGAGGGCGATGGAGATGACAAACTGGAAGCTCAGCAGTGTGTAGCGCAGGCGACGGCCCGACTTGGTGTTGCCGAACGAGCCCTTGACAACAAAGGCCGGCGGCATCGATGTGATGTACCACGCTGGATAGATGCTGGTGAGCACAGCAAGCACGAGCCCTGCAGCCACGGTGAGGAGCACCAGCATCACGTTGTCCTCCAAGGCAATGGAGGTGGAGATGGTGCTGTTGATGTAGCCCGACGGTGCCAGTATAAAGATGATGACGGCTGCTATGATCAACGCTATCGTCACCAAGCCCACAGCCTCGAACACGAAGCCACCGCGCAATCTCCACGTGGGGCAGCCGAAGACCTTCTCGGTATTCACGCGGCGTATGCGGCGCGGCACCATCGCCATGAAGAAGTTGATGAAGTAGACAAAGGCAATCACGATGATGAGCACAGCAATGGCCAGCAGGGTCAGCGTGGTGGTGCGGTTGCCAGTCTGGCCTTCTACATTCTCCATATTGGTGGCGAAGTAGGTGTCTTCCACTGCGGTAAAGCGGAGAGGAAACGAAGCTTTCAAACTGTCAAGAGTATAAGCATCAGCACCCTCTCCCCTCTGATTTGTCAACATTCGTGTATATATGGCATCAAGGAAAGCATCTTTGTGTTCGGCACTGGTGAGCTTATAATAATAGGTATAGTTCCAATTGCTTGTGTTCTTTTCCAAGTCTGCTTCTATACTAGTATATATATCCAATCCATACAAATCGCTGTTTCGTGGAAAATCTTTGAACAATCCAACGATAGTACGTGAACCACCATCAGCAAACTTGATTGAGTTGTCTACCATCAAGTTGTGAGTACGGGCAAACTTCTCGCTTAACAACACAGTGTTCGGTTCTTTCAGTCGCTCGAAGTCGCCCTGTACCAAGGTGAAGCCTACGGTCTTTGGAGCTTCAGGTGTTCCGTATGATTCACGGATATTCATCCACTCCTCTTGGTCTCCCTTTTCTTGGTTGGGTATCTGGACTTTGAGGTCCGATGTATAGAAATGCATTGTGCCGAAACTCTCCAAAAGATCGCACTCTTCTCCGAAGAAATGCCCGAAATTATGGTTAAATATAGTCGACCACTTTCCCTTCTCGCCCCATTGCGATTCCAATTCTACTCGGAACACGCGGTCGGCATCGCGGAAGCATTTGTTGTAGCTTAGGTCGAAGTTCACCTGCACCAAGATGATGTAGGCCGAGGCAAATGCAATGGCCAGGCCGATGATGTTGAGCGCCGAGGAGGTGCTGTAGCGGCGCAAGTTTTTTAGAAAGTCTTTTAGGAACATCGATTGTAATTGAAAATTAAACGTTAAAACGGTTTTATAAACCACAGATTACTCAGATTTACACAGATTCTATACGTGTTTACCTTGTGCTCATCCGGCAGGCTGCAAGAGCGAAGCGATTTGCTAAATCTGTGAAATCCGTGTAATCTGTGGTTTTTTAGGTCTCTTACATTCTTTCCTTCAGCGAATCCACGATCTGGCCGTCGAAGAGGTTGATGATGCGGTCGGCGTAGGAGGCGTCGCGCTGGCTGTGCGTCACCATCACCACGGTAGTGCCTTCGCGGTTGAGTTCGCGCAGCAGCTCCATCACTTCTATACCGTTCTTCGAGTCGAGGTTACCGGTGGGCTCGTCGGCAAGGATGAGGCCGGGGCGGCTCACTACGGCACGGGCTATGGCCACGCGCTGCTGCTGACCGCCGCTGAGCTGGTTGGGATAGTGGCTGGCACGGTGGGTGATGCCCATGCGCTCCAGTGTCTCGGCCACGCGCTTGCGGCGCTCCTCGCCCTTCACGCCGAGGTAGCCGAGCGGCAGGCCCACGTTCTCCGTCACGTTGAGCTCCTCGATGAGGTTGAAGCTCTGGAACACGAAGCCTATCTTGCCACGGCGGTAGGCGGTGCGGTCGTCTTCCTTGAGCTTGCTCACCTCGCGGCCTTCGAGCCAGTAGGTGCCGTCGGTGGGTGTGTCGAGCATGCCGAGGATGTTGAGCAGGGTGGACTTGCCGCATCCTGAGGGGCCCATGATGGCTACGAACTCGCCATCGTGAATGTCGATACTTACGCCGTTGAGCGCTACGGTTTCTACTACGTCGGTACGGAATACCTTCTTCAAATCTTCTGTTCTAAGTTCCATAATTTTTAGTTTTTTAAGTTTATAAATAGTTTTGTTTGTTAACGTCTTATATCTATTAGACGGATAAAAGTCTTGTCAGGTTGCAAACTTGGTTGTTTTTTACTTTTTTCTACGTTTTCATTACCCCCTCCGCTCCGTCGCTTCGCTCTCTACGCTCGTCCCCCTTAAAGGGCGACAGTTCTCTTTAGTTAGTTTCATCGCGGAGCCTAATTTTCAATTCTCAATTTTCAATTCTCAATTGATTTCATTCTTTATACAACGCATTCACGGGATTCTCCCTCGCTGCCTTCCACGAGCGGGCCAGTACGATGGCGCTGGTTACGGCAAGCACGATGAGGAGAGCAAGGGCGAAGACCCACCAGTAGAGCGGGATGTGGTAGGCATACCCTTCGAGCCAACGCGACATGATGAGGTAGCTCACAGGCACGGCAAAGAGGAAGGCCACGCCCACCATACGGGCATATTGGGCAACGAACATGCGCAGTATCTCGCTTATCTGCGCTCCGTGTACACGGCGCAGGGCAATCTCGCGACGTCGATACTGGGTCTCGAAGAACACGAGGCCGAAGACTCCCATCAGGGCGATGAGAATGGCAACGATGGAGAATACGCTGATGAGGCGCGTGAGCTCCAGCTCTTGCTCGTACTCGTGGCTCAGTTGCTCGTCGATAGACTGTATTTTAAGCTGTTCGGGATTTACCTGAGGGTCGAGTTTCGCGAACGAACTCTCTATGTGTGCCTTCAAGACATCCAAATCGGCATTTTCGGTCGTGCGAATGTAAGCTGTAAAGAAACGCGGGTCTCTTCCTGACACATAGAATGCCGTAGGTCGTGTTGCCTTCTGCAGAGGCTGCATTTTTACATCTTCGCAGAAGCCGACCAATCGAGTATCTCCTTCAGTCCTCCAATCATAATTCACACGAGTGTCCATCGTAAGATCGTACTTCCGTTTTGCAAACTCTGGATATATGACTGCACCCTGAGGATTTTGTATGTCGTGCGACTCGAAGTTACGTCCCTCGGTAATGCCAATCCCCATCACTTCAAGGAAATTGGGCGTCACCTCCTGAAGGTCCATCCTAATCTTGCGATCTTCGCCTATAACTTCGTAGTCATTGCTGGTGCGCCATCCATCCGAAACAATGTTTTGGTACGAGAATGCAACATCCTTTATCATCGGGCTCTCGTTGAGCAGCGACATGAGAGCCGGACGGTTGGCCTTAGTGGTCAGCGCAGCTGCCTTAGGTCCCAGCTCTACAGCAAGCAAGTGCTGCTTATCGACCCCGATATCGTAACTCATCATATAGGAGTGTTGCTGCTTGATGAATAGGGTGCAGGTAATCAGCGTGATGGCAATCAAGTACTGCAAGCCCAGCAACGTAAAGCGCAGACGACGGCCTGTAACCGTATTGCCAAACGACCCTTTGATGGCGAATGATGGAGGTATTGAGGTTATATAGTAGGCCGGATAGACGCTGGCAACAACAGTAAGCACAACCCCGGCACCAAGCATCACAAGCATCATGTCCCAATTATCTTCCAAGGCGATAGAAGTGGAGATAAACTGGTTGGCACTGACCTCGGGTGCAATATAGAAGATGATCAGGAAAGCAAGCAATAGGCCGAGCACAACCATCCCGATAGCTTCACCCACAAATCCGAGGCGCAAGCGACGTATGGTGCAGCCAAAAATCTTCTCGGTATTCACTCTCCGTATACGACGCGGAATCATCGCCATGAAGAAGTTGATGAAATTCACAAAGGCAATGATGATGATGACAATACCTATGGCCAGCAACGTATAGGTCGTAGTAGCATCTGCAGTCTTTGTTTCTGACACCGTTTCAGAGAAATGAATGTCCTTGAGCGCTGTCAGCTGCAACTGACACAATGGGTTGGAGCGGAACTCCTCAAGCGACATCGATTCATACTTTTCCCCATAGATGCTCTTGAACTTGGGATAGAGGCTTTCAAGGAAGGCATCCTTCATCCAAGCCTCCTTCAGTTTATAGAAGTAGGTAAATTGCCAATTGCCGTCCCATGTCCTGAGAGGAGCAGCCATAAACATCTGCAACCCATACAAATCGCAGCTTCGGGGAAAATCCTCAAAAATACCGACCACCGTGAGCGAACGGTTATTCGCATCCTGTATCACACCGTCAAGTTCTATATTATGCGCTTTGGCAAAATTTTCGCTGAGCAAGATGCTGTTGGGCGTACTCAGTCGGTCGAAGCTACCGCTCACGAGTCTAAATCCCATGGTCTCCGGAGCTCCTGTCGTGCCCCAACTCTCCCTGATTTCCACCAGTCCATCTTCACCATCACTCAGTTTTATCTTGAGGGGCGACTGACTATAATGCATTCGTCCGAACGATTCCACCATCGTGGTATCTTCGCCAAAGCTTTGGCCCATCGCATCATTGATGCCCGCAAACATCTTGCCATCATACACTTTCGATAAGGCTGATGACTCAAATCGGAACACCCTCTCTGCATCCTTGAGTGAGCGGTTGTAACTGAGGTCGTAATTGACCTGTACCAAGATGGCATAAGCTGCCGCGAAGGCGATGCCGAGGCCCAAGATGTTGAGCGTGGACGACACTTTGTAGCGTCCGAGATTCTTAAAGAACTCTTTCATTGTCGTTATGTGTTTTTAGTTATACATTCCTAGTTCCATTATACCTTATTATGCAGAAAAGGGGGCGCACTCTCTTGCTGCATATAAATCTATAGGCAAAATTATTGAAACCGCCAAACGCCACCATGACTTTTTTGCGAAAAATGATTTTTTCGACGAAAAGTGTCAAATTTTTTGACACTTTTGCCGAGCAGGACAATTCTTTTTTTTCGTTTTCCCTACTTTTCCTTCCTATTTTTCGGTTCTTCCCTTCCATTTTTTCAGTTCAGCTTACCAAAAAGTTTACGTATCCGTGGATATTTCATTAAATATCCGCGGATATTTCATCACGTATCCATGGATATTTCATTACGTATCCACGGTTACGCGAGTTTTTTGCTTTGTTCTCGCGGTTTATTGGCTGTACGCTTTCGTTTTTTCTCATATGGGTTGGCATATATTCTTTTGTTCCGGTTTGCTTAGCGAAGTTACTCACACGGGCAAGCACTATCGCAAGAAAAAATCGAAAAAACGCTTTTTTGAGCGAAAATTGTAAAGTTTCTTTACACTTTTCTCGGTACATCTTGGAAAAAACGCATAAAAAGCGGCATTTTGTACCCTATGTGTTGTGATTGTATAGATGGAAAAGAGGCGCATCCTTTGTGGGTGCGCCTCTGCTATATCAATGTTAATAATAAGTCGAAGAAACGTGGTGTCTTGCTTTGCTGGCTACTCATCCTTGGCCGACTGAACTACCTTGCGGAAGGTGGCAGGCACGGGAGCCTCGAAGTGCATCAGTTCGCGTGTCACGGGATGCACGAGCGAGAGGCGGTGGTTGTGCAGCATGAGCCGGCCTATGGGATTGGTGTTGCCGCCATACTTGCGGTCGCCGGCTACGGGGTGCCCTATGTCGGCAAGCTGTACGCGTATCTGGTTCTTGCGGCCGGTGAATATCTGCAGGTCGAGCAGCGAGTGATGCCCGTTGCTCTGCACCACACGATAGCGTGTCACGGCCAAGCGTCCCTCGTCGGGCTTGCGGGCGATATATACCATCATATTGTTGTTGTTCTCCACGAGGTAGTGGCGTAGTTCCTGATGTTCCTCTTCGGGGCAGCCCTCCACGACGGCCGTGTAGCAACGCTCACGGATGTAGCTGTCCCATCCGAAGCGCAGTTCGCGCTGCGTGTCGGGGTCTTTGGCAAAGATGAGGATGCCCGAGGTGTATTGGTCGAGACGGTGGCAGATGTAGGCCATGGCACGCGGGTCCTTCTGCTTCAGGTACTCGGTGAGCAATCCCTGTGCCGTCTTCTTGTTGGTGTCGCGCCCCATGGAGAGCAGTCCGGCAGCCTTCTCCACCACGATGAGGTACTTGTCCTCGTAGATAATCTGCAACTGATTGGCACGCAGCACGGCAAAGGGACGGGTGAAGTTCACCGACACCTTGTCGCGCGGAGTAAGCGGTGTGTCAAACTGCGTCGTTGGGCGTCCGTTCACGGCCACATGGTTGTGGGCCAGCATCGACTTGATGTCGCTCTTACTCTTGGGCGCCAATATTATATAAAGGAAGGGCAGCAGCGTAGTGTCCTCTACGGCTGAGTAGTGGAATATTTGGCTGGGGCCTCGCTTGCCATATCGTTTGTTGTTCTTCATAATGTGTGCAAAATTAGTGCAAGCCGAACGGAAATGCAAATTTCAACGAGCGAATGTAATGGAAAAGTTTACTTTTCTATTGCTGAGCGAGGCCGAAATTCAACAAAGTTAAATTTATTTGTAATTTCCTGAGGCGCCGCCTAATTTCTACTTGTGCGAAGCGCAAGTAAAAGGTAATAAAATATTCATAATACGCAATTCACAATTCGCAATTAAGTGTTACCTTTGAGGTAAACCTCGAAGATACTTTCACTCGCTATGAAAAATATTCAAGCAAGCTTGATATTTCTCGCTCGTTTATTCGTATCTTTGCCATATCATAATTCATAATTTAGAAATCAGAATTAATAGCCATGCAGCATCCCGAAAACGAAGATATATATAAAGGCCTGACCGTGAATGCAGGCGTAGAGCAGCCCTCGATGGTAAATCCCTATATGAAGCCCAAGAAGCGCAAGCGCCTGTTCACACCTGCCGAATATGTGGAGGGCATCGTGAAGGGCGACATTACCATGCTGTCGCGTGCCGTGACACTTGTGGAGAGTCTGCTTCCCGAGCATCAGGCCATAGCCCAGGAGGTTATCGAGAAGTGCTTGCCCTATACCGGCAACTCGGTGCGCATCGGTATCAGCGGTGTGCCGGGAGCGGGCAAGAGTACCTCTATCGATGCTTTCGGCTTGCATGTGTTGGAGCGCTACGGAGGTAAGCTCGCCGTACTGGCCATTGACCCCAGTAGCGAAAAGACCAAGGGAAGTATCCTGGGCGACAAGACCCGTATGGAGAAGCTCTCAGTGCATCCCGAAGCCTTCATACGCCCTAGTCCCTCGGCTGGTTCGCTCGGCGGTGTGGCACGCAAGACGCGTGAGACCATCGTGCTGTGCGAGGCGGCAGGTTACGACAAGATTTTTGTAGAGACCGTCGGTGTAGGGCAGAGCGAGACGGCCGTGCACTCGATGGTGGACTTCTTCCTCCTCATCCAGCTGGCAGGCACAGGCGATGAACTGCAGGGCATCAAGCGCGGTATCATGGAGATGGCCGACGGCATCATCATCAACAAGGCCGACGGGGCCAACGTGGAGAAGGCCGAACTGGCCGCTTCGCACTTCCGCAATGCGCTGCACCTATTTCCTGCGCCAGAGAGCGGGTGGACTCCCAAGGTGCTCACCTACTCGGGCTTCTATGGGCTGCGCATCGATGAGGTGTGGACAATGGTATTCGACTATATCGACTTCGTGAAGAAAAACGGCTACTTTGACCATCGTCGCAACGAACAGGCCAAATACTGGATGTACGAGAGCATCAACGAGGCCCTCCGCGACAACTTCTATAACAACCCCACCATCGCTTCGCTGCTTTCCTTGAAGGAGAACCAGGTGCTCAATGGCGAGGTGACCTCCTTCGAGGCTGCACGTCAGCTACTTGAGGTGTATGGACTCGGCAAACAGTGACTTTCTGCTACAAAAATACTTTAATGCTGAGTTGTTGTAACTTAGTGTTTGTTGCTCGTGGAAATCGAACTGTTTTATGCATTTCGCGAGTTCTGAGATAATCCTCTCAGATAAAGGAAAATAAAAACGCCTCGGAATTCCGAGGCGTTAAAGTTGGAAGTAATTCTATTAGATTGACAACATATGCAATACGTTGACCAGCTGCTCATCGATGGGTTTGTCCTTCTTGATAGCGGTGTTGAAGGGCACGTACACGATTTCGTCGTTGCGAATACCTATCATCACGTTGCGCTGGCCATCGAGCAGGGCATCGATACTGGCAGCACCCATGCGGCTGGCGATGATGCGGTCGTGAGCAGTGGGGCGTCCACCACGCTGCAAGTGTCCGAGGATGGATACGCGAACGTCGAACTGCGGAAACTCGTTGCGCACGCGCTCAGCGTAGTGCATGGCTCCGCCCAATTCTTTATTCTCGGCTACAAGCACGATACTGCTGTTCTTTGACTTGCGCACACCATTCTGGATGAATGCAGCGAGTTGGTCTTCCTTGGTGAGGTGCTCGGGGATGATGGCGGCCTCGGCGCCCGAGGCAATGGCGCTGTTGAGGGCGAGGAAGCCGGCATCGCGGCCCATGACCTCGACGAAGAAGATGCGCTCGTGGGAGTTGGCCGTGTCGCGTATCTTATCTACTGCCTCCACGATGGTGTTGAGTGCCGTGTCGTAGCCCAAGGTGGTGTCGGTACCATAGAGGTCGTTGTCGATGGTGGCGGGGATGCCAATGCAAGGAATGTCGTACTCCTGTGCCAGGATGCGGGCACCGGTGAGCGAGCCGTCGCCACCGATGACCACGAGGGCATCAATCTCGTGCTCGCACATGTGTTTCCATGCCTCGGCACGTCCCTCCTCGGTCTTGAACTCGGGGCAGCGGGCAGTCTTGAGGATGGTGCCTCCCTGCTGCACGATGTTGCTCACGTTCTCGGTCTTGAAATCCTTGATTTCGTTCGTAATGAGCCCCTTGTAGCCGCGGTAGATACCCTTGACCTTGAGACCGTTGAAGATGGCCGTACGGGTGACGGCACGGATAGCGGCATTCATGCCCGGTGCGTCGCCGCCCGAGGTGAGGATGCCTATGCAATTGATTCTTCTTGCCATATTGTTTTGAGTTTTTAAGTTTTTAAGTTATTGAGTTTGTTCGTTGTGAATCATGATTTCTTGTTTGCACTCTTCCATCAGCCATTTGGGGGTGGAGGTGGCACCGCAGATACCTATCGACTGGCCGTCGTTGATGAGCTCGAAGTCTATCTCGTGGCTGCCCTCGATGTGGTAGGAGTTGGGGTTGGCCTTCAGGCACTCCTGGTACAGCACCTTGCCGTTGCTGCTCTTCTTGCCACACACGAAGAATACGAGGTCGTGTGAGGCGGCAAAGGCGCGGATGTTTGCCAGGCGGTTTGATACCTGACGGCAGATGGTGTCGTAGTAGCGGAACTCTACATTGGGGGCGATGCGCTGCTTGATGGTCTCTACGATGAGGCGAAACTCGTCGAGCGACTTGGTGGTCTGCGAGTAGAGGTAGATGTGGCGTGTGAAGTCGATGCGGTCTATCTCCTTGATGCTCTCGATGACGATGGCCGTGCCGTCGGTCTGCCCCACGAGGCCGAGCACCTCGGCATGTCCCTTCTGTCCGTAGATGATAATCTGCTTGGGTTGCTCTGAGGGTGTGTCGTACTCCTGCTTGATGCGTTTCTGTATGTTGAGTACCACGGGGCAGGTGGCATCGATGATGTCGATGCCGTTGCGGCGTGCAGCCTCGTAGGTCTCGGGTGGCTCGCCATGGGCGCGGAGCAGCACGCGCACGTTGCGCAGCTGGGCAAACTCGTCGTGGTTGATGGCGATGAGGCCCAGTGAGCGCAGCCGCTCACACTCCATGCCGTTGTGCACGATGTCGCCCAAGCAGTATAGCGGGGCGCCGCGCTGCAGCTCCTCCTCGGCCTTGCGGATGGCGGTGGTCACTCCGAAGCAGAAGCCCGAATGCTCGTCAATCTCTACGTTTATCATCTCCTTAAACTCTAAACCCTAAACCCTCAACTCATACTGCTCCATCAGCCATGCCTTCTGCTCGGGGATGGTCATGTGGCTGTTGTCGAGCAGGATGGCGTCATCGGCCTTGCGCAGGGGGCTGATGGCACGTCCGCTGTCGATGCGGTCGCGCTCCTTCACATTCTCCAGTATGCTCTCGTAGGAGGCCTCTTCGCCCTTGGCCTTGAGCTCATCGTAGCGGCGCTGGGCGCGAACCTCGGCGCTGGCAGTGACGAACACCTTGAGCTCGGCATCGGGGAATACGGTAGTGCCTATGTCGCGCCCGTCCATCACGATGCCCTTGTCCTTGCCCATCTGTTGCTGCAGGGCTACCATGGCCTCGCGCACAAAACCGATGGTGGCGATGAGGCTCACGCGTGACGATACGGCCATGCCGCGTATCTCCTTCTCTATGCACTCGTCGTTGAGGTAGGTCTCGGGACGACCCTCGGCATCCAGGCGGAAGGTGATGCGGATGTCGGGCATCGCAGCCTGCAGCTCGGGGAGCTTTACGCCGTCCTCGGTGAAGAGGTCGTGCTGAAGGCAGTAGTAGGTGACTGCGCGGTACATGGCACCGCTATCAATATATATGTACCCGATCTCACGGGCAAGGTCCTTGGCCATCGTGCTCTTGCCGCACGAGGAGTGGCCGTCAATGGCTATGGTTATCTTTTTCATATATAAAATGGTTATAATGCTAAGGAGAAGTTCATCATCAGGGATGAGGCGGCTACGTGGTACTTGCCATACGACACGCCTATTTTTATGCGGTTGACATTCAGGCCGGCACCTATGGAGAACCCTTCCAAGGAACGCTTGGTGGCGTGCTTGAGTTCGCTACGTAGCAGAAAGTTGTATCCCACCGAGATGTAGGTGCTCGGAGTGGGCAAGATGTCGGCTCCGATGATGAAATGCTTGAGCAGGATATCCTTCCACGAATTGTCGGCAGTGTTGTGGAAGTCCGTGGCCTGCCACTTGTCAAGGTCGGTGAGGGTAAGTGAGAGGCGGATGGGCGCGTGCGCCAGCTCCTTGCTGAAACCTACCAGCAGATTGAAGGGTAGGGGCTCTTGGATACCGTCAAAGGTCTTTACTTGTCCGCCGAGATTGCGTGCTACCACAGAGGCGGAGAACATGGCGTCGGGGTTGTAGTAGTTGAGACCGAGGTCTACGCCTAAGGCTAGCGAATATACCTGCTCATAGTTGGAGTAGATGAATTTGCCAGTTACGCCGCCTGAAAGACGGTCGCTGAAGTTGAAGCTATACACGGCCATCAGTGCCATGTCCTTGGCCGAGAAGTTGCCTATGATGTTGCCTTCAGCATCGGTGTTCTTCATCGAACCGAAGTTCAGGTAGTGGGTTCCAAATGCAAGTCCTGAGCGCTCGCCAATATACATGTTGTAGGCGGCTGAGGCTACATAGGTCTTCTGCAGGTAGCTCATGTAATTGAGGTTGAGTGTCCCGCCATTTGTGTTGGCAAGCAGGGCGGGATTATGGAATGCCAAAGTGAGATCATCCTCGATGATAGATGTGTTGTCGCCACCCAAAGCGGCTGCATGGGATGATATGGGCAACTGCAGGAATTGAAAGGTTGCCCCAGCTTCTTGCGCTTGCATGCAACGTATGCTGCAGCATATAATATATAGGTATAGGATGCCTCTCTTCATAGGGATCTCATATTTTTTGCCAAATATACGACTTTTTATCTATAAAAACCTTGTTGGTTCCAAAAAAGCGTGGTTTAGAAAATTAAAATCTATTGATTAAGCAAAAAAAAAGAACTTTTTTGTATTGGCTAACAAAAAAAGTATTACTTTTGCAGACACATCGGAAAATATAATAAATAAAGCATAACTTATGGAAATCAAAAAATCAGAAAAAGCCAACTTGGAGAATAAGAAGTTCACTTGGGTTCTTATTGGTCTAATAGTTGTGTTGGCTGCGCATTTTGTGGCGTTCGAGTGGACGCAGTATGAACAGGAGTTTACAGGTGAAATCGTGGATGCAGGTGATATCGTATTGGAAGAGGAAATTGTCCCTATTACAATGCCTGAGAAGAAGACTGTTCCTCCTCCTCCTCAAGCTGTAACGCAGGCTGAGGTCCTCAATATCGTTGATGACGAAGCTGAGATTGAGGAAACTACTATCGTGTCTGCTGATGACCAAGCTGAATTTGTTGAAATCAAGGATGATGTGCCCATTGTGGTTGAAGAGCCTGAGGAGGAAGAGCAAATCTTCCAAGTGGTAGAGGAACGTCCTCAATTCCCCGGTGGAGATGCTGAACTGATGAAATACCTGCAGAAGAATATCAAGTATCCTTCAATCTGTCAGGAGCAGGGTATTCAGGGACGTGTTATCGTACAGTTTGTGGTAAATACCGATGGGTCTATTGTTGATGCACAGGTAATTAAACCCGTTAATCCCTATCTTGACAAGGAGGCTCTTCGCGTAATCTCTACCATGCCAAAGTGGATTCCTGGTAAGCAGCGCGGTAAGGCAGTTCGTGTAAGATTTACGGTACCCGTGACTTTCCGTTTGAGCAACTAATATTAATCAGTATGGTAAAAGAGGCTGCGTTGCGTAGCCTCTTTTCTTTTTTTCGTAACCTTATCTTATATATCATGTCTTACGCCTTTACTCAACTTCTCGACAAAGTCAATGCCCATATCGAAACGCTCGATTATGCACACGAGCCGATGAACCTTTACGAGCCGGTCAAATACATCCTTTCGCTCGGAGGCAAGCGTATACGTCCTGCCATGATGCTTATGGCCTATAATATGTATCGTGATGATGTGGAGAAGATTCTCGATCCTGCTTTGGCTCTTGAGATATACCATAACTTTACCCTCCTGCACGATGACCTTATGGACAATGCCGATGTACGTCGTGGCAAGCCTACGGTGCATAAGCGCTGGGATGCCAATACGGCAATCCTGTCGGGTGATGTGATGCTCACGTTGGCCGATGTGTATATGTCGCGTGTCGGAGATGAGTATTTCAGAGAGGTGATGGCTACCTTTCATCGCACGTCTATTGAAATAGCCGAAGGACAGCAGTATGACATGGATTTCGAGACTCGTGATGATGTCACCGAGGAGGAGTATATCGAGATGATACGCCTCAAGACCTCTGTGCTCTTGGCGTGTGCTCTCAAGATTGGCGCTATTCTCGGTGGAGCATCCAAGGAGGATGTAGAACATTTTTATCGTTTGGGCGAAAGCATTGGCCTCGCTTTCCAGCTTCGCGACGACTACCTGGATGTGTATGGCGACCCCAAAGTGTTTGGAAAGAAGATAGGTGGTGACATCCTGTGTAATAAGAAGACATACCTCTACATCAATGCGCTTCGTTTGGCCGATAAGGAGCAGCGTGCTGTGCTTGACTATTGGGCTGCTGCTACCGACTTTATTCCTGAAGAGAAGGTGGCTGCTGTTACTGAAGTGTATAATAAGGTAGGAATTCCGGCAATGAGCCGTGCTGCCGAGGAACGTTACTATAGCAAGGCACAGGCCTCGCTTGAGGCGCTCAGCGTAGGCGACGACAAGAAGCTGGTGCTGCACGAGTTTATGGCCAACCTTATGGAACGTGATGTATAGACTCATCGATACCCATAGCCATCTGTTTGTCGACGATTTCGATGCCGATCGTTCTGAAGTGATGCTTCGTGCCCGGGAGGCAGGAATCACACATATATTAATGCCCAATATCGATGTGGCTTCTGTGGAGTCTATGCTACGCGTATGTGCAGAGTATCCGGGCTTTTGCTATCCGATGCTTGGTTTGCATCCTACGGAAGTGAATGCTGCATATCGTGAGGCGCTAGCAACTCTAAAACTTTTGCTTGATGCTCATTCTTTTATTGCTATTGGTGAAGTGGGCCTCGACTTATATTGGGACAAGTCATATAAGAATGAACAATTGGCTGCTCTCGAAGAGCAGATAAGTTGGGCGCTTGAGCGTGATTTGCCTCTTGTCATTCATTCGCGTGAGGCTTTCTCTGAATTATATGCTCTCTTCTCGCATTACAAGAATTCATCTATTCGTGGTGTTTTCCATAGTTTTACAGGTACGGCTGACGAAGCGCATGCTTTGCTGGAGTTCCCAGGATTCATGCTTGGCATTAATGGAGTAGTTACATTTAAGAAATCCACTTTGCCTGAAGCGCTTAGTGAAGTGCCGCTTTCTCGTGTTGTGGTAGAAACAGACTCCCCTTATTTAGCACCTACACCTTATCGAGGAAAACGCAACGAGAGTAGCTATGTGTTGCGTATGGTTGAGAAACTGGCAGAGATTTATGGCGTGGCGCTTGATGTAGTAGCTCAACAGACGTATATTAATGCCTGTAGGGTTTTCAATCTTGGATGAATTGTTGTTCTTTTCGCATGAACCCTCCAAAAACATGTTTTGCAACATAAAAATGGCAATTTCTGCAAAACATCCAAATTTTGTTTTCTGGTGTTACTGCTGGAAATCAGTGTATTGTGATTTTTCTTAGATTTTCTTTGAAAAAAAGTTGTCATAATATTTGGTTGGAATGTAAAATTTGTACTACCTTTGCATCCGCAATCGAGAGGGACACCCCTTGAGAGCGTTAAAGAGAGAGTTCTTTGAAAATATTTTCCATACAGACAAGTAGTACAAGAAGCTGTACGGTGATGTCGTCACTGTACAGGGTAAATGAACTAACCGTCAATTTACGTTTTTAGTAGAGAAGGATACATCACGAGCAGAGACAACTTCTTTAATTGACAATTGA